>NZ_NOVQ01000009.1:0-667533 GCF_008042215.1 Corynebacterium sp. LK14
TGCATCGACATATTTTCCGCCAAGATGCGGTCTCTCAACGAGACGGACCACGCGGTCCTTCGCATCCTGGTCAAATTTCCTTGGCATGTTCCAGATTTTCCCATCTACTCAAACGGAACAAAACCTGGGGCACTTCAGAAGTAGTTCGGTTCTCTAGAGATCGGGAACACTATGAAAACTCAGTCAAAAGCACTAACTTCACTAGCTTCCATAGCTATCCTTTTTGCTAGTCAGGGACTAGCCTCCGCTGCAGAAAAGGACGATCCTACAACCCCCTCAAGAGTTCCAAGAACAGACCGTTGCGGAAGGAACAGTCACCCCGGAGGTTCTGGATCAAGCTTTTGAAGAACTGATCAACTCGGATGTTCCCCGAACTGTAAATGATGACTCCACCGTAACCTTCGACCTCGAGCACATGGATCTAACGTTAAGGGATCCACATGCCATCACCCCCTATGTGAGCGGAGGGAAAGAAAACGGGGGATTCTGGGTAGAGTTCACCCCTCTTGAGCAGGATATGATAATCAGCGGATCGGGGTTTGCCCTAGGGGCCGCCATCTGCGCCATTCCCGGTGTCGGGTGGGCTGCCTGCACCGTCGTTGGAGCCATCATCACTGGGGCAACAGTAGTCCTCAGTCACCACAAACGCTGCAATAATCGCTTAAAAGCCCATTACACGTGGGCCGGAAGAGTCCGAGGCATCGAGTGTACTTAACGATCAAGTGTAAAGAGGACTAATGAACAGACATAAAATATCTCCCAATGCGATTGTCGTTGCACTATTTGGGCTGGCAATTTCAGGTTATGTCGCCATCACAAACAAGTCGATCCTCGGATTTTTCATCCTCATACTGCTCACTATAGTTGCAGCGGTACTGGTCAATCGCGTCAAAAACAATCATCAGGAATAACCAGTGAGTAAAGTCGTCAGCCGGCGGTTGCATCCGTTAGCGTGGTGTACGAGTTAGTTCTTGTGATGGGCCCCGAGGACAAATAGGGCGACCATCATGGGTACCTTTCGAACCAACTTCTACCTATCCTCGAAAAGGACGCCGGGCGTGACCCCTGAAAAGTAGACAAGGTGAGTGGCAGTAATGCTGCCTTGGTCAGTGTAATAGATTGGGCTTCAAAGACATCGGGCGATACCTGTCCGCATCATGAGTGTCGGCGCTGTGTGTTGTATCTGATGCACCACCGAAATACCTCCCGCCGGCATTGCAGCGGATTGTCGAAGACTTTCCTATTGCGCAGGACTTCTCTTTTCATCGTGGAATTAAATGACTCTGCTAACGCATTATCTGCACTGGTACCGATAGCACCCATGGACTGGATTACGCCAAGTTCCTGGCATCGTGTGCTAAACGCTGCTGATGTGTACACCTTGTGAGCCGTGGTCCGAGTGATAAATTGGGCCCGCCTTTGTCCTTGCGGGATAGTCCAGCGCTGCGCATCAGCCGGGCTGTGTGCTCGCGTCCAATGTTAATGCCCCGGCGGCGCAGCACGTGCCGCATCTTCTGTACGCCGTAGACGTCGTAATTTTTGGAAATGAACGTCGTGACTATGCTCCACGAGGGCAGCGTCGCGAAGACTGCGGGCGCTTAAGCCCCGGGCCTTGGATTGGCGGTATCCACGCGAGCTAAGAAAGATGCCTTCGCGATGCGTGTTTAACGTCTGGCAGATGATCTCGACGCAGCTTGGCGGCCTCTGCCACAAGGTCCTCAGGCAACCGTTCGGTAACGCGTCCCTCACGTCGAGCGGGCTTGCGTCCATTGCCCCGCTGTGTGCCATGATCTTGCAGGCTGCCTGCGTCGAAATACTCTCCGCCAGAATGCGGTCTTCCACGAGGCGGACCACACGGTCTTTTGCCTCCTGATCAAACTTCTTCGGCATGTTCGAGAATTTTCCCATTTACTCAAACGGAACAAACCGAGGGCATTTTACGGTAAGACCGAAGGAGAAAACCCAATATCAAAGGCCGCCCAACGTCGCGAAAGAAAACCAAGAACTGCGTAGGGCCTACCTCAGCTTTTAAGCGAGGCGTAATAGGCGGCGTATCGGCTGCATCGACACCATGGATCATGGAACTGAGTGTTTCTAGCGACGGAGAATTATCACCGAGAACCCGAAGGATCTCTGTCCAAGTCATACCCTCGTCATAAAGTTTCTTCACCGTAGGGCGAAGAGCTCTTAGTCGAGCCGGAGAAAGCTGCTTTCCGGTCATAGACATAACTCAAGGTTCTCTCCGTGCACTGGCCTACAAACCAGCACACGACTCGCGCTACACGAGGTCTCATAAAAAGTCCGCAGTCCCTCGTCAAGCGCGTGCGAACGCGACCTCAAGGTCTGCTTTTGCGTGGCTGGGTGTTTGCTAAGGGGCCGTGATTACTTCGCCGCGCGACGCTGACGAGCGAACTCAGAGAGCACGGCACCCGCAGCAACCGAGGCATTCAAGGACTCAACCCAGGCGGTCATCGGAATGGACATGATGACGTCGCAGTTCTCGCGCACCAAACGGGAGATGCCCTTGCCCTCCGAGCCGATGACGATGACCACAGGGTCCTTGCCGCCGGTGTAGGTATCGAGGGTGTGCTCGCCGCCAGCATCAAGACCCACGACCTGGTAACCCGCCTGCTGGAACTCCTGCACCGTACGGGTTACGTTGGTCACGCGCGCCACTGGCAGGCGAGCCGCGGTACCCGCGGAGGTACGCCATGCCACCGCAGTCACCGAAGCCGAACGACGCTCCGGAATGATGACGCCGTGGCCGCCGAACGCAGCCACCGAACGGATGACGGCGCCCAAGTTGCGCGGGTCGGTGATGTTGTCGAGGATGACGAACATGCCCGGCTCGCCAGCGTCCTTCGCGCGGTCCATGAGCTCGTGGAAGTCCGCGTACTTGTACGGCGGAATCTGCAGGCCGATGCCCTGGTGCATACCATTGCCGGTCATGCGATCCATCTCGTGACGCTGAATCTCAAGGATAGGAATGTTGCGGGAATTCGCAATGGCCACGGCCTCCGACAGGCGCGCGTCGTTGCGGGTGCCCTGCACGATGTACAGCGAGGTAGCAGGCACCTTTGCGTGCAGACACTCCACGACCGGGTTACGGCCGACGACCATCTCCGCCGTCTCCTTCTGGTGGCGGCCCGAGTTGCGGCGCTCGCGCTCCAGCTTGGCCTTGTGCTTCGCGTGGTAGACGCGGTCCTCTGCCTTAGGCGTTGGTCCCTTGCCCTCAAGGCCCTTCTTTACCTGGCCGCCACTGCCTTTAGTAGCGCCTTTCTTGTTGGTCTTGCGGATGCCCGCGCCGCCGCGGCCGTGTGTACGTGCCATGAATTCTCCTTAGGCTAGCGACCAGGTGGGGCCGTCAGCAGTGTCAGTGATGGTGATGCCAGCGGCGGCGAGGCGGTCGCGGACGGCGTCCGCAGTTGCCCAATCCTTCTCCGCGCGGGCTTGGGTACGGCGTTCCAGTTCCGCTTGGACGAGGACGTCCAGCGCTGCATCCGCATTGCTTGTCGACGTCCCATCTTTCCACTGTTCATCCAACGGATCAAAGCCCAGCACCGCGGCCATGGCGCGCACGGACTCAGCCGCCTTGCGGGCCTCGTCTGCAGACCCCTCTGCCAGCGCCTTGTTTCCGGCACGGACCGTGGTGTGGATTTCGGCCAGTGCCTTCGGAACGGCGATGTCGTCGTTCATCGCGTCCTCGAAGCCCTGGGTCCAGTCTCCTACAACGAGGTCGTCGAACTTGTTCACGAAGTCCTCGATGCGGCGGTACCCGGCAGCGGCCTCGGTCAATGCCGCCTCGGAGTATTCCAGCACGGAGCGGTAGTGCGCGGAGCCGAGGTAGTAGCGCAGCTCGACCGGGCGGACGATCTCCAGCATGTTGTCGATGGCCAGCACGTTGCCAAGGGACTTGGACATCTTCTCGCCGGCCATGGTTACCCAGTGGTTGTGCATCCAGTAGTTGGCAAACTTATCGCCCGCCGCGTGCGACTGCGCTACCTCGTTCTCGTGGTGCGGGAACTGCAGGTCAAGGCCACCGCAGTGGATGTCGAATTCGCTGCCTAGGTAGTAGGTGGACATGGCGGAGCACTCCAAGTGCCAGCCTGGGCGGCCTTTGCCCCACGGGGTGGGCCAAGAAGGCTCGCCGGGCTTGGCGCCCTTCCACAGGGCGAAGTCCTGCGGACCGCGCTTTCCGCGCGCAAGCGCCTCTTGTCCCTCGCCTTGGTCCATATCCTCGACGCGGTTGCCGGACAGGGAGCCGTAGTCAGAGCCCTCTGCAGCGTTCCAGGCGGTCACATCAAAATAGACCGAACCAGCGCCGTCTACCCCCGCGGTATCGTCAGGTACCGCGTAGGCGAAGCCGGCGTCGATAAGCCGCTGCATGTAGTCCACCATCTGGGTAACGAATCCCGTGGCGCGTGGCTCTACCGATGGCGGCAGGACGCCCAGGGTGTTGTAGGCCTTGGTGAACTCGCGCTCGTAGGTGGAAACCCACTCCCACCAGGGGCGACCGTTGTCTGCGGCCTTGTTGAGAATCTTGTCATCGATGTCGGTGACGTTGCGGACGAAAGCCACGTCTAGGCCCTGCGCCATGAGCCAGCGGCGCAGGATGTCGAAAGCTACGCCGGAGCGCAGGTGGCCGATGTGCGGCTGGGCCTGCGGGGTGGCACCACACAAGTAAATCGAGGCATGCCCTTCTTTTACGGGCACGAAATCGCGCTGGGTGCGGGTGGCGGTGTCAAAAATGCGTAGGTTACTCACCCGAACCATTCTAGGCTATGGGCTCTTGGCTGTTTGCGGTTGCTTTAAGACACAGAGTTGCGCCTTCCACGCGCGCCTTTCCCGGCAGATACCCAGCCCTGGAAACCAAGACCTCCTGTTCGCTTTCGCCCACGCTTTCCGACGCCGCGCTTTTTACCAGGAAGCTGCATTTCCAGGGCTGGGTGTTTGTGGAGGGAGGAGCGGCCGAGCGTCGGACGCGCTGGGGCTAGGCTTAGTGCTCGGCGCGGAGCGCGGCGGCGAGGAGCGAGCCAGCGGTGCGGTCGGTCTCCTGCAACATGAGCGGGTCGGTTCCCGGCATCGGGGAAATCGTGGTGTCAGGCCACTGCGAGTAGGTGGGGATGCCGATGACGTGCAGGCGCGGATCGGTGCTGCCGTCGGGGCGAACAACCTTGCGCTCCCAGGTGGTCTCCGGGGAACCCGTGGCGTTGCCGTGGTCCACGAATGGACGCACGCGCTCCTGCAGGGAAACCGCGAGGAGGTCTGACGGGCGGCGCACGTCGGGGGAGTGCATCCACGCATCGATGAGGCAAGGGCTGGTGGCCGTGCGCTCGCCGGAAGTCAGCGTGAACTCGGCATCGGTCCAGCTCAAGACGGGGCGGCCGCCGAGGAAGGTGGCCAAGCCGGCGTCGACGAGGGCGAGCAGCTGGCGGGTGCGGAACAGCGGCGGGCCGGAGCCGACCATCTGGCCAAAGGCCATGAATTCCTTGTAGTTGGTGGTGCGCGATTCCCAGGTCATGCGGCCCTCAGAGCCGGCAATCGAGGAAGGCTTGCGGGCCGCGGAAATGGCCCACAGCGCGGCCTTCAAAGGGGAGTCGGCAGCAGCGACTGCTTCCACGATGTCGCGGGCAAGTCCCTCAGCGATGTAATCGGTGAGCTCTTCGACGGTGGTGTCGGCGAAGTCAGCGAGGGGATCGACCCAGTGTGCCAAGTCGAGTGGCTCGGAAGAAACGCCCTCGAGTGCTGCGTTGAGCTCGCGGGAAAGTCCCACGACGTCCTGTGCGGAAAGCTTCGCTGCGTCGATACGGGAGACAATCTCCGTGAGCGGAACCTGCAGCGCATCTGGGCTAACGCGTGCCTGGGTCTCGTAGTACTCGGCGTAGGCATCGCGCACGATGTGTGGCAACAAGTCGCGGCCGAAGTCCACCTCGCGGCCTTGGACCAGTGCCAGCTGCTTGCGGAAGCGCACCAGCTCCGCGCGCGGCGGCAGTGCGTGGTACTCGGATTTTGGGATGTAGGGGTAGCCGCGGCCGGAGGAGACCACGAAGTGTGGCTCGTTGCCGGATGGCTCGTAGCGCAGGCCCGAGCGGGTGGAGTTATCGGTGTGGAAGACGCCGCCGCGGTCGATGGTCAGGAGCGCCATGATGTCGAAGAAGCCCATGCCTAGGCCGCGCACCAGCACATCCTGGCCCGCCGGCACCTCGGAAATGGGCTGTTCAACTGGGTTGTTGGGGCGTACCCAATGCAGCGGGGAGGAGACCTCGGCCAGGTGCTGCTCAGAGTCAGTTAGACCGGGAACCTGCCAGCCGTAGGCCAAGGCAGTGGCGTCGCTTGCAACGTGGGAGCCGTCGGCAAGATCGATGACGTCGTGGCCCTCAGCCTCGTTTACAGCTACTGCGCGCGAGGAGTGGTTGACCACGGTCACGGTCTTAGGCAGCTGTGCCAAAGCCACCTCGAAAGCCCAGCGCAGGTAGGCGCCGTAAAGCGCACGCGATGGGTTGGACTCGGGGCGGGTGGCCTCGATTTCGGCGCGGAAGGACTCGTCGATGGTGACGGGGTGGGCGTCGAAAAGTGCCTGCTTAGTAGGGGAGATGCCATCTCGTTCACCACGCAGGAGCTGGATCCACTCGTACTGTATGGGGCCTTCCAACACGGGGGCCGTCATGGTGGACTCGGGCTCGGTGAAGAGGGTGACCGCGCCTGCGAGGGTGTTCATGCACAACGTCTGGGTTTGTTCGGTATCCCAGATGCGGCCGGCGCCGAGCTGCGCGTCGTCGATGAGGTGCAGCGTGAGGCGTGGGATCTCCGTAAGCGTGTGCAGGTGAGCGGCGAGGCGCTCTACGACTGATATGCCGCGTGGGCCCATGCCCACGATGGCGATGGATGGCGTGGATTCATGCGAAGCCAATTCTATTCATCCTTAATGGCGGGTCTGCAGGCTCGCCGTTTGAGAAAAATTATTAGACCGTTTTGTCTATGGAATTTATACCAACAAGTCTACGTTGTGTTAGTTTACAAGCCTATTTACACTCTCATAAACGAAAGCTACCTCGTGAAAAAATTCCGCACTATCGCCAGCGTATTGGGTGCAGCGGCCCTGCTCGCAGGATGCGCAGCGCCCAGCGGCGAACAGGCAGGGGAGGACAGCAACGTCCTGACCTACCTTGAGCCGCAATTCTTCCGCACGCTGTATCCACCAGCGGCCGGCTTTTACCCGAATGGCGGCGTGGTTAACCAGCTGACCGACCGCCTGCTTTACCAAGACCCTGAGACTTTGGAGCTCTCGCCGTGGATCGCCACCGAGATGCCCGAGGTGAACAAGGACGCCACCGAGTACACGTTCAACATCCGCACGGACGTGACTTATTCCGACGGCACCCCGCTGACCGCGGAGAATGTGGTGCGCAACTTCGATCTTTATGGTCTCGGCGATAAGTCGCGCACACTGACCTCCTCGGAGCAGATTGCCAACTATGACCACGGTGAGGTCGTGGACGAGGACACCGTGAAGTTCTACTTCTCGGAGCCTTCCCCGGGATTCCTGCAGGCCACCTCCTCTTATAACGCGGGCCTTTTGGCGGATAGCTCTCTAGAGCTCGAGGACGAGGGCTTCGGACCGGGCAACGCGAAGAAGGTTATTGGCTCCGGCCCGTTCGTGGTCGATTCCGAGAAGATCGGTACCGACCTCGTTCTCAAGACCCGCGAGGATTACGACTGGGGTCCACCGGCAGTGGAGCACCAGGGCCGCGCCGACATCGACGGTGTGCACTACATCTTGGCTGCAGAGGAGTCCGTGCGCACCGGCGCGATCGTCTCTGGTCAGGCCGATATTGCTCGCCAGATCTCCGCGCCGCAGGAAGGCCTCCTCGAGGACAAAGGCGTGCAGATCATCTCTCACGGCACCAACTCCATTAACAACCAGTTGGGCTTCCGCTTCAACCACCCGTTCCTGCAGGACAAGCGAGTACGTGAAGCCATCATTCACGGCATCGACCGCGAGGAAATCCTCCGCGTGCTCTTCTCTGAGTCCTACCCGCTGGCTAAGTCCTCCGTGGCCCAAACCGGGCTGGGCTTTAAGGACCAGTCGGCGGCGTACACCTTCGACCCTGAGGAATCGAAGCGCCTGTTGGATGAGGCCGGCTGGAAACCAGGCCCGGATGGAATCCGCGTCAAGGACGGCAAGCGCCTAGTCCTGCGTTCGAATACCGCGCTGCCACAGCCGCGTTCCAAGGAAGTCATGACCATGGTCCAAGATCAGCTGGGCAAGCTGGGCATCGCCATCGAGATCAACCCGGGCGACCAGGCAACTCAGAACGCAGATGCGAAGTCCATCGACAAGGTGCAGCTCTATCACATCATGGTGGGCCGCGCGGACTATGACGTTATTGTCTCCATGTACTCGGTGAACAACCGCGACGCCCTGCTCAACCAGGACGAAGAGGGCAATCCTCTCGACGCGAAGCTGGAAGAGCTGCTGGGCAAGGTGACCTCCAGCCCCAAGTCTGAAGACCGTAAGAAGGCCGTCGAAGAGGTGCAGGACTACTTGACCGAACAGGCTTACGTCATCCCGTTCTTCGAGGAGCCGCAGGTCTACGCAGTGGCACCGGAAGTGCACGGCTTTAGCCCCGAGTCCGTGGCCCGCCCGTGGTTCTACGAGGTCAGCCTTGAGCAGGAGGATAAATAAATGACTACCAAGCAATTTGCCGCCCGCATTGGGCAGGCCATCCTGGTGCTGCTGGTGACCTACACCGTGGCCTTCTTCCTGCTGTCCGCATTGCCTTCCGACGCGGTCATGTCCCGCTACGGCGACCCCGCCCTGGGCCTGTCCGAGGCGGAGATTGCCGCCATCCGTGAGGAGATGGGCGTCGATAAGCCGCTGCTCGTGCAGTTCTTTACCGGCCTCATCGGATTCTTCACCGGCCACTTCGGAAACTCCACGCAGACGGGTGCGGCGGTGTCGACGCTCATTGCCGACGCCCTCCCACACACGTTGATTCTGGCTGTCTGCTCGATTGGCCTGGCCATCATAGTGGCGCTCCTCGTGGCCTTCCTGGCAACCCTGCCGGGACTCGGCGCGATTGCCACCTTCTTCCGTGGGCTGCCTTCCTTCATGGTTTCCCTGCCGGGCTTCTGGATTGGTATCCTGCTCATCCAGCTCTTCTCCTTCCAGCTGGGCTGGGTGCGCATCATTGAGCCTTCCAGCATTGAGGGCCTGATTCTGCCCACGCTGACCCTGTCGGTACCGATGGCGGCACCGCTCATTCAGGTCCTCATTCGCTCCATCGACGAGACGCAAGCGATGCCTTTCGTGCAGGCGGTGCGCGCTCGCGGCGCCTCGGAGTCGTGGATCTTCTGGCGCAACATCTTGCGCAACTCCCTCCTTCCGGCACTGACTATGGCGGGCCTGCTCTTCGGTGAGCTCGTTGGCGGTGCCGTGGTCACGGAGACCGTCTTTGGCCGCAACGGCCTGGGCTACATGACGGCGCAGGCGGTCTCCAACCGCGATACGCCGGTTCTGCTGGCCATCGTCCTCATCGCCGCGACTGCCTACGTCATCGTCAACCTCGTGGTGGATCTGCTGTACCCAGTCCTGGACGTGCGTCTGCGCCGTCCTGCCCAGGATTCTGCGAAAGGAGCCCGTGCATGAGCGCGCCAACATCTAACGCCGTGAACACCGCACATCCGGTCGACGGCAGCACCACACTGCGCCGTAACCGCCGCCCCGTCGGCCGCGCCCAGCGCAACCCGTGGACCAGCCCGGCCTCCATCGTGGCTTCCGTCATCCTGGTGGTGGCTTTCCTCGCCGCCCTTTTCCCGGGCCTGTTTACTAACTCTGACCCGTACGCCGGCACCGACGTCGCGCTGCTGCACCCGAGCTCCGAGCACTGGTTCGGCACGGACGCTGTGGGCCGCGACCTCTACGCTCGCGTGGTCTACGGCGCCCGCCAATCCCTGCTGGGCGCGCTGATTGCTGTGGCCGTGGGCCTCGTGGTCGGCACCTTGCTCGGCCTGCTGGCCGGCTCGCTGCGCGGCGGGGTCGATTCGGTCATTATGCGCGTGGTTGACGTGCTGCTGTCTATCCCCGGCATCTTGCTGTCCCTGTCCATCATCATCGTGCTGGGCTTTGGCTCCCTGCAGGCCGCCGTGGCTGTCGGTGCGACGTCGATTGCCACCTTCGCCCGCCTGGCCCGCTCCCAGGTCATCACCGTGGCTGGCTCCGACTACATCGAGGCCGCCTACGGTGCTGGCGCCACCCCGGCGCAGGTCATGGCCCGTCACATCCTGCCCAACTCCCTGACCCCGGTCATCGCCCTGGCCACCCTGCAGTTCGGTTCCGCCATCTTGCAGCTGTCCATCTTGGGCTTCCTGGGCTACGGCGCCCCAGCGCCGACTCCGGAGTGGGGTCTCATCATCGCGGAGGGCCGCGACTTCATGGCTACCGCATGGTGGCTCATCATCTTGCCGGGCTTGGCAATCGTGGCCGTGGTGGTCTCTGCCAACCGTCTTTCCCAGAACTTCCGAGCGGAGGCATAAAAACTCATGACTGATAACCACACTCCTTTGCTCAAGGTTCGCGACCTCAATGTTTCCTACACCACCGCGGCTGGCGAGGTGTCGGCCGTCCAGGGCGTCAGCCTCGAGGGCTACCCGGGCGAAATCACCGCCATCGTGGGCGAGTCCGGTTCCGGCAAGTCGACGTCGGCGATGGCCGCAATCGGCCTGCTTGCCTCCAACGCGCAGGTCGACGCCGGAACTATCGAGTTCCAGGGCCGCGACATAACAGACCTCGACAACAAGCGCTGGCGCGAGCTGCGGGGCCGTTCCATTGGCCTCATCCCGCAGGACCCGAACAACTCGCTCAACCCGTTGAAGACAATCGGTGCTTCGGTGGAGGAGGGCCTGGCTATCCATGGCGTTGGCACTGCGGCTGAGCGCAAGCAGCGTGCCATCGAGCTGCTCGACCGCGTGGGTATCGATGACCCTGAGCGCCGCTACGGCCAGTACCCGCACGAGCTTTCCGGTGGCATGAAGCAGCGCGTGCTCATCGCGGCTGCAGTGGCGCTCGAGCCCGAGCTCATCATCGCCGACGAGCCAACCTCCGCGCTTGACGTCACGGTGCAGAAGGTCATCCTGGACCTGCTCGATGAGATGCGTCGGGAAACCGGCGTGGGCATCCTGTTCATTACCCACGACCTGGCGGTGGCAGGCGATCGCGCCGACCGCATCGTGGTGATGGAAAAGGGTCAGGCGCGCGAGTCGGGCCAGGCGGTCAAGGTTCTCACTGATCCGCAGCACGCTTATTCACGCCGCCTGCTTGCCGACGCCCCGTCCCTGTCCGTAGCCGACGTCGCCAACGCTAAGCGTCGTCCCGCGCCCAGCACCGAGACCGTGCTGCGCGTGCGTGACCTCACCCAGCGCTACGGCGACTTCCTCGCGCTCGATGGCGTGAGCTTCGATGTCGCCAGGGGAACCACCCATGCGCTGGTGGGCGAGTCCGGTTCCGGCAAGACCACCACTGGCCGTTCCATCGCCTTGTTCAACGCGCCGACCTCTGGCTCCATCGAGCTGGCCGGTGCGAATGGCGGCCCCACCGAGCTGACGAAGCTGAAGGGCAAGGCTCTGCGCGAGGCCCGTAAGAACGTGCAGCTGGTGTACCAGAACCCGTATTCCTCCCTCGACCCGCGCCAGTCCATCGGCGACGCCATCGCTGAGCCACTGCGCAACCTCGCGGGCGCGTCCAAAGCCAAAGCGAAGATCCGCGCCCAGGAATTCCTGGAGCTGGTTGCCTTGAACCCGCAGCACTACGACCGCCGTCCGCGGGAGCTTTCCGGTGGACAGCGCCAGCGCGTGGCCATTGCCCGCGCGATGATCGTGGAGCCGGAGTTGGTGGTTCTCGACGAGGCAGTCTCTGCGCTCGACGTGACCGTGCAGGCACAGATCCTGCGCCTGCTGGCAGACCTTCAGGACGAGCTGCAGTTGACCTACGTCTTCATCTCCCACGACCTCGCCGTGGTCAACCAGATCTCGGACACGGTCTCCGTCCTCTCCCACGGCCAGCAGGTAGAGTTGGGCCGCACCGCGGACGTCTTTGCGAACCCACAATCCGAGTTCACCCGCACCCTCATCGACGCGATCCCAGGACAGCGTTACCGCGCCGGTGACCTCAATCTGGGCCTGTAAGGGCCCGAAAGTTAAGGAGTTTTCATGGCAGACATCATCAACCAACTAGCCGAGGTCAGCCCGGAGATTGCTAAGCTGCGCTCCCGCCGCCCTGACGCTTTGGCTAACGCGCAGCTCTCCTTCGAGGCACTCCTCGAGCCGGCTGAGGAAGGAACCTTCCCGTTTACTGAGCGCTATGCCGTGGCCGCCTTCGTGGCTGGCATCTACCAGTCCACGAACGCCCGAGACTTCTACGCCGACTTGCTGGCTGACGACGCCCCGGCAGAGCTCAATGCCGCGGTACAAGAGGCCATTGCGCACGGTATTTCCGTCGGCCCATACGCAGATGCCGAGGGCATTTCTGGCGATGCCGCCGGATTCATCACCTTCGAGTCCGTTGCCGGGCTAGGAGAACGCCTCGTTGCAGCCTTCGACTTCGCGCACCTGCTGGTGTTCCATCCCAAGGACGCAGCGCCCGAGGCCATCGGCCACCTGCAGGCGGCGGGCTGGTCGGACGATGACATCGTCACCCTCGCGCAGCTCATTTCCTTCCTGTCCTTCCAACTGCGCGTCATCCACGGCCTCGTGGTCTTGGGCGGCTCTACGGCTTGTGCTCCGGAAACTGAGAGCAAGGAGGGCGTCGCCAAGCCAGGCTGGCAGAACCACGAACGCACCCTGACCCCGGACGTCCATGCCCCAGAAGGTTTTGTGAACCACTCCCTGGGCTGGAAGCCATGGCTGGCACCGCTGCCCAAGGATGAATTCACCCCAGAACACACCGACGCGCTGATCCGCCCGGAGCGCATCGACTCCGAGTATTTCCGCCTGCTGGCCCGCGACCCTGCGGCGCTGAAGGCACGCACACTCACGGACCTAGATATCTTCTACAACACTGACGGAGGTATGGGCCGCGCCGAGCGTGAGCTGGCCGCAACTGTGGTCTCCCGCTTTAATGGCTGCGAGTTCTGCGCTTCGGTGCACCAGCAGCGCTCGAAAGACGAGGGCGGCGATGCCGATGCCGTGGATCGTCTGCTCTTTGAGGGACTCGACGCAGATCTGGGTTCTGAGCAGTGGGGCGTTATTCGTGACGCCTCCCGCGAGCTGACGCGTACTCCGTTCGCCTTCAACTCCGGTTGCGTGGCCAAGCTGCGTGGCGTCGGATTCGATGATTTGGCCATCATCGACCTCATCAACTCCGCCTCTTTCTTCAACTGGGCCAACCGCCTGATGCTCACCATCGGCGCACCCGACGTGCCTAAGCGCTACCGTTAACAGCAAATAAGACGAGAAGGAGTAAACCATGACCACCTCGAAGATTGCGGTTGTAACAGGTGCCACCGGCGGCATGGGCCGCGAAATCATCCTTGACCTCGCGCGCGACCACCACGTGTATGCGTTGGGTCGCCGCGCAGACGAGCTCGCAGGCATGGACAACGTGACCCCAGTTGCCATCGACCTTGTGGAAGCTTTGGACAAGGGCGAAGAGGAAAACATCGGCCTGCCGGAGCTCGACCGCGTGGACGTCCTAGTGCATGCGGCGGCACGGGCGGACAAGTACTCCGTGGAATCGGCGCGGCCGAAAAACTGGCGCGAGCAGATGGACCTCAACGTCCACGCGCCTTCTGAGGTCACCCGCCGCTTGCTGCCGCAGCTGCGCCAGGCGGAGGGCATCGTGGTGTTTATCAACTCCGGAGCTGGCATTCATAGCTACGGTGACAACGTGATTTATTCGGCCACCAAGCACGCTTTGTACGCGCTTGCCGACGGCCTACGTATTGCCGAGCCTGCCATCCGCGTCAGCACTGTCTCGCCGGGACCGACTGACACCCCAATGCTAAAGGGACTACAGGATTACGACCCTGCCCATGTCATTGCACCTATTGAAGTAGCAAAGGCAATTCGCGCTGCAGTGGATGCGGGACCTTCAACGCAGCTTACTGAGATTCGTGTTCGCCCACGTATTGAGCTGGCGTTAAGAAAATAAATGAAGTAACCATACTAGTTATGGAAGTCACAGCTCCTCGACATGCGATTTTCCGAGAGGTCGGTAAGATCTGGGAACTGTGACTGAAACCACCCGCCGCAGGCCGGCTTATTTGACCATCGCGGATTCCCTGCGCAGCAGGATCGAGTCCAAAGTTCTCAAACCCGGCGAGCGATTCCCCACCGAGCGCGAACTTGTTCAAGAGTTCGGCGTCGCCCGCATGACGGTCCGTCATGCGCTCGACATCTTGCAGATTGAGGGATTGATTGATCGCAAGCGCGGCCGCACCGGTGGTACCTTCGTACGCGCTATTCCACCGACTCTGAGCCTCACCAGCGAGCACGGCATCCTACAGCAGCTCACTGAGCGCGGATTTAAGACGCGCGTGGAAGTTATCTCCCTCGATAAGCTCGAGGTTCTTTCTCACGTGGCTGGAACCCTAGGTGTGGAAGATACCGCGTTAGTGTGGGAGCTCAAGGGTGTCCACTACGTCGACGAGACCCCAATCAGCGTCACCAAGGTCACTATCCCAGTCGAGCTCGTACCGGATCTGGATGAGCATGAACTCAACCAGCCACTCCTGCCACTGCTCGAGACCTATGGACTCAAGTCTGTGTACAAGCGCGAAAACATCATTGCCGCCACTGCCCGCGCGGAGGAGCAAAAACTTTTGGGCGTGGGCCGCTCTCACCCGATGCTGCGCTTTAGCCGCATCATCAAGGCAGCTGATGACACCGTCATCGCCTTCCAAGAAGAAACGCTGCGCCCCGACGTCGCCAACGTCGAGGTCGTCTTGGGCGAGGATCCTTCCCACCAAAAGAATCCCCGCACCTCGACTAGCGCCAGCTTGTCCTGACTAGTGCCAGCTGGCGCTAGTCAGCGTCTACTGCGCGGTTACGCAGCGCACGCGCCATGCGGTCGCGCTGCTCGGTCACGGAGCGGCGCAGGCCGCCCGCCAGATCGCGCTTGAGGAACTCGTCGGCCTCATCCAGGGTCTCCTGCGAGATTGCCCACGACGGGAACAGGCCGGTCACGGAGGTCAGGCCAATCTCGGAGGACTGGGAAGACCAGACCTTCTCCGCCACGTCGAAGAACTCTGACGTCGGCAGCAGCTCATCGGAGCCGGGGTAGGTGAGTCCCTCAAGCTTCGAGGTCAGCTCGCGGTTGGTGAGCTCACCCGCCACGATCTCGTCCCACACCGCGCGCTTGTTATCAGCAGTGTTGACAGCCGCGCGCGCACGCACCGCAGCCTGGTAGCCCGTGGCGGAGTTATCGCGAGCCAGCTGGGCGTCTACAGCAGAGGAGACGTCGCCAAGCGCGCCGTCAGCAGCCAGCGCCGCGATGGCGTACCAACGCAGGCCCTCGTCGTCCGAAGACTCCAGAACGTCCTGCAGAAAAGCGCGGGTGCCATCGGTCAGGCGAATCTTTGCCAGCGCCTGGGCGAAGACGATGGAGCGCTCCGGATCGGAATCCTTGGTGCCTTCGAGGAGGGCGTCGGCAAGCAGCGTCGACTCCTTGGCCCACGCTGGGTCTGCGTAGTTGGATTGCGCCGAAGCCGCCTGCTGCACGATGCGCTCGAGCACCGCCAGCTCGGTCTCTGCCGCTGCGCCGCGCGCTACGAGCGCCACGAAGTCGCGGGCGCGCATGGTGCCGCCGCGGGTCATCTCCCATGCTGCGGACCAGCACAGAGTACGCGCCATTGGGTCGGCGAACTTGTCGATGTTTTCGACCATGAAATCCAGCGACTTGGAATCCAGCTCGATGAGCGCATAAGTCAGATCATCGTCGTTTGGCAGCAGGAAGTCGATGTCTTGTTCCTTGCGGCCTACAAGCTGCGGAATATCGGTGTACTCGCCGTCGATATCCATCTCAATGCGATCGGTGCGAACGGCCTTGCCATCTACCAAGTTGTAGATGCCCACGCCCGCGCGGTGGGTGCGCAGCGTCTCGCCACGCTGGACCAGCTGTGCGGTGGTGATGACCCCGGCGTCGTCAGTGTCTAGCTCAACTGCAAACGTGTTGATGCCCGTGGTCTTGAGCCACTGCTGCGCCCAGAAGGACAGGTCGCGGCCGCTGGAGGTTTCGAGTGAGGAGAGGAGGTCGTCGAAAGTAGCGTTGGAGTACGCATGCGCTTTGAAATGGCGGCGCACGCCGGCGAAGAAGTTCTCGCGGCCCACGTATGCCTGCAGCTGCTTGAGCACGGACGCGCCCTTGGCGTAGGTGATGCCGTCGAAGTTCTGCTCCACGGTCTCAATGTCAGAAGCATCGGTGGAAATCGGGTGCGTGGTGGGCAGCTGATCCTGCTGGTAGGCCCACGACTTCTCCACGTTGGCGAAGGTGACCCACGCGGTGTCGTACTGGGTTTCCTCAGCCTGGGAGATGGCGGCGGACCAGGTGGCGAAAGATTCGTTGAGCCACAGATCATCCCACCACTCCATGGTGACCAAGTCGCCGAACCACATGTGAGCCAGCTCGTGGAGGATGGTGTCCGCGCGGCGCTCGTACTTGTAGTGGGTGGCCTTGGAGCTGAAGACATATTCGTCGCGGATGGTCACGCAGCCTGCGTTCTCCATGGCGCCGGCGTTGAACTCTGGCACGAAGATTTGGTCGTACTTGCCAAACGGGTACGCAAAGCCGAAGTTGCGGTGGTAGAAGTCGAAGCCCTGCTTGGTCTCGGTGAGGATGCGTTCGGCATCGAGGTGCTCCGCCAGGGAAGCGCGGCAGTAGACGCCCAGCGGCACTTCGAGCTTCTGCGCTGGGTTGCCCTCTGGGTGTTCGCTCAGTTCGCCGGTCCAGGTGTCGGTGACCTCGTAGTAGGGGCCAGCGCACAGGGCGACCAGGTAGGTGGACAGCGGGTAATCGATCTCAGTGGACCAAGTCTGGGCGCCGTTTGCGCCCGCCGTGGTCTGGGTGGGGCCGTTCGTGATGACGGTCCAGTCAGCTGGGGCATCGAAAGCCAGCGAGTAGGTGGCCTTCATGTTGGGCTGGTCGAAGCAGGCGAACACGCGCTTGGCGTCGGCGGTCTCGAACTGGGTGTAGAGGTAGACCTTCTCATCTGCTGGATCCACGAAGCGGTGCAGGCCCTCGCCGGTGTGGGAGTAAGGAATCTTGGCTACGACCTTGAGCTCGTAGTCAGCCACCTGTAGGCCCGAAAGGGGAACGCCGAACTTGGCCTCATAGGCGTTGGTGGGCAGGGGAGCACCGTTGAGGCGGAGCTCGAGGAGTTCCTCACCGCGCAAGTCGATGAAGGTGGATCCCGCTTGCTTGGCGTGGAAAGACACCACGGTGGTGGAGATAAAGTGCGTCTCCGAATCCGTGAGGTCTAGGTGAACGTCGTAGTGCTTCACGTCAATCATCTGCGAGCGGGCGTTTGCCTCCTCGCGGGTGAGGTTGATCGAGGTCATTGGGTGTGCTCCTCTGCTTGGTGAATAAGTTTCTGCATCAACCTTAGTCGTGCGCCTAGGGTGGGAAATCGTCAATTACCAATGAATTTTTGTTTGAAGGAGTCAGCATGGCTGAAACCGTGAAGTTTTGGTTCGATTGCACGTGCCCGTTTGCGTGGGCGACCTCCCGCTGGATTAAGGAAGTAGAAAAGGTCCGCGACATCGAGGTCACCTTCGAGCCCATGTCGCTGTCCGTGCTGAACGACGGCCGCGATCTTGATCCCGGCTACATGGAAATGATGAAGGCTAACTGGGGCCCTGCCCGCGTTGCCGCAAAGGTGGCGATTGAGGCCCCAGAGAAGGTCGACGCTTACTACACCGCGATGGGCACCCTCATCCACGGCAAGGGCCAGGGTGGCAAGAAGGGTTACGGCGCCTACGACGAGATCATTGCGCAGGCGCTTTCCGACGCTGGCTTGCCCGCCGAGTTCGCTTCCGTTGCGAACACCGAGGAGGTGGACGAGCAGCTGCGTGCTTTCCACAACGCCGGTATTTCTGAGGTCGGCGACGAAGTGGGAACCCCGGTGGTCAAGCTTGGCGATACCGCTTTCTTCGGCCCAGTTATCACCCGCATCCCAGACGGCGAGGAAGCCGGCGAGATCTTCGACGCCGCTGTCCGCCTGGCGCAGTACCCTTACTTCTTCGAACTCAAGCGCACCCGCACCGAGTCCCCGCAGGTAATTGAAGATTAATTCCTGGCCTTGGACTCTTGGGCCGGCTTGAGGCTGGCCCACGCAGTGAAGGACAACACTGCTGAGAAGACCGTGACGAATGGGATGAAAAAGCTCAGCAGGGCAAAGCCCCCGGCACCCACCATGAGGTTCCGGGGCTTCGTGCTGTCTGTGCTCATTGCCGTGACCAGTGCCAGAGCGGCCATGACAAAGGGGGCGATGCGTGAGACGACGATCATGGCAGCGCGCGCAGTCTCCGGCGAGACGCTGAGCGAATCGAGGCGCTCCTGGAACAAGAAGGTCCACAGGACCTCGACCAAGACCAAGACGATAAAGGCCAAGCCGATGACGAAGTAACGCTTGCCGGTGCGGGAAGGCTCGTTGAGGTGCAGATACGTGATGGAGAGGAACAACAGCACCAGCAACGTGGCTATGGGCGCCACCATGCCTGCGATGTTGATGATGGGCAGCGTCATCTGCGCGGAGTATTCCTCCCACGCTGAGTGCGCCCAGGTAGCCCACGACGCCGCGCCAATCAGTGCGGTAATTCCCACCCGGAGGTCACGGTGTGCGGGGAAGCAGTAGAACGCTCCGAGCACGATGTGGGTGAGGGTAATCAGGATAGTGCCCACGAGCGGCCCCACGAAGGGCGGAAGAATGATCGGAAAAATCGCTAGCAAGAACACGCTGGCGATGAAGATGCTAATTACTAGTTGGGTGGCGAAGCGTACATTCATGGGGGCGCTGCCACCTTTCATCTGAGGTATCCCTGGAGGCATCTCTTAACGGGGGGTTGATTATTGCTAGAACGTCGATCATAGCAACAGGGTTGCTCGCGAGACTGTAGTATCTGGGGCATGCGCGTTTATCTAGGAGCAGACCATGCAGGTTTCGAGACGAAGAATGTCATCGCCGAACACCTGAAGAAGCAGGGCCACGATGTTATCGATTGTGGCGCACACGTTTATGACGCTGAGGATGACTACCCAGCATTTTGCATCGAGGCAGCACTGCGTACTGTCAACGACCCAGGCTCCCTCGGCATTGTCCTTGGCGGCTCTGGCAACGGTGAGCAGATTGCAGCGAACAAGGTAAAGGGCGCTCGTTGCGCTTTGGCGTGGTCCCCAGAGACCGCCCGCCTGGCTCGCGAGCACAACAATGCACAGCTCATCGGCATTGGCGGCCGTATGCACTCTGAGGAAGAGGCGCTCGCTATTGTCGACGCCTTCCTTGACCAAGAGTGGTCCGCTGCTGAGCGCCACCAGCGCCGCATCGATATCCTTGCTGAGTACGAGCGCACCGAGATTCCACCGGAGATTCCGGAGGCTTAAGAGCCCTTTAACTCCGCCGCACTTAAGAGAAAAGCGTTCCCCAAACCATTGTGGTTGGGGAACGCTTTTTGCGTTTAGCGCGTCCTACTTGACGTGGAACTCGTTCGGGTGCGGACCGCCGCGGCCTTCCTCGCCCAAGTCGAGGTCGGTGATTGCCGCCATCTCGTCCTCGGTCAGTTCGAAGCCGAATACATCGAAGTTCTGCGCAATGCGCTCCGGGTTAGCGGACTTGGGGAACACTATGACGCCGTTTTGCAGGTGCCAACGGATGATGACCTGGGCAGGGGAGACGCCGTATTTCTCAGCAGGCTCGGTAACTGCGTCGACCTCGAAGAGGTCCGTCTGGCCCTGGCCCAGTGGGCCCCAAGCCTCGATTTTTACGCCGTGGGCGCGGAAGGCGTCCAGCTCGCGCCAACGCTGCAGGTAAGGGTGCAATTCTACTTGGTTTACCACAGGGGTGACGGAGGTGTGGGTTTCTAGCTGCTCGAGGTGCTCCAGCTCGAAGTTGGAGACACCAATGGACTTGGCCTTGCCGGCCTTCTGCAGCTCAATCATCTGCTTCCATGCCTCGACGTAGTTGCCGTCTTCCGGGCATGGCCAGTGGATGAGGTAGAGGTCCACGTAGTCGAGGCCTAGCTTCTTCAAAGACTCGTCGAGTGCAGCCGCGGCATTGGTCTGGCTGTCATTCCACAACTTGGTGGTGATGAAAAGCTCCTCGCGCGGGATGCCGGAGTTGGCGATTGCGCGGCCTACGCCTTCCTCGTTGCCGTAGACGGCAACGGTGTCGATGTGGCGGTAGCCCACGCGCAGTGCCTCAGCGACGAGATCCTCGGTCTTGTCTGGGTCGACTTTGAATACGCCGTAGCCCAGCTGCGGGATCTTCTTGCCGTCGTGCAGTTCAATCATTGGTACAGTCATGCGGCCCAGACTACGTGCATTTGCCACGGCTTGGCAGGCGCCACCGAATAAACACGGTTTATCCACGGGAAAAGCCCCTGACCATGTGATCAGAGGCTCCTTATGAATCTAGTAGCAGGGCGTTAAAGCGGCATCTAGAAGTCGAAATCGAAGTCGAAGAGTCCGCCGCCGTCGCCACCATCGTCGCCACCGAAGAGGCCGTCGAAGAGTCCGCCGCCGTCACCGTCGCCGCCCATGTCGCCGCCGGCATCTCCCATGTCGCCGCCCATGTCACCGCCGAAGTCGCCGCTTTCAGCTGCAGCAGCGGAGTAACCGATGCCCGACATTCCAGCGAACATAGCGTTGAACATCATGGAGTAACCCACCATCCAAACACCGGTGCTAAGAGCATCGGCCCACCAAGGGCGGGAGTACCAACCGGCCGGAACCGGGCGACCCGCGACCATGCCACCTGGGTAGTAGTTAGGAGTCTCGTTGGATGCATAAGGCGAGGCAGTAAGGGTCTCGCCATTTGCTTCAACGGTGCGGCGCTCGGTGACCTTACCGGCCTGGCGCTGACCCTCTAGTGGCGGCAGCTCGGGGCCGGGGTTCATGCCCATGATTTCGCGTGCAGCGTTGACGTAGTGCATGCCCTCGAGCGCAGACTCGCGGGCCAGGTTTGCCTGCTTAACAGTGGTGGCTTGCGAAATTGCTGAGTTCGCAGCGGTAAAACGCTCGGATGCGTCGGCCATGGCCTGCATCGATGCAGTGTCGGTTCCGGAAATCTGCATCACCTGGCCGCCAAGGCGCTCGGTCCAGCGGCGGGCATCGGCGAGAGCATCATCAAACTTCTGTGCTTCGAGCTCAGCCTGCTTCTTCTTATTGCCGCGGGAGGCCAAGTATGCAGCGCCGCCGCCGAGGACGATGATTACGAGGAGTAATGACACTTAAACTCACTTCCGATTTCTAAAGACTAAATTTCGCACTTACCGACACAACGCTACCGCCTCGCAATTAGTTCCCCGCCAGATCTGCCAAAATCCGCGCTTAATCTGTGGAGTTGGGTGCATGGAAGCCAGCCGCGGGGCGCCGATTAGTGGCCCCAGTTTCCTATTCTCGGTCGCGGTGCGCTAAAGTAGTCCGCACGTCAAACATCGCAGGATGTAGGACTGTGGGAATGTCGTATAGTGGCTAATACCTCAGCCTTCCAAGCTGAAGACGCGGGTTCGATTCCCGTCATTCCCTCCAAGTTTCACCGCTCGGCCTTTCTCGAGGCTCGGGCGGTTTCTGCGTTCTGGGGGAGGGGCTGGCGCCTGGTTGCTGGGTCGGCTGGATACCCAGACCCTAAAGGTCCCTCTCTAAAGGTACTTTTACGAGTACCTGCCGTTGCATGGCAGGGCTTTATGGTCCCTTTACCCCAAAAAGGGGCCAAACGAATGGGACCAAACCAAAGGGACCACTTTGTCCCGCGTCGAGTACTGCCGCTACGGCAGACATTGTCTGCGATCAATCGCAGGGAATTGCACACCTCATTTACGCCTCTCCAGGCTCGCAAGAAACGGCTTAAGGCAAGCAAGTTGTGGATGCATTCGCGGCACAAATTAAGGCCCAATAACCTGGGAAAACTCGCTTAAGTGGGGGTCGGTGTTAGGTCAATTAGCGATATGCCGGTACACTAACCCCAGTAAGCAACGCAGCCACGGCGAAAAGCATGAAATGTTTGGAGACTGTGGAGGCCTACATACGGGGCGTGGCGCAGTTTGGTAGCGCACCTGCTTTGGGAGCAGGGGGTCGCAGGTTCAAATCCTGTCGCCCCGACGTATGGGGGTCTGAAAATACCCTTAAAAGTATTTTCAGACCCCTTATTTACATTCTGAACCAATTTATGCCAGGAGAGTTTCTCGTGAAGACCACCGTAGATAAGCTGAGCGATACCCGCGTCAAGCTCACCGTCAACGTTCCGTTCGCTGAGCTGGACAAGGAAATCGACCAGGCCTACGCGGCGATCGCGCAGCAGGTATCTATCCCGGGTTTCCGCAAGGGCAAGGCTCCGCGCCAGCTTATCGACGCCCGCTTCGGCCGCGGCCCGATTCTCGAGCAGGTTGTCAACGACATGCTGCCAACCCGCTATGAGCAGGCAGTTCAGGAGAACGAGCTCAACGTTATTGGTCAGCCAGATGTTGACATCTCCAAGATCGAGGACAACGACTTCGTCGAGTTCACCGCTGAGGTTGATGTTCGCCCAGAGATCACTGTTCCGGACTTCTCCAAGCTCTCCGTTACCGTTCCAGCCATCGAGGCTAAGGACGAGGACGTCGACAAGGCTCTTGAGGAACTAGCTTCCCGCTTCGGTGAGCTCAAGGACACCAAGCGCAAGATGAAGACCGGCGACTTCGCCATTATCGACATTGTCGCTGAAATCGACGGCACCAAGCTGGACGAGGCTTCCTACGAGGGCATGTCCTACCAGATTGGTGACGACGACCTCATCAAGGGCCTCGACACCGCACTGCGCGGCATGAAGACCGACGAGGACACCGAGTTCACCTCCACCATCCAGTCCGGCGAGCACGCTGGCGAGGAAGCAACCATCAAGGTTCACGTTCAGCAGACCAAGGAGCGCAAGCTTCCGGATCTGGATGATGAGTTCGCACAGATGGCTTCCGAGTTCGACACCATGGAGGAACTCCGCGAGTCCACCAAGACCCGCGTTGAGGAGTCCAAGAAGGCTGAGCAGGCTGCCAACATCCGCGACGAGGTTTTGAAGGCTGCCCTCGAGGGCACCGAGTTCGAGCTTCCGACCGCTGTGGTTGACGAGCAGGTTCACGCACAGCTCCACCAGATCCTGGGCCAGCTGGCACACGACGAGAAGGCTCTCGCCCAGCTGCTCGAGGCACAGGGCACCACCCGCGAGGACTTCGATAAGGAAGCTCGCGAGTCCGCTGAAGAGTCCGTCCGCACCCAGCTCTTCCTGGATGCTGTTGCAGACGAGGAGCAGCCTGAGGTCTCCCAGCAGGAGCTGACCGACCACATCCTGTTCACCGCTCAGTCCTACGGCATGGACCCGAACCAGTTCATCCAGCAGCTGCAGTCCAACGGCCAGATTGCTAACCTCTTCTCCGACGTCCGCCGTGGCAAGGCTCTTGCAGCCGCTATCTGCCGCGTTGACGTGAAGGACGAGGACGGCAACAAGGTTGACGTTGAGCAGTACTTCGGTGAGATCGAAGAAGAGGGCGCTGAAGATGCTACCGAGGAGAAGTAGTTTTCTTTCGTAGCGAGCGGTTTCTAGCGCACTAGCAAACCCCGGATTCATTCATGAATCCGGGGTTTGCGTGATCGTGAATGCCCTCTAGAGATGTGCTGTGATGTTTAGTGACTTCTTGGACTCGGAGTCCAGTTAGTTTTTTGACGCGGAGTCTAGGAAGTTTATGGACAGGATGTCTAATGACTTTTTGGACTCTGGTTTCTTGACAATGTGGGGATGGCAATTCCCATTACTCTCCGCAAGAAGATAGCGGATTTCGACCCCATCCGTGAGGGCATCACGGTCCAGCAGTTCTGCAAGAACATCGGTGTATCGAAGCAGACGTACTACAACATCAAAGCACGTATCGCCGAACGCGGGCGGGCTGGCATCGTGCCGGACAGCACGGCACCGCTGAACCCGCGACGGGTCTACGATGACAAGATTCGACAACAGGTCCTGCATGCTCGCGGTACGTTACAAGCCCGCGGCCAAGACTGTGGCCCATGGTCAATCTTCTACTTCTTCCTCGACGAACTCGGCTACGACCAACCACCATCACGAGCTTCAATCGCACAATGGTTGCACGAGGCTGGCGTCGCTGACATCAATGCACGTAAACGACCGCGTAAGTCCTACAGACACTTTGCCAGGGGCGAAGTCAATGAACTGTGGCAGATCGATGCGTTTGTCTACAGACTCTTCGATGCGCCTCACACGCAAGTGACTATCTACCAGGTTATCGACGATGCCAGCCGCTTCGACGTCGGCTCCCAAGCTTTTGGAACTCCAGAAAACGGCACCGATGCCCGCATCACGCTGCGTGGAGCCATTGATGCTTACGGGCTTCCCCAAGAAGTCCTCTCTGACAACGGTGATGCCTTTGCCACCTACCATCGCGGCCGGCTGTCGCAAACCGAACGCTGGCTCGCCAGCCTGGGAGTTCAATCAAGTACGGGTTTTGCTCCCACGACGCAAGGCAAAGACGAGCGATCGCACGAAACCATGACCAGGTTTTTGGATGCTCGTACCCCCACGACACTGGCGCAGGTCCAACAGCTGATTGTCGACTACCACAACTTCTACAACACACGCCGTCGCCACCAAGGACTTCTTAGGGGCAAGATGCACATCACCCCAGCCCAAGCCTGGGAGATTATCTCGCATGCCCAGCCACCGACGCAGCCGATTGACCCAGATGTTTTATGGACAAAAATCGCGAAACAATATCACCGGATTCACCCCGACAACCAAGCAGATGCCTTAGCAGCCGACACGGTGGTCGCGACAGATAATGCCCTGGCTGAAGTTGCAGCTTCAGACAAGGCACCAGGTAACGACATTCAGGCGATCCAGCAAGATACACCCCATGCCGATTCCTCAACCGTAATGCCAAGCTCTACCGGTGTAAATGCACTCTGGCCTATCCCGGACAAGCTGTGGATCAACAAAAGCGGGGTGGTCCGCGTCATGGGACACGGCCTCTACGTCGGGCTGCGCTTTAAAAATCGAGCCATCTACAGCAGCGTAGCCGGTGACTATGCGGAATCTTTTACTGATCACGACGGTGAGAAACTGTTTTCATTTCCGCTACCGATACAACTGAATCAGCGTCCACCCGGCGGTCAAATCAACATAAACCACGTTGTCGGCATGTGGCACCGACAACCCCCAGAGCTAAAGCCCAACCTCTCTGGACCACGGCCAAGCCGCCGGAAGAAGCCAAGCTAGCACCAGTACAAAAACTCCGTGGACTCCCCGTCCAAAAAGCGGGGAGACTCCGCGTCCACAAAGTCCCTAGACTCCGAGTCCACAGAGTAGCTGGACTCCAAGTCCAAAAACCTCATGGACATAACACCTCTAGAGATGTGCGTGGGTCTTAGCTGGTTAAGGCATTGTCCACCAGAGCCAGGAAGCGCATGACGTAGTCCTTCACAAATTCTGCGGTGTGGTCATTAAGGCGGCCCGAGTCTTCGAAAAGGGTGGGTGATTGGCCGAGGAATACCTCGGGCTGCCCAGGAAAAGGCATATCAAAGTAAGACAGGGCCAATCGGAGGTTCTTTTGTGAGCTGTACCCACCCATGCGCCCTACGGAGTGGCTGATGATTCCTGCGGGAAGGTTCTTCCAAGCCACATCTGAGTTGGGTTTAGAACCGATGTCCACCGCGTTTTTGAGGCATGCGGGGATTGTGCGGTTGTTTTCGGGCGTAATGAAAAGGACTCCGCTAGAGTTCTTGATGGTGTCGCGGAAGGTGGTGTACGCGGACGGAGTTGGCTTGTCCGTGACCGCGGGATCATCGTAGTCGAAGTCATAAAGGGGCAAGTTGCGGATTTCGAGGATGTTTGCCTCGTAGTCTTTCGGGATCATTGTGAGTACTTCGTGCGCAATCTTGCGCGCAATTGATCCGCGACGCAGGCTACCTACGATAACGGTGATGCGTGGGGTGGAAGTCATACTGAACCTTCTTTCTTCATTGGGGCTGGATTAAGGGAGAAAAGGCTTGCAACCGAAAGCTGGCGGCGGGCCGGCACTGTGGGCGGCAGCGAGAAATCCCTCTACTTTGTCATCTTCTTCATTACGGAAATACAGTTCAATTAGGCCCAAGAGCCCTCCCAGGACGGCCTCGCGTGCGGCCGAGGTTTGTAGCAGCCGCAATGCCGCAGGTTGGTTTCCTTCACGAATAGCCTCAAACAATGCAATGGTTTCAAGCCAGCTTCCTTGGTCTGGTCGTGGGAAGGGATTAGAAATCCCAGTCATCATCACTCGTTTCTTCAGCGGTACCAATGACATAGGAGGAGCCTGAACCAGAGAAGAAGTCATGGTTCTCATCTGCTCCAGGAGCTAGGGCGGCGAGAATTTCTGGGTTAACTTCCGTTTCCTCAGGTGGGAAGTAATCTGGGTAGCCCAAGTTCATCAGGGCCTTATTTGCGTTATAGCGAACGAATACGGCCACATCGTCCATGAGTCCTAATGGTTCATATAGTTCGCCGGAGTATTCCAGCTCTAGGGAATAGAGCTCCTCGAGCAAAGAGATGGTGAAATTCTTCATCTCTTGTTGCCTTTGAGGAGAAGAAGATTCTAGGCCACGCTGGTATTTATATCCCGAGTAGTAACCGTGTACTGCCTTGTCACGCAGAATGAGGCGAATCATGTCTGCCGTATTGGTCAGGGTGGCGTGGACAGAAAAGTGTAAGGGGAGATAGAAACCTGCGTATAGAAGGAGCGAAGAAAGCAGCGTCGATGATACCTTGCGCTTGAGCGGATCTGGCCCGTAATAGTGTGTGAGGACTTTCTTGGCACGTGCTTGGAGAAGGTCATTATTCACCGCCCAGCGGTAGGCTTCGTCGATTTCCTTTGTGCTGCTTAGCGTAGAAAACACTGAAGAGTAAGAACGGGCGTGAACTGATTGCATGAAGGCAATGTTGGTGTAAACGGCCTGCTCATGCTCGGTGCGGGCATCTTGAATCTGGCAGATTTCTCCCACGGTAGCCTGCACGGTATCTAGAGTGGTCAGGCCTGTGAACACCCGCATGGTGAGGTTACGCTCTGAGGGCGTCATTTTCTGCCAGGCTGAGAGATCATTAGAAAGCGGCACTTTCTCCGGCAGCCAGAAATTGGCGGTGAGCCGGTTCCATACTTCAAGATCCTTTTCGTCACTCACACGGTTCCAATTGATGGGGCGGATGCGGGCTGAGGGATCATGCCGGAAGCCCGGAGGCGTAACAGAGATGCTAGTTAACGCAGCAGCGTTCGATGCTGAAGTCATTACTTTTTCCTTTCGGGTGAATTGGTAGTGCAAAAGATGGGAGGTCAGTGCTCCTACAAAGCGCAGGAGACGCAGCCTTCGACCTCAGTGCCTTGGAGCGCGGATTGGCGTAAACGGATGTAGTACAAGGTCTTGATGCCGGCCTTCCAGGCATAGATTTGCGCCCTGTTGATATCCCTAGTGGTGCTGTCGGCAGTAAAGAACAAGGTCAGAGAAAGGCCTTGGTCCACGTGCTGCGTGGCCATGGCGTAGGTATCAATGATTTTCTCGTATCCCACGGTGAAAGAGTCCTCGAAATACTCCACATTGTCGTTGGTCATTCCCGGCGCGGGGTAGTACACGCGCCCCAAGCGGCCTTCCTTGCGAATTTCGATCTTGGAGGCAATCGGGTGGATGGATGCAGTCGAATCATTGATGTAGGAAATTGATCCAGTGGGTGGAACTGCTTGTAGATAGGCGTTATATATTCCGTCTCGGGCCACCTGATTCTTTAATTTCAGCCAGTCCTCGCGTGTAGGAATCCGCACGCCTGCTTCATGGAAAAGCTGCTCTACTCGCTTGGTGGCAGGTACCCATTCCTGTTTGAGATACTTGTCGAAGAATGCGCCGGAGGCATAAGCAGAGTCTTCAAAACCCTGGAATCGCTGACCTTTCTCTACCGCTAACGCATGGGATGTGCGCAGCGCATGATAGGTCACAGTCAGGAAATAGAAGTTGGTAAAGTCCAAAGCCTCGGCGCAGCCATAGTGAATCCGTTTGGAAGCAAGGAAACCATGGAGATTCATCTGCCCCAAACCAATCGCGTGCATGGATTCATTGCCTTTAGCAATGGAAGGAACTGCTTCGATATCGGTAAGTTCTGAGACTTGGGTGAGCGCGCGCACTGCGGTTTCTACAGTTGCTCCAAAATCCGGTGATTCAAAGGCCTTAGCGATGTTGAGCGAACCCAGATTGCATGAAATGTCTTGGCCGATGGTGGCGTAATTGCCAGATGGGTCAAGAGTGGATGGCGCGTTGACTTGAAGGATCTCGCTACACAGGTTGGACATATTGATATGCCCTTTGAGGGGATTAGAGCGATTGACCGTATCTTCGAAGAGGATATAGGGGTAGCCAGATTCAAATTGAAGCTCAGCAAGCGTAGTGAAAAACTCCCTGGCCTTGATGGTGGTGTGCGAAATTCGCGGATTGGTCACCAGCTCGTCGTAATGCTCGGTGATAGACATGTCGGACATGGGCACGCCGTATTCGCGAGCAATGTCATAAGGACTAAACAGATGCATGTCCTTGTTCTCTTTGGCCAGGCGAAACGTTATATCCGGAATAACGACACCCAGTGAAAGGGTCTTGATGCGAACTTTTTCATCTGCATTTTCCCGTTTGGTATCGAGGAAGCGAAGAATATCTGGGTGATGCGCATGCAGGTAGACAGCCCCAGCGCCCTGGCGGGCTCCCAGTTGGTTGGCATAGCTGAAACTATCCTCCAGAATCTTCATAACTGGGACTACGCCGGATGCTTGGTTCTCAATCTTTTTGATCGGGGCTCCGGATTCGCGCAGATTGCTTAGCAATAGGGCCACGCCACCGCCGCGTTTTGATAGCTGTAGCGCGGAGTTCACACTGCGGCCAATGCTCTCCAAGTTGTCTTCTATTCGCAGGAGGAAGCAAGACACCATTTCGCCGCGCTGAGCCTTGCCTGCGTTGAGAAAAGTAGGGGTGGCGGGCTGGAATCGTCCGGACATGATGTCGTCCACCAGTTTCTCTGCAAGAGCTTTGTCGCCTTGTGCCAGGTAAAGAGCTGTGGTGGTGACGCGTTCTTCGTAGCCTTCGAGGAGTGTTGAGCCGTCAAAGGTTTTTAGCGCGTAGGAAGTAAAGAACTTAAATGCGCCGAGGAATGTGCGGAACCGATGCTGGGCGCGATGTGCTCTGTCATATATGGCGCACAGGAACTCGTCCTCGTAAAGTTCGAGGAAACCCCGCTCATAGTATTCATTATCTACTAACCATTCCAGGCGTTCCGTGGTGGAGCTAAATGTGCGCATGCGGGGAGCAACATGGTGGGCTAAATAATCCTGTGCTGCCTGAATGTCTTTGTCGAACTGAATTCTCCCGGAAGAATCGAATAAGTTCAGCTGCGCGTTGAGCGCATGGTAACTTTTGCGCTTACCAACGCCGCTCTCGTCGTTAGCACCGGTGGTGATGCGATGGGTTGCGTCAACAGGCTGCGCGGGTGTGGTCTGCGGAGGGGTCATTGTGTAGTCCAATCTGTGTGGTCCGGACGTGTTCTTCATCTTTTGACGTGTTCTTGCTGTTCCCAAAACTTGTGAAGACCTTGTTTTACGGTGTCAATATCTTTTTGGGTGCCGAGTAGCTCGAAGTGATACAGCTCGGGCACGTGGCACTTGGCGGAAATGATTTGGCCGGCTACGCAGTAGGCGTTACCGAAATTGGTGTTTCCTGAGGAAATGACGCCGCGGATAAAGGATCGATTGATTGGGTCGTTAAGGAAAGCGATGACCTGTTTAGGAACCGCGCGTTTGAGAGAGCCGCCTCCGTAGGTGGGGACGACGAGTACATACGGGTGTGAAACCTGGATCATTCCGTTTTTCTTGGGCCGTAGTGGAATTCGCACTGCGGGTCTGCCTAGGCGTTCCACAAATCTTTTTGTGTTTTCAGAAACGCTCGAAAAGTACACCAAATCTGGTGAGTCTGACATAGCAATCCTGCTCATCCTGGCCTGAGCCATTCGTGGGATATGTGATATCCGATAGGTTAATTACGTGTGGGCGGAGTTGCAAACTACGGTGCAACGTATATTTTAAAAGCGCAGGTAATCTTAGGTTTAGGCGGAGGGGATGGCTTTTATGGGGTATGAGGAGCTACAAAAACTGCGTCGGTAGCCGGGCGCCCGAGCAGTACCCACGGAGCGCTACCAAATACTCGAACTTCGAGTGAGTCTGAAAAGGGGGCTCCTTCGCGCGTGTCTAGAACGGCACCCGTGACAATGCCGTGTTCTTTCAGGAAAGCTAGTAGTTGTGGGTCGGAATCGGAGATCCGTTCAACGATCACCTGAGATTGTGCTCCGCTGTCAGAGAGCCGGTGTGCACGAGGAATCGTGATGATCCCATCGGCTGTGGGAATAGGATCGCCATGTGGATCCCTACTGGGAAAATTGAGGAATTTGTCCACGCGCTCTATCAGCATGTCCGACACTGCGTGTTCGAGATTTTCTGCTTCGTCATGGACTTCGTCCCATGTATAGTCCAATGCCTGTACCAAGAAAGATTCAAGCAATCGGTGACGGCGCACCATATCCAATGCATACTGTCTACCCCGACCGGTGAGCTCCACTGCTCCGTAAGGTGTGTGTGATACCAACCCTTGCTTGGTCATTTTGCGCACTGCATCGGAGACTGAGGAGAGTTTGAGCCCTAACCGTGCTGAAATAAGTGTGGCGGTTACGGGCTCAGATGACCATTCCTTTAGCCCCCAGATGGCTTTCAAATAATTCTGTGTGCTAGTGGAAAGCTCGGAAACAGACATGGGTAAATCTTAACCCAGCACCTTAGTGTGTGCTGACGTAGCGCTTCCAACGCTCATAGCGAACAGGGGCCCAATTTGAGAAGAATGTCGGTAAGGTGGGGCCAGTTAAAAATTCTTCAATTGAAGGAGCATCATTAATGTCTGAGAAGATTTCAATGAACTCATCCGCTACTGGTATGAGCCTGGGCGATAGCGTCTATGAGCGCCTCTTGCGCGAGCGCATTATCTTCCTGGGAACCCAGGTGGACGATGAAATCGCCAACAAGCTCTGCGCACAGATTCTGCTTCTGTCCGCTGAGGACCCAACTCGGGACATCTCCCTGTACATCAACTCCCCGGGCGGCTCCGTCACGGCGGGTATGGCTATTTACGACACCATGAAGTACTCGCCATGCGATATTGCCACCTATGGCATGGGCTTGGCAGCTTCCATGGGCCAGTTCTTGCTCTCCGGCGGCACTAAGGGCAAGCGCTACGCTCTGCCACACGCTCGCATCATGATGCACCAGCCTTCCGCTGGCGTGGGTGGCACTGCTGCTGACATCGCCATTCAGGCTGAGCAGTTTGCTCAGACCAAGCGCGAAATGGCGCAGCTGATCGCTGAGCATACCGGCCAGAGCTTTGAGCAAATCACCAAGGATTCTGACCGTGACCGTTGGTTCACCGCACAGCAGGCCAAGGAATACGGCATCGTTGACCACGTCATCGAGTCCGTAAACGGCCCGATCAATAACTAGGGAATAAGGAGAATTATCACTATGTCTAACCTTCAAATGCCTAATTCCCGCTACGTTCTGCCGGAGTTTGTCGAGCAGAACGCACAAGGCTCTAAGACCACCAACCCGTACTCCAAGCTCTTCGAAGAGCGCATCATCTTCCTAGGAACCCAGGTTGATGACACCTCGGCGAATGACATCATGGCGCAGCTGCTGGTCCTCGAGTCCCAGGATCCAGATCGCGACATCACCATGTACATCAACTCCCCGGGTGGCTCCTTTACCGCGCTGATGGCCATCTACGACACCATGCGCTACGTCCGCCCAGACGTGCAGACCGTCTGCCTGGGTCAGGCTGCATCTGCTGCAGCCGTCCTGCTGGCTGCCGGTGCACCGGGCAAGCGTGCGGCACTGCCGAACTCCCGCGTGCTGATTCACCAGCCACGCACCCAGGGCACCCAGGGCCAGGTTTCTGACCTAGAGATCGAGGCTAACGAGATCGAGCGCATGCGCCGCCTCATGGAGAACACCTTGGCTGAGCACACCGGCCGTACTGCGGAGCAGGTTCGCATCGATACCGATCGTGACAAGATCCTGACCGCCCAAGAGGCAGTAGAGTACGGCATCATCGATACCGTCTTTGATTACCGCAAGCTCAACGCCTAAAACCAGTAGTTAAGCTAAAGCCCTTGCACCGTATTCGTGGTGCAAGGGCTTTGGTTTTAGTTCTATAGGTCTTGGTGCGTCACCCAAATCCGTTCTACGGATGGATGTGTCTAGGCAGCCGCCACATCAGCACAACGCTGACGATGATAGCGATACCGCTGAAAATGAATAGGCCTGGGTACGGTGCCTCGATTGGGATACTGAAGGTGTATGCGGCCCAGTTTATCGCGATTGCTAGGAAATAGACTAGGAGAATGCCTCCAGCGGCGGTGATGGTTCGCATAGCGATACTTCTATTATCAAGCGCTTTGAAGAGCATCCCTATCGCCGTGCCAGCATAGCCCGCAACGAGGTAAGTGGTCAGGAATGCCAGGACAGAAAGCAAATGAGCTAACCAAGTTGGAAGGGTGCCGGTATCGCCGTTGACAGCAACCTCAAAAGAGCTATCGACATCAACGCCTGCGGATACCGCGATGTAATGTGCTGCGGCGGCGACGAGTCCAAAGATGACGGAACCCACGATGACAAACCCGTGAGCTGCGATCTGCCACCGCTTCTGCGGCATATCGAGGCTGCGCAAAACCTTGAACTGCGAGGTTGCGCTTGCGCAAAGTATCGCCCAAAAGATAGCCGAGAAGATGATCCAGAAAGTGGGATTAACGCTAACTTGGCTGGAGTCATGCGGAACTAGGTAAGCGCCCACGGCGAGCACAATGATGAGGGGTGCAAATACTGCGATTGTCTTTCGGTGTGCCGAAACGAGTGCGGTCATGGTGTTGCTCCTTTAAAGCTGTGCGGATACAAGTGAGTCGATGAGTTGGACGTCGTCTGGGAAATCGGTGTCTATGCCGTGGAGAAGAGTATTCAGCGGCTCCGCTAGTTGGACACGTACGCGAGAGGTTCGCCCGAGCTTTTGCTGGCTGACGACGCTCCCCGTGAGTGCGGCAACTGCGTCATCAACGGCACTGCTCTCGCCCGTGAACAGTGGATATAGTTCCCGCTGTTCGTCGAGCAGAAGTGGACCAACCGCGCGGCCTTTCTGCACGACGATGAGCCCCTCAACGAGGCCAGCGAGATCCTCGGCGCGATGTGAGGATAGAAGTAACGTCCAATCGTCGTTGTGGGATGCGTGTTCGATGATGACTTGGCGCAGTACCTCACGCGTCGGTACGTCTAGCCCAGTGAAAGGCTCATCCATCAGCGTGACAGGCGTGCGTGCAGCAAGAACGGTGATGTTGGCAATCAATTGGCGCTTGCCGGTGGAAAGCCTCGAGCAGACCTCTGAGGGGTGAAGCTCAAAGCGGGCTAGGAGACGGTTCGCATAGGCGATGTCGAGTTCGCCTCGTGCTTTCTGGGCGATGTGAAGGTGATCTTTCACTGTGTGCCCCGCCAGCAAAATGTCAGCGCCAGTGCGTGCAAGGGCAGTTGGGGCAGTCTCGATAGAGCCGGATGTCATTGGAAGGTGACCCGCAATCGCTCTCATAAGCGTCGTCTTGCCCGCACCGTTGGTGCCGATAATGCCGTAGATTCCGGGCTTCAATCGGATCGAGTGAGCGTGGAGAAAGTCCTTTACTCGGAGGTCTTTTGCCTCGATAGTGTGCATGGTTATTCTCCTTCGCTTTTGATGAGTTCGATGAGCTCAGCCGTTGTGATTCCGAGGGCTCGTGCTTCGGCTAGAAGCGGTGCGACGAAATCCTCGTGTAATGCGGCACGACGCTTTTCTCCAACGCGGGTGCGCGCTTCGGGAGTGACGAACATTCCAAGTCCGCGACGCTTTTCGAGCAGGCCTTCGTCGAAGAGCGCGGTTAAGGCCTTGGACGCTGTCGTGGGGTTGACTGAGTGGAATGCGGAAAGCTCGTTTGTGCTGGGGGCGCGGTCGCCGGGGGCGAGCTGGCCGGACATGATCATGTCGCGGATGCCGCTGGCGAGTTGTTGGTAGAGGGGGAGGGGATTGCCCATGAGACCTCTTTTCGGATGCGTGACTGATAACAAAGCGGTTTGTGGGTTTGTGGGTTTACCACCTATGTGGGTAACCCTAAATGAGCTTTGATGTATCGTCAAGGGCAAGCGGCAGAAGTGGAGGTTGATGCTCCGACCCTTGGTCGATTCGGCTGCAAATATAAGTGTGAAAGTTTTCGCAGTGCGGGGCCGTGACGTGGAATTTTCTGCAGCTGCGTGCCTTGACAATTATTTCGGGCAACCAACCGATTTGTTGTTACCGAGAATTAGTGGTCAACTATTTATATGTCAGATCACAATACGCAGCTGTCTGGCGCGACAGCACACAAAACGGAGTCTGAAGAAAGACTGTTCTTCGGGCATCCGTGGGGCCTAGCCAACCTATTTGGCATCGAGATGTGGGAGCGTTTCAGCTTCTACGGCATGCAGTCGATCGTTTTGCTCTATATGTACTACTCCGTCACCGATGGCGGACTAGGCATGGACAAGACCGCTGCAACGTCCGTGGTTGGTGCCTACGGCGGTCTGGTCTATATGGCCTGCCTTTTGGCCTCTTTGGTTGCAGACCGAATTTTGGGCCCGGAGCGCACCCTGTTCTACTCCGCGAACCTGGTGATGCTCGGTCATATCGCTCTGGCGTTTATTCCGGACGTTATTGGTCTGGCGATTGGTTTGGTTCTCATTGCCATCGGCTCTGGCGGTGTGAAGACCACCGCCCAAGTGGTGCTTGGCTCGCTATATAGCCGTGATGACACCCGCCGTGACGGTGGTTTCTCCATTTTCTACATGGGGGTCAACATCGGCGCTCTATTCGGCCCGTTGATCACAACGATCATGTGGGGCTGGAAGGGATTCCACTGGGGCTTTGGCCTCGCGGCAATCGGCATGTTCGCGGGCCTGATTCAGTACACCCTGATGCGCAAGTCCACCATCAAGGATGCAGGCCACGAGGTCCCGAACCCTGCTAGCAGCAAGCAGATGCTGCTCGGCCTAGCTGCCGTCCTTGGCATCGTGGCAATTGCGGTAATTTCCATCGCAACCGGCGTTGTCAAGGTCGATTGGCTATCCAACATCGTCACCGTCGTTGCGCTGTTGGCGGCAATCGTATTGTGGTGCCAGATGTACTTCTCCGAGCTGGTTGATGCGGAAGAAAAGAAGCGTCTGCTGGGATTTATCCCTCTGTTTGTCTCTGGTGTTTTGTTCTTCGGTATCTTCCAGCAGCAGTTCACCGTCATGACCATCTATGCGGACGTGCGCTTGGACCGTAACGTCTTCGGCATCGAGATTCCGCCGTCACTCGTGCAGTCCTTCAACCCGATCTTCATCGTGATCTTCTCTGCGGTTTTCGCAACGATGTGGACCAGGCTCGGTAACCGTCAGTGGTCCACGCCGGTGAAGTTCGGTGCCGCCAACATCATCATCGGTATTTCTTTGTTCTTCTTCCTGCCGTACTCCGGTACCGGTGCAAATTCCACGCCGATGTTTGCCATCATTGGCATCCTCTTCCTGTTCACCATGGGCGAGCTTTTGCTGTCCCCGGTTGGTAACGCGCTTGCTACCAAGGTCGCGCCACGTGCCTTCCCCTCCCGCATGATGGCGGTGTGGATGATGGCCGTTGCCATGGGTACCTCCTTGGCTGGCTCCCTGGCTGGTTTCTACAACCCGGAGGATGCCACCGCAGAGAACACCTTCTTTATCTCACTTGGCGTGGCCTCCATCGTGCTGGGCGTCATCATTCTGGCTCTGAGCCGCTGGGTGGTCAAGAAGTTCGCTACCTTCCGCTAACGGGGAGGAAGGATAGCTTCGGGGGATTCGGGGAGGATTTGGCCGCCGTCGACAATGAGCGTCTGGCCGGTGATGTAGCTTGCTTCACGAGATGCAAGGAAGACGGCGGCATTTCCTATGTCGCGAGGGGTACCGAGGCGGTGCATCGGCACCGAGCGAGTCATCTGGTCTAGGTATTGCTGACCTTGGCCCTCCAGGCCTTCGGTCAAGATATTGCCCGGCAGTACGCCGTTGATGGTGATATTGTCACGTGCGACTTCGAGGGCTGCCGAGCGCATGAAGCCCTGCTGGGCGGCTTTCGACGCCCCATAGTGGGCCCAACCTGGGAAGCCAGTGTGGGAACCAGTGATGGAAGTCGTGATGACGATGCGGCCGTAGTTCTGCTTGCGCATAAAAGGCAGTGCTTCCTGGACCACCTTGAACGTGCCGTGGGTGTTGATGGCGAACATCGCCTCCCACTTTTCATCCGTCATCTCGTCCAAGGGGCAGTTGGGGAATACGCCCGCATTGGAACAGACGATGTCGATGCGGCTGTGTTTGTCCACCACAGTGCGGTAGAGCTCACGTACGGATTCACGGTCGGTGACATCTACCTTGAGGGTCTCCGCGCCGAGCTCGGCGGCAGTAGCTTGGGCGTGTTCTAGATCGATGTCAGCAATGACGACGTGTGCGTCTGCTTCGCGCAGCGCGGATACAATTCCGCGCCCGATGCCGGCGGCGCCACCGGTAACGATGGCAACTTGGTTCGTCAGGTCGAACATGATGGGGTCTCCTTCGGCTGGGAAGATGAAAAGCGGTTTCCACCTTCCCAGCGTAGAGGCTAAACCCGGCTGGTGAGAGGGGCGTCGGAAAGCGCGGCGTCAGCAGGCGTAGAAGCTGGAGCTTCATCGGCGATCTTGGCGGAGTAGGTGCGCACACCGAAGAGGGAAAGTGCGGCGAGAAGCGCCGTTGCACCAGCGAGTGTGTACAGGCCCGTCGGAGTCCAGCCGGAGCTGAGGAGGTAGCCGGCGAGGAACGGGGCGAGCGTTGCCCCCACGCGTGCGATGCCGATCGCAGCGCCGGTACCCGTGGTGCGCAGTGCAGACGGGTAGGCCTCGGGAGCAACCGTGTACAGGCCGGTGATGCAGGCATTCAAGGTGAGGTCCACGCCGACGCCCAGGGAGAACATCAGGGTCGGGATGGACGTGGAGAAAATGAACCCCACGAGCACGCCGGAGGCTACCAAGCACGAGACGATGAGCAGTGGGCGGGCATCGAACTTCGTGGTGAGGAATCCGAAGATGAGCGCACCGATGGTGCCGCCGAAGGACAACATGATGCCGCCGATGACGCCCTGCTGCGCGGTGAGGCCTTCCTCCGTGAGCAGCTTCGGGGTCCACTGGGAAGTGAAGTTGTAGGCGAACATCACGAAGGAGAAAGCCAGCCACAGCTTGATGGTCGTGCGCACGAAGGAGGGCGGAGAGGATGTCCTTGAAGGAAGCGTGCGGTTCTTCGTCCTTGGCGGCGCGGACGCTGACCTCGCCCTTGAGACCCAACTTGGCGACGACGGTAAGGCCGGCACCTACCCAGAAGATGGCCTGCCAACCGTAGGACGGCGCCACGGCCGATGCGATGACGCCGCACAAGGAAGCGCCCAGGCCGTAGCCCGAGGCATAGATTGCCACCGCCAGGCCTCGGAAGCGGAGATTCGAGTATTCGCTGACCAAGACGGTGACGCAGACGAGCACGCCGCCGACGCCGATGCCGGTGAGAACGCGGAAGATGAAGAGCAGAGCGAAAGTCGGGGCGAAGGCCGTGGCAACTAGGCCCACCAAGTCGATGAAGAGCGAGATGGTGATAAGGCGTGTACGGCCCATACGGTCGGCGGTCGGGGCAAGGAAGAGGGAACCCAGGCCGATGCCGATGAGGGCGGCGGAGAGCAGCCAGCCGAGCTGGACGTCACTCAAGGTGAAGGCTTCGGTCACCTGGCCGGCGCCGAATGCCATCGCGACCATGTCATAGCCGTCGAGAGCGTTGCGGTACAAGGCAACGAAAATGATAGACCATTGCCGCAATCCCATAGGGGAGCTGTCGATGAGCTTACGGATATCCATGTGTGCTGCAACCTTTGCGTTTGTTTTAAAGATATGACTTAGGGCCTTTTGGGGAGGTCCTGATTGCTTGCGGACAAGGTACTGGACAGCTTGGTCTATGTCTACGGAGTAGCTTTTTAAATTCATGAACGGCCCTGGAGAGGTATCAATCAAAGGTTGAGGCTGCGCCACGCGGAGGAATGAATGAGGGTCGTGTCGTGTTGATTTACTAAGGTGGAGATATCTGTGGGACGCGCCTTCTGGGTGTGCAGGATACGAGTACTCTCCGCATCGGAATCCGCCCACCTCAAGTTGAAGAAAAGCGAGTGGAAAGACCTTAATGGCACGTATGCAAGAAAGCGCTGACCTGCTCAAGTGTTCCTTCTGTGGCAAGAGCCAGAAGCAGGTGAAAAAGCTCATCGCCGGCGGCGGTGTCTACATCTGTGATGAGTGCATTGAGCTGTGCAACGAGATCATCGAAGAAGAGCTCGGCGCCGCTGCGGCTGCTGAGACCTCGGACAAGGAAGTAAAACTTCCCCGTCCGTCGGAGATTTCTTCCTTCCTCGACAAGTACGTTATTGGCCAGGATCAGGCTAAGCGTGTGCTTGCAGTGGCTGTGTACAACCACTACAAGCGCATCAAGGTAGAAGAGACCGCGGGCCTTGAAGGGCGCCGCAAGAAGGTCGAAGATGAGGACGTAGAGATTGCTAAGTCCAACATTTTGCTGCTTGGTCCCACCGGTTCCGGTAAGACCTACCTGGCGCAGACTCTGGCGCGCATGCTCGACGTCCCGTTTGCCATTGCGGACGCAACCAGCCTTACCGAGGCGGGCTACGTGGGCGAGGACGTGGAAAACATCCTCCTCAAGCTGCTCCAGGCGGCGGACTTTGATGTGGAGCGCGCACAGCGCGGCATCATCTACGTCGACGAGGTGGACAAGATTTCCCGCAAGTCTGAGAATCCCTCGATCACGCGTGACGTCTCCGGCGAGGGTGTGCAGCAGGCGCTGCTGAAAATCCTCGAGGGCACCGTCGCTGCGATTCCGCCGCAGGGTGGGCGCAAGCACCCCAATCAGGAGTTCATCCAGCTGGATACCTCCAACATTCTCTTCATCGTCGCCGGCGCGTTCGCAGGCCTGGATAAGGTCATCGCGGAGCGCGTGGGCAAGAAGGGCGTGGGCTTTGGCGCCAAACTGGAGACTGCGGACGAGCGCGAGAAGCTCGACCTCTTCTCCGAGGTCCGCCCTGAGGACCTCGTGAAGTTTGGCCTCATTCCTGAGTTCATCGGCCGTCTGCCCATCGTGGCTACCGTGGATAACCTTGACCGCGAGTCCTTGGTCAAGGTCTTGGTCGAGCCGAAGAATTCACTGGTCAAGCAGTACCAGCGCCTGTTCGAGATGGACGGCGCGGAGCTCGTGTTCGAGGACGGGGCATTGGGCGCTATCGCGGAGCTCGCGCTCGAGCGTAAGACCGGTGCACGTGGTCTGCGCGCGATCATGGAAGAGCTGCTGGTACCCATCATGTACGAATTGCCTGACCGCGAAGACATCACTGCGGTCCACATCACCGAGGCCTGCGTGAAGGGTGAAGATGAGCCAAGCTTTGTCTACACCGACGCTGAAAAGGAATCCGCCTAAGGGCAGATGGCTTTAAGGGGCCGCAGATCACTTAAGATCTGCGGCCCTTTAGGCATAAAGCTAAAGAGCAAAGGTTTAGGTGTAGATGTCAGACCCGCTCTGGTCTTCGTCGCTGGAGTAGATATCTTGTGGGATTGAGTCGTTGTCTTCCACCGAGGCTCCCGTGGACAGATAAGAGCTGTACCCCGAGTCCGGGATGTTTGCGGTGAGGAAAGCCAAGACTGCGTCGACCGCCATGCGGTGCATACCCTCGGTGTTTTCTGGGCTGTGCATGTCGATATCCAGCAGGTTCTGCATCATTGAACGGTTGGTTACGCGGTACATCGTTAGCGACGCAATGAGCGTGAAGATGTCATTGGCGGAAATACCCGGGCGGAACGCACCGGAATCCTGACCCAGCATGAGTAGCTTGTCGAGGTGCAAGGAGACCTCAGAGACGTCGATGAGCGCCTGGCCCGCCTCCAAAGCACCTGTGGAGGTTTCCATGGTCATCATGCGGATTGCTTCAGGGTGCTTAACGTGCTGCTTGAATAGCCAGTCAACGAGCGTGCGGACGCCTTCTACCGGGACGGCTGAATCAATGTCGAGAGAACCCGCCGGCGGGTTGAGGCGGCGCGCGGCCGTGCTCAGAGCCTGCTGGTAGAGCCCCTTCTTGTCGCCGAAGTGGTAGTGGATCATGCGCTTGGACATGCCAGCGAGGCGGGAGATATTGTCCAACTTTGCGTCAGCAAAACCCAACTCAGAAAACTGCTCGATGGCTACGTCGATGACTCGCTCGACGGAGCCTGAGAGTTCGGCGGTGCCGACGGAATCGGTCGAAGCCGAATCAGTGGCGTCCATGGTCATAATTTTTACGTCCTTGATGTCCTATGTCAGTACGAATCTTTCCCAGATTCTTCTCTTTTCCTCCTCCTATAGTGCCGAAAAACAAACATTTCCGAGATTCAAGTAAGAATAAAGTCGCGAACTGCGGGACATTCGGGGGTAGTTTGGTGGAAATTGTGATTAAGGATGACTCCGAAAGAGGGGAGTTGTCCACGACACGTTCGGGCAAAAGAGGGCTAGTGTGGGGATTGAAGAACGCCATTTCTGGCACCGCTTTTCCTTAGGAGGACTGAACATGACCCAGGCTGCTAATCAACCAGTGAAGATCACCGTCACCGGTGCAGCCGGCAACATTGCGTACTCACTTTTGTGGCGTATTGCTGCTGGCGACGTCTACGGCAAGGACACCCCAGTAGAGCTCGCGCTGTTGGAGATCCCGCAGGCCGTCGGCGCTGCAGAGGGCGTTGCCATGGAGCTGGCCGACTCCGCCTTCCCGCTTCTGCGCGGCATCACCGTCACCGATGATCCGGACGTAGCTTTCAAGGACACCAAGGCTGCCTTCTTGGTTGGTGCACGCCCGCGTTCTAAGGGCATGGAGCGTGCCGACTTGCTTGAGGCAAACGGTGCCATTTTCACGGTCCAGGGCAAGGCTATCAACGACAACGCTGCACGCGACGTCCGCGTGCTCGTCGTGGGCAACCCAGCAAACACCAACGCCTTCATCGCAGCAAACAGCGCACCGGACCTTGACCCGAGCCAGTTCAACGCGTTGATGCGTCTGGATCACAACCGCACCCTGAGCCAGCTCTCGCTCAAGACGAGCCGCCCCACCGCTGAGTTCACCAAGGTTGCCGTATGGGGCAACCACTCCGCCACCCAGTTCCCAGATCTCACCTACGTCAACGAGGAAGTGGATCAGGACTGGTACACCGGCGAGATGATCCCCAAGGTGGCTAACCGTGGAGCAGAGATCATCGAGGTGCGCGGTCACTCTTCCGCTGCCTCTGCTGCCTCCGCAGCGGTGGACCACATGCATGACTGGATCCACGGCACCGAAGACTGGCGCACCGCAGCCGTAGTCTCTGACGGCTCTTATGGCGTGGACGAGGGCCTCATCTTCGGCTTCCCCACCGTGGCCAAGAACGGCACCTGGGAGATCGTCCAGGGTCTGGAACTCAGCGACTTCCAAAAGGAGCGCATCCAGGCCAACGTGGAGGAGCTGCGCTCCGAGCGTGAGGCAGTCCAGCACCTTCTCAAGTAGGACCTTCTCAAGTAAGAGGGCTAGAGCTCGAGATTATCGATAAGCCGCACCGGGCCCACGTGTGCGGCAACCAGCGCTAGAGCCGGGCGGGCATTAACGTCCACCGGCTTAAGCGTTTGTGGATCCACCACCGTGAGGTAATCCACCCGTACACCATCGCTTGCATCTAGGGCTTTGGATGCTTCCTCCGCGGAGTTGAACTTGCCGTCCCGCAGGCCAAAGAGGGTGCGCGAGAGCGCAAGGGCCTGCGTCCGCTCGGCATCGTTTAGGCGCTGGTTGCGGCTCGACTCAGCCAAGCCGTCCGCTGCACGCACGATGGGCGCAGCCACCAGCTCCACGGGGAAGTCCAAGTCTGCGACCATCCGGCGCAGCACCGCTACCTGCTGGGCATCCTTTTGCCCAAAGTATGCGCGGGTGGGGCGCACCAGATTAAACAGCTTCGAGACCACCGTAGCCACGCCGTCGAAGTGCCCTGGCCGAGAGGCGCCTTCCAGCACCTCACCCATGGCCCCGGTGCGTACCCACGCTAGCGGGGTGCCACTCGGGTACATCTCCTCCACGCTCGGGGCGAAGACAGCATCGGCGCCTAGTGATTCCACGAAGGCCGCGTCTGCCTCCACGTTGCGTGGATAGTTCCGGAAGTCGTCGCACTCGCCCAAATCGCTAAACTGCAGCGGATTGACAAAGACTGAAACCACGACGACGTCGTTAGCTTCCCGCGCCGCCTTAATCAGCGAGCCATGGCCTGCATGCAGCGCGCCCATCGTGGGCACGAGGCCCACGCTGCGGCGTTGACCATCCTGCTGCGCACGAAACTCAACGAGTTCTTTTTTAGTAGTGAATACCTGCACGGTTACTTAACCTTCTTTCACAGAGTCGCCAAAGGACTCTGCCTCGTTTGGAAATTTACGCTCAGCCACGTCGGCGGCGTAGGCGCGGGCGGCGTCGGAAAGCACGGTGCGCAAGTCCGCGTATTGGCGCACAAAGCGCGGCGTCTTGCCCGCGCCCATGCCAAAAGCGTCGGTCCAGACCAGAATCTGCCCATCGCAGGCATTGCCCGCGCCGATGCCGATGGTGGGGATGGAGACCTCCTTGGTCACCTGCGCCGCGAGCTCAGCCGGAACCATCTCCAGGACCACGGCGAAGGCGCCTGCGGTGGCAACAGCCTGGGCGTCGGCAAGCAAAGGCCCCGCCGCCTCGCCACGGCCCTGCACTACGAAACCACCCAGCGCATGCACTGACTGCGGGGTGAACCCGATGTGCGCGCACACCGGAATGCCCGCGGCAACCAAAGCGGAAATCGTCGGCGCAATCTCCTTGCCGCCCTCAATCTTGACCGCCTGCGCACCCGTCTCCTTCAGCATGCGGACCGCCGAGCGCAAAGCCTGCGCCGGGGATTCCTCATAGGAACCAAAAGGCAGATCCACCACCACGAAGCTGCGGGAGGTGGCCTCAACGACCGCGCGCGTTAGCGGAATCATCTCCTCCATGGTTAGCGAGAGCGTGGTCTCGCGGCCCAAAACCACGTTGGCCAAGGAATCGCCCACCAAAAGCAAGTCGATTCCCGCCTCATCGAATACCGCGGCGGTCATGCAGTCATAGCTGGTCAAACAAGAAAAGGGTGCGCCCTTAGCCTTTGCCTTGGCAAAGAAACGAGTACGCAGGCGCGCCGGGGAAGTTCCAGGATGTGAAGACATGACAGACAATGTATTCAGTCGCCGGCGCCCGCGGTGCCAATTTCGCCCAATGGGGGTGAAAAAGCCAGTTGACCGACAGGGTAGACTTGTCCGGGTGACTGAGCAGAACAACGCTGTAGATAAAGAGCAACTAATAGGCACTAACCGGGCTGACGCGCTTCCGAAGTCCTGGGAGCCGCAGGCGGTAGAAAAGGACCTTTACGAGTCCTGGGTGGAAGCAGGCTACTTCACCCCGGATGCCACCAGCGAGGCAGAGCCTTATTCCATCGTGCTGCCGCCACCCAACGTGACCGGCCAGCTGCACATGGGCCACGCCCTAGACCACACCCTCATCGACTCCATCATTCGCCGCAAGCGCATGCAGGGTTATGCCACCCTGTGGCTGCCGGGCGCCGACCACGCGGGTATCGCCACCCAGACCAAGGTCGAGGCCAAGCTCAAGGAGACCGAGGGCAAGAAGCGCTGGGACTACGAGCGCGAGGAGTTCATCTCCAAGGTCTGGGAGTGGAAGGAAGAATACGGCGGCACCATCCAGAACCAGATGCGTGCCATTGGTGACTCCGTGGACTGGTCCCGCGAGCGCTTCACCCTGGACGAGGGGCTGTCCCGCGCGGTCCAGACCATCTTTAAGCAGCTTTACGACGCCGGCATGATCTACCAGGCCCACCGCCTGGTCAACTGGTCCCCGGTGCTGGAAACCGCGGTCTCTGACATTGAGGTCGTGTACAAGGACGTCGAGGGCGAGCTCGTGTCCATCCGCTACGGCTCGCTAAACGACGACGAGCCGCACCTCATCGTGGCCACCACTCGTGTGGAGACCATGCTTGGCGACGTCGCGATTGCCGTCCACCCCGACGACGAGCGCTACAAGGACCTGGTGGGGCAGGAGTTTGCTCACCCCTTCCGCGAGGATCTCAAGCTCAAGGTCATCGCTGATGATTACGTGGACATGGAGTTCGGTACCGGTGCTGTGAAGATCACCCCGGCCCACGACCCGAACGACTACCAGATGGGCCTGCGTCACAACTTGGACATGCCGACCATCATGGACTCCACCGGCCACATCGCGAACACCGGCACCAAGTTCGATGGCCTGACCCGCGAGGAAGCGCGAGTCGCCATCCGTGAAGCTCTCGCCGAGCAGGGGCGCATCGTCAAGGAAATCCGCCCCTATGTCCACTCCGTGGGCCACTCGGAACGCTCCGGCGAGCCGGTCGAGCCGCGCCTTTCCCTGCAGTGGTTCGTGGCGGTAGAAAAGCTGGCCAAGTACTCCGGCGAAGCCGTGCGCGAGGGCGATACCAAGATTCACCCGACCTCCCTCGAGCCGCGTTACTTCGAGTGGGTCGATGACATGCACGACTGGTGCATCTCCCGTCAGCTGTGGTGGGGCCACCGCATCCCAATTTGGTACGGCCCGGAGACCACCGACGCCGAGGACAACACCACCCGCGATATCGTCTGCGTCGGCCCTGACGAGGAGCCGCCAGCAGGCTACGAGCAGGATCCAGACGTTCTGGATACCTGGTTCTCCTCCGCACTGTGGCCATTTTCCACGCTGGGCTGGCCGGAAAAGACTCCGGACCTGGAGAAGTTCTACCCAACCAACGTGCTGGTCACTGCCTACGACATCCTGTTCTTCTGGGTCGCCCGCATGATGATGTTCGGCACCTTCGCTGGCGTCCAGACCCCAGAGCTGCTCAACGCTGGTGATGGCTCCGCGCGCGATGGCCGCCCGCAGATTCCTTTCCACGACATTTACCTACACGGCCTCGTCCGCGATGAGCAGGGCCGCAAGATGTCGAAGTCCCTGGGCAACGGCATCGACCCGATGGACTGGGTACGCGACTATGGTGCAGATGCCCTGCGTTTTACCCTGGCCCGTGGCGCCAACCCGGGCGTCGACCTGCCGCTGGGCTCCGACGCCGCTGCGGCTTCCCGTAACTTCGCCACCAAGCTTTTCAACGCCACCAAGTTCGCGCTCATGAACGGCGCTGGCGTGGCGGAGCTGCCGGCCCGCGAGGAGCTGACCGACGCTGACCGCTGGATCCTGGACCGCGCCGAAGAGGTGCGTGTCAAGTTTGACGCTTACCTGGACGATTACCAGTTCTCCAAGGCTAATGAGCTGCTCTACCACTACATCTGGGACGAGCTGTGTGACTGGTACCTGGAGATTGCCAAGTCCCAGATTCCGCGCGACGTCGATTCGGCAGATACGTCAGACGCGGAGCGGCTGACCGGCCGCAACACCCAGATCGTCTTGGGCCGCGTCCTCGACGTCGTCCTGCGCCTGCTGCACCCGACCATGCCTTTCGTCACCGAGGTCCTGTGGAAGGCACTTACCGGCGGCGAATCAATCGTGATTGCCCCGTGGCCAACCGCGGCTGATACCAACGGTGGCGTGGCCACCGACGAGGTTGCCGCTCGTCGTATCGCGGACGCCGACAAGCTCATCACCGAGCTGCGCCGCTTCCGCTCTGATCAGGGCGTGAAGCCTTCGCAGAAGGTTCCGGGCCGCCTGGACTTCGCCTCCGTTGACCTGGCTGGCCAGGAGAACTTGGTGCGCAACCTTGCTAACACCACGGTTCCGGGCGAGGACTTCACCGCGTCCGCCTCCATCGAGGTTCGCCTGTCCCAGGGCACCGTCGAGGTCGCACTGGATACCTCCGGCGCAGTCGACGTTGAGGCAGAGCGCAAGCGCCTGGAAAAGGATCTGGCCAAGGCAAATAAGGAGCTCGAGCAGACCGGCAAGAAGCTGGCTAATGAGTCCTTCCTAGCCAAGGCTCCGGACGAGGTCGTGGAGAAGATCCGCACCCGCCAGCAGGTGGCACAGGAAGAAGTCGACCGCATCACCGCACGCTTGGAGGCACTTAAGTAGTGAGCAAGCGAGAAGATCGCGAGGAATACGAACTCGTTGATGCCTTGAAGGAGGGCACTGAAGGCGGACCCGTGGAGATCACGGAATCCGGTCTCAAGCTCAATCTCGGTATGGGCGGCGAGGAGGAATACGAGGAGGCAGCGCCGCTCGAGGTCAACCCGGAGGAGCTGCAGGAGCTCGCGCTTGTCGACGCCGAGCTCAACGCCCGCGCGCCCGAAACCCAGATCGCTCCGAGCCTGGAACGCATCCAGGCGTTGATGGATTTGCTGGGTAACCCGGAAAAGTCCTTCCAGGTCATCCACGTCGCGGGCACGAACGGCAAGTCTTCGACTTCCCGCATGATCGACTCCTTGCTACGCGCCTTCCACCGCCGCGTCGGCTTGGTGACGAGCCCCCACCTGCAGCTGGTGAATGAGCGCATCGGTATCGATGGCCGCCCGATTCACCCGCGTGACTTCGTACGCATCTGGAACGAGATCAAACCCTATGTGGAGATGGTGGACGCGCGCTCCGACATCCCGATGTCCAAGTTTGAGGTGCTCGTGGCGATTTCCTACGCGGCTTTCGCTGATGCGCCAGTCGACGTCGCCGTGGTCGAGGTCGGCCTCGGCGGCACCTGGGATGCCACCAACGTGGTCAACGCCGAGGTCTCCGTCATCATGCCGGTGGGCCTCGACCACACCGACTACCTAGGCGATACGCTCGCCGAGATCGCGGGGGAGAAGGCCGGCATCATCAAGGCACGCGACGTCGATGCGGACGATGTGTTGGCCCCGCGTGAGAACATCGCCATCATCGCCGAGCAGGAGCAGGAAGCCATGACGGTGATCCTGAACCGCGCGGTGGAGGTCGGCGCGGGCGTGGCTCGTTCCGGCAGCGAGTTCGCCGTGCTCGAATCCCGCATCGCGGTCGGCGGCCAGCAGCTGAACATTCAGGGCTTGGGCGGCCTCTACGAGGACGTCTTCCTGCCGCTGCACGGCGAGCACCAAGCCAAGAACGCGGGCGTGGCGCTGGCTGCGGTCGAGGCCTTTTTCGGGGCATCGTCTGGCAAACCGCTCGATATTGCCACCGTGCGCACTGGTTTTGCCAAGGCTATTTCGCCCGGCCGCCTAGAGCGCGTGCGCACCAGCCCCACGACCTTCATCGATGCATGCCACAACCCGCACGGCGCCAAGGCGTTGGGTGCGGCACTGGATCGCGACTTCGACTTCGCACGTCTCATCGGCGTGCTCGGCATCTTCGAGGACAAGGACGCCGAAGGCATCCTCACCGCGTTGGAGCCTTACCTGACGGAGGTAGTCATCACGCAGAATTCTTCGCCTCGTGCACGTGATGCCTATGAGCTTGCGGAACTTGCTCGCGATATCTTCGGCGAGGAGCGCGTCTACGTGGAGCCTGATCTGCCCGGTGCCTACGCGCAAGCAGTGGAGCTTGCGGAGGATGCGGAAGTTCAGTCCGGCTCAGGTATCGTCATCACGGGTTCAGTCGTCACCGCTGGCGACGCCCGCGCGATGTTTGGAAAGGATCCCGCATGAGTGACTCTCGCCGCGACAGTGTGTCCAACAGTGCCCCCAATAGTGTCCCCGCTGAGGAAATCAGCCCCCTTGGCCTAGGTGAGGCCCCGGTCAAGGACCCGCTGAAGCAGTTCGGCGGAATGGTTGTGGCCAGCTCCCTGACCATGGAGTTGCTCACGCTGGTACTCGCGTTGCCGCTGCTCTACAAGCTCTATGACGGCACCTTGTGGACACCTTTCAATTACTCGGTGGTCATCGGCATGGCCGTGATTCTCTTGGTGAGCTTCGCGTTCACGAACAAGCCATGGATCGTCAACGCCATGATTGCGCTGCACGTGCTGGCAATCGTCTTAGGATTTATGATCCACTGGTCCATCGCCGCCATCATGATAATCTTCGGCCTGCTGTGGCTGATGGCCTCCTACATGCGCGGCATCATCGTCGAGCGCATGAAGCGTGGCTACCTCACTACGCAGCACCTCAATAAGTCGAGTTAAGTGTTGCGAGTTTAAGCACAGACGACGTCCTACGTGTCCTTCAGGGATTCACGCAGGACGTCTTTTGCTTGCATAACCAGGCTTTATCTGGTTAAAGCCCCAGCGTTCGCTGGACCTGGAGAAGGAATGAGTGCAGCGGCTTGATAGCACCGACTGCAACGGCGATTGCCGCAAAGAGGCCTAGCAGTACTGCGAGAGGAGTCCCTGCTGAAGAGGAAGGCGAAGGCTTCTTGGGCTTTTCTGGAGGTGTTGGCTGCGGGGAGCTTTCAGTTGGAGGTACCGGCTGCGGGGAGCTTTCAGTTGGAGGTACCGGCTGCGGGGAGCTTTCAGTTGGAGGTACCGGCTGCGGGGAGCTTTCAGTTGGAGGTACCGGCTGCGGGGCCGGTTCTTTGGCCGCAGTATCCACGCGGCGCAGCACATAATACTCCTCATAATCTCCGCGCGATTCATCGAGGGTGGGGACAAAAATGGCTCCGTCCTTGCGGGCGATGAATGAGCCATTGGCCACGTTGGTTGTTTCGCGGCCGTTTGGAAGGGTGAAGGAAGCAGTGGTCTCAAACGTTCCCGGCTTGAGCCAGTTGAGATCCCCTGTTGCGCCATTTTGTTGAATCGGCGTGCCTTCGGCGTCGAAAGCTAGCGACGCCCAGCCCGGGAGCACTGAGCGCGTGGGCTCGGTTACGGCTACTACATCGCGCTGGGCAGCATCGTAGCGCAGGATCTGTGCCACGGCGGAGGCCCGGTTCGGATTCTTGTCGAAGCGGTAGATGGTGGAGCCATCGCTAACCAATGAGTTCATGTACAAAGTGTTGTCGCCGTGGCGTGAGCCCTTCATAAACTTTGCTCGGTCACCGACCTCAGTAGCGGAGGGCTTGATTGAATAGAGCAGTCCCTTCGCGGATTTGTCCTCGTTGTCGAGCAAGATGTCAACGGCACCGTTGTACAAGAAAGTTCCATCTTCCATGGGCACGAGTTCCGCGTTGTCTTTGGTGCTAATGATATTGCCCCATGCGCCGTCGCCGCCGGAAGCTGGGGTATCGCCAAAGAGCTGCGCGGCGTCGGGAAGCTCTGCTTCGTGGAACGAACCTTTGGTACCGGTGACCAAAGTTGCGCTGGTAAAGGAATTGTTCTTGCCGGTAGCTACTGCGGCTACGGTGTCAGTCTCTGGGTGGTATCCCACGGCGTAGATGGGCTGGGAAGCAGTGAAGACGGTGCGTGGTTCGGACAATGAATCGGCGCTGACGTCCACTGCCTTCAAGTCGTTGCCCTCGCCGTAGTAAAGCACCGAATGCTGGGAATCGAAGGTCACGATGTTGCGGTCGGTCGTGGCTGCGCGGCGGGAAGCGAGCTCTTTAAGCTCCGAGTTGAGGAGCGCAAAACCGTGTCCCTTGGGCATGGAGACGATGATGTTCTGGCCGGCTTCAAAAAGCTGGTGAACGCCATCGTCGTACTTTGCCTTCGAGTCCCATTTCGCGGTAGACAGCGTTGGTCCAGACGTATTGAGCGGAGCGGCCTCACCGGCATAGCTCAAGGAGACTGGGTCGAGGCCTTCGCCGTCAGTGTAGAACTTGCTGAACATGGTGTTTCCCTCGGGGGTTAGCGTCGATGCAATATTCGACCAATCGACGCGGCCGTTGGCTTCTCGCAGCGTTGCCGATTGAGGTTGGAGCTTCGCAATTTTTACCGGCTTTTCAGGGGCGAAGGTAGTGCCGGAGAGGTATTGGCGTGAGCTGACCGTCGCTTCGAGATACGACTCTTCCGGAGCGAGCACGACCTTGGGATCCTCGAAGTGGAGATCGAGGTCGCAGTGGCCTTCGAGCGGGTTCGATGCGTTTTTGCAGTACTTTCGGTAGACCACCGTGCCGTTGAATTGCGCTTCGGTTCGCTTCGCTGCCTTATCGACAGTGAGGTCGGTTAGTTCGAATTCGAAAGCGTTGCCTTTGCGCGTGGCGCCATCTTTGACCAAGGTGGCACCGCCGGTGTAGTTGTTGAAGCTGGCGCGGATTCCCCAGGTCAGGTGGCCGTCCGTGGCGGGGATAGCCAGAGCAGGTGGCGCAAGCGGAATAAGAGAAGCTGTCACTAATGCGGCGAGAAATGTGCCACGGCGAGAAGTCATTGATCCTCCTTGGGAGAGAACGAAGATGAAAATTTAAAGTGTCAGTGGGAAGAGCCGAAAATGGATCTCACTGGCGTGAATAAATTAAGCACACCTAACGTAGGTAAAGCTAACCTTAGTGTGCGGTGGGGGTGGCGCAAAGGGGTACCTTTACGGAAAATGCATAAGTTCCATTTGGTGGAGGGGCTGTGGGTGCCGCTGTTTGTGCCGGTTGGAGCGACTAACCTAGGTCGAGCACTGCCCGCAGCTCTGCAAAGGCTGCGGCCACAACTGTATGAGTGACGGCACGGCCAGCGCGTTCTTTCGTGAGCAGTCCGGCCTCGGTGAGTTTCTTTAGGTGATGGGATACGGTGGGCTGGCTGAGCCCGCTAGATTTGGTGAGGTCATTGACACTGACTGGTCCGCAGCCTTCCGTCGCCAGCTGGGAAAGTAGGCTTAGGCGGGCGGGGTCGCCCAATATTTTGAATAGCTGGGCGTACTTCTGCGCTTCTTCGGCAGTTAGCGGATTCGCGCCCAGTGCGCAGCATTCTTGGTTGGGGGAGGGCATGCACCCATTATATATTGACGACTGTCGATAGAACGGCTTATGTTCATATCGATAGGAATCGATATGAAAGGTAAGCTGTGACCACTCAAGCCGCGGAGAAAATGTCCGTGAAACTGTCAATTCTTGACCGCTTCCTGCCGTTGTGGATCTTGCTCGCGATGGGGTTCGGTCTTCTGTTAGGCAATGCCGCGCCGGGGCTTTCCGACGCCCTCGATAGCGTCAAGGTAGGCAGCATCTCCATTCCCATCGCGCTTGGCCTCCTCGTCATGATGTACCCGCCGCTGGCCAAGGTTCGCTATGACAAGGCTGCTGAAATCGCGGCCGACAAGCGCTTGATGACGGTCTCGCTCATTCTCAACTGGCTGGTGGGCCCGCTGGTGATGTTCACCCTGGCGTGGCTGTTCCTGCCTAACGACGCCGAGCTGCGCACCGGCCTCGTCATCGTCGGCCTTGCCCGCTGTATCGCCATGGTCTTGGTGTGGACTGATCTGTCCTGTGCCGACCGCGAAGCCACCGCAGTGCTGGTGGCCATCAACTCCGTGTTCCAGGTTTTCATGTTTGGTGTCATGGGCTGGTTTTATCTCCACATTCTTCCTTCCTGGCTGGGCCTTGAAACCACCTCCGCCGAGTTCAGCTTTTGGGCGATTGTGACCTCAGTTCTGTTATTTCTCGGTATCCCCCTGCTGGCAGGCGTGCTAAGCCGCATCCTGGGGGAGAAGTTCAAGGGGCGTCAGTGGTACAACGACGTCTTCATCCCACGCATCTCGCCGCTGGCTCTCATCGGCTTGCTCTACACCATCGTCCTGCTCTTTGCCCTGCAAGGAAAGCAGATCTCCTCTGAACCATGGTCCGTGGTGAAGGTGGCAATTCCACTCTTCCTCTACTTCGTGGTGATGTTTAGCGTGGCGTTGGTGACGGCCAAGCTAAGCGGCATGAACTACGCGCAGGCGGCTGCCGTGTCCTTCACTGCCGCCGGCAACAACTTCGAGCTGGCCATCGCCGTCTGCATTGGCACTTTTGGCGCGGCTTCCGGCCAAGCCCTCGCTGGTACGGTGGGTCCTTTGGTAGAGGTCCCCGTCCTCGTGGCCTTGGTCTACGTGATGCTGTGGATTGGTCCCAAGTTCTTTGCTGGCGACGCCACGCTCCCGCAGCACCGCGGCTAGTCTCGCCGTAAACTGAGCAACCATGCGCTATCTCTACTTCGCATTGGCGGCCTTGGGCTGCATCGCTGCCCTCATCTTGCGTGCCATGACCGGCCAGCCGTGGGCGCCCCTCGTGGCCCTCGTTGCTGCAGCCGTGTTCCTCGTTCTGGGGCTTATGCAATCGGCTAAGCCAGCCGCTGCGGTCTCTGTGGAAGACCTTGACGAATCCCAGCGTGAGAAGCTTCGCCGCCTGCTTGACAACGGTCAGTTTGGCACGGCGGTCAAGCAAGTTCAGCTGTGGTTTAAAGGGGTGGGATACGAGCACGCCGAGGAAATCGTGCGACAGCTCACTTAAACCCCCTAGCGCAAGACGATGCGCCATTGCTCTAGTACTATGTCACCCATGACTGAACGTACACTCATTCTCATCAAGCCGGACGGCGTTAAGAACGGCCACATCGGCGAGATCATTGCCCGCATCGAGCGCAAGGGCCTCAAGCTGGTTGCTATGGATCTGCGCGTTGCAGACGAGGCTACCGCTAAGAAGCACTACGCAGAGCACGAGGACAAGCCATTCTTCGGCGAGCTCGTTGACTTCATCACCTCCGCACCGCTGGTTGCCGGCGTTGTCGAGGGCGAGCGCGCTATCGAGGCGTGGCGTCAGCTGGCCGGCGGCACCGACCCAGTTTCCAAGGCCACCCCGGGGACCATCCGCGGTGACTTCGCTCTGACCGTTGGCGAGAACGTCGTCCACGGTTCCGACTCCCCAGAGTCCGCAGAGCGCGAGATCTCCATCTGGTTCCCGAACCTGTAAAGCATCTAGCTTTTAGCCCGCACTCGCTTGGCGAGTGCGGGCTTTCCTCGTGCTTGGCGCCCCTTCTCCTTCGCTTTCTTTTTCGCTGGTGCCGTATTTGCACCGCGTTGGCGCAATTTGCCAAATATGCCGCCAAAACCACCCCATTTCAGCGCACTATTTGGCAAAATGCGCGGCCCAAGCCTTAGCGGCCCCAGTAGCCGCAGACTCCGCAGTCGCCAACCAGCTCCTAGCCTCAGCTAACGCCTCCGCGCCTCATACATGCTCCGCACACCCAACTCGGTCAGCGTGACATCCCACGTGCGAGTGTTATCGGAATGGCGCACACCGCGCAGCTTCACCACGCCGACCTTTTCCAGCTCGCGTAGGCGCTCTTCCAATGCTGGCGTGACACCCAACAGTTTGCTAAGGCGTGCCGCGGTCACCATGTTTCCCTCCACCGCACCTGCGGCCACAAGACACGAAATGATGTCTGCATGCTTTGTCACCGCATCGAGCGTGGTGACAGTGATTCCCTCAAGAGACGTGGACTCCAAAGTCGTGCGGATCCTCCTGCGCCCCACGCGGTAGGGGCCATTCATACTTGCCCACGCGCCTAGGGAGAAGGCCGGGACCAAGTAGATTGCCTTCACGACGCTCAAAAGGATAGGGGAGACGGTCACATCTGGGAGGAGCCCAAGGTCGTCCATACCCCACAGGACGGGTGGCAGTGCAATGGGAATAAACGGCCCGATGTACGCAAGCGAAGAGTAGTCGCCCGACTTGAATTCTTCGGGCGCGGCCTGAATGAGCTTCGGCTTTTTGCGAACAACGTTGATACCCGCGGCAACCGTCAAGACGATGCAAATACCTACCAACAGGTACTGGCCGGGGTAATGCGGAAGATCGGAACTTGAGAGCGCAAAGGCCAGCGACAAGGGAACGCTCGTGATGAACAAATCTTTGATTGATGGTTCATTAAGCGCCCGTGCCTGCGCCACTGTGTGCGGTGTGTCCACAGGTTTGGCAACTTCCGCAGTGGCGTCCGCGCCTTCCTCGGGCCCCTCAGTGTGCTCATCGATTTCCGCCATGGGCAACAGGATAGATCACAAGAGCGTTCGGCAAAGCACAGACGAGAGCAAAGTTGTGCCAGAATGGACGGAAGAAAACTAAATAACGCACCATACATTCCGGCTCCCTCGTGCGGCGGCGGTAACGAGTAGACGTTTGAAACAACAGTTACAGAAATCTTGTTGCCTGCGCCCGGGGAAGAGGCCGCTGATTTGTCAGGAGAACGTCACCGCATGGCGACTAAAAAGACTGAAACCAAGAAGAACGAAAACGCAAAAACTACAACTGAAAACCCGCTTTCCGCGGCGGCAGCATTTGCCCAAAAAGTAGACCGGGCCAGCTTCGCCGCGAAGACCCGCCTCCACGCCGTGGCCAAACAAATCGGTTTGAGCTCCAAAGAGCTCGCTGCCGAGTACGCAGAGCTCGGAGTTAAGAAGGCCGCTCAGTCCTCGCTGACCCCAGAAGAGATTGGCCAAGTCTTCGACGCCATCATTGCCAAGGCCGCTCTGGCCAAGGACACTGACGCTGCTGCAGAAGCACCAGCCAAGAAGTCAAGCAAGAAGTCTGCCAAGAAGACCACGAAGCGCGCGGTTAAGAAGGCCACCAAGAAGGCCGCACAGGAGCCAGAAGCGCCGCTTGACGACGCCGTCGATTCCTCCACACCACAGGAACCACAGGAACCACAGGAACAGACGGTAGACCCCACTGCTGACGAGAAGCTGCGCAACCGCGTTCGCAAGAATGTCGAGAACGAGATTTCCCAGATTGAGGAGAAAGTCGAGGCAGAGCTTGTCGACGCCGCCGAAGAGCAGCGTGAGGACTATCAGAACCGTGAGACACACCAGGGCCGTGAGGTTCAGCAGGACACGGGCACTGTCGACGTCGAGAAGCTGCATGAAGCCCTCGTAGAGGCCGGTGATGACTTCGACGAGGACGACTACGCCCCAGTCATCACCCCGATGCCGGACGACGAGCCGGAAGTCTACGATTTCGCGCCCATCTTCATGGCGCCGAAGCTTGAGAAGCCAGCGCCGCGTGCGCAGCGCGAAGACAGTCGCGACGACCGCGAGGACCGTGAAGGCGACGACTCTCACAAGGAAGAATCCCGCGGTGGCGGACGCCGTCGTGGCAGCCGTGGCACCTCCCGCGGTCGCGGCGGCAGTGATTCACGCCAAGACGCTCGCACCAACACCGATGAGCCAGAGCTCATCGAAGAGCCAAAGGCAATCAAGGGCTCTACCCGCATTGAGGCGCAGCGTCGCCGTCGCGCAGAGCTGCGCGAGAAGGGCCGCGTGCGTCAGCACATCGTCTCCCAGGCAGAGTTCCTCGCACGTCGCGAGTCTGTTGAGCGCACCATGGTCGTCCGCGACAAGGAGCGCACCGACGGCGCCGGCATCATCACCCAGGTTGGCGTCCTCGAGGATGACCTCCTCGTCGAGCACTTCGTCACCACCGAGGCGCAAGCTTCGCTCATTGGCAACATCTACCTGGGCCGCGTACAAAACGTCCTGCCTTCCATGGAGGCTGCCTTCATCGACATCGGACAGGGACGCAACGGCGTCCTCTACGCCGGTGAGGTGGACTGGCGTGCCGCGGGCCTTGGCGGACGCGGACGCAAGATCGAAAACGCACTCAAGTCCGGTGACCAAGTCCTGGTTCAGGTGGCTAAGGATCCAATCGGCCACAAGGGCGCACGTCTGACCACCCAGATTTCCCTGGCAGGCCGTTACCTGGTCTACGTTCCAGGTGGCCGCAGCGCAGGTATCTCCCGCAAGCTGCCTGTCCCTGAGCGCAAGCGCCTCAAGGGCATCCTCGAGCGCGTTATCCCGGGTGACGGCGGCGCCATCATCCGTACCGCTGCGGAGAACGTGTCAGAGGAAGCAATCGCAACTGACGTGAACCGTCTCCACGACCTGTGGGAGGACATCACCAAGCGCGCCGATCATGAGAAGTCCACCAAAGGCGCCAAGCCGGTCACCCTTTACGAAGAGCCGGACCTGCTGGTCAAGGTCGTCCGTGACCTCTTCAACGAGGACTTCACCAAGCTCATCGTTGACGGTCGTCGTTCCTACAACACTGTCAGCGCTTACGTTGATTCCATGGCCCACGACTTGGCCGACCGCGTGGAGAAGTACGACGCCCGCGAGCACGGTGGCGAGGACGCCTTCGTGACCTACCGTATCGACGAGCAGCTGCACAAGGCGCTCAGCCGTAAGGTGTGGCTGCCGTCTGGCGGCACGCTTGTCATCGACCGCACGGAGGCGATGGCCGTCATCGACGTCAACACCGGCAAGTTCACCGGTTCCGGCGGCAACCTCGAAGAGACTGTCACCCGCAACAACCTGGAGGCAGCCGAGGAGATTGTGCGCCAGATGCGCCTGCGTGACTTGGGCGGCATGATCGTCGTCGACTTCATCGACATGGTCCTGCCTGAAAACCAGGAGCTGGTCCTGCGCCGCCTCAAGGAGGCTCTTGGCCGTGACCGCACGCGCCACCAGGTCTCGGAGGTCACCTCCTTGGGCCTGGTGCAGATGACCCGTAAGCGCCTGGGCACTGGCCTCGTCGAGACCTTTTCCACTGAGTGCGAGGCGTGCCACGGACGCGGAATCATCATCCACGAGTACCCAGTGGATGAAGAGCAGGAAAATGACGCCCACGAACACAAGGGTCGTCGTCCGCGTCGCGAGCGCCGCAAGCCAGAACACGATCCGCAGCAGCACCCAGCTGCCGTGGCCATGCACCGCCACGAGGAAGCCGAGGACGCCCGCGCGGCAGCTTCCAACGACGCTGAGTCTCATGAGGAACAGAAGACCTCCATCGAGGATCTCGTCGCCGGCATTATTGTCAACGATGACAAAGACGAAAAGCGCGAGCACAACGATTCTCAGGAGAACAACCGTAAGCAGCGCCGCGGCCGCCGCTCGCGCCGTTCTAACCGCCAAGAGGGCCACGCGTACAAGGAGCAGCAGGACTCCGCGGATGACATCGCCAGCATCGGTTATGCAGCTGCCGATAATGCAGCTGAGCTTGACGACGTCGCCGAGTTCAATTCCTACGTCGCCGACGAGGAACCTCAGGTAGAAGCGCAGGTTGAAAATCAAGAAAAGGAGCAGCGCGAAGACGCGGGCGCAAAGCGCTCTCGCGGCCGTGGCCGCCGTCGCAGCGCCCGTACCAACGCGTCCCAGAAGTCTGAGCCGCAGAAGTCCAAGCCGCGGAAGTCTGAGCAGACCTACGAGGAAGCCGTAGCTGAGTTCGAGGCCTCCCCGCGTCGTAAGCGTCGCACCCGTGGCAACTCGCGTTCGGATCACCGCCCGCAGCCGCAGGACTTTCTATCGCCGGCTGAGCACCACTCCGAGGAAGCGAAGCCGGAGCAGAGGGCAGAGGATAAACCAAAGGCGGCAGCTAGGCGTGCGCGTGGTCGCCGCAGGGCAGTTCGCCACACCACAGTTAAGGCTCCACAGGCTGCAGTTGAGCAGGTGAAAACAGAGGAAACGCCGGCAGAGGAAACCAAGGTAATCCGCCGTGGTCGCAAGCGTGCTGTGCGTAAGGTCGTCGCTCGGAAGGCACCCCAGAATGGGGCAGGGGAGACGTCGGAAAGCGCAGCTCAGCCCAAGGAAAAGGCAAAGGTCGCCAAGAAAGCAGACAAGAAGCCAGAGGCGGCCGAAACCCCGAAGGCGGGCACACGCGGGCGACGCCGCGTAGCACGGCGCAGCGCAAAGTAGGTCAACGCCACGCGGGGCAGAAAATACGCGGTTTGTATTTTCTGCCCGTGGCGGGGTAGTCTTTGACAGTCGCTGTTTAGACCACGAATGCGCCTCGGCGGGTCGGGTCGCGGATTTCACGCGGGCTCCTGCAGGTGAGCGCCAGGTATAAACGCAATAAGTAATTGTCCATTCAGAAGTGGCTCACCCTGCTGCTTCTGAGCCGAGTTTAGATAAGGGGTAACCCTCTATGTACGCGATCGTCAAGACCGGCGGAAAGCAGTACAAGGTTGCTGAAGGTGACCTCGTCAAGGTCGAGAAGATCGAGGGTGAGCCGGGTGCGTCCGTAGCTCTCACCCCGGTTCTGCTCGTCGATGGCGCCACCGTTAAGGCAAAGGCTGCTGACCTCGAGAAGGTCTCCGTCTCCGCTGAGATCGTCGAGCAGGGCAAGGGCCCGAAGATCGACATCTTGAAGTACAAGAACAAGACTGGTTACAAGAAGCGTCAGGGCCACCGTCAGCCGCTGACCGTTCTGAAGATCACCGGTATCAAGTAAGCCTTAACCGGCTATTACATCCCTGAAGGAGGGAAAACCACATGGCACACAAGAAGGGTGCTTCCAGCTCCAGCAACGGTCGCGATTCCGAGTCCAAGCGTCTCGGTGTCAAGCGCTTCGGTGGTCAGCAGGTTAAGGCCGGCGAGATCATCGTGCGTCAGCGCGGCACCAAGTTCCACCCAGGTGAGAACGTTGGTCGCGGTGGCGACGATACCCTGTTCGCACTCGAGGCAGGCGCTGTTGAGTTCGCTATCAAGCGCAACCGCCGCATCGTGAACATCGTTCCGGCTGAGCAGGCTGCAGTTGAGGCTTCTGCCTAATTAAATAACGCCAAGAAGGTCTGATTCCGATTGAGGTGTCAGGCCTTCTTTTCGTTTTCTTGATCCCAGGTGATCGAAGACCGTATCGGCTGATCTAGGCTTTGGACGGTGTCTTTAAGCGAGTCTAGGGCCGACTGGGCATCATGACGCCCAGGTAAATGACCTAGGACGCTAAACCGTGTTGTGCGTTCTAGCAGTGTGAGAACGGCTGACTTGTTTTCTTTGCCCAAAATGAGATCCCCTTCCCAGTGGTCAGGTACAGCCCGGTCATTAGCTTCTGCTGGGCGCTGGTCAATGGAACAGAACTCATCAACAAAGCGTCTGCGGGGTGACTGTTCGCGCACGCTAGTGCGCGTACGGCGTTTAGTACGCCCACTGGGCAGTGAGAGTCCTAGGTCTTTAAGTCGGTCTTTTGGCTCAAGATAGAAAGCTTCATAGATTGTTTCGGCACTCACGCGCATGTCCTTATCATCAGGAAAGCCAAGCCGGATTCGGCCTTAGTCCGCAAAAACGCCTTTCCAACACAGCATAACCCCAGGCCACAGCGTTAGGGGCCAGCAAACACGGGATTTGTTGTGAAAGTCGGGTGCTCACGCCGAGCCCAGCCGTCCTGGCTGCGGCTCGGTCTTTTTATGCCCCGGGTTGCTTGAAACCCCTGGCATAAATCCACCTACGGGTGAAAAGTCATGGTCTGTGAGCGAGATGTTTGCTCCTGGGGTATCAGGGATAAAAATCGCGTTATCTTTCGCCGTTTCGCGTTTTGACAGCGGCCGGCAATTATCAATAAAATACGGCCAGCACTGTTGTCTCGCGGCAGTCTCATCCTTTTACTCTTCCAAGGAGATTCCTATGTTCAAGCGTTCACTCGCGTCCTTCGCTGCCGTCGCCGTCGCCTCTGGTGCGGTTGTTGCGCCGGCGAATGCCATGACAGTCACGGTCAATGATGATACGACCTGCACCATTGAGCTCACTGATGAAGAAGCTAAATTGACAGGCTCGAAACCGTCGGCAAACCTCAACAAGGAAGAAGCTGCTCATCTTAAAGCGACCCTCCTAGACAAACAGCTGCCTGCCCTTGGCGCGGAAATAGAGAAGGATAAACAGGAACTGGATAAGCCCGGACTTGGCGAGGAGAAGAAGGCGGCCTTGAAGAGCGCGCTGGAGGAGAAACAGAAGAGGTTCACCGCCAACAATAACTTCAAGAAGGCGCTGGAGGCGTGCATCGACGGGAAGAGCTACGACTCGAATCAGTCCGATGACTCCAAGCAGCCTGATGGCTCGAATAAGCCTGATGACTCGGGTAAGCCTGGTGGCTCGGATAAGCCTGGTGACGGACACGCTTCGTCTTCGATCGACGGAGCAGGAATCGGCGTCATAGTCGCGGTTCTCGGCATCCTGGCCGCCGCGCTGTCGTTCATTAAGCCGCTGCTCCCGGCTCAGCTGCGGGCTCTCCTGCCGTAAGTAGGTACCCACTCCGGGCTCAGTAGCCACCCCCCCGCCGCGGTCTCAAAAGAGATTGTGCGCGGGGTTTCGTGCTTTCCTGGTAAGCATAGGGCATGCTCGTGGCGATCTTAAGGCCTGTTTTCCCATTACATGGGACATAAATGCATCTCGCAAGTCGGTAGAGGTCTAACAAAGTGAGATAATCGGGCGACATTTCTTCTTATGAGGGCGCGCCGTACGGCGCTGCGCCGGCAAGTAACACTCGCCATAGAAAGACTGATGACTTTTACCTGACTTCTACGATTTGGTTGAGTCCGCGAGTTTCGGCTTAGTCTTCAAGGATTGTGGTGATGAGGTTCGTGGTTTCTTCGTTGATGTTGGGCGGGATGTCGTAGTGGTGTGTGCCGGTATCAATGGTGGTGTGGCGCAGCCTTTTAAGCCGCTCCACTAGTTTCGGCGCGGTCACACCACTTGTGAGGTATATGTGCTTTGACATGGCTAAAGCCGCCATCACAACCGTCAAGTGGGCACGGATAGCGTCTTGGGTATGGTGGAAGATTGGTCGCGCCTGCAGATCGGTTTTCGCCATCCGGAAGGCGTTTTCGATGTGGTAGAGCTCGTGATAAAAGCTAATGACTGCTCGACCGGACAACTGTTCTTGGGACAGCTGGTGACGTAGCCTTTCCAGCCGGTTAGCGACAAGGCCTTGTCGTAGGCTTTCTCGTTGACAGTAAGCTTCGCCCCAGCCTTGGACACGAACCGTGGAAGTCGAGTTGGTTTGGTGGCGTTGACGGCGGCTTTGGCTTTTTCTTTTTGCTTACAGGGTGAATACGCGTCGTACTTGTAGCGTTCGGGGCTAAACCCCACACACAAACCATCAGACACTCTCTCGCAGGCGGGCCCGTGCTGGTGGTAGTATGAGCAGCTCAGATTAAGAAAAACTGCTACTTATTTTTAAGGGCGAGGAAACCAACTTCATGGCACGTTTTATTGACCGCGTCGTACTTCACCTGCAGGCCGGCGACGGAGGCCACGGCTGCTCTTCGGTGCACCGTGAAAAGTTTAAACCGCTGGGCGGTCCAGACGGCGGCAATGGCGGCCACGGAGGAGACATCCTGCTGGAGGTTTCCACGCAGGTTCACACCCTGATGGACTTCCACTATCGTCCACACCTAAAGTCCGGCCGCGGTAACAACGGTGCTGGTGACTGGCGCAATGGCGCCCGCGGCGAGGATCTCATCCTCGAGGTCCCGGCCGGCACCGTGGTCTACTCCGAGGACGGCGAGATGCTGGCGGACCTTACGGTTCCTGGCACCCGTTTTGTAGCCGCGGAAGGCGGCTTTGGCGGCCTTGGCAACGCAGCCCTAGCCTCTGCTGCCCGCAAGGCGCCAGGCTTTGCGCTTCAAGGCGAGCCGGGCGAGGCCCGCGATCTGGTGTTGGAGCTTAAATCCATGGCAGATGTCGGCCTCGTCGGTTTCCCATCGGCCGGCAAGTCTTCCCTAATTTCCGTGCTTTCTGCGGCCAAGCCAAAGATTGGTGATTATCCGTTTACCACTCTGCAGCCGAACCTCGGCGTGGTGGACATGGGCTTTGAGTCCTTCACCATGGCCGATGTTCCAGGTCTTATCCCCGGCGCTGCTGACGGCAAAGGCCTCGGATTGGACTTCCTGCGCCACATCGAGCGCACCGCGGTGCTCGCACACGTCGTTGACGTTGCCACCTTGGAGCCGGGCCGCGACCCGCTTTCCGATATTGAGGCGCTCGAGGAGGAGCTCGCAAAGTACCAAGAACTGCTGGACCAAGACACTGGCTTGGGTGATCTGCGGCAGCGTCCACGCATCATTATCTTGAACAAGGCGGATATTCGGGAGGCGGAGGAACTAGCAGAGTTCGTCAAGCCAGAGCTGGAGGAGAAGTACGGCTGGCCCGTCTTCATCATTTCTGCGGTGGCACGCAAGGGCCTCGATCCGCTCAAGTACAAGCTGCTTGAAATGGTCAAGGAGCACCGCCGCACACAGCCGAAGGTCAAGGCGGATAAGAACCACACGATCATCCGCCCACGTGGCGAGCGTAAGTCTGGCTCCCACGCTGACTTCACCGTGCGCCCTGATCCCGAGCTTGCCGGTGCCTTCGTGGTGGAGGGTGACAAGATCGAGCGCTGGATTGTGCAAACCGACTTCGAAAATGATGAAGCCATCGGCTACCTTGCTGACCGCTTGGCCAAGGCTGGTGTGGAAGATGAGCTGTTTAAGCAGGGCGCTGTTGAGGGTTGCCCGGTGACCATCGGTGGCATCACCTTCGAGTGGGAGCCGATGACTGGCGGCCGTGCCACGGATGCCGGCCGCGGCTTCGACGGTCGCCTCGGCGGCACCGAGCGTGTTTCCGCCGCTGAGCGTAAGCGCGCTTCGCAGGCTCGCCGTGGTCTCATCGACGAGTATGACTTTGGCGATGACGAGAAGGTCACCCGTGAGCAGGCGAACCGCGATCGTTGGCAGGGCTAGGACCAAAGGTCTGTATGCTGGGATGGCATGACCTCTGACACATCAGATCGCCGTTCCATCCCTACTCTCAACGAGTCCTTTCCGGAGTATCCGCTGCCGCTAGAGCCCTCGCAGGGCAAGATTGCGCAGCCAGATTTCCCGGAATTAGGCGAACCCGCTGCATATCAATCCGAGCTGCGCAGCGAGCTAGCTCGGGCCAAGCGCATCGTGGTCAAGATTGGCTCCTCGTCTCTGACTAAGGACGATTTCACTACCTCTACCGAGAAGATCGACCGCATCGTCGACGCCATCTGTGCGCGCATGCAGGTCTCTGATGTCATTCTGGTTTCCTCGGGCGCGGTTGCCGCTGGCATTCGCCCGCTGGGGCTCAAGCGTCGCCCGCAGGATCTTGCTACCAAGCAGGCGGCTGCCGCGGTGGGGCAGGTGCACTTGGCTTATGAGTGGGGCGTGTCCTTCGCCCGCTATGGCCGCTCCATCGGGCAGGTACTTTTGACCGCCTCCGATACTGGGCAGCGTGATCGCGCGCGCAACGCGCAGCGCACCATCGACCGCCTACGCCAGCTCGGCATCGTGCCCATCGTTAATGAGAACGACACCGTCGCTACCTCGGAGATGCACTTCGGTGATAACGATCGCCTCTCTGCATTGGTGGCGAACTTGGTCGGTGCCGACGCACTGTTCCTCCTGTCTGACGTGGATGGCTTGTACGACAAGAACCCCTCTGAGCCCGGGGCCAAGTTCATCGAGGAGGTTCGCACGGGCAAGGACTTGAAGGGCGTCGTCGCTGGTGATGGCGGCCGCGTGGGCACCGGCGGCATGGCCACCAAGGTCGCCGCAGCGCGCATCGCCACGCGCGGAGGCATCCCTGTTCTGCTGACTGCGGCTGACAACATCGGGCGCGCGCTTGCCGACGCCTCCGTGGGCACCGTGTTCCACACCCGCCCCGAGCGCCATCTTTCGGCCTGGAAGTTCTGGGCTCTCTACTGTGCCGATACCGGCGGTGCTGTGCGCCTTGACGAGGGCGCGGTAGAGGCCGTGACCAGGGGAGGAAACTCCCTACTGGCAGTTGGCGTCACCGAGGTCATCGGCGAGTTTAACGCCGGGGAAATCATCGACATCCTGGGACCCAAGGGCGAGAACATCGGCCGTGGCGAGGTGGGCTTTGACTCGAAGATTTTGCGCTCGGTCATCGGCCGCCACACCGAGGAGCTGCCCGAGGAGCTGCGCCGCCCGGTCGTGCACGCCGACTACCTTTCTAATTACGCCTCTCGAATCTAGACGCTAGAAGCGAGAGAAACCCTAGGAGAAGACCATGAAATACGCCATGTTGCCGGAACAATGGGAAGAATCCATCGAGACCTTGCGGGGAGCTGGCCATGAGCTCGCGGAGCTTTCCGATGCCGACTTCCTCATCTACAACGGCGACGGCTCGGACTTCCCGTTGCCACTGCCGGAGAACATCAAGTTCGTGCAGATTCCGTCTGCAGGCGTAGACCATCTGCTCGACGTCATGAAGGAGACCGACGTTATCTGGTCCAACGCCGCTGGTATATTCGATAACACCGTGGCGGAATCCACCATCGCGCTGCTGCTCGCGCAGCTGCATGCCCATCGCTATGTCAACGACACCTTCTCCAACTACGAAGAGGTGCAGGATCACAAGTCCTACCTGCACGAGGACAAGACTGTGGCGATCATCGGCGCCGGCGGCATCGGCAAGCGGCTCATCACGATGCTCTCTGGCTTTGGCCCGCGCATCATTGCCGTAAACCGGTCCGGCAACGAGGTCCCAGGCGCGGATGAGATCTATCCCATCTCCGAGGTGGACAAGGTCTGGCCTGAGGCCGACTACTTTGTGCTCATCGCGCCGCTTACCCCGCAGACCCACCACATGGTCAACAAAGACGTGTTTGCCCAGATGCCGAATCACGCGGTGGTGGTCAACGTGGGCCGTGGCCCACTCATCAGTACCAAGGATCTTTTAGCAGCGCTGGACTCTGGCGAGATTGCCGGCGCAGCGCTCGACGTCACTGAGCCGGAGCCGCTCCCGGATGATCACCCGCTGTGGAAGGACCCGCGGGTGGTCATTACACCGCACATTGCTAATACCCGTAACTCGGTGCGCCGCCACTTGGGAGCACACACCGCAAAGGTGGCCGCGGCCTTTGAGGCCGGCGAGGAAATTCCTACCCGTGTGGATCCGAACGCTGGATATTAAAGTCTAAAAGCATGGACAAAGACATTCGTGTAGGAGACGCCGAACGCCACAATGCCCTAGACCTCCTTAGCACCCACTTCGCTAACGGTCTCATCGACATCAACGAGTTCGAAGACCGCACAGGAAAGGCGGCTGTTGCGCGTACCCGCGGCGAGATCGCTTCCCTCTTTGAGGACCTTCCTGACAATCCAATTGCAGAGGTCGCCCCGTTCAAGGAATCGGAAGCGCAGGCCGAGCTCGACCGGCTCCAGCGCCGCGGAGGGTTAGTCCACCGCATCGATGCCGTCATTTGGTCAGCGACGATGATCCTCTTCTTCCTGGGTCTTTTCGTCTTAGACTTGAACTATTTCTTTTTTGTCTTCCCGATTGCAGGTATCGCCTCGTGGGGCGTCAGGGAGGCGGTCAAGCTCTCCGACGACGACGAAAAGCTTTATGAGGAATTGAAAAAGAAGGATGACAAAGACCGGGCCGAGCGCCTACGTCTGGCAGCCGAGCGCCGCAAGGAGCTGGGGCAGTAGTCCGCGGGGTCCGCGGGGGGAGTGGCTGCGCGCTTGGGCTATAGCCGCGCGTGACATACAGCGCGGATAACCATGCTGCTGGGGATGAGTTTCTTCAAGAGGATTCTATTCAGCTTTAAAGTGACCTAAATAAAACTCGGGGGGACCATTTTCCGGGCCTATGTGAGTGTTGTAACCTTACCCTCGTTCAATTTAGCCAAGCCTTAGTTAACCTGGTTAGTGTTCGTGAGCAAAGGATTCTCTTTCATGACCCATTCAAACTTGCCCAAGTACTCCGTCCGCATTGCGGCAGCCACCCTGGCCATGCTCGCATCCGTGACTGCGTTGAGCGCGTGCAGCAGCAACGAAGACACCTCCGCGTCCACCGGCTCTACCGGCGCCGCGGGGGACGCTGCTCTAACCATCACTGACGTCGCTGGCCGCGAGGTCACCTTCGACAAGCAGCCAGAGCGCATCGTCCTGGGCGAGGGCCGCGGTGTGTTTGCCACCTCGATCCTCAACCGCGAGGATCCGCTCGAGCACGTCGTTGCACTCGGCAAGGACTTGCATGAGGCTGCACCCAGCTTCGAGTCCAAGTTCGCCGAAACCAATGCGGCGTACAAGGATCTGCCGACTATCGGCAACATCGCCAAGGGCGACGTAACCGTCGAAAACCTGCTCGCGCAAAAGCCGGACGTCGTGGTCATGACCCTCGACCACAAGAAGGGGGCGGAAAAGACTGGCTTCCTGGACAAGATGGACCAGGCCGGCCTGAAGTACGTCTTCACCGACTTCCGTCAGAAGCCACTGGAGAACACCCCGAAGTCCATGGAGGTCTTCGGCCAACTCCTCGGCCGCGAGGACAAGGCCGCAGAGTTCAACAAGTTCTATACCGGCAAGGTAGATGACATCAAGTCCCGCGCGGAAAAGGCAGGCAACAAGCCGCGCACTCTGGTCTGGCGTGCCGCGGGCCTGAAGGATTGCTGCTCCACGGTCAAGGACTCTAACCTAGGTGACCTGGTTAATGCCGCTGGCGGCGAGAACCTGGGCGATAGCCTGCTGGACACCGAGTCTGGAGACCTTACCGCAGAAAAGGTGCTCGCTGAGCAGCCAGAGCACATCATCGCCACCGGCGGCGCATGGGCCAAGGACCCGGAAAAGCCGGAGGTCCTGCCGCACGTGGAGATGGGTTACGCGGCCAAGGAAGAAAAGGCACAGGAGACCCTCGAAGGTCTGCTGAAGACCCCGGGCTTCGACCAGCTTGAAGCGCCGAAGGCAGGCAACTTCCACGCTGTCTACCACCAGTTCTACGATTCGCCTTTCAACGTCTTCGCCCTGGAGCAGTTTGCCGTGTGGATGCACCCAGAAACCTTCAAGGACTTAGACCCAGAAAAAGACTTCGCTGACTTCCACGACAAGTGGCTGCCCATCGACTACAGCGGCGTTTTCTTCACCACCAAAGACGCACACAAGCACTAGAAAATGGCACTTTTGACCTCTTCTGATCGTTCGCAGACTGACCAGAAAACCGAAACCAACCAGGTAGTCGCCGAGTACCGTAGCAATAACTTCCGCAAGGCACTCACCATCGGTGGACTGGTGCTGGCTGCCTTCGTGGCCTTCGTCATCGCCACGGTGGTCGGCCCGATTCACCTTTCCCCGATGGAGATGCTGCGTGGCATCTTCTCACCTGGCCAGGTGGATGAGACCACCCGGACGGTGCTGTGGAACCTGCGCCTGCCGGCGTCGGTTATGGCCGTGCTCATCGGCGCCGCACTGGCGCTATCCGGCGGGCATATGCAGACCATTCTGGATAATCCGCTGGCGGAGCCTTTCACCTTGGGTATTTCGGCAGCAGCCGCTTTCGGTGGCGCGGCCTCCATCGTGCTGGGCTGGACCGTGCTGGGAAATCCGCAGTTCAATCTCGCGGCCGTCGCTTGGCTGTCGTCTCTCATTGCCGTGGCCATCGTCGCCGGTGCTGCCGTGTGGCGCGGTGCCAGCGCGGAGTCGATGATTCTGCTCGGCATCGCCCTGGTCTTCCTCTTCCAGGCGCTCCTTTCGCTGATGCAGTACAGCGCCTCGACTGAGGCCCTGCAGCAGATCGTCTTTTGGACCATGGGCTCCCTGCAGCGTGCGAATTGGGTGTCTAACCTGATCATCGCGGCCACATTGTTGGTTGCTATTCCTTTCACCATGCTCAACGCGTGGAAGCTCACGGCGCTGCGCTTGGGCGACGAGCGCGCGGCAGCGCTGGGTATCAACGTGCAGCGGCTGCGCGTTACCACCCTCATCGTGGCATCCTTGCTGGCCGCTAGCGCCGTGGCCTTCGCCGGAATCATCGGCTTCATTGGCTTGGTTGGCCCACACGTGGCCCGCTTATTGGTGGGCGAGGATCAGCGTTTCTTCGCTCCGGCCTCCATGGCAGCGGGCGCGATGCTGCTGGCGGGGGCCCACGCGGTATCCATCACCATCATCCCCGGCGTTGCCGTGCCCATCGGCATCATCACCGCGCTCGTTGGTGTTCCATTCTTCGTGCTGCTCATCTTCACCAAGAGGAGGATCAAGTGCTGAAAGTAGAACAAGCATGCGTGAACTTTGGTAAACGGGAGGTTCTAAAGGGCGTTGACCTCCCAGAACCAGGCCCCGGCACCATCGTCGGCCTTATCGGTCCGAATGCCGCGGGCAAGTCCACCTTGGTCAAAACCATCGCTGGCATCCAAAAACTAACTTCGGGTACGTGCGATACCGGTGATGCCACCGTGGGCTACGTGCCGCAGGACCTTTTGACCAGCGCTTCCCTGACCGCCTTTGAATCGGTGGTCATCTCCGCTAAGCGCGGTTCGGCCAACGTCTTGGAATCGGCGGTGCAGGCACTCGAAAAGCTCGGCATCGTGCATCTCGCGCACCGCTACGTCCACCAGCTCTCGGGCGGCCAGCGCCAGCTCGTTGCCGTGGCGCAGATGCTGGCCCGCGAGCCGGAACTGATGCTGTTGGATGAGCCGACCTCCGCGCTCGACCTGCGCCACCAGGTGCATCTGCTGGATACCTTGCGCAAGGAGGTCTCCCGCGGGGCAGTGGCGTTGGTGGCTATCCATGATCTCAACCTGGCCGCGCGCTATTGCGATGAGCTCGTGGTTCTCCACGGCGGCCGCGTGCATGCCCATGGAACGCCTGCAGAGGTGCTGAACACCGAGCTGTTGGGTGAGGTCTATGGCATCCGCGCTCGAGTCATCGATGACGAAGGCGTGCCCATGGTCTGTCCTGTCGAGGCTAACTTCAGTAAGCTTGAGCCTCATGAGCCAACTCACTCGCGATGAAGAACGAGACCAAGTACTAAAACTGGCACGTCAGGCGAAGAAAGTTGCGCCGCGGTTCGCGCAGCTTTCTACCCCGCGCAAGAATGAGATTCTTCTGCGCGCCGCTGAAAACCTGGTGGCCCGCACCCCTGAGATCCTCGAGGCCAATGAGCGCGACGTCGCCGCTGGCCGCGCGGCCGGGATGAATGATTCTTTAATCGACAGGCTCTCGCTTGACACCACGCGCGTCGAAGGTATCGCCGGCGGCCTGCGCCAGGTCGCCGCCCTGCAGGACCCAGTAGGGGAGGTACTGCGGGGCCACACCATGGACAACGGCATCCAGATGAAGCAGGTGCGCGTGCCGCTCGGCGTCATGGGCATGGTCTACGAGGCCCGCCCGAACGTCACGGTGGATGCCTTTGGCCTTGCGCTCAAGTCTGGCAACGTGCCGCTGCTGCGCGGATCTAAGTCCGCACGCAACTCCAACGAGCAGCTCGTGGAGATCCTCCAGGACACCCTGGCGCACTTCGACCTTCCGCGCGAGGGCGTGCAACTCCTGCCGTGCGAGAGCCACGATTCGGTGCAGGATCTCATCACGGCGCGCGGGCTTGTCGACGTCGTGATTCCCCGTGGTTCTGCTCGCCTCATCAATGCGGTGGTGGAGGGCGCTACCGTCCCTGCCATTGAGACCGGCACCGGCAATTGCCACTTCTACATCGATGCCAGCGCTGACCTCGACAAGGCCATCGCCATGGTTATCAACGGCAAGACCCGCCGCCCTTCGGTTTGTAACTCCACCGAGTGCGTGCTGCTCGACGCCGCGCTTGCCGACGCCGCGAAACTCCGCGTCATCACCTCCCTTCAGGAAGCGGGCGTGGTTATCCATGGTGACGTTGCTGAGCTCGAGCAATTCGGCGTGGCCAATGCCGTGGAAGCAACCGACGAGGAATGGCGCGAGGAGTTCTTAAGCAACGATATCTGCGCCAAGGTCGTGGAAGGTGTCGATGGCGCCATCGCGCACATCGCCGAGTACACCACCGGCCACACCGAGGGTATCGCCGCCCAGGACGCCGATGTTCTGCTTAAGTTCGCCAATGAGGTCGATGCTGCCGCCGTCATGCTCAATGCCTCCACCGCCTTTACCGACGGCGAGGTTTATGGCATGGGCGCGGAGATCGGTATCTCCACCCAGAAGCTGCATGCTCGCGGTCCGATGGCGTTGCCGGAGCTGACCTCCACAAAGTGGATTCTGCAGGGAAGCGGTCAAACTCGACCTTAAAATATGTCTCTATCTCTTTTTCACCCAGGCGCCCACGCCCGCGGATGGGCAGAAGGTGCACGTATAATCTCCACTCATGACTAGTCCACAGCGCATTGGAATCATGGGCGGCACCTTCGACCCCATCCACAATGGCCACCTCGTGGCCGCCAGTGAGGTGGCCTACCGCTTCCAGCTGGACCAAGTAGTCTTCGTGCCCACCGGCCAGCCGTGGCAGAAGGCGGGGCGCGACGTCACCGCAGCCGAGCATCGCTACCTGATGACCATGGTGGCAACCGCCTCGAATCCGCGCTTTACCGTCTCCCGCGTCGACATCGACCGCAAGGGCCCCACCTACACCATCGATACCCTGCGTGACCTGCGCGAGCTTTTCCCTGATGCCGAGCTCTATTTCATCACCGGCGCCGATTCCCTGGCCTCGATCATGAGCTGGCGCGATTGGGAGGTCATGCTAGAGATGGCCAACTTCGTCGGCGTCACCCGCCCCGGCTACGAACTCAGCAAGGATATGCTGCCGCTGGAATCCCAAACCGGGATCGAACTCATCGAAATTCCCGCCATGGCCATTTCTTCCACCGATTGCCGCGAGCGCGCCAGGGAAGGCGAGCCGGTGTGGTACCTCGTGCCGGATGGGGTTGTGCAATACATCGCTAAGAACAATCTTTATGGCCCTAATCCTGATAAGCCTTTATAGAATTTGGGAAAAAAGAATTCACGGAAATAGCCAAACGCACCTCTCACGTGCGAAACTGGCAGAACTAAAAAGTTTTCGAAGATATTTGAAGGAAAGCACATGTCCGTTACTGATGTAGCCCGCAAGATGGCTGAAACCGCGGCGCACGCTGCTGACGAGAAGCTGGCCACGAACATCGTGGCCATCGACGTCTCTGACGTGCTTGCTATCACCGAGATCTTCGTGCTGGCATCCGCCGAGACCGAGCGCCAGGTGGCCTCCATCGTGGAGGAAATCGAGGACGAGCTGACCAAGCTTGGCCATGAGCCAAAGCGCCGCGAAGGCAACCGCGAAAACCGCTGGGTACTGCTGGATTACGGTCACATCGTCATCCACGTCCAGCGCAACGACCAGCGCGAGTTCTACGGCCTGGACCGCCTGTACCACGACTGCCCGATCATCGAGATCGACGGCATCGAGACCCCAGAGCGCCCAGGCGAGTGGTCCAACGAGGTAAACCTGCGCGAAGTCGAGTCCATTGACGAGATCCCGCTGGCTCAGCCGGAGCCGGAAGAGGACGAGGAGTACTAAAACCTTGGTTCGCCGTCTTATTCTGATCCGTCACGGTCAGACCACCTATAACGCCACCGGCCGCATGCAGGGCCACCTGGACACCAAGCTGTCCGCGGTGGGTTATGAGCAGGCCAAGGGCGCGGCGGCGATGCTCAGAGACAAAAACATCTCGGCCATCGTGTGCTCGGATCTCATCCGTGCCCGCGAGACCGCGCGCGTCATCGGCGAGGAGCTCGGGCTTGAGCCTTCCATCGACGCCCGCCTGCGCGAGACCAACCTGGGCGACTGGCAGGGGATGAGTTCCGTCGAGGTCGATGAGGAGTTCCCTGGCGCACGCGCCATCTGGCGCCACGATCCCACCTGGGCGCCGCCGCAGGGCGAGTCGAGGGTGGACGTCGCCAAGCGTGCCCGCCCCGTCATCGACGAGCTCATGCGCACCCATGACTGGAGCCCGGGCCCCGTGCTCGTGGTAGGACATGGAGGCGCGATTTCCGCGTTGACCTGCAACCTTCTGGGCCTCGAGCACAATCAATACGGCATCCTTTCAGGACTCAAAAACACCCACTGGTCCCAGCTGACAGCCCGCCCGGACTTCAACCCGGACAATCCCACTGTCTCCCTGGAGTTCACCCCGGACAACGTCGATGGCGCCAAGTGGTACTTCGACGCCTGGAACATGGGCGCGCACGTGGTCGGCGGAGCGGGGGCGGACGTCTAGTGTCCGTTCGCATTGTCACTGACTCTGCTGCTGGTCTGTCCCAAGAAATCGTGGAGCAACTCCAGATCCAGGTTCTTGATCTGCACGTCATGGATACCGAGGGCGAGCAATCTACCTCGGGCCTGACCTCCTTAGAGCTGGCTGCCGCCTATGGTCGGCAGATGGAACGCGCCAACGACGCCGGCGTGGTGGCCATTCACCTGTCCAAGGAACTGTCCTCCACGTGGTCGGCCGCGGTCACCGCGTCCGGCGTGTTCCCGGATACCGTCAAAGTGATCGACTCTGGCTCCGCCGGCATGGTCATGGGCGCGGCGGCAATGGCTGCTGCCAAGCTTGCCCAGGAAGGTGCCTCGCTGGAGGAATGCCACGCCGCGGCCGTTGACACCGTCAAGCGCGGCAAAACCTGGGTCTACCTCAACTCCACGGAGGACTTGCGCCGCTCGGGTCGCCTTTCTGCCACCACCGCCATGTTGTCCACAGCACTCCTGGCTACCAAGCCGATCATGTCCATCGTGGGTGGCAAGCTGGAGTTGGTGGGCAAGACGCGTACGCAGACCAAGGCCTTCACCAAGCTCGTGGACCTCATTGCCTCCCGCGCGGACGGCGACCCGGTATTTGTGGCTTTGCAGCACAACGACGCCGAAGAACCTGCTGAGCGTCTGCTTGAGCTGCTCGAAATGGCTTTGCCGGAGGGCTCGTCCTTCATGCTGGAAGAGCTGACGGACGTCCTCGCGGTCCACGCTGGCCCTGGCGCCATCGGCGTCTCCGTGGTCTTTAGCAAGGAGACCCCAGACAAGCCGCATTCCTTCTTCGCGCCACGAAAGCCTGCGGAGAAGTAACCTATTTGTTGACGCGCTCAACAAGTTATCCACAACTTTGAGAATTGACCCTCGACTTTCGGGCGCCGCCTTCGTAGCGTCGAGGGCATGCCCCACATCAGCGACCGCCTTCGCGAGCTCTCCCGTCCCACAGGGGAGGAGGATCTCCTCACCGTCAGCTATCCACGCCCGCGCATTTCCGTGCCGCCGTGGATTGCGTGCACCATCGCTGTCCTGGTGGCCGCGGGAATCTTGGTGTGGCTGGGGATTTCCTCGCGCGCGGAGCCCTATGCCGCGATCAGCCCCACCTCCTCGACTCCTGCGCCAAGCTCCCTCGTGGTCTCCGTGGTGGGGGAGGTGGACAATCCTGGCCTGGTCACGGTGGCACCTGATGCGCGCATTGCCGACGCCCTCGACCACGCCCGGCCCAAGCCCGGCATCGATCTCCTCAACCTCAACTTGGCCAAACGGCTGACCGACGGCGAGCAAATAGTCGTCGGCATGCCTGCGCCCGTGCCAGGATCCGCTGGCGAACCTGGCCAAGGTCCGCTGAGCCTCAACACCGCCACGAAAGAACAGCTCATGGACTTAAAAGGCGTCGGCGAGGTGACCGCGGAGGCCATCATCGCGCACCGCGAGGAAATCGGTGGCTTCAGCTCAGTGGAGCAGCTTATGGACATCAGCGGCATCGGCCCGGCCAAGTTCGAGGGCCTCAAGGACCAGGTCCAGCCATGAAGCAGCTGCGCCTGTTGCCGGCCGCATGTGCGGTGTGGGCGGCCACGCTGCTGGCCTTGCACGGCAACTGGTGCATTGTGGTGCCAGTCCTCGCCCTCGTATTGTGGCGGTGGCAACGGGGCCAGGCAATCTTGTGCGCTGCTTTGAGTGCGCTTGCGATTGTGGTCACCAAGGTGCGGCTGGCGCGCGCAGTGCCGCTTGGCGACGTCCTCACCGGCACCGTCATCTCCGATCCCTCCGAGACCCGCGGCGGCTGGTTGCTGCGTTTGCGCGTGCCGGGCTACCCCTTCCAGGTTCCGGTATTCGCGGATGAGCCTGCTCCCAGTGGGGCAGAGGTCACCGTCTCCCATGGGCGGCTGACGAGCTTGACGCCGCCGGACTCGTTGGCCGCGCACGTGGCGGAGAACTTCCGCGAGCTCGTGGTCACCACAGTGGGCCCTTCCTCGCAGGGACTGCTGCCCGGCATGGTGTTGGGCGATACCACCCTGCAGGATGCCGCGGAGAAGCAGCTCTACATTGATACCGGCTTGTCTCACCTAAGCGCGGTCTCCGGCTCCAACGTGGCGATTGTCTGTAGTGCTGCGGCCCTGTTGGTGAAGGGCCCACGGCTGCGTGTAGCGGCGTCGTTAGCCGCGCTCGTGGTGTTTGTGCTCCTCGTCGGGTTTGAGCCCTCCGTCCAACGTGCCGCCGTGATGGGCCTGGTGGGGTTGCTCGCGGTGCTCAACTCTTCCCGGATGGAGCCGATGCATGGCCTGAGCCTGGCGATAATCGTGCTGCTTTTCATCGACAGCGAGCTGTGTTCTAGCTTTGGCTTTGCACTCTCCGTGGCCGCGACTGCGGGAATCGTGGTGGTCTCGCCCTTGCTCTACCGGCACCTTGCGGTGATCGGCTGGCCCGACATCTTTATCCGTGCCCTTGCCGTAGCCATCGCCGCGGACCTAGTGACAATGCCGATTGTGGCGTTGATGGCGGGGGAAGTCTCCGTGGTCTCGGTACTGGCCAACGTCCTAGTCGCCCCCGCCACGGCGCCGGTGACCATCCTCGGACTCATAGCCGCCATCTTCGCCCAGCTAGGGCCGCTCTCCGTCTTGGGCGCGGGCCTGCTCGCCGTGGCGGAACCCTTTACTTGGTGGATCAACACTATCGCTCACGGCTGCACCGGGCTTCCTCTCAACACCGTGGCCGCCAGCCCGTTCCTCGTGCTGCTGGCCTATGGCTGGGTGGTGGCCGGCATTATTTATCGCCGCCCACTGCTGACCCTTTTGTGCGTGATTGCGGTCCTCGTCCCGCGGCACCTGGAGACACCGCAGAAACCTGTGCACGTGGTTGCCACGGAGGAGGATGTTTATCCGATCCCGCCGGGCACCTGCTCCATCGTGGTTACCGAAGACTCCCCGCCGGACTATCCCACCCGCACTCCTGAAGGCATCCCGGTGTTCTACCGCTAGAATTGCACCCATGCAGCAAGTCCACCTCATCCTTGGCGACGACGAATTCCTCACTGAACGCGCCCGACTTTCCATCCAGAAAGCGGCCGGGGAGGGCGTCGAGGTGGTGCGCCTGAAAGCCTCTGAGGTCTCCGAAGGCGAGATCGCCATGGCCACCAGCCCGTCACTGTTTGGTGACAACCGCGTCATCGTCATCAGCGACGTGGAAAAGGTGGGCAAGGAACTGACCCAGGTCCTGCTCACTGCGGTCGCTGATCCTGGACCGGGCATGACCTTGGTGCTCATCTACACCGTCACCGCAAAGACACTGAAGGGCAAGAAGAAACCACCGGAGATCGTGGCCAAGCTGCGAAAGGTGGGCGAGGTGCACGAGGTCTTCTCGCTGTATCCCAACGAGCTGGGCTCTTGGGCCACCCGCGAGTTCGCCTCCCACGGCGTACGGCCGACCCCTGACGTGGTGCAGGCTGTCCTCGACGGCGTGGGCTCTGACCTGCGCGAGCTGGCCTCGGCCATCTCCCAGCTGGTCTTTGACACCAACGGCAACGTCACTCGTGAGGCCGTGCACAACTACTACGTGGGCATCGCTGAGGTGGCCAACTGGGACATTGCCGACGCCGCCGTGGCCGGCCGCGTCGAGGCGGCCGTGTCTACCTGCCGTCGCGCGCTCCAGCTTGGCGCCTCCCCGGTGGCTATTGCCGCGGCTCTCGCCAATAAGGTCGGCGCCATCGCCCGCCTTTACTCAGCCCGCGGCGACCAATACTCCCTGGCCAAAGACACCGGGCTGGCCCCTTACGTGGTGAAGATGACTCAGCCGGTAGCGCGCCGCTGGTCTGAGGACAACGTCAACAAGGCGGTCATCCTCATGGCGGAGCTCGACGCCGCAGTCAAGGGCCAAGGCGGCGATGAGGACTTTGCCATTGAGGCAGCCGTGCGCCGGGTCGCTGAACTCGCGCGATAGACTTGCTTTTCATGGAAGACATCACCCAAGACGTCCAGGAATTCGCCTCAAAGCTTTTTGACTTCGCCCGCCACGGCGACGCCGCCCTCCTCGAGTACATCAAGCAGGGCGTCAACGCCGATATGGTTAACCAGGACGGCCAGTCCTTCGTTATGCTCGCTGCCTACAACGGCCACGCCGAGCTCGTGCGCGAACTCGCCGGCCTTGGCGCTGACGTTAACCTTCTCAACGACCGCAATCAGTCCCCGCTGGCTGGTGCCATCTTCAAGAAGGAAGACGCCGTGGTCGACGCACTTCTGGCCGCCGGCGCTGACCCGCAGGCTGGCACCCCGAATGCCGTGGACTCCGCCCGCATGTTTGGGCGCGAAGACCTGATTGAGCGCTTTTCATGAGTTGGTCCGCATTTGCGGCACTGATGTTCATGAACCTTCTGGGCGCGTTGGCTCCTGGGCCTGACATCGTATTGGTTACCCGCTACGCCACGCGCTCGCGCAAGCACGCCATCGCTGCCGCGACCGGAATCCAGTTGGGAGTGCTCTTTTGGTACACGATCACCGTGTTTGGCGCCGCCGCAGTTCTCACCGCGTTCCCGGGGATTCTGCGGGCCATTCAGGGAATCGGTGGTGCCTTCCTGATTTTCATGGGCGTGCGTTCAATCAAGGGCGGTCTGGAACTGCTCCACAATCCGCCCGCTGATATTGAGGAGGCCGCCCTGCGCTTGGGCAGCCTTGGGCAGGTCTTCCGCACCGGCTTGGCCACGAACCTTTCCAACCCAAAGATCGTGCTCTACCTCGCGGCGATGATTGCCCCGCTTCTGCCACCGCATCCGCCGCTGTGGCTCGCGGTGGCACTCATCTTGGGCCTGTCGCTTTCGGCCTATCTCACCTTCGTGCTGCTCAGCACGGTTATTTCTACGTCCGCGATTCGCCGCCGCATGCTGGCCGCTGGCCCCTGGATTGACATCGCATCCGGCGCGTTCTTCATCATCGCCGGATGCGTTCTCATCAGTGCTTCCGTGGGGATAGCGCCGCAGCTACACGCTTAAGCTGCTCCGGGTAGTCGTTGTACGGGGTCACCGCTTCAACAAAGACCAGCTTGTCCTTGTTCGCGGTGGCCACGGCCACGGATTCTTCGAGCTCCGCGCCAGTAGTGGCCCGCAGCGTAAGCCCAAAGTCGCCAGCCCCAAAGAAATCTAGCGTCTTGGACCAATCCCACGCCGGGATGTCGTTGTAGTACTCGTCCTCGCCGTTGATTGCGCGTTCAACGGTGTAGCCATTGTTGTTCACCAAGAAGATGGCCGCGGGAACCTTTTCGCGCACCATCTGTCCGATTTCCTGGATGGTCAGTTGCGCGGAACCATCACCGATGAGCAGCACTGGACGACGCCCCGGCTGCGCCAGCGCCGCACCAAGTGTTGCGGGCAGCGTGTAACCGATGGAGCCCCACATCGGCTGGCCGATGAACACTGTATCGGTGGGGAAGTGGTGCGCCGAGAGTCCAAAGAAGGAGGTGCCCTGCTCCGCGATGACCACGTTGCCCGGCTCCAGCGCGCGTGAGACCACCGCCCAGAGTTGTTCCTGTGACAACGGATCGTCGGTGATTTCTACCTTCTCTGCAGGGTTGGTCTTGCCCACCGGCATGAACTCTGGCGATACCTCGGCTGTGACTTGGTCCAGAATCTCGATGGCCCGGCCCATGCTCAGCGGCGTGTAGGCATTGCCCTGGATGTAGGCCGTATCACGGCGAATATCGACCTGGTTATCTTGGGAAATCGCAACGGAGAAACCCGCGGTGATGTTATCGGTAAAGTCCACGCCCACGGTCACCAAGGCGGTGGCCTCCTCGACGGTTTTGCGGGTATCGCCATGCGACGCCGCACCAGAGTAGATTCCCGCGAAGTTCGAGGTCTCCTCATCGATGAGGGACTTGCCCCAGCTCAACGTTGCTACAGGAACCCCGGATCGATCCAGGTAGCCCTGGAGCGTGGACTGGCAGCCAAAGCGATGCACGAGGACGTCGGCAAGCACTGCGAGAGTACGCCCCTTGAGGAAGCCCTTCAGGTCCCGCTCAAACTCTTGTGCGGCGGCTTCCGAGTCGAGCTGCTCGATGAGCGGCAGCGGAGCCTTCGGCGGCGTGCAGGGGGTGCTGGCGACGTCCGCCGCCAGATGCAGCGCGCCGGGCTTGCGCTGGAACAACACCTGGACAATGAGGTTATCGATCTGCGCCTGCGCGGTCATTGCGTTGAGATCCTCGGCCACGCAGGTCAGCTCGCGGTCAACGCGGAAGAAGCGGGCGAAGTCGCCATCGCCCATGGAGTGGTGGATCTTGGCCACAGAGGCTTGCAGCTCCTTGCGCGGCGAACCAACAATGTGGATGACCGGCACGTTCTCCGCGTAGGACCCCGCGATGGCGTTGGCGGCGGAGAGCTCGCCCACGCCGAAGGTAGTGAGGAATGCGCCGATGCCGCGCAGGCGGGCGTATCCATCGGCCGCATATCCGGCGTTGAGCTCGTTGGAATTGCCCACCCAACGAATCTTCTCGTGGGCCACAACGTGGTCGAGGAACTTGAGATTGAAATCGCCGGGAACACCGAAAAGTTCCGTGATGCCGACTTCCGCCAAGCGGTCGAGAAGATAATCACCAATCGTGTACATACGTACAACATATCCCAATAGGTGAGACGGCGAAGGCTATACCAGCATCAATTGTTCTGGTGCGATGAGCTCCCAAATCCACTGCGACCACGCCGCGACTGTCGACGCCCTCCTCGGTAGCGTCGACCCCGTAAGCCCCAGGTCTGCTTTCTCCATGAGCGCCTGAGCCTCGGCCTTGGTGAGTGCGCGCTGCTGCTCCACGACTTCCCGAATGACGGCGTTGAACACCTGCCGCCGCGCGAGGGCATCCACCAGCATCAGATTGCGCTCGTCGCGCGAACCCGTCAGCGGGGTGCCTTCAACCACTCCGTCGTTTACCTCCATCAGGCCCAGGTAACGCCCGGCGTTCACGTAATAGTCCGCTTGGCGCGGCGTGAAGCCGAAGCGTTGCGGAATCTCTGCTTTGGCCACGGGCAGCATCTCCAGCAAGCTGACCACGCGCGCGAAAGAATCGGCTTGCGGGAACGGGATGCGCGGCTCGGGCTCGGGTTGCGTGCGGTGCGCAACGGCGCGCAGCGCAGAGCTTGTGACCTCCGAACCGCCAAGCACGTAGCGGGCGGAATCCTCCAGCTTTATACTGCGGAAGTCTGCCGGATTAGAAAAAGAATAACGGTACAAATGGAATACTCCGTTGGAATAGACCACGTACAGCGGCACCACTTCCTTGGCGAGTGCCTGGGAGAAGCGCCGGTACGGAAAATACAGCTGGCGGATGTTGAAGTCGGGCGAGATATGGTTCTTGGCCTCAACCAAGATGAGCCGCTCCGCGGATTCGAAGCCGCCGTCGATCTCCATCTGCGCGCGGTCGACGTCCAGCTCCAAGTTCAGGTCAGCCAGGCGAATAGGCAGCTGCAGTGTGGACATGCGGCCAGTCACGGTGGGGTAGAGCTGCCCGCCACCCACGAAGTCCGTGAGGATTCCGGACAGTGCCGCCGCATTGAGCATCACCGCCTCCGAGTTCAGGTTCTTAAAATCCAGCGACTCAATGCCGCTCGGAATGGGCAGCGACTTCAGCGGTGCGGCGTGCTCGGGAAACTTCTCATAGACATCGAAGCGGCCAATCAAGTACGCATCTCGGCGCACCGGCACGATGGATAAGCCGTGTTCCCGGAAGAACCAGGGCCGCGCCGCGGAGAAGTCGTGCTTGGCCATAAGCCGCGGCTCACGGCTGGACAGTGCCTTGATGCGCGCTGCTTCTACCACCACGAATCCGGTGCGCTCAAGCTGCTCGCGAACGGTGGGATCGCGGAAAACCTTGAGCCAGCCGACGTCGTTGAGCCCCAGCGTCTGCCCATCCGGAACGTCGAACTCCGCGCACAAGCTAGCCAGCTGCTCATCCATAGTTGCGCACCAGAACCTCGTCTACCTTGCCGCGCTTGCTCGCCACCGAATTGATGGAGCGGGTGGCCCCGACGATGTTTATCTCGTACTCGGAGTAGATCTCCTGAATGAAGTCCGTGGCCGAGTTCGAAAGCAGGAACTTCACGCCGGCGGCGTCGAGCTTATCGCAGACCCCCTTGAGACGCAGCTGATCCTCGCGGCCGAAGCCCCCGGACTGATACCCCGTGAAGTTGCTGGTGGGATTGACCGGATCATAGGGCGGATCGAAGTAGACAAAGTCGCCTTCCTTGGCGTCTTTCAAGATGGCCGCGTAGTCACCGGTATTGAAAGAAACCTTGTTGCTGTTCAAGTACTCGGAGACCGCACGTAGCGTTTCCTCATCACAAATGGCGGGGTTGGTGTAGCGGCCGAATGGCGAGTTGAACTGGCCGGCGTTGTTGACGCGGTACAGGCCGTTGTAGCAGGTCTTGTTGAGATAGACCGTTCGTGCGGCGCGCTCCGTGCGCGTCATGTGTGCAAAGGAGGAGTCACGGTCTTTGCTGCGCATCTCGTAGAAGAAGTCTTCCTCGTTGGGATAGGTCTGCAGCAGCTCGATGAGACCTGCGACATCGTCTCGGACTGTCTCGTAGACGTTGATGAGCTCCGTGTTGAGATCGTTGACCGCGGCCTTGTGCGGGGTCAGCGAAAACAGCACTGCGCCACCGCCGAGGAAAGGCTCGAAATATCCGTCGAATCCTTCTGCCGGGAGGGCAGCGTGGATCTCGGGCAGTAGCTGGCGTTTTCCGCCGACCCACTTGAGCAAAGGCTTCACATTTTTCATAACGTTTGCCATAGTAGCGGGCCGCCCGGACATGGCCGTCTATGTGTTCGAATAGATCGAAAGAAGGGACCCCACAAGGAGGTCCCTTCAATCAAAAGCGGTGTGTATTACGCCATCTTGTTGAAAGCGTTAGCCATACCGGACTTCTTGTTGGCAGCCGTGTTGCGGTGGAAGACACCCTTGGACACGGACTTGTCCAGAGCGCGGGAAGCGACGCGGAGCTGCTTCTCAGCAGCTTCCTTGTCACCAGCGGTGACAAGCTCGCGGAACTTGCGGATCTCGGTACGAACTGCGGAACGAACAGCCTTATTGCGCTGACGTGCCTTCTCGTTGGTGAGAATGCGCTTCTTCTTGGACTTGATGTTTGCCATCTTTAATACCTCTTGGAAATCGAATGATTACATTGGGAAACCAACCCGCCGGACATGTCCCGCATGGTGCTCGGCGTTGATGTTCGATGGGCGGACCCAAGGTCCTGACCGCCCCGACCAACGCGCCCGGAAAGTAAGTAACTTCCAAAACCTAGCAGGAGCAGGAAGAAAAACCCAAATCAGGCCTTGGACTTAGGACCAGTGGTAACGCGAGCGAAGACGGTTGGCAATGCGCTCAAAACGGCGCTCCGGGAAGAGCGTGCCCTGGCGGCGGCATTCTTCCTCAGAAATCTCGAGGATTCTGTCGAGGCGAACCCAACACTGGCGGCCTGCTTCGTCCCATTCACCAGTGCCGATGTCGAGCCATTCCTCTTCGTGAGCATGGTTTGGGTTGGGGGAGATGAGCAGCCCCAGCACGGTGGTGCGGGTGCGGGAGATAATGAGCACGGCGCGTTCGCGCGGCGGGGATTGCTTGCCGTCGGAGGGCGCCCAGACCCAGACGACCTCGCCAGAATCTGCTTGGCCGTCCATGTCGGGGGAGAAGCACACAGAGCGCGGATGGGAGTTGGTGCATTCGACGCGGATGCGGGCGGCTTTGCGGGGTTCGCGGTATTCGGCGGCGTTATTCATACCGAGACGCTCGGAGATTCGGGCTAGTCCGACGTCGACAGGCTCGCGTTCGCCAATTCCGAGTGCCACCCGTAAGCGGGTGAGTGGGTTGCCGCTAGTCATGTCGTCTATTCTAAACCCATGTCTAAAAACTTTGCGGCCACTACGTTTACGAATCCAACCCAGATTCGAAACTTCTGCATTATCGCCCACATCGACCACGGCAAGTCGACGCTGGCTGACCGCATCCTGCAGTTTTCGCAGGTCGTTGACGCGCGTGACATGCGCGATCAGTACCTCGACAACATGGATATCGAGCGCGAGCGCGGCATTACCATTAAGGCGCAGAACGTGCGTCTGCCGTGGATTCCGCGCACCGGAAAGCACGCGGGCGAAGAGATCGTCATGCAGATGATTGATACCCCGGGCCACGTGGACTTTACCTACGAGGTCTCCCGCGCGCTGGAGGCATGTGAGGGCGCAATTTTGCTTGTCGACGCCGCCCAAGGCATCGAGGCCCAAACCCTCGCCAACCTGTACCTGGCGATGGAAAATGACCTGGAGATCATCCCGGTCCTCAACAAGATTGACCTGCCGGCTGCGGACCCTGAGAAGTACGCGCTGGAGATTGCCCACATCATTGGCTGCGAGCCAGAAGAGGTTCTGCGCGTGTCCGGCAAGACTGGTGAAGGCGTGGAGGACCTGCTGGACAAGGTAGCTGAGCTGGTGCCGCCGCCTTCCACGGAGGCGCCTCACGACGCCCCTGCCCGCGCCATGATCTTCGACTCCGTCTACGACACCTACCGTGGCGTTGTCACCTACATCCGCATGATGGACGGCAAGCTCACCCCACGCCAGAAGGTCACCATGATGTCTACTGGCGCGAACCACGAGCTGCTCGAGGTGGGCATCGTGTCCCCGACGATGCAGAAGTGCGCCGGCCTGGGCCCGGGCGAGGTGGGTTACCTCATCACGGGCGTTAAGAACGTGCGCGAGACCAAGGTGGGCGACACCATTACCTGGGCGTCGAATGGCGCAACCGAGCCGCTTAAGGGCTATGCGGACCCGAAGCCAATGGTCTACTCCGGCTTGTTCCCGATTTCCCAGGCGGACTTCCCCGACTTGCGCGATGCGCTGGAGAAGCTGCAGCTTAACGACGCCTCCCTGACCTACGAGCCCGAGACTTCTGTGGCGTTGGGCTTCGGCTTCCGCTGCGGTTTCCTGGGCCTGCTCCACATGGAAATCACCCGTGACCGCTTGGAGCGCGAGTTTGGCCTGGACCTGATTTCGACCGCACCTTCCGTTACCTACCGCGTGGTGGCCGAAGACGGAACCGAGTCCCTCGTCCACAACCCTGCCGACTGGCCGGGCGGCAAGCTGCGCGAGGTCTACGAGCCAATCGTGAAGATGACCATCATCGTTCCTGAACAGTTCGTGGGTTCCACCATGGAGCTGTGTCAGTCCAAGCGCGGTCAGATGGGCGGCATGGACTACCTTTCTGAGGACCGCGTGGAGCTGCGCTACACGATGCCGTTGGGTGAAATCATCTTCGACTTCTTTGACATGCTGAAGTCCCGCACTAAGGGCTATGCTTCGCTGAACTATGAAGAGGCTGGGGAACAGCTGTCTGATCTGGTCAAGGTGGATATCCTGCTCAACGGTGATCCGGTCGACGCCTTCTCTGCCATCGTTCACCGCGATTCGGCGCAGTGGTACGGCAACAAGATGACGAAGAAGCTTAAAGAGCTCATTCCGCGCCAGCAGTTCGAGGTCCCGGTCCAGGCAGCCATTGGCTCCAAGATCATTGCGCGTGAGAATATCCGCGCTATGCGCAAGGACGTCCTGGCGAAGTGCTACGGCGGCGATATCTCTCGTAAGCGTAAGCTACTGGAGAAGCAGAAGGCTGGTAAGAAGCGCATGAAGTCCATCGGTTCGGTTTCCGTGCCGCAGGAGGCGTTCGTGGCAGCGCTTTCTACCGACGGTGAGGGCTAAGACCTAAGCCCAAAAAAGACCCCAGGCTTGGCCCTGGGGTCTTTGCCATGGGTGGGGGAACTGGGCGTCGTCAAGCATGCTCTTTTTGGCTGAAACTTCCGGCGGGGGTAGGCGGGGGTAGTGGCTTTGTCGAACTGGCAAAAGTACCAATAGCGCCGTTTCTATTTTCGAAAATTCTTGCGGGTGTCCGGGGCGTTTTGTAGTTTGGGTGGCAAGCGGCTCGGAGGGGGAGTTGCGCAGCGAAAGCTGTTCTCAAAACTACGTTTAAGGAAACTCGATGGACGGACCCTACTTCGCTCCACTAAATCCAAAGTGTGAGGTTGGGCGGTCATTTGTGGAAAGTAATCGCCTGACTTGGCGTGCCTTTAATGCAATTTTGCCGCAGCCTGACGAGGATGCTGAACTAGCGTTCGCAGATGTCTCGCGCAAGCTTGGCCTGACCTCCTACAAAGCGGAACATCTGTTCTACGGCTTCAAAAAGATCTCGTATCTGCCCAAACTACGTCACCTCAACAAACTGGACTGGTTCTTGGACTATGACCGGATCTTGGCCATCGGCAAGGCGCTGCAAGGCGTCGAGGAACGCATCTATCCGTTCGTGGATGATGCTCTCGAAGAGCTCTTCACCCCGCGTCGTCCGAATCAGCGCCTGCCCGAGGCCTCCCGTATTCGGAAGGTGATTTCTGAGGTGCTCGCCCTGCACTATTGCGTTGAAGGCGAAGTTGAAGAAGATCGCGACCGCTACCACATGGAGCGGTATGCCGGTCGTGGTGAAATCACCGCCAACCTGGATGCAGTTACCGCAGAAACCATTGACCGTCTAGTCCGTAAGCGCGCGGAGAAAGAGGGCATCTCCTTTGCCCGTGCGTTGGCGGCCACCATCCTTGATCCGATCGAGCAAAAGATCGTTATCAACGTTTTCCAGCAGGCTGATACCTCACTAGCCTTCGCTCCCGGATATGGGTATATCGACCCACCAGAGGGCGCCTCGACTCGAGAAATCGCGCCAGGTGAAACCGAGGGGTACCGCCCGACTGAAGCAATTCGAGCGTTTGTTGAGGCGCGCGATGGAACGTGCCGAGGTCCAGGTTGTGACATGCCTGCTCACCTTACGCAGCTCGACCACCGAATTCCCTACGCGGATGGCGGAAAAACCTCGAGCGATAATTTGGTTTGCCTTTGCCAACGCTGCCACAACATCAAGACGGATGGCAGGGCGTTCTATGTCATGGACCCCGACACCGGAGTAGTTCTATGGTGCTGGGCAGACGGCACCTGGGAGAGCACCGTTCCGAAGGGGCTTCTCGTTCCCAACAATGCGAACTGGCGCCAGAGCGTGGCTGAACGAATGGGCGCCTGGGAAGCGAGAGGAGGGTTGCTTTCCTTCGATGACGCTACTGCAACGCCGGCTTAATTCCGTCCCATGTACGCTGCAGTTGCTGACCGAACATGGTCCACCCGTGGATTCCTTTGTCCAGGTAGTCCCTCCGGATGGGATGCGACGTCGTTTCGCGGCCTGGCTCCTCAGTGGGAGTCCGCCTGTTCGGACCTCCAGATGTCAGTTTGTGGTGCAGTTCATTGCAACTGGGTTCCATGTAGTGTCGATGGTCAAACCCGGGAAGGATTGATTCATGGAACCCATCAAGAAGAAGGCACCTCGCCAAGGCCAGCAGCTTCCACCGCTGCCAGTTACCGCTGCCAAGATTGGTGAGCGCATTGCCAGTGAGGTGTTCTTGGAGGAAGGCCAAAAGCTCTTACCGCAGCTGCAGGAATTCCGGCGGGATATGCACCAGCACCCGGAAATTGGGCTCGAGCTTCCGCGGACGCAAAAGAAGGTCCTCGAGGCGCTCAAAGGCCTGCCGTTGGAGATTCAGGTCGGCCAGGATTTAAGCTCCGTGGTCGCGGTCCTTCGCGGCGGCAAGCGCGGCCCACGGCCGGTTTCGGTGCTGCTGCGCGCAGACATGGACGCGTTGCCGGTCCGTGAGCAGACGGGCGATCCTTTTGCTTCCACCAACGGGCTGATGCACGCGTGCGGCCACGACCTTCACACCGCAGGGCTCATCGGTGCGGTGAAGTTGCTGTGCGCGCAGAAGGAGCACTTGCTTGGCGACGTCACGTTCATGTTCCAGCCCGGCGAAGAAGGCCCGGGTGGTGCCCTCCCGATGATCGAAGAAGGCGTCCTCGATGCAGCGGGGCGTCGTCCGATTGCCGCTTATGGCCTGCATGTCGGTCCGCAGGATCGTGGCACTTTCCACCATATTTCCGGGCCCATGATGGCATCATCGTCGAATCTGAAGATCACTGTCTATGGCAAGGGCGGCCATGGGTCGCGGCCGCACGATGCCATCGATCCCGTCGCAGCGCTGGGGGAGATTCAGATGGCCTTGCAAATTGCACTGACTCGCCGTTTCGATGCCAACGAGCCGATCGTCATCACAGTGACTAATCTGCGCGCAGGCGACGGCGCCATTAATGTCATCCCTGACCACGCCATGCTCGGTGCTACAGTGCGCGTGCTGCGCGATGAAAAGATTGAGCAAGTGCGCCAGATGGTTGTGGAAGTGGCCAGTTCTGTCGCGGCGTCGCATAGATGCACCGCAAAGGTAGATTTCGAGGTTCTGTATTCCGCAACCAAAACCAACCCGCGCGAGAATCAATTCGCCGCGGCGCTGTGGGGTGGCATGTTCGGAGCAGAAAATGTCATCCCGATGGAAACGCCCATGATGGCTTCGGAGGACTTCGGCGGCGTACTAGCGCAGGTACCTGGCACTTTCATGTGGTTCGGTACCGTCAATCCGGATACCCCAGAGCACCTGCGCGAGTGGAATCATTCGCCGCTGGCGAGGTTCGATGATTCGGTGCTCGGTGACCAAGCCGCAGCACTCGCCGCCGTCGCCTTTGAGCGCTTGGCTGCCGAAGACGCGCATCCTTCGCCGGCAACAAGAGTGATGCGCTCTGCGGTGGAGGGCGTTGAGTAGTACAAGATTGCCGAGATAACAATGCAGGTCAATGCGCTGAGCAGGGTTTGACCCCAGCCCACGTTCTCAGCGTTAACGTCCACCAAGCCCAGGGTGCCAGCAGCGAAGAAGACGAAGTTATTGCACGCATGAATCACGCATCCGTACTCGATCCCGTTCGTCTTCACTGTGAGCACGCTTAGGCAGACGGCGAAGACAAAGATGTCAACAAGCCCGATCCAGTTATAAGTATGGCCTGCAACAAACAACGGAATCGAGGGCGAATAGGCCAACCACGGCGAGCGCAGCCACCGGCCGAATACCTGGGGAAGCAGACTGCGAAAGACAACTTCCTCCGTCACTGACTGCAGCGGCACCAAGATGACCGCCAGCCCCAGCATCAATAGAGCGTTTGGAGCAGGGGAGAATCCATTTCGGAGAAGCGGAAGAAAGCTCAACAGCGTAACGGGCAACGCCACCAGAAGGGCGCGCCGGGCGTAATCCCACCGAAACCGACCTGCGCCTGACCACACCATGCCGGGCCGGCGTCGGCAAAAGGCTCCTGGGAGGAACACGATGATGAAGAGCATCATGATGCTAAAAGGCAGCGGCGCGTTCATGTCGTCGAGATTTAAGTCTGGTGCGAGAATTGCGAGACCGATAATGAGCGCGACGAAGAGTACGGCGCTCAGCACCGCCCAAAAGAAGAAGTAAATGATCGGGCGTTTTAAGCAGCGATGAAAAGTCATGATTAAACAGTCGCTGGTAATTAATCATCCCTAAGAATGAGTTTGCGGCCTTTAAGGTATGAATCATGACTAGGAACCGTTGGCAGGTAGCTTTCATCGTCGTGCTCTGCGTGCTAGGTGGGTGCTGCTTTGGGCTGATCGGTATCGGCATCGACTTAGAAGACATGGGGTTGCCCAACATCGATCCGCAAAACGATAGAGCCTATGTCGGCTTCGTTTGCTTGAGTTTCATCGCCGGGGTGGTTTCGTGGAGTTTGCTGCCATGGGCCATTTCTCATGATCCGCGGGAGCTGGAGCAATCTGATTTCCCAGGAACGCGGAAGACCTTCATCTGCGGAGTTGTCGTGATTGCTTGCGGCTTTTCTTATTTTGCCGCGCTATCTCAGCTGGTGGCCATGGTGTCCATGACATCGCGGAGGTCCGTGAAGTGGTCGGTGGCGGCAGTAGTGGCGGCGCTTAGCTATCTCGCTGCCTATCCTCTCAACCCTGCGAGTGAGTTCGAAGGCTGGCTCGAATTTGGCATCGTTCCAGTACTCGTAATCGTGCTTCTGATCGGCATGCAGCGCGGCAAGAACCGCGAGAAGCAACAGAATTTGCAGCGCGAAATTCGGGAAGAGATAGCGCGAGACATGCACGATTCACTGTCGCATCGGTTGTCGATGATTGCCGTGCATGCAGGGGCTTTGTCTTTTCAGAATGAGCAGGTTCCCAAGGAGTATTCTGAGGCGGCGGAGACGATTCGCCAAGAAGCGAATGCTGCAGTGCAGGATCTGCGCGCGGTGCTTTATGCCCTGCGGCAGGAGGCAGCAGAAGATCCACGGGCAAGCATCGAAACGCTCATTCGAGATGACAACGTTGAGCTGCGCTATTCCACTGATCCAGACATAGTAGAAAGGCTCGATACCTTAGGTCAGCACACGTTGTATCGCGCGGTCCAGGAGGCAGCCACCAATGCCCGCAAGTACGCGCGGGGAAAGCCGGTGCTTTTCGACGTCGCCAAGCGCGGCCCCAATCTCGTGCTCACCGTAACCAACGCGCATACGGGCCCGGTGGGGCGTGGTTTTGGGCTGCGGGGTCTGGCTGAGCGCGCGGAACTTATCGGAGGAGAATTTCGGATGCTGGAGGGAGATGAATTCGGATGGGAATTGCAGCTGCCGATGAAGCGCTAAAGGTGGTGCTGGTCGATGACGAAGCGCTATTGCGCAGTGGCCTGCGGCTCATGCTGGCCAATGCCGGCATCAAGGTGGTGGGGGAGGCGTCTAATGGCAAGGATGCGATAGCAGTGGTGCTGGACGCGCTTCCCGACGTCGTGCTCATGGACATTCGCATGCCCGTCATGGATGGCATTGAGGCGCTGGGGAAGTTGCCGGCGTCGATTCCCGTGGTGATGTTAACCGCTTTCGATACCGACGAATTTATTGTCGATGCGCTCCAAGCCGGTGCCGTTGGATTCCTATTGAAATCGACGCCACCGGAAGCGCTTGTTGCTTCCATTCGCGCGGCTGCGGCAGGCCAACCGATGCTCAGCCGCGAGGTACTGGAACGCCTGCTCTCCCCGCGGCCAAAGCGGAAGAACAGGCGGCTGGCGCACCTCAGCGACCGTGAGATGGAGGTTGCGGAGCTGGTGGCAGATGGGTTAAGTAATCAACAAATTGCAGAGCAGCTTTTTATTTCGCTACCGACAGTAAAGACTCACGTGCAGAAGATTTTGAAGAAACTCGGCGGGACGAGCCGCGTTCACGTCGCGATTGCCGTATGTGGCGGACGATAAACCAGAGCGCTACAATCCAGGTTGCCCCCACTACCGCTAAAGCTGCAAGTTTCGGCCAGTGGCTGTCCGCGAAGGCGTAATCCAGCGAGGGAAAGAGGTTCTGGAAGACGTGAACCGTGACGGCGCCCATCCAGCCGGCGAGTGCACGGCCACGGGCCAAGCCATATGCCGCGATGCCGGTCATGAGGGAGTGCGTGAAGGTGCAGGCAATAAACCTGATGAGCACCCCAGTAGTTGCGCCCATGAGATCTGAGTCGAGGTCTTGCAGCGTCAGGCGTGCGAAGAAGGTGCAATCTTCCACGACCGCAAAGCCCATGCCTACGGCGATACCGACGTAGACGAAGTCGCGAGTGCGTTGGTGCTTAATGAAGTAAGTACAGATGAGCAGAACACCAATGAACTTCAGAGTCTCTTCAGTAATTGGCGCGAAGCCAGCGCCATCTAGCCACTGCAATTGCAGTTTTCCCAAGATGGTGGTGAAGTGCGAGTTGAAGAAGACAGCCGGGCCGGTGCACGCCGCGCCCCAGAGCATGCCTAGGGCCGTGCCGCGGTGGCCTCGGAACGCGAGCCAGGAGGCACAAGTCCAGATCGCCACATGGATGAGTGCAGCGATGAGGCTGGCGGTGACGTAAGGCTGGTTAAACTCGAAGTGCACGGAGTAGGCGAGACCCGCGGTAGCGAGCACATAAAATAGGTATTTCATTATTTGACCTCCACTTTGTCTGCATAGCGGGCGGCGTCAGGCCCCTCGAGATGGAAGAACTGCTTCTTATCGTCGGAGTCGTACAGGATAGTTACCTTGTCGCCTTCGTCGAGGCGATAGATATTCTTCTGAGGCTGGCGTACCGGGGCATTTGAGAGGGAATCGGTAGCGAGCATATAGCGGTGCTGTCGTAGTAACGCAGTCTCAGGTTCCAGGAAGGACTCGGCGGGGTCAGCGCCGATGGTGGTATCCCCGCATTCCCATCTGGGGGAGTCTTTAAGATATGTCGGGCTTTGCGCGCATTCCAGATCGGCGATGGCTACATCGTGGAAGGCGACGGCGCTTGTCGGGGTAGTGGGCTCAGGCAGCAGTGCGCTTGCCGCCGGCACTGCCACGAAATACGCAGTAGCTGCGGCTAGGGCTGTTAGTACTTTCTTGTCCATGTCTTCGACGCTACGGAGAATGGCTTTGCATTAAATCCACCCCAGGGTAGATTTGCGGCTTTAGGCCTTTACTACTGTGGGTGGATATGAGTACGGCACGGTCGAAGATGAAGAACTGGATTGAAAAGCAGCGGCATGCCACCTACCTCAACACGTTAAACGGGGTAACGCGGTGGCGGCGTGCCGCCATCGTTGCCGTGTGTGTATTGGCTGATGTAGTCACGATGGGGGCGATGTTCATACGCTTCGACGAGCGCTCTGGCAATTCATGGGATGATCGCATCCTTACTGAGGCCGCTATTGGGTCGTTGGTGAGCATCCTCACCTGGGTCTTGCTGGCCTTTGCGCTGCGGCACGTGCCGCGGGAGTTTAGCATTTACGAACGCTATCCTGGTCCGGTCTCCGCGCTGGTCAGTGCGGTGATCATTTGCGCTTCGGCGGGACTGCATCAGTTCTCACTGACAGTCTTCGTTGCCTATGTTTCTTTAGTCTCGCGTGGAAGTAAGCGCTGGACATTGGCAGCAACGGCGGTGCTCACCTTAAGTTATGGCGTCAAGGTTTATAGGCCTGATTCTTTCGAAACCGTGCCATTGGCGGTGGCCGGGTATGCCATTTTATGGGCCATGCTGGTTCTATCAGGGCTGTCGATAGGCGTCGTGCGTCATAGTCGCCGGCAACGTCAGGCCACGCTGGTGGCGCGCGCGGAGCTGAATAAACAGACCCTGGAGGCAGAAAACGAAAAAGTTCGCCAGGATGAGCGCAACCGCATCGCCCGCGATATGCACGATTCGCTTTCACATCGGCTAAGCCTTATCTCTGTATATGCCGGTGGACTGGCGTACCGGAAGGATTTGCCGCCGGAGCAGGTGGCGGAATCCGCTACGACTATCCAAAAAGAGGCCCAGCAGGCGGTGACCGATCTGCGGCAGGTCATTCGCTCTTTGCGTATCGATGATCGAATTGACCCGCGCACCAGCATCGACGATCACGTAGTGCGGGCGCGCGCCGCCGGTGCCAAGGTCACACTTGAGTACCGCGATGACTGCTTAGATAAGATATCGACTATGGGTGTGCATGCGTTGAGCCGTGCGGTGCAAGAAGGCCTGACGAATGCGCGCAAGCATGCGCCGGGGCAGAAGATTGCGATCGAGGTAGCCCAAGATGGTGCTTTGGCTCGGGTGACGATGCGCAACCGGAAGGTAGAGGGGGCGTCGGCAAGTGGCGGCGAGCATGGGCTTATCGGCATGCGCGAACGCGCACGCTTGGTAGGTGGGCGCCTAGACGTAGAAGATGGCGAAGAGTTTAGTTGGAGCCTGTATTTGCCAATGGAGGAACGATGATTTCTGCAGTGCTTGTCGACGACGAGGAGCTGCTGCGCCGCGGCATCCGTCTGATTCTAGAGGGCGCAGGCGACATCGAAGTGGTGGGCGAGGCCAGCAATGGGCGCGATGGCGTGCAGCTGATTACGCAACAACGCCCGGATATTGTGCTGATGGATATCCGTATGCCGGTCATGGATGGGATTGAGGCGGTGGCGCAGCTGAAGACGGCCGTGCCCGACATTCCTGTGGTGATGCTGACGGCCTTCGACACCGACGAATTCATCGTCGATTCCTTGCACGCGGGAGCGATGGGGTTTCTGCTGAAGGCCACAGGTCCTGAGGCATTAGTCGCCTCAGTGCGGGCGGCCGCGCAGGGCCAGCAGCTGCTTAGCCCTAAAGCGCTGCAGAACCTGCTGGCGATTCCGCATGCCCAGCCGCAAGAGCCGCTCGTCCTGGCGGATTTGAGTGCGCGCGAAAACGAGGTGGCGCAGCTGGTGGCGAAGGGGCTGGACAATACTGAAATCGCGGAGCAGCTTTATGTCTCTGTGGCCACGGTCAAGACGCACATCAAGCACATCTTGGAAAAGATTGGCGGCACGAACCGGGTGCATATCGCGATTGCAGTGCTGGAGCAGCGTTAGCTTTCCTTGTCTTCGCCGGTGTAGCCGTCAGCCCAGGTGTCGGTCTCGAAGTCGTAGTAAACGTTCTCGCCGTCCTCGTCCGTGCGCTGATACCACTCGGTGTAGCGCTGCGCGGAGGAGTCGAAGTCGGAGCCCGCACCGCGGCCCTCCTCAGCATGCTCAATGGAAAGCTCGAAGTCGTCGCCGTGCTCCTCGATGCCGCGGACAACCGCGTTCTCCACAGCGGCACGGGCGTACTTGCGGCGAATGAACATCGGATCAGAACGCAGGTCCTTGATGAAGGCGACCATCATCACCAGCAGCACCACGCAGAAAGGAAGCGCGGAAAGAATAGTTAGGTTCTGCAGGCCGGAAAGCACGTCCTCGCCGCCGGTAAGCAGCATGACGATGGCGATGCCCATCATGCACAGACCCCAGAAGACCACCACGAGTTTGTTGGGCGCAGGATCTCCCTTGGAGGACATCGTGCCCATAATGACGGAGGCAGAATCCGCGGAGGTAATGAAGAAAATTGCGAGGACGAAAAGCAGGATAAACGGCGTTACCTGGTGCAGCGGCAGGTTATCGAACATAGTGAACAAGACCTGCTCGCCGGAGGCGGTTCCGTCGAAGCCTGGGACCTTTTCGCGGCTAAATTGAATCGAGGTTCCGCCGAAGACGGTAAAGGCCATGATGAGGATAAGCGTTGGCGCGAAGACGGTCACGGCGGTGAACTCACGGAGAGTGCGTCCGCGGGAGATGCGGGCAACGAACATGCCCACGAACGGCGTCCATGCAATCCACCATGCCCAGTAGAAGGCGGTCCAGTAGGACTGGAACTCGATGGTTTCATCGCCCCAGGATAGGCCTTTGGCCATCATCGGCAGCAGCTGGTCGATGTAGGTGACGATGCCCGAGGGGATGAGGTTGAGCAGCAGCAAGGTTGGGCCGGCGAGGAAGACGAAGACCACGAGGCCCAGCGTGAGCGAGATATTGATGTTGGACAGGTAGCGCACGCCGCGGGAGACGCCGGAGACTGCGGAGATGATAAAACCACAGCCGAGAACCGCAATGATGACAATCAGCGCGGTATTGGTCAGCGGTCCAGCGCCGCGGATGATGGAGACGCCTTCACCCATCTGGATGGCGGAAAGGCCCAGCGTGGCAGCGGTGCCAAAGAGGGTAGCGATGAGCGCGAGGACGTCGATTAGCTTGCCCAGTGGCCCATCAGTATCGCGGGAGCTGAACAGCGGCTTGAAGATGGAAGATATCAACGGGACGCGGCCGCGGCGGTAAGAGGAATAGGCAATTGCACCGCCTACCAATGCATAAGCGGCCCACGGGGAAAGACCCCAGTGGTAGTGTGCCTGGGCCATGGACTGGTGCAGAGCCTCAACCGTGTTGCCGTCAACGGTGTGCGGCGGCGGGGTGAGGTAGTGCGAAAGCGGCTCCGACGGGCCGTAGAAGAAGATACCCACACCGATGCCGGCGCCGAACATCATGGCCACCCAACTGAACCAGCCGAACTCGGGCTCTTCGTCATCGGTGCCGAGCTTGATGCGGCCGAGGCGGGACAGGCCCACGTAGGCCATGGTGGCGATGGCCATCATCATGGTGATGTTGAGCAGCCAGCCGGTGTTGGTGATTGCCCACGAGAATGCGCTTGACGACGCCGCGGAGACCGACTGCGAGGATAAGATGCCCCAGATGATGAAGCTGACGACGGCGATTGCCGTCACGGAGAACAAGGCCTTATCAAGCCCGAACGTGTTGCGCTGGTTCTCAACGCCGATGCCTGGGACGAGGCCCGGGTGCATGTCGTGGGGATAGAGGCCCACGGCGCGGGCTTCTGTGTTCGTATCTGTGTTCGTAGATGCAGGGGTACTCGGCGAATCGTTGATGGGAGAAGACAAACTTTCCTAACTTGGCGGCACCTCAATGGGCCTGCCTTTTAGACATTGGCCCTCCATTGTTCAGGAGAAAAGGTGCAAGTGCCAACTTATCCGCTAGTATCAGGGAATCAGAGTTTCTAATGGATTGGATTGCCACGAATGCAACTGCCAAATTTTGATAATTCTTCGTACAACGTCGCAGAGGCCGAGTTGCTATCGGCTTTTGAGGTCTTCGAGCGCATCGAAGAGCATGTGCTCGATAAATCTCTACTTTTCGAAGTCTATTCGCGCTAGGGATACCAGCGCGTTGATGTCACCCGGAACCTCGTCCGGGTGAATTGAGCAGTAATCCAAGATGAAATAGCCCGCATGCTGCAGGGCAAGGTGGCGCTGCCAGAACTCACCCACGTGTTGCGGGTGGTTGACTGCAATGGACTGGATGGAGCGGCGCTCAGAAAGCAGCTCGTACTGCAGGTCGCGGCGAGCAGCCAGGGACTCGTCGGGGGTCGAGAAAAGTAGTGCGCCCAGCAGGCTGGTGATTGCTTCCTGGCAGCGGACCTGCAGACGGTAGTGGTTGGTCAGCTGGGCACGCGGCTTCCAGAGCCAGAGCACCAGCAAGGAAAAGACCACCGACAGCGCGATCTCACAGATGCGGGAGAAGGCCGTGAACGCCAAGTGATCGGCCGTATGGCCCATGAGCAGCGCCAGCGGCGTGGAGAAGATGACGCAGATGGCGTAGTTCTTGACCACGAAGATCTCCGCGCAGAATTGGCAGGCAGCGAGCGCGAGCAGCAGCGTCCAGCTTTCTAAACCGAAGGACGCAATGAGGTAGAACACGCACACACCGAGCAGCGAGCCCACCATTCGCTGCAATCCGCGGATGGTGCCGGGCACATGGTCCGGGCCCCACTGCAGAAGAAGCAGCACGGAAACTGCGCCCCAGTCTGGGCGGTCTAGGCCCAGTGCAAGGCCCACGAGCGTGGTGGCGATGGCCGCAATCAGAATCTTTTCTACCGTCACCACCGCATGCGAGTTGCCCACCGACGCGCGGTAGATGCGGTAGCGCATCGTCGGCTTGGTGTGCGGGATGGCGGTGCGGTTTGGGTCGACGTAGGTCGGGGAGTCAGAAAGCTCATCCGAGTTGGCAGAGAGATCCAGTGACTGGTTGTGCTGCACGATGCGGTTCTGCGCGGCAAGGGCACGCTCCACGAGGTGGCCTTGTGCTGCTTGAATGACGCGGCCGCCGCGGACGATACCGGCGTCGGAAAGCGCTTGCCACGTATTCGCCAGCGCAGTCTGTGCCTGATGGTGGCGTGCCAAGACGTCGGTTGTGGAGTTCTCAAAGGCGGCAGTGGCCTTCTCTAGGGTCGCGACAGTGCGGGTCTCCGGACCGTGCGGGGAGTGGAAGCGAGGCAGCATGCCCAGGCAGTACGCAGCTATGACACCCGCAATGGACCACGCAGCGACCTCAAAGGGGGTGATGTCGGTGCGCGCGAGCATGGTGGAGCCGCCGCCGACCATCACCACGAAGAAGGAACCCGGCGGCGGCAGGCGTAGCGCATTCTGCAGGAAGGCGCCGAGCGCGCCAATAGAAATAGCAAAGGCCGCAGACAGCAAAAGCCACCAGTGTCCGTGGCCCGGGGCGAAGACGAGCTCACCCACCAGCGAACCAACGGTAGCGGCCAAGGTAAGGAGCACACCCGCAGTGAGAATCACCCAACGGCGGGTGCGATAGGGGTGCTCCTCGCCGTAAATGACGGACATCGCGCCCGCGGTGACCAACAGCACGGCGTCGGGGTGGCCGGTGAGGATGGCGAGCGCGCCGGGAATGGCGATGGCGAGAGCAGCACGCATCGCGCCCGGCCAGCGAGTCACCGAAGAGTTGTAGGCGGTGAAAAGCTGTAGCGGGCGCGGGCGTTGCGGTAGGGGATGCTCAATCAATTCGCTCATATCGTGGCATACGTTACCCCTGCGCAGCCCCTAGAAGCGACTTGGTATACGGGTGCTGTGGGGCGGACCATACTCCGCGTTCGACCAGCTCACCATGGTAGATGACAGCCAGGCTGGAACACACTTGCTTGACCACACCTAGATCATGCGAGATAAACACCAGCGTCAGGCTGTAGCTTTCAACGAGCCTCTCAAGCAGCTCGAGGACCTGGGCGCGCACAGAGACGTCGAGGGCGGAGACCGCTTCGTCGGCGAGGAGGATGTCCGGGTTGCCGATGACCGCGCGGGCAATCGAGATGCGCTGGCGCTGGCCGCCGGAGAACTCGTGGGGGAAGCGGTCCAAGGCATCCTCGTCGATGCCGACCTCCGCCAAGACTTTCGCAATCTCGGCACGCGTGACCGGTGTGGGTGAGCCCTCAGCCACGATCTTCCAGATTGGCATGCGCGGATTGAGGGAACCTTGCGGGTCCTGGAATACCATCTGCACGCGGCCTTCCACCTGCACGGACCCGGAGGTCGGCTGCTCAAGGCCGGTGATGAGCTTGAGTAACGTCGTCTTACCGGAGCCGGAGCTGCCGACGACGCCGATGCGCTCGCCCTTGCGTACTTCGAGGGAGACGTCGGAAAGCGCAGTAGTGGAGCCGTAAGCCTTGGTGACGTGGTCGAGGGAAATGACAACCTCGCCGAGCTTCGGCTCAGTGGCGGCCGGCTTGGACTGGGAGGCCGCGATGAGGTGCTTGGTGTACGGGTGCTGGGGGTTGTCCAGCGCCGCGCCGGATTCGACGATCTGGCCGTCCTGCATGACCAACGTCTCAGGGCACATGCGGCGGATGACGCGTAGGTCATGGCTGATGAACAGCAGCGCGGTGTTGTGGCGCTGGGTCAGTTCCATGATGAGGTCCAGGATGCTGTCTTGCGTGGTGGCATCGAGGGCCGTGGTGGGCTCGTCGCAGATGAGCAGCTTGGGGTTGCGGGCCATGGCCATGGCAATCATTACGCGCTGGCGCTGGCCGCCAGACAGCTCGTGCGGGAAGCGCGAGGCAAGGGCCGCATCGAGGCCCACCTCGTTGAGCGCCTCAGCAGACGCGCCGGCGTAGCGCAGCTGCTTGCTCACGCGCATGAGCGGGTCGAGCGCGCTCATCGGCTCCTGAAAGACCATCGCCATGTCGGCGCCGCGCAGCTTGCGCACCTGGCGGTCGCGCAGGCCCACGAGCTCGCGTCCGCCAAGCTCGATGGAACCCTCAGCGTGGAGGTTCTTTGGCAGTAAGCCCATTATGGCCAGCGCGGTCAGGGACTTGCCGGAGCCGGACTCACCGATGATGCCCAGGCGTTGGCCGGACTCAATGCTAAAGCTGAGCGGGCCAACGATGGTCTCCTTGCCGGTGCGGATGCACAGGTCTTGTACGGAAAGCATGGGGTGGTTCATCGCTGGCCTCCTTTCAGGCGGGGATCGAGGATGTCGCGCAGGGCGTCGCCAAGCAGGTTAAAGCCCAACACCGTGGCGGCGATGGCAAGGCCCGGCCAGAAGGCCTGCATGGGATGGCTGGCCAGCAGGGGCTGGGAATCTTGCAGCATGCGGCCCCAAGACGCGGTGGGCGGGGTGGTGCCGAGGCCCAGGTAGGAAAGGCCGGCCTCGGCGAGGATCGCGAGTGCGAAGTAGACGGAGGACTGCACGATGATAAGTGGGGCGATGTTAGGCAGGATATGGCGCACCGCGATGGTGGGCGCTGGAACCTTGGACACGCGCGCCGAGGCGATGAAGTCCTGCGTGACTACCTGCAGGGTGCCCGAGCGTGCCACCCGGGCAAAGGAAGGGATTCCCGCGATGCCGATGGCGATCATGGCCGTAATCGTCGACGGACCCCACACCGCGCCAGCGATGATGGCGAGCAACAGCGCCGGGAACGCGAGCAAGAGATCCGAGCCGCGCATGATGAGGGAGTCGAGGATGCTATTGCGGCGCATGCCCGCCACCACACCGAGCGGAACGCCGACGAGCGCGGCAATACCGACGGCGATGACGCTCACGAAGAGCGTGATGCGTGCGCCGACCATCAGGCGCGAGGCAATGTCGCGACCAAAGCGATCGGTGCCGAGGAGATGCTCAGCGGAGCTGCCCGCCAGCAAATCGGGCGAGGCGATGTTCGGTGCATAAGGCGTCCAGAAAAGGGAGACCGCCGCGAGGAGGACGGTGATACCGACGAGAACGAAACCCAACTTCTTCATCGCTTCTCCTTCAAACGCGGATCGATTACGCGGTAGGCCAAGTCGGTGGCCAAGTTGATGGCCAACGTGAAAAAGACCAACAGCATAACCAGGGTCTGCACGGTGGTGAGATCGCGGTTGGACACGGCGTCGAGAAGCATGCTGCCCAAGCCTGGAATGACGAAGACGGACTCGATGACCACCGCACCCACAATCAGGGTGGTCAGCTGCAGACCGGTCACCGTGAGCACGGGAAGGGCCGCATTGCGCAGGCCGTGGCGGCGCAGCGCCTCCGCATGGGATAGTCCCAGCGCGCGGGCGGTGCGGATGTAATCCTGGTCCATCACATCCACGACGGAGGAGCGCACGTAGCGGGTGAGCATCGCGCCCTGCACCAAGGCCAAGGAGATCACCGGCATGATGAGCCGGGCGATAAAGCCGCCGAAGTCCTGGTCCGGTGGAATCCAGCCGTTGGCGGGCAGCCAGCCCAGACGCACGGCGAAGAAGGCCACCATGATGATGCCCACGAGGAAGCTCGGGACGGCGATGCCGATCTGAGTCAGTGCCGAGACGAACGTGTTGCCCGTGCGCGCCAGCCACATGCCCATGGGCACAGCGCCGGCTAGCGCTAGCACGATGGCCAAGCCCACCAGGATGAGGGAGACCTGGGCGCGGTCCAGCACCAGCGGAGTGATGTCCTGCTGCGAGGACAGCGAGGTGCCGAAGTTGCCGCTGAGCAGCCCACCCACCCACTCGAAGTACTGGGTGATAAGCGGGCGATCAAGGCCGAGGGTCTGGGTGAGCTCGGCGACGGCGTCTTCAGTGGCGTTCACGCCCAGCGCCACGCGCGCCGGGTTGCCGGGCACTGCGCGCATGAGCAGGAAGATAGCAACGGAGGCCGCAAACAAGGTCAGGACGAACTTGGCCAGCGCCTTGAGGTAGGTCATGCCTGCTCCTTTAAGTTGCGCAGCTCGATGGCGTCGGTGATTTGATTGGGGTCAAGGCCCTCAATCCCGTCGCGATAGAGCACGATGTTGGGCATGTTCATCAAGGTCAGTGCACCGGCGTCAGCCATGATCTGGTCCACTGCCTCGCCCATGAGCTTGGGGTACTGCTCCTCGGGGGCGGCGTCGGCAGCCGCGAGCAGGTCACGGGCCTTCTGCGAGTCGTAGCCCAGGTAGTAGTCTGGGTTGCCAAAGAGCGTGGGGATGTCGCGCGGCTCCACGTGGGAGACCAACGACATCTGGTAATCCTTGGCGCCCATGACCTGGCCCAGCCACACGGCGGGGAACTCGGCGGACTCGAGGGTGACGTCGAAACCGATCTCGGTCAGCTGGGAGTAGAGCAGCTCTGAGACGCGCTGGGCGTAAGGCAGGGTCGGCGCGGTGATGGTGACGGGGGCTCCCACGGCACCGGCCTCGGCGAGGAGCTTTTTCGCGCGCTCGGGGTCGAATCGGTAGTAGTCCTTATCGCTAGACCAAGGGTCCGTCGGTGGGACCGGTGCACCGCCGGTGTCCTGGGCCATGCCGCCCCACAGGACCTGGTTGGCGGCATCGCGATCCACGCCGTAGGCCACGGCCTGGCGCACGCGAGGGTCGTCGAAAGGCGCGGCGTTGTTGTTCATGGAAAGCAGCACCTCGCCGTTGGTGGTGCCCACCGTGGTGCGGATGTCGGAACCCAAGTCATCGAGGAGCTCCGGGTTCTGCATTGCCCACACCACGTCGACGCCGCCGGACTTCAGCGAGTTCACGGAGGAGACAGCATCGGGGAAGTACTGAATGGTCACGTCTTCCTGCGGGACCTTCCCCCAGTAGTCACGGTTGGGGGTCAGGGAGATGAACTCGCCTGGGGTAAAGCCTGCGAGCGTGAACGGGCCCGTGCCCACCGGGGTGGTGGCAAGGTCCGTGGCGGTGGGGGTCATCATCGCGCCGATGGCGGTGCCCATGGACCACAGCCAGCCGTTGGAATGCTTGGACAGTTTCACCTTGAGGGTGTGCTCGTCGATTGCGGTGGCGGAGTCAACTACCGCCATCTGCTTGGCGATGCCGTTGGTCCAGTTCTCTTTCACATTGTTGATGGAGTAGACGGCGGTGTCAGCGGTGAAGGCGTCACCGTTGCTGAACTTGATGCCCTTGCGCAAGTGGAAGGTGTAGGTAGTGCCGTCGGTGTCCCAGTTCTCGGCAAGTCCGGGGACAATCTCATCGCCCTCAATACGTACGAGGGTCTCGTATACGTTGCTCATGAGTGCAGCGGGAATGGCCGCGCCGCCTACATTGGTGAAATCGAGAGAGGTGGCGGCGCCGGTTGCGGCGATGGTCAGCGAATCACTGGTGGTTTCTTTGACCGCGGTGTGGCCAGCTGAGCAGGCGCTTAGCGACGCCCCGAGAACTAGCGCGCAGGCCATGCGCGCTAGGTGTACTTTCTGCATGAAAGCAGGTTAATCGGTGGGGGTGGGTTGCGCGAAATCTAGTCAGATAGCTCGAGCGGGAAGCGCCATAGGGGTGCACCGGGCTCGCAGGCAAGAGCCTGTGCGTCTTCGTCAGAGGCATAAACGAGAGTTGGAAGCCGGTGGGCATTGTCGTAATCGACACCCTTTTCAAAAAGGTGGCTGTGGATGGAACCGGATTCGGCATCAAGGCCGCGGCTTTCGAGCCAGTGGGAAATGGAAAGGATGGAATCAAAGTCTTCCGAGTTGAATCGGCCCAGAACTACTGAGCGGCGCCCGCGTCCGGAACTGACTAATACCTCTGCACGCAGAGTTGAGATCTTTTTTGTGATGCTGCACATCGCGCACTGCCATGCGTCCACCTTCGCTACTGAACAATGGAAATGCTAATCAAGTTAAATCCAAGGTTTCAATTTCATGGAAGTTATGTGTTTTCCCTATTTTGAAAATAGTCCAGCTGCCGCACAGGTAACTTGCTGGAAACTGCATGACCAGTGGTCGTGCATTCGCGCTCCAGCTGATATGTAGTTTTGATTTGCGCAGGATTTCTAGTGCAGATCCCAAGCCTTCGCCAGAAGGTCCATGTTGTGGAGCACGTTGTCGTGCGTGGTGGACTGCAGAGAAATCATGAGCTCGTCCGCCTGAGCCTTTTCCTGGAAGCCCTCGAGGTACTCGCGGACTTCATCGGTGGTGCCCACGGCGCTGTACTGCAGCATGTCGAGAATTTGCTGGCCTTGGTAGGAGCTGACGATCTGCTCGACCTGCTGGTCGGTGAGGTGCTTGCCGCGGCCGGCAAATGCCTTGACGCGGTTGAAGCAGACCTTTTCGTATTCGGCGTCGGCCGCCTCCTTGGTGTCGGCGGCTAGGACGTTAACGCCGGCAATGACGTAAGGCTCGCTGAGTGCCTCAGAAGGCTCGAAGTTGTTGCGGTAGTACGCCGTGGCGGACTCTAGGTGGGTCGGCGCGAAGTGGGAAGCGAAGGCATAAGGCAGGCCATATTTCGCTGCTAGGGATGCGCCGAACATGGATGAGCCCAGAATGTAGAGCGGCACGTGGGTGTTTACTCCGGGGATGGCCTGGACGCCTGGGACGAGGGACTTGCCGGAGAAGTAACCTTGCAGCTCGCGGACGTCTTCCGGGAAGCGCTCAGCGGCGTGGGCATCGCGGCGCAGGGCGCGGCCGAGGGTGTGCATGTCGGTGCCGGGCGCACGGCCGAGGCCCAAGTCGATGCGATTGGGGTAGAGCTCAGCTAGCGTGCCGAACTGCTCGGCGATGACATAAGGGGAGTGGTTGGGCAGCATGACGCCACCTGCTCCCAGGCGGATGGTGTTGGTCTTAGCGCCGATGTGGGAAATGAGCACCGCCGGGGATGACGAGGTGCTGTTCGGCATGTTGTGGTGCTCGGTGTACCAGATGCGGGAGTAGCCCAGCTTTTCGGCTTCTTGGGCTAGCTCCACGGACCTGGCCATGGACTGTGAGGCGGTCTCGCCCTCGTAAATGGTGCAAAAGTCGAGGATTGATAGCTTGGCGTGTTCAGGCACTGAAATAGGTCCTTAGTGGGCATTGATGTGCGAGTTCGTTCTCGTCTTCCAACGCTACGCCAGCACCATTTATTTCTCTCTAATTCTTTCGCTGAGCGAAGTCGATGGCAACGCCGATGAGCGCCGCAACGGCGGTTGGAACGAACCAGCCCAAGTCGACGGACTGGCCTGGGGAGGCGTTCAGTAGCGGCTCGGCAGCAGCCAGCCAGCCCTGGTTTGCCAGCACCGTCAGCGCAGACCAGACCACGGAGGTCCACAGTGCAAGCAGGAAGGCCCAGCGGAAGGCCACGGCGTTCTTGACCACCGGCTGGATAAGGGTCAAAGCGATGAGCGTGATAGCTGGTGGGTAGAGGAAGATGATGAACGGAACCGCGATAGAAAGCACTGTCTCGAGGCCCTGGAATGCGAAGGCGATAGAAAGCAGGGTGAAGACTACGGCCCAGAAGTGGTAGGTGGTCTTAGGGACCAGCTGAGCAAAGAACTCAGAGGTTGCAGTAATCAAGCCCACGGCGGTGGTCATGCAGGCGAGGATGACAATCGCGGAGAATACCGCCTGGCCCACGCCGCCCATGGTGGAGTTCGCGGCGTCGGCAAGCAGTGTTGCGCCGGACTCATAAGACTGTCCATCCTGGATGGTCTGGCCGATCCAGCCCAGGCCCAGGTAGATACAGGCGAGGAGGCCACCGGCGATGACGGCCGCTGTGATGGTGCCGCTGATGACCTGCTTGCCGGCTTTGAAACCCTTGGACTGTAGGGAGGAGACAATGACGATGGAGAACGCCAAACCTGCGATGGCATCCATGGTGTTGTAACCCTCAAACAGTCCGGTGACCATTGGTGCGGAGGCGTAATCTTCGGTCGGGGCGGCCGGGATGCGTTTAGCGCCGAACGTGGCCAAAGTGATGAGCACAAGCAGCAGGATGACCAGTGCAGGGGTCAGGAACTTGCCCAGGGTGTCGATGATGCTGTTGGGCTTCCAGGACAAAGCAAGGGCGATAAGGAAGAAGATGATGTTGTAGGTGACGTTGGCGCCGAAGCCTTCCCAGCCAAACAGCGGGGTGATGGCGGTCTCCATGGAAACCGCACCGGTGCGCGGCAAAGCGTAGAAAGCGCCGATAGCAAGGTATGCCATGGCGGAAAAGACAACGCCGAAGAACTTGCCGCCGTAGTTGCCGATATCGCGCACGGACTGGCCGGAGATGGACACTGCCACCACGGCTAGGACTGGCAACAAGACGCCTGCGGCGAGGAATCCCAGAATGGCAGGCCAGAAGTTGGTGCCGGAAGCGACGCCCACCATCGGCGGGAAAATCAGGTTTCCAGCGCCGAAGAACATGGAAAAGAGCATGAGCGAAGCCACGATGATGGTCATCGTGGGCTTCGTGTTGGAGCCAGTAACCGGGCTCGCGGCGGTATCTGTTTGTGTTGTCATTATCTTCCTCGTTTGTCTCAATCCTTGGGATGAGTTTCTCACACGACGTTAATCGGTGATGGGAAGTAAAGGCAAATTTCTAATTATCGCTCGAAAGCATTCTCGAGGCGGTTGAGTGCTTCCTCGAGGATCTCGCGGGACGTGGCGAAGTTCAGACGCGCGTGATGCGAGCCTCCAGTGCCGAAGGTTTCGCCCTCGTTGAAGGCCACCTTGGCATGCTCACGCAGCCACTTCGCCGGCTGTGGATTGTCCCCGATGGCGGTCTCGCGAAAGTCGAGCCACAGCAGGTAGGTGGCGTCCGGCTGGCTGGACTTGAGCCCTGGCACGCGCTTCGGTAGTTCTTCAACGAGCCAGTCACGGGTCTCGCGCAGGTACTCCAGCTCTTCATCCAGGAACTCCTGATCGCGGTAGGCGGCCTCGGCCGCCAAGACTCCGAGGGTGCCGGTTCCGTCCTTGGCCACACCGGTCAGGGAGTTCCACGTTGCGACGTCGTCGGCGTTGGAGAAGATGATCTGCGCGCACTTGAGGCCCGCGGTGTTCCATGCCTTGGACGTGGCGGTCACGGTAAGAGCGCGGCGTGCACCGGCCTCGCCTAGGGAGGCAACCGGAATGTGCTTGCCATTGAAGACTAGGGGAGCATGGATCTCGTCGGAGAGAATGCGCGCGTCGTACTTCTCAGCCAAGGCGACGAGTGCGGTCAGGTACTCCTCGTCGAAAACGATGCCCAGCGGGTTGTACGGGTTCGAAAGAAGAATGGACCCGGCACCTGCCTGGAATGCGCGCTCAATATCGTCGAGCTCCAGGGAGGTCTCAATCTTCTCGCGGCCGGCAGTCTCCGGCAGCTCCAGCAGCGGCGGGTAGGAAGGGACCGGCACTACGACGGCAGAGCCCGGGCGGGTGAAGTATTGCAGACCCACTAGGAGGCCGCGGACGACATCGCCGATCCAGAAGATCTGCTTCGGGTTAGGGCGCCAGCCGTAGCGGGAACCGTAGAAGTCAGCCAGTGCCTCGTTGAGGCCAGAGGATTTGGGGGCTGGGGTGTAGCCGAATGTCTGTTGCTCCAGGGCCTTTTCCAAGACCTGCTTGACCGCAGGGGCGGTGTCAAAGTCGGATTCGGCGATCCACAGTGGGAGGACGTCTTCGCCGTACACCGTCCACTTGCGGGTACCACGGGCTTTCAACTCTTCAAGGCTTGGAAACTGCATGCTCCCAACCCTAGCGCGCAGGCTGAAAAGGGGCTGGGAAATTTATTCTTGGCCGCTAGCCTCGTAGTCCTCTTCGTCCTGGCCTGGCTCCACGAAGCCGTACTTCTTCAGGCGTTCGCGGTCGGCGCGGGAGTTGGACTGGGTAAGGCGCAGCAGCTCCGCGTAGATGCCGCCGGACTGGGCGAGCTCGGCAGGGGAGCCAATCTCGTCGATGCGGCCGTGATCGAGAGTGATGATGGTATCGACGTCCGCGATGGTGGACAGGCGGTGGGCGATGATGAGCGTGGTGCGGTCCTTCATCAGCTCATCCAGTCCTGCCTGCACGGCGCGCTCGGCCTTGGTGTCCAGCGCAGAGGTGGCCTCGTCGAGGACCAGGATAGGGGCGTCCTTGAGCATCGCGCGCGCCACCGCCACGCGCTGCTTCTGGCCGCCGGAAAGCTTGAGACCGCGTTCGCCGATGACGGTGTCGTAGCCTTTGGGGAAGGCCTGGATGAAATCGTGGGCATTGGCACGCTTGGCGACGTCGATTACCTCCTGGTCGGTGGCACCCGGCTTGCCGTAGGCGATGTTGTCACGAATAGAGCCCGAGAACAGGTAGGACTCCTGGAAGACCACACCCACCGAGGCGCGCAGGCGCGCTGCGGTGAGCTCGTCGACGGCGTGGCCCAAGACGCTGAGCTGACCCTCGGATGGCTGGTACAGGCCCAGCAGCAGGTTGACCAGAGTGGACTTGCCGCCGCCCGACTCGCCCACGAGCGCCACCTTGTGGCCTTCCTCCGCCGTGAAGGAGATGTGGTCCACCACAGGTTTGTCCTCCTCATAAGCAAAGGAGACGTCGTTGAAGGCAAAGATCGGCTCGCCCGGGGTGGGCTCCAGCGGGGCAACCGGGGTGAGGTCGAGCGCCGGGGCGTCGGAAGCCGTGGTGGCGTCGATGAGGCCTTGGTTGGCGGTGGGCTCGAACTCTTCCTCCATGACCTTGAAATAGTCCTTGGAGCCGGCGATGGCGCGCTGTGCGGTATCAACGATCCAGCTCATCATGAACACCGGCTGCTTGGCTAGGTTGACCAGCTGCAGGATCATGACCATGTCACCGATGCTGAAGTGACCTTCCAGCGTGCGCCAGAAAACGATGCCGTAAATGCCCAGGAAGATAAGGGCCATGGCCACGCCGCGGACGGTGTCCATGGAGTGCCACCAGCGCGACTGCGGCTTGGTGGTGTCCACGATGCGGCGGTAGAGCTTGCCAAAGTAGTCGAGTTCGCGGACCTCGGCCACGAAGGACTTGGTGACCTTGACCTGGCCGATGACCTCAGCGAAGCGGCCATTGGCCTCGTCGATGTCGGCGTTCTTTTTGCCCTCGTACTTCTGCCAGCGCGTGGAGGTCAGCGCAGTCAGCCACATGTAGATGGGGAAGAGGGCGGCGAGCAGGATCGCTAGCGGCCAGTAGTAGAAACCCATGATGACGAGGACGGCGATGGCCTCGATGAGCATCGTGAAGAAGTTATTGGAAAAGGACTGCACGAACTGCGTGATATTGGAGATCGAGCGGTCCAAACGCGCAATTAGGGTGCCGGTGACCTGGTTGTCGTAGTAGCCCTGGGGCACGGAGAGCAGCTTGGCAAAGTAGCGCGTGGACAGGATCTGGCGCAGGCGGGCGACCATGACGTCGCCGATGTAACCGCCGACGTTCCTGACGAGATTGCCAATCGCGTCCGCGGCAAACAGGGCGATGACCAGCCACATGACGGTACGCAGGGCGTCGCCAGCCGGTGTCCCACCGCCCAGCGAGTCAACGATGGTGTCGGTGGCTTCGCGAACCAGGAACGGCGAGACAAGCGACAACACCGCAGTGATGGTGGCGGTGAAGAGGACACCTACGTAGAAGGGCCACAGTGCGGAAGCACTGCGAGCGATGCGCAGAATGGAATTCACGGGGTTTAGCTCAATTCGGTAGGAGGCAAGGCCGCACGGCCTAACTTTCAAGCAAACGGACAGTATGCCACTCCAAGCAGATAGCAACATAGTCCACATTCCATAGTCACTGACAAGACAGGCATAGCTGTGCTGTGTTTGTAGAGCCGTGATCGCGGGGAATGGAGCTGTCTGCGTTAAGGTATTGAGGAAAGTTTGTTTTGTCCCACAGCAAAGAGGAATTCGTGGTGAAAAGGTCTCTGAAAATGATTGCCGGCTTGGCTGCAATCAGCACCATCACTTCGGGCTGCGCCATTCTGCAGCCAGAGGATACTGGTTTGGGCGAAAACATCGTGGTTTCCAGCTCTGAAGAGCCTCCGTACGAGCCCAAAGACGTAGACAACAAGGAAATTACCTCGGATCTCGGCGCCAAAGTTAAGGACGATGGGCTCAACGTCGAGTGGGAGCTGCAAGGCGTCTATTCCGACTCCGTGCAGGGATCTGTGGTGACCATCAAGCTGCACAACCTCAATGACCAGGCCCTACCTGTTGATGCTTTCGAGGATCCCGTCCTTGAGCGCGCTGACGGCAATGGTGGCTGGTCCAAGATTGAGCTGCTGCCTTACGACGCCGCGACCAACCCCGATGTTGCCGCCCCTGGGCTGGACCTTCCGCTGGGCGCCGGTGCTTCCACCAACTTGCAGTACCGCTTCAACGTGGCCCCGGGCAACCTGTGGAACGCCCGCTTTACCATCGGAAACGTTACTTACGTGGGAGACCTTAACCTATGACAGAACTCGTAGTCCTCGCCGGTTCCGACGGACTACCAGCCGGAACAGCTGATAAAGCGGCCGTTCACAGCACGGATACCCCGCTCCACTTCGCGTTTTCTGCGTGGGTACTGCGTGAAGGCAAGGTTCTGGTCACTCGCCGTGCGTTGAGCAAGAAGACGTGGCCGGGCGTGTGGACTAACGCTTTCTGCGGTCACCCCGCCCCAGGCGAGGAGAACGCCGCTGCAGTCATCCGCCGTGCCCACTTTGAGCTTGGCCTTGCGATCTCCGAGGTCCGCGAAGTGCTGCCGGACTTTTCCTACCGCGCGGTGGATTCCTCTGGCATCGTCGAACACGAGATTTGCCCGGTCTTCCTCGTGGAGCTCGCGCCCGGAGTAGAGCCGCAGCCTAACCCAGATGAGGTCGACTCCTACGAGTGGGTCGAACCCGCCGAGCTCATCCGCGCCGCCGAGGCCACCCCGTTTGCCTTCAGCCCGTGGATGGTTGAGGAGCTGGCGGAGGCGCCGCTGCGCCAAGTGCTGCAGTAGTTCTTTGTAGTTCTTTGCAGTTTTGTAATTCTTAGAGCAGACCGCCTGCGTGGGTGTCTTCGGAAAAGGCTGCCGCAACGTAGTCGAGGCTGGCGTACGCCACTCGATTTTCCTCGCTGTCGAGGTCGTACTCCCAGATAGCGTGATCGGGGCGGTACTCGGGGATGTTGGTGGTGCCAGTGCGCGCAAATTCCTGGAGCCAGCTGTTGAGGCGGTTGCCTGGCTTCTTCACTCCAAACATGGGCTTGAGCTCGTCGCAGTGCTGCGCGGGGCGCTGGCTGCCGGTGAACTCAATCATCCAGGTCTGTCCGGGGGCGTCGGCAGCCGCTTGGGCAACCCACCGGCGGATAACAGCGTCGCCCACCATGCGCCCAAGCGGACGCTGCTTATCGATGTAGTTGGCCACCTGCAGCCACGGCGCAACCGTGCCACGGGGGAAGTCAAACTTTGGAGCTAAGTAGCGCGCGATGACGTTGCGCAGCGGGGTGGAGTCTGCCTTTTGAGTGGCCGTAAGACCATAGAACTCGTCGCGTGTAGAGGCAACGACGAGCGGGACGTCGGCAAGCTCGCGAGCGTCGAAAGGCGAGGGGCCCAATGCCATGCCATACCGGTACTTCTTGGCAAATTTGGCGTAGCCCGCCTCGATCTTGTCCGCAGGCAGGGAGGACAACGACGCGCGAGTAATGGGCTCGCCCATTGCCTGGCGCAGCGTGGCTTTGCGCGACTCGAAGTCGCTGCTTGGTAACGCGGGCGACAGCGCCACCACGCGGCGGAAAGCACCCTTGTAGTGGTCGCGGCGCATCAGCCACAGGGCGGTGGTGGCGCCGGCGGACTGGCCGATGACGGTGACGTTTGTGGGGTCGCCGCCGAAGGACTCGATATTGCTCTGAATCCACTCCAGCGCCAGCTGGCAATCGTCGATGCCGCGGAAGCGGAAGGACTCATCGTCGTGGAACTGCGCGAAGCCCTGCAGGCCCACGCGGTAGCCGACTTGGACCTGGATGATGCCGGCGCGCGCATTGGCGGTGCCCTCCACGCGGGAATCCTCATGGGTGCCGTTCTCGTAGCGGCCGCCGTGGATGTAGACCAACACCGGCGCGTCAGTGGCCTGCTGGGGCGCGGTGATTGTCAGCGCCACGGCGTCGGGACGCGGCGTGCGTGCGTCTAGGTCGCGGGCGGCGTTGAGCTTTACTGCGTTCTCAAAATCGCCCGGGATGAGGGAGTAATCCACGGAGTGGAAATAGTTGACGTCGCCCTCGGTGTAGCCGGTGATGGTGCCGGCGGGGCAGGAGACATGAACTGGCGTGCTAGACATACCCGTCAGACTACCGGGCAGCGAACTGGGCTAGAATCTCGCCTTATGGAATGGTGGACAAATCTTACTGGCGTGCTCTCGCAAGCCATGGTGCAAGCGCCCGTGTGGGTGCAGATATCCGTGCTCATCGTCATCGCCGTTCCGCTTCTGGCCATCGCGGCGTGGTGCCTGATGTTCGTCATCGATTTCGTGGGCCGCCCCCGCTTCCGTGGGGCCGCAACGGGGTCTGAAATCCAGAAAAGCGACTCCACGCGCTAAGGTAGTAAACCATGTCAACGCCAGAACAACCGCGGCACGACGATCCGCGCGAAGGGCTCTGGGACCCAGAACGCACCGTCCCTGCCGCCCCGCGCAAGCGCGCCCTGCCCAAGTCACGCGTGAGTCTGACCCTGTGGGCGATGATCGCGCTCGTCGTCGTGGTGGCGCTTATCGGTTTGTTTACCTAGCGCTGGCCTCAGCCACGCGCTGGAACAGCTCGTTGCCCGCTAGGTCCTCGATGAGGATGGGGGTCCCGGCGGCGTCGCAAAGCGGAATGCACCAGTTAGGGTAGAGGTCCTTCGTGGTGCCTGGCTGGTTCTGCGCGCGCACGTCACCCACCATGTCCACCAGGCTCGTGCACGTCAGCGCGGAGGGGGTTCCCGCGACGTACTTGTGCAAAGCCACCACCAGATCCGCCTCACTGCCGCGGTCGCTGCGCTGTGCCGTGCGGAAGTCGCGCTGCGGCAGGAGACCGGCCGCCGCCACCTGGTCCAACACGCGGGCCTGCCACTCGCGGTCGTCGGCCTCTTCCTCCACCACAGAGCGAGTGAGCACGCCCAAGCGAGCGCGCAGCGAGATGTGATCGCCGCGCAGGTAAGCCAAGGTCGGCGGAAGATCGTGCGTGCCCACAGAGGAAAGCGCTAGGCGGCGGTACTCCTGCTGCAGAAGCGGAGACTCGTTGTCCTCGGAGCGCTCGAACCACACGATGGAGGTGCCCAGCACGCCGGTCGCAGCCAGCGCATCCTGTACCCATGGCTCCAGCGTGCCCAGGTCCTCGCCCACGAGCACCGCGCCGGCACGCTCTGCCTCGAGAGCGAGAACACCGAGCATGGCCTCATGGTCGTAATAGACGTAGGTGCCGTTGAGTGGCGAGGTCATACGCGGAATCCAGAACAGGCGGAACAAGCCCAAGATGTGGTCCACGCGCACGCCACCGGAGTGACGCAGGATGGTCTGCAGCATCTCGCGCCACGGGCGGTAGCCAGACTCCGCCAAGCGCACCGGGTGCCACGGCGGCTGGGACCAGTCCTGGCCCTGCTGGTTGTAGTCATCCGGGGGAGCGCCCACGGAGCTCTGCGGCACGAGGTACTCAGCGAGGTTGATGGCATCCGCGCCGCCAGGGTGCACGCCCACGGCAAGGTCGGTGACCAAGCCGATGCGCATTCCCGCCTCCTTGGCGCGGCGCTGCGCGGCGGCCAGCTGCTCGTCGCACAGGAACTGCAGCCAAGCGTAGAACTGGGCAAGGTCGCTGGCTTCTTCCTCGATGGCATGGCGCTGGCCGGTGCGGCGCGCCAACTCCTGCTCCGCGCACCATAGAGCGAAAGCGCTTAAACCCTCGCCCTCGCTGCGCTGGTACTCCGCGAACTCGTTCTGGCGCTGCGGGGTGAAGTTGAGGGAGAAGAGCTCCTTGAGTACCTGCAGCTTGGCCTCGAAAATTGTGTCGCGCTCGATTTCGTCGGCGCTGCGGTTGCGCTCGCGGAACTCGGCGGCGAGCTCGCGGACGTCGTCCTGCAGGACCGGGTCTAGCTGCGACAGCTCCGGGATGTCCTCGATGTGGAGGTAGAGCGGATTGATGAAGCGGCGGGTGGCGGGCAGGTACGGCGAATCCTCCACTGGCGGCAGTGGCTCTGCGGCATGCAGCGGGTTGATAAGCAGGAAGTCGGAATACGGTGCCAAGGTCTCCGCGAGGCTGCCCAGGTCGTGGAAGTCACCGATCCCCCAGGACTGCGCAGAGCGCACCGAATACAGTTGCGCCATGACGCCGGCTGCCGGCTTGTCCAGGTAGGGGTCCGCGGTGGTCAGCCGCGCCGGGGTGATGATGAGCGGGCAAGAGTAGGACCCGATCTCCGGGGAGGACATGTGGATCTCGTGGAAGCCCAGCGGCAGATCACCTGGGATGTGAAAGGTGGCCTCGCCCCAGTGGGTACCGGCGACGTTGGCAGTTGGCGCGTCGTTGGGGTCCTGGTAGACCTCGCGCGTGCCGCCTTCTTCGAGCTCAATGTGGATATCCACCGGTTGGCCGGCATGCACGTGGACGTCGAACTGCTTCTCGACGCCCTGCTTGCTCACCACGCACGGGGGTAGCGGGCGGGAGGAGCGCTCGAGGTAGTCCTCGTAGAGCAGTGAAGTCAGGCGAGACTCGTCGGCGCGGTCCTCTACGCTGACGCCCAAAGCGCGCAGGGTATAGGTAATAGTTTCATCCGTTACATGAATGGGGTAGCCGGATTGGGAGGAATACGAGCTGGCAACGCCATGGCGCTGAGCTAGTTCTTCGAGCAGTTCACGGGTAGTCACAACGCCACATTCTGCCATGGCTTAACAGCGCGTGCCTGGGGATCGGTTGGTAGAGTGGGCTGGAATTACCTAGCTGTGCGAAAGGACACCCGTGACACTGCAAGAAGCGCACACTCCTGCGAAGTTTGAAATCGAAGACGGCGAAACCTGTCTGACCCGCATGATGGCCACGGCGAAGGCGCGCCCACACGGCGTGATGTTTACCCGCCCGGCCAGCTATGAGTGGGTTAACGTCACTGCCAAGCAGTTCGTCGAAGAGGTCTACGCAGTGGCAAAGGGCCTTATCGCCGCCGGCGTGGAGCAGGGGGATCGCGTGGTCTTGCTGTCGAACACCCGTTACGAGTGGTCGCTGCTGGATTTCGCTATCTGGGCTGCTGGTGCGGCTTCGGTGCCGATCTACCCGTCTTCTTCACTGTCCCAGATCCAGTGGATCGTGGAGGACTCCGGCGCTGTCCTGGCCATCACCGAGTCTCGCGAGCACTCCGAGCTGGTGGCGCACCTGAAGCTGCAGGATGACGGCAAGCCGGCGCTGAAGAATTCGCCTTCGCAGCTGCGCCGCATCTTGGAGATCAACTCCTCGGCCATCGATACCTTGATGTTTGAGGGCCGCGAGCTTTCTAACGACGTCGTCGATGCGCGCATTGCTGCCACCAAGACCGACGACCTTGCCTCGCTGGTTTACACATCCGGTACCACCGGCCGCCCGAAGGGCTGCATGCTGACCCACCGCAACTGGCTGGCTGAGACCTTGGGTCTGCTGACCAACCCGATTGGCGGCATTGCAGTTCCAGGCAACCACGTTCTGACCTTCCTGCCGCTGGCCCACGTGCTGGCACGCGCAGTATCCCTGGCCGTTGCCATGAGCGGTGCTTCGCAGAATCACTGGTCTGACTTCAGCACCATCACCATCGAGTTCCAGCGCTCCCGCCCCAACCTCATCCTGGGCGTGCCTCGCGTGTTTGAAAAGGTGCGCAACGGAGCCGCTGCCAAGGCTAAAGATGGCGGAGCCGTCAAGGGGGCCATCTTCCGCGAGTCGGAGAAAGTGGCCATCGAGTACTCGCGTGCGTTGGACACAGCGGAGGGGCCAGACCGCGTGCTGCGTGCAAAGCACAAGCTCTTTGACCGACTGGTGTACTCCACCATCCGTGAAGCGATGGGCGGCGAGGTGAAGTACTGCATCACCGGTGGTTCGGCGATGAGCCATGACCTGCTGCACTGGTTCCGTGGAATCGGCGTGACGATTTATGAGGGCTACGGCCTAACCGAGGTCGCCGCGGCGGCAGCCGTGGACTTTGAGAACCAAAAGATCGGTACCGTGGGCCCACCGCTGGAGGGCACCACCATCCGCGTCAATGATGACGGCGAAATCCTCATCAAGGGTGACATCGTGTTCAAGGGGTACTGGAACAACCCGGAGGCCACCGCAGAGTCTCTCGAGGACGGCTGGTACAACACCGGTGACTTGGGCGAAATCATGGACTCTGGCCACGTGGTGATTACGGGCCGCAAGAAGGACCTCATCGTGACCGCGGGCGGCAAGAACGTCTCGCCTGGCCCAATGGAAGACATGCTGCGTGCGCACCCGCTTATCTCCCAGGCAATGGTGGTCGGTGACGGCAAGCCGTTCATTGGAGTGCTGCTTACCCTGGACGAGGACGCTTTGAAGCGGTGGAAGGCTGAGCACAACATCCCGGCCAACCGCACGATGAAGGAAGTGGCTACCGACGCCACCTTGCGCGCCGAGATTCAGGACGCCATCAACCAGGTCAACACCACCGTTTCTCATGCGGAGGCCATCAAGAAGTTCTTCATCTTGGAGTCTGACCTGACTGAGGAAGACAATGAGCTGACCCCGACCATGAAGGTCAAGCGTTACGTGGTGGCGCAGCGTTATGCGGCTGCCATTGACCAGATCTACTCCATCAAGAATTAGCTCCGGTTCCTACCGCTTGTCGGTCCCGCAAAATCAAGTCTGTGAATTTGTTCGGAGTGTCGCGCAGATCCTTCACAGGATCTGGAATAAAGTCAGCACTCGTTACAGAAAGTCTCAACCTCAACTAGAGGTTAGTTTGCGGAAAGGACCGGCATGCACAAAATCGCCGCCGAGCTACGTCACCGCGAGCTGACCCAAGAGATTTACAACATCGGCGACGAAGTAGTTGAGTACATCGAGCACCTCATCGAAGCGATTGAGGACTGGGACGATGAACTTGCACTCGACTGCTTGGCAGAGCTCGGCGACATCGTCGAGGACGCCCGCGTCGATTCCGGCCGCTGCGTAGGTGAGCTCATCGGGCTGCGCCACGCGCTGGTCTCCGGAGTCCGCTCCGGCACCATTTCCGCTGCCGCTTCCGGCAACAACGACATCGCCGAGCCAGAGCAGCTCACCGCGCGCAGCCTCGACGAGCAGTTCGCCATCGATTCTCCGACCATCGTGGTCTCCGAGCTCGCTGCCACGCTGCGCGGCCGCACCGAAGCCGTGGCGGCTTACCTGCGCGAGCTGGTGGACTACGTCCTCGATCAAACCGACGCCGTGGCCCGCAACCTGGACATGATTTCGCTGCCGCACCTCTACAAGCGTGCAGGCGAGTCCACGCTCATCGCGGTTCAGGCTTGGCGCCACACGGTTGTGGAGGCCCACCCGGCTTATGTCCGTACGATGCGCGGCCGCAACTCGCCGCCTTTCCTCGAGGAGCGTGCTCGCATCAACGCGGTAGTCGCCCGCGTGCGTGCCAAACGTGAGGCCGCCCGCCAGGCTGCGACCACCGCGTAGGCCGCGTAGACAGTGCCAGAAATAGACTTCCTTGTTGCCAACACACAAGGAGACAGCAACACCGCCGAATCCCTCTTTCGGCGGTGTTTGTCTTTTCTCCTTCCTTTAGGCGACCTGAGCTTTCGCACGCAGCACCATACGCAGCGCTTTGAGCAAAGACTCCGGCTCGGCCAGCAGTTGCTCCGGCGTAAACTGCAGCACCCGGAAACCCAGCGCGCGTAGGTACTCCGTGCGCTGGGCGCGTCGCTGGAAGACGCCGTGGTGTGCGACCTCGATGATGATCTTGCCCCCGACGAGCAGCTCCGCCTCGATTCCTGGGGCCACGTGCGTGCGTGGAACTGCGGCAATGCCTGCGTCAAGGATAAGAGCGCGGGCTGATGATTCATAGGGGGAGCGGGGCAGGCTGCTGGCGGCGTCGATGACGCGGCGTACGACTGCTGCGCCATGCACGCGGCCGAGGCTCGCTAGGGCGTCGCGCAGCGCTTGCTTCGTGGTGCCCATGCGCAGGGCTGAATCTGCTGCGATCAGGCCGGGGTGGAAGCCGTGGTAGCGAGCGACGTCAACGACCGCGCGTTCCATCGTGACCACCCGCGCGCCGTCAATGCTAAGTGGCGTTCCCACTGTGGTCTTGCGGTAGTGGCGGCCAGGAGCATTGCGGTTGTGGCGGGGCAAACTGCGCCCGGGCAGCGCGAGTTCGACGGGCTCCTTGGCGGAGTCGGTGGGCAAGAGCCAGAGGTCGTGGAGGCGGGCGGCGGACTTACTAATGAGGACTGCGGAATAGGAGCTGCGCGCGACGGCGATGCACTCGAGGCGCTTGCGTTCGCAGGCGCTGAGTGCGAGGTAGGCGTCTCGGTCGACGGCCATGCGGGGTGCTAGTTGTAGGAGTGAGCCGGTCTTGACTTCTTCGTGGACGTGGGGCTTGGTGCGGTGAAGTGTTTCTAAAAGCGTCATGGGCTTAGCTTCGCGCGCGTTGTGACGCTGGCGCTAGCCCCAGTTTCTAAAGCTGTGGATAACTTGTTGTGTACGTCAACAAAAGGCGGCTTGGGGGAGGGCGTTGAGGCGCTTTTCCACAAACCCAGCCCTGGAAATGCAGACCTTGAGGTCGCGATCCGCTGCGCTTGACGACGCCGCGATCACGACCTCAGGGTTTCGGCTTTCAGATCTGGGTATTTCGGGGCTAAACGCTAGACCTGTGGGCCCGGAGTCACCTGGTCGAGCTGCTCGGTAATCTGAGGCCACAGCTGACCCATGATGTCGTCCCAGGTCAGGATCCACATCGCCTTGTCCTTGTCGGCCTTGCCCACGGCCACGAGTTGCTCGTTGCGAGCGCGCATGTGGTCCAGCGTCTTCTGGACGGTCAGCGTCGAGGACACGGTGAGCGCCGGGCGGGAGAATTCGAGGACTGGGGTTTCGGGTTCGGCTAGCAAGGTATCGCGAACGTGCACGATGCGCGGGACGCGGGAATCCTTAGGGAAGACCAGCACGCGCATGATGGACTTGCGGCGCACCAAGTCATGTAGGTCGGCCACGGTGGAGTCGGATGGCAGCGGGACAACCTGCGAGCCGAGCTCACGGGCCAGCGCACCCACGGTGGAGGCCTCGAGCTCGATGACGCCGGTGATTTGGTTCGCGGAGTCGTCGTCAAGCGTGCCGGTCTCGCGGGAGTGCTCCACCAAGTGGCGCAGGGTCTCGGCGTCGTAGCCGGCGGCGCCAGCGCGGTCGACGGGCTCTTCGCCAGCCCAGATGACCATCTTGTTTGCCATGGAGTTGATCCACTTCAGCAGCGGGCGGAAGAGCCAAATGAAGCCGCGGGCTGGCACAGCAATGAGCTGCAGGGCCGTCTCTGGGTGGGTAATAGCCCAGGACTTCGGGGCCATCTCGCCGATGACCAAGTGGAGGAAGGTGACCACGAACAGGGCCAAGATGAAGGAGACCACGTCGGCCACGCCCAGCGGTAGGCCGGCAGCCTCCAACGGGTGCATCAGAAGGTGGTGAACCCACGGCTTGGTCACGGCACCCAACACGAAGGTCGCGGCCGTAATACCCAGCTGGGCGCCGGCCAACATGATGGTCAGCTCGTTGAGCGAGCGCAGGCCCGCACGCGAGGCGCGGGAAGACTCAGCGGTTTCCTCCAAGCGGTTGCGGCGCGCACCCAACAGGGAGAATTCGATAATGACGAAGAAGGCTGAGGCCGCGATGATGAGCAGCGTGACGATGACGTTAAACCACCAAGTTTCAGTCATTATGCTTCCTCCTCTTCTGGCTCGTGTCCGTCGGGGTATTCCTCAATCAGCTCCAGCGCTAAGGTAGACGGCACGTGGCGGTCAATCTCCTCGACGCGCATGTGCAGCTTTCGCACTGGGGCATCGTCGCGCTCTACCCAGTCATCCGGTTCCGCCTCGAGTTCAATCGTGTACTCCTCGCCCTCCTCAGGCAGCGCGCCGGAGTGGGAAATCAGCAGGCCGGCCACGGTCTCGAAGTCGCCTTCCGGCAAGTCGTGGCCAATGGCGCGCTCGATCTCGTCGATTGGTGTATCGCCGTCGACCAACCAGTGGGAGTCATCCTGCTCGGTAATTTCCTCGGTCTCTTCCAAGTCGTGCTCGTCGGTGACGTCGCCCAGGATTTCCTCCGCGAGGTCCTCCATCGTCACGATGCCCACAAAGCCGCCATATTCGTCGATGACGCAGGCGAGCTTTTCGCTGGCGTCGCGCAGTTCGTTCACGACGTCGGGAAGCGGCATGAGCTCCGGAACCACAACGGGTTCCTGCATGACCGCGGTGGCTGTGGTGGCGTCGGGAAGCTGCGTGCCCAATACGTCGAAGAGGTGGACCACGCCGATGGGGTTGTGCTCGTCGTCGATGATGGGGTAGCGGGTGTGGTTCACGGACATCATCTCGCGGACTTCGCCAATGGTGGTCTCCGGATCGATGACGTCAACGCGGGAACGCGGAATCATCGCGTGTCCCACGTCGTGTTCTGGGAAGTCCAGCAGGCGGTCGAGGACCAAGTAGGTGGCCTCGTCCAGCTCGCCGGCCTCGTGGGAAGCATCCACGATGGATTCGAGGTCATCGGTGGTGGCAGATGAGTCAACGTCCTCTACCGGCTCGATGCCGAAAAGCTTCAGGATGGCATTCGAGGAGTACTCGAAAAAGTGGATGAGCCAGCCGAAAATGCGCAGGTACCACATGGTGGAGGTGGACAGCCACAGGGCGGTCTTCATCGGTGCTGCGATGGTGTAGTTCTTGGGGAAGAGCTCCGCAAAGAGCATTGTGGCAATGGTGGAGATAAACAGTGCGGCCACCGTACCGATGGTGACGGAGACGGCGACGGGAACGCCGGCGTCGCCAAGCAGCTCGCCCAAACCACGGCCCACAAGGGGTTCTGCCACGTAACCGATCAACAGGCCGGTGATGGTGATACCCAGCTGCGCGCCGGAGAGCATGAAGGACGTGCGTTGGGTGATGTGCAGCGCTCTAGCTGCGGTTTTATCCCCCTCGGCGGCCTTCGATCGCAACTGCGTGCGGTCCACGGACATGAATGAAAATTCCTGCGCAACGAAGTACGCATTCGCGACGATAATCAGGCCAATTACCACAAATCCCGCAAGGATTAAAAGGATTGCTTGCAACATGGCCTACCCCGCCTGCCAATCTTTGAGGCGGGGACATCGACTCGGAGGTTCCACTGAAGGTGCCTTTCTATTTGTGAGAAACTGCTGAATAGACTACATGCTTAAACGGCGCGGTGGTCTAATTAGTTCCCCGTCGCGCTAGGGTTTAAGACATGACCGCTCCCTTTGGCCTTTATATCCATGTCCCATTCTGCTCCTCGCGCTGCGGTTATTGCGATTTCAACACCTATACGCCAGGCGAATTGGGCGGCGACCTGACCGCAGAGTACCTCGACGCCTTGGAACGCGAGCTGGGGATGGCCGCGCAGCAGGTAGGCAGGCCGGCCGAGACCGTGTTCATCGGCGGCGGCACCCCAAGCATGCTGGGAGCGCAGGGGCTCGGCCGCATCCTGGGCCGTGTCAAGGAGACCTTTGGCTTGGCGCCTGGCGCCGAGGTGACCACGGAGTCCAACCCGGAGTCCACGAGCCCCGAGTACTTCGAGGGCCTGCTGGAAGCGGGCTTTACGAGGGTGTCGTTGGGGATGCAGTCGGCGTCGTCAAGCGTGCTCCAAGTGCTGGAGCGCGCGCACACCCCGGGCCGCGCGTTCGACGCCGCCCGCGAGGCCAAGGAGGCGGGCTTTACGCACGTCAACCTCGACATGATTTATGGCACGCCCACCGAAACCGACGACGACGTGCGCCTTACCCTGAATCGCGTGCTGGAGACCGGCGTGGATCACGTCAGCGCCTACTCGCTCATCGTGGAAGATGGCACCCGCATGGCGCGCAAGGTCAACAAGGGGCTGTTGCCCGCGCCCGACGAGGACGTGCTGGCAAGGCGCTATGAGACGATCTCCGCAGCGCTCGAAGCGGAAGGCTTCGAGTGGTACGAGGTCTCCAACTGGGCCAAGCCCGGCGGGGAGTGTCAGCACAACCGCATCTACTGGGTGGACGGCAACTGGTGGGGTGCGGGGCCTGGCGCACACTCGCACCTGGGCAACGAGCGCTTTTACAACGTAAAGCTGCCGCGCCGCTACAACGAGATGCTGGGCCGCGGCGAGCTGCCGGTGAAGGAACGCGAGACGCTTACCGACGCCGAGCGGCACATGGAGAAGATCATGCTCGGCCTGCGCCTGCGCGAGGGCATTCCGGCTGACTGGCTGGGCAGCGGCGCGGAGCCGGTCATCGCGGACTACATCTCCTGCGGGCTGCTGCAGCGAGCCGGCGATCGGCTGTGCTTGACCAAGCCAGGGCGCCTGTTGGCAGACGGCATCATCACCGACATGTTGGTTGCCGAGGAAGCTTAAAGGCCACCTTAAAGGCCACAGTGAAGGTAGGTAACATAGGGCGCATGTCCAATTCCACTGATGCTCGCCGCCGCGAGGTATTGCGCGCCATTGTGGCGGACTATATTGCCTCCCAGGAACCCGTGGGGTCCAAATCCCTGCTGGAGCGTTATCAGCTGGGCGTTTCCTCTGCCACCATCCGCAACGATATGGCGGTGTTGGAATCGGAGGGGCTGATTGCTCACGAGCACACCAGCTCCGGGCGCGTGCCCACGCAGAAAGGTTACCGCCAGTTCGTCGATTCGTTGCACGACGTAAAACCTCTGTCTGCTTCCGAGCGTCGCGCCATGCTGACCTTCTTGGAAGGCGGCGTCGACTTGGAGGACGTCCTGCGCCGCAGCGTGCAGCTGCTGGCGCAGGTGACCAAGCAGGCAGCGGTGGTGCAGATGCCCAAGCTCAAGGTCTCGTGCGTCAAGCACTGCGAGGTCGTGGCGCTGTCGCCAGTGCGCCTGTTGTTGGTGCTCATCACGGATAACGGGCGCGTCGATCAGCGCAACGTCGAGCTGGACAGCATCATTGACCCAATACAGACCACGCGCCTGCGCGACGTTCTCAACAACGCACTGGAGGGCAAGACGCTAACCGACGCCTCGGTGGAACTTGCCAGCCTCGTCGAGACCTCCCCGCCGGATATCCGCCCGCACGTGCTCAATGCGGCCACGACTCTCATCGAAACACTGGTGGAGCGTCCCTCCGACCGCCTGATTCTGGCGGGTACCTCTAATCTCACGCGGATAGCGCGAGATTTCCCGGAGGGGCTGCCCTCGCTCATCGAGGCCCTTGAAGAGCAAGTCGTGGTGTTGAAGCTTTTGGCCCGCGTGCCGGATTTGGGCAACGTCTCTGTGGTGATTGGCGAGGAAAACGAAGAGGATCAGCTGCGGCAGGCCTCCGTGGTCGCGACTGCGTACGGCGCTGGACGTGAAACACTCGGCGGCCTTGGCGTGGTGGGGCCCACGTATATGGACTACTCGGGAACAATCTCCAAGGTCTCTGCTGTTGCACGCTATGTAAGCGAAATTCTGGCCGGCGAGTAAGCTGGCACGGAAACTTTTCCCAGTGACTCTAATTTTAGATAAGGACTTTCATTAAGTGGCTCGTGACTATTACGGCATCCTTGGTGTAGAAAAATCCGCTTCCGACGCCGAAATCAAGAAGGCCTACCGCAAACTTGCGCGCAAGTACCACCCAGACGTCAATCCGGGTGATGACGAAGCTGCCGAGAAGTTCCGCGAGGCCTCCCTCGCACAGGAGGTTCTCCTCGACCCACAAAAGCGCCAAATCGTGGACATGGGCGGCGACCCCATGGAGGAACGCGGCGGCGGGGCAGGCTTCGGCGGTGGCTTTGGGGGCGGCGGCCTTGGTGATATCTTCGCCGAGTTCTTCGGTGGCGCGGCCGGCGGCTCGCGTGGCCCGCGTTCCCGCGTGCAGCCGGGCAACGATGCCCTGCTGCGCACCACCATCACCCTGGAAGAGGCTTATTCCGGCCTGAAGAAGCAGGTCACCGTAGATACCGCTGTGCTCTGTGACCGCTGCGAGGGCACCGGCTCTGCTTCCAAGGCCAAGCCAGTTACCTGCCAGGGGTGCGGCGGCATGGGTGAAATCCAGGAGATGCAGCGCAGCTTCCTGGGCAACGTCATGACCACCCGTCCGTGCCCGCAGTGCCAGGGCTTCGGTGAGGTCATCACCGACCCCTGCAATCACTGTGGCGGCGACGGCCGCGTGAAGAAGCGCCGCGATCTCACCGTGAACATCCCGGCTGGCATCGGCGACGGCATGCGCATCCGCATGGCCTCTCAAGGCGAGGTCGGCCACGGCGGCGGCCCTGCTGGTGATCTGTACGTGGAGGTCTCCACCAAACCCCACGCCGTCTTCGAGCGCAACGCCGACGACCTGCACCTGACCGTGCGCGTGCCCATGGTGGACGCAGCGCTGGGCACCAACTTCACCATCGATCAGCTAGATGGCGAGGAGCTCAACATCGACATCGAGCCGGGCACCCAGCCGGGCGAGTCCATCAAGGTCGAGGGCAAGGGCATGCCGCGCCTGCGCACCGATGGCTTTGGCAACCTGTTTGCCCACGTTGATGTCGTGGTTCCGAAGGAGCTCGACAAGAAGACCCGCGAGCTGCTCGAGAAGGTCCGCGATTCCCGCGACGAGGGCGCCCGCGTGCGCGAGTCCGGTGACGGCCAAGAGGAGTCCTTCTTCTCCCGCATCCGCGATAGGTTCCGCCGCTAATGTCGCTGCCGGTCTTCATCCACCCTGATCTTTCGCAGGCCCGCGTGGGCGAGCCGGTGGGTCTCGAAGGTCCCGAGGGCCGCCACGCGGTGACGGTCAAGCGCCTTAGCGTAGGGGAGCGGCTCAAGCTCATCGACGGCACGGGCACCGCCGCCTTGGCCACCATCCAGTCCGTTTCGGGCAAGGATCATTTGGCCGCGCTTGTCGACGCCGTGACTTTTGCGCCCGAGCCCAACCCCCGCGTCGTGGTGGTTCAGGCCATCCCGAAGTCCGAGCGCTCCGAACTCGCCGTGGACTTGGCCACCCAGGCCGGCGCCGACGAAATCATCGCGTGGCAAGCCGATCGCTGCGTGTCCAAGTGGGATGCCAAGAAGGCGCCCAAGGCCTTGGCCAAGTGGGAGGCGGCAGCGATTGCTGCCGCGAAACAGTCCCGCCGTGACCGCATCCCGGCGGTCTCGGGGCCGCTAACCACGCCGCAGGTCGCGCAGCTCATCGCCGGCCAAACCGCCTACGTGCTGCACGAGGAAGCCACCGCCTCCATCAAGGACGTCCCGCTGGAGGGCACGGTCTACCTGCTCGTCGGCCCAGAAGGTGGAATCGGTGCGGAGGAGCTGGAGCGCCTCGGCGCGCAGTCCATCAAGCTTGGTCCGGAGGTCTTGCGCACGGCGTCGGCAGCCATGGTGGCCCTTGCTGCAATCGGCACCCGCACTGACCGCTGGTAGCCTGTGAGAGTGCCTATTATCACCAAGAAGTTTGAGCTCGACTCCGCCTACGTAGCCACCGTGTTGGGCAGCGCGGACGATAATCTGCGCGTGCTCAATAACCTGCTGGACGCGGACCTATTCGCCCGGGGAACCACCGTTACGGTTACCGGCCCTGACTACGAGGTGGCCCGCGCCGCGAAGGTCCTTGAGGAGCTCGAGGCTATCGCGCGCCGCGGCCACTCCGTGAGCACCGATACCGTTAAGCACACCGTGGACATGGTGGCTGTTGACGCCCCACAGTCAGTTTCCGCTGCGCTGGCGGCGGACATCGTCAAACGCCGCGGCAAGTCCGTGCGCCCGAAGACGGTAGGCCAGTCCGAGTACGTCCAGGCCATCGATGACAACACCGTGGTCTTCGGCATCGGCCCGGCCGGCTCCGGCAAGACCTACCTGGCCGTGGCCAAGGCGGTTCAGGCCCTGCAGACCAAGCAGGTCTCGCGCATCATCTTGACCCGCCCGGCCGTCGAGGCGGGAGAGAAACTGGGCTTCCTCCCGGGAACCTTAAATGACAAGATTGACCCGTACCTGCGCCCGCTTTACGACGCCCTGCGCGACATGCTTGACCCCGAGATGATTCCGAAGCTCATGGAGGCCGGCATCATTGAGGTCGCCCCGCTGGCGTACATGCGTGGCCGCACGCTGAACGACGCCTTCGTCATCCTCGACGAGGCCCAAAACACCACCCCGGCGCAGATGAAGATGTTCCTGACCCGTCTGGGCTTTGGCTCCAAGATCGTGGTCACGGGTGACATCTCGCAGGTGGACCTCCCACGCGGTCAGGTCTCCGGCCTGCGCTTAGTGCGCCGCATTTTGGAAGGCGTGCCGGATATTCACTTTGCGGACCTGGGCTCGGGCGACGTGGTCAGGCACCAGCTCGTGAGCCGTATCGTCAACGCTTATGATGCCGCTGAGGCGAAAAGCGCCGCTAAGAACGCAGCGTCCAAGTACGTAGAGGAAGGCGAATAAATGTCCATCGAGTTCATCAACGAGTCCGGCTTTGAGGGCGTCAACGAGGAGATGCTCATCGACGTTGCATCCTTTGCCTTTGGAGCCATGGACATCAACCCGGACGCCGAGTGCACCATCACCGCGGTCGACTTGGAGACTATTGCGGACCTGCACGTGCGCTGGATGGACCTCGAGGGCCCAACCGACGTCATGAGTTTCCCCATGGATGAGATCACGCCGGGCGCGTTGGGCACGCGTCCCGACGCCCCCGAAATGGGCCCGGCCATGCTCGGCGACATCGTGCTCTGCCCCGAGTTTGCGCTGCGCCAAGCCAACGCGGCGGGCCACTCGCTGGGCCACGAGCTCGCGTTGCTGACGGTGCATGGTTGCCTCCACCTGCTGGGCTATGACCACGCCACCCCGGCGGAGGAAAAAGAGATGTTTAGCCTGCAGAACGAGCTGCTGGCTGATTGGTACGACGACCTCGCGGCCCGCGGCGTGAGCTATCAGCCCAAGCCCTCGGGCCCCAAGGCCTTCCCCGACGCGGCCGAGCGCGCCAACCTCGACAAAGAGGTCCCCGGCGGCGGCATCCCCCCAGTTGCCGAGCCGCGCCGCGAGGATTAGTCGAGCGGCTTAAAGCGGCGGACATGGGCTTGAACCACGGCGGTAGTTAGAGTGACCCGCTAAGCAGATCGTGAAATAGCCGTGATTGCTTCTGACGGAGCATCAAACCAGACCTGCACGTGGTTGACATGCGACAGCTGTTCCTTCTGCCACGGCCACTTCGGCGCTGGCACGAGCAGTGGCGACGCAAGCTCGATGTGAACGTTGCTCCCGTCGCCGTTTCCTAAAATCAACGTGTCTTCATCAATTGCATATCTCTCATGGGAGTAACCCCGCGACAGTACGATGTTCGCGATTTCTCCCGCGGCAATGCTCACTACTTGCCTACCCGCATGCCGCAGCACCAACGTCCCATCAACGAAATGTGGATAGGTGTAGGCGGCGCCAAAGACTCCCCACAGCAAGATGAGCGAATAGAGGGAAACAACGAGGATTAGCGCGCGCAGCCATGCCCACGGCACCAGAAGCTCGATCGCAATGCATTCGATCCCAGTCGCTCCTGTAACCGCAGCCGGAATCACCCACCAACCGCGATGGGAGTCGAGAGCCACGCCTGAATACCGCCGCTGCCGTAGTAGTACGAGTACGCATGTCTTCAACATACGGAGCTCGGCCCTCACTGCTTGTACCGGCGCAATATCCTCGTCGCGGTTGATGAAAAGAAAAGCGGCAGCCAGAAGAAGTTCTAGAGCGATGACTCCCGTAACGATCACGGTTCCTCTTCCGCCGCCAGCAATGACGACATAGAGTTCTGTCGCCAGGACGGCACCAATGAGGACCGCGAAAACCAGCGATCTAGCCTTCATCGCCGTACCAATTCCAAGGCCACCAATTGGCCTTTACGGGCTGAGATGTCGCGCGGCTGGAGCTCCAAATATCCGGGCCTCAACGTTGCAAAAATTCCGTTCATGACGCCTTCGTTATAGGACTTGAACCACTGTTCGGCGAGTTTATCACACTCCGGACCAGGTTCGGTCTCACCGAGCTGTTTCCACCGTTGATGCTGCGCCCTAATCCTTGAGACACATTGAGGTGAACTCAGATTTGTCTCAAGCACGCGCCACGTTTGAGCCGTAGCAACTCCCGAATAGGCCATGAGTTCCCATGCATCAACTTCTTGCGCAATCTCGACTTCCGACAGCCCACTCTCGGCGAGAACTTCTTTCATAAGAACCATCAATCCGTGGGGAGCTGGCCCTGGCGGATTATTCCTGAGCCGAATGAGTCGCGCACGTTGTTCTTCCAGATTTGCGACTCGTCGCTCTATTTCTGCAAGCGCCGCATCGTACAACGTATCTTCGGGCTCCCCGGTCAGGGATTTGAGCGGAATCCCTGCCACGGCCAGCTGCCGAACCTTCACTAACGCAGCAAGGTCTGCGAGCGAATAGTCGCGATATCCGTTTGCCTTACGCTCCGGCTCCGGGACCACGCCCCGTTGGTGATAGTGGCGAATTGTGCGCACGCTGCAGCCCAACGCTCGAGCGACTTCGGAGATCCTCATAAGGCTTTTATAAACTATGACGCCGCGTCAAGGTCAAGAGATTTCAAGAATGAGCGATGCAAACATTCCCAAACTTCCGTGGCTTAGTCGAATTCGTAGACGAGGTCGTCCTCCCTCTCCTGCGGGCACCCGAGAAAAATTAAATCCGCGATTTCTTTTGTGCGGTCCGTGAAATAGAGCAAGATGGGTGCCATGAATATTCTTTCGATCCAGTCCCATGTCACCTACGGCCACGTCGGCAACTCTGCTGCAGTCTTCCCGCTCCAGCGCGCGGGCCACGAGGTATGGCCGGTTCACACGGTGAACTTCTCCAACCACACCGGCTACGGCGATTGGGGCGGACCACTCATCCCAGCTGCTGATGTCACTAGCATTATCGACGGCATCGAGAAGCGCGGCGCCTTTGAGAAGATCGACGCAATCCTCTCTGGCTACCAGGGTGGTCCGGATATTGCAGGCGCTATTGTCGACGCCGTGACCCGCATCAAGGCCGTCAACCCCAAGGCCCTCTACGCGTGCGACCCAGTCATGGGCAACGCGAAGTCGGGCTGCTTCGTCTCGGACGAGATTCCGCCGCTGCTGCGCGATAAGGTCGTGCCGGTGGCTGACATCATCACCCCGAACCAGTTCGAGCTGAGCTACCTGACTGACCACGAGGTCGGCACCTTGGAGCAGACCCTCGAGGCCGTGAAGGCTGCGCAGGAAATCGGCCCGAAGACCGTGCTGGTCACCTCGGTAAAGCGCCCGGAGACCCCGGAGGAGACCATCGAGATGCTCGCCGTGGACGGCGACCGCGCCTTCATCGTGGCCACCCCGTTCCTGCCGTTCAAGCGCAATGGCTCCGGCGACGTCACTGCGGCGCTGTTCACCGGCCACTACGTGGAGACTCACGACGCGAAGCTCGCGCTCAAGCGCACCGCGTCTTCGGTGTACGACTTGCTGCACAACACTTATGAGGCAGACTCGCAGGAGCTGCAGCTCATCGAGTCGCAGGACGTGTTCGCTAAACCGCAGATGCAGTTCCACGTCGAGGAGCTTTAGCGCCCCCGCCCCACGCCTTTTGGCAAATACCCAGACCTGGAAATGCAGCTTTCTGGTGGATTGCGGGGCGTCGGCAAGCGCGGCGAAAAACGAACAGGAGGTCTGGGTGCCCAGCCCTGGGGATTTGACCATCCTGGCCGCACTTGCCGCGCGCCAGCACCCACCGCCGGTTAAAAGTAAGGCATGGACAACGCGTTACTTTTTGACACAATCGACGCCCACCTTATTGACCTTCGCCAACTATCCAACGAAGACCCGTGCTGGCTGCAGATGCACCACGGCAAAATCGTGCGCGCGGCCTGGTGCTTCGCGCTGTCGAAGCAATTCTGGAATCGGCTCAAACCCTGGGAACGCGACATAGCGCGGGTGTATATCCACGCACGGACCGTGCATAAAGCTGTGCTGATCGGAAAGCCTGCGGCTCTGATACACGGCATTCCCACCATTAGCCGCCCCACCGAATACCCAGCAGTGCTGCCCTCGGGCTCGGTACCGCAGAAATCCAAGGGGCATTTCTTCGCTTATAAAGCTGCCCGCCTGCACGGGCAGACCACCACTGTGCACGGCATTAAGCTCACCTCGCTGGAGCGTACCGCGATTGACATGGCCCGCCTGCACGGCTTCGAAGAAGGGCTGGTCGCCGCGGATTATGTGCGTGCACAGGTGGGCCGCCGTCGCATGCAGGATACGTTGGGCGCGCTGGGCCGCGTCAAGGGCGTGGCGACGGCACGCGCCGTGGTGGCCGCGACCGTGGTTGATTCTGAGTCGCCGTGGGAGTCCTACGCCCGCGCGTTGTTGCTGCGTGCGGGCATAAACGTGCGCACGCAGTACGTTGTGGGCAAGTACCGCGCTGATTTGGCAATTGACGGCTGGTTGCTCATTGAAATCGACGGCGATGTCAAATACCAAGACAAGCCTGTGGAGGCGATTCGCGCGGAGCACCGCCGCCAGAAGGAGCTGCTCAACATGGGTTATGTGGTCCTGCGCTTTAGCCCGGAGGAGTTGCGCGCCCGGCCGGAGGAGTTTGTCGCGACGGTGCGCCGAATGTTGGCGATGGGCCCTAGGCGCGCCGCATAGTTACCCAGCCCTGGAAACCCAGAGGTCCTGTTCGCGTTTCGCCGCGCTTGCCGACGCCTTCCATTCCACCAGAAAGCTGCATTTCCAGCCCTGGGTATTTGCGAGAGGAGAACGCCGGTGAAGAGGCCCACGGGCAGCCGCAAACGCGTATGTACTACTGTGACGCGGCTGGGCTATGATGACTAGCAATGAGTACCGATTTTGATGCCGCCTTTGAGAACCTCCCCGCCGACGGGGAGACCCTCGACTACACCGACTACACCGACACCCCGGAGGGATTCCGCTCCGGCTTCGTGTCCTTCGTGGGCCGTCCGAACACGGGCAAGTCGACTCTGACCAACGCGCTGGTAGGCCAGAAGATTGCCATCACCGCCAACCAGCCGGAGACCACCCGCCACCCCATCCGCGGCCTGGTCCACCGTGAAGACGCCCAAGTTATCGTCGTGGATACACCGGGCCTGCACCGCCCCCGCACCCTGCTGGGCGAGCGCCTCAACGAGATGGTCAAGGACACGTACGCGGACGTGGACGTCATCGGCCTGACCATCCCCGCCGACGAGAAGATCGGACCAGGTGACCGCTGGATTCTGGAGAACGTCCGCAAGGTAGCGCCGAAGACCCCGATCATCGGCATCGTGACTAAGCTGGATAAGGCCAGCAAGGACCAGGTCGGCGCGCAGCTTTTGGCGCTGCATGAGCTGCTCAGCGAGGACAACCCCGACGCCGTGGTCATCCCGGTTTCGGCCACCCAGCGCGTACAACTGGATGAGCTGACCCAAGTCATCGTCGATCACCTGCCGGAGGGGCCTAAGTTCTACCCGGATGATCACATCACTGACGAAGAGCAGGAAAAGCGCATTTCCGAGCTCATCCGCGAGGCTGCGCTGGCTGGGCTCAAAGACGAGCTGCCGCACAGCGTGGCCGTCTCCGTCGACGAGATGCTGCCGGATGAGGCTCGCCCCGACGTCCTCAACATCCACGCCGTCCTCTACCTAGAGCGCCCCGGCCAAAAGCGCATCATCGAGGGCAAGGACGGCCGCCGTTTTATGCGCATAGTCGGCACCGCCCGCAAGGAAATCATCCAGCTGCTCGGCCAGAACGTGTACCTGGACCTGCGCATCAAGGTGCTCAAGAACTGGCAGTCGGACCCGAAGATGCTCGGCCGCCTCGGCTTCTAAGCCCGTGGCGAGGGAAAACTTCCGCGACCGCGCCTTGGTCATCCGCAGCTATGACTTCGGCGAGGCCGACCGCGTGATCGTCCTGCTGACCCGCAACCATGGCCTGGTCAGGGGAGTGGCCAAGGGAGTGCGCCGCGCCAAGTCACGCTTCGGCTCCCGTCTGCAGCTGTTCGTGAACCTCGACGTGCAGCTGTATCCCGGCCGCAATCTCTACACCATTTCCCAGGCCGACACCGTGGACTACTTCGGCGCCAACATCATCGAGGACTACGAGCGTTATACCGCGGCGTGCGCAGCCCTCGAATCGGCCGAGCGCCTGGCTTTCACCGACGCCGACTCCGACCCTTACCTCTACACCGCGCTGGTCCACACCCTGCAGGTCATGCAGCACGACGACCCGCTCCAGGCCCTCGACGCCTTCCTCTTGCAGGCGATGGCGCACGCCGGCTGGGCGCCCAGTCTCTTCGATTGCGCGCAGTGCCAAAAGCCAGGGCCCCACCACGCCTTCCACCCGGCTGTGGGCGGTGCGGCCTGCCACGAGTGCCGCCCGTCGGGCGCGGCGGAGGTGGACCCGGAGACACTGCATCACATTTGGTTGCTGGCGCACGGGTGCCCCAGCAATCCGACCCATGAGCAGCGTCAAGAGGCACACCAGCTGACCCGCGCGCACCTGCAATGGCACCTGGAGCGCAAGGTTACCGCGTTAGGGGTTATGGACCAGTAAGATAAGGCGCGTGATTACGCCAGACCCGAACCGAGTCCTTAACCCACCCGCCATCCCGGAGGAGTTCCTGCCCAAGCACATCGCGCTGGTCATGGACGGCAATGGCCGCTGGGCCGAGGAGCGCGGCATGAAGCGCACCGAGGGGCATCGTCGCGGGGAGGCTGTGCTTCTCGACGTCGTCGATGCCTGCCTGTCCATGAATATCCCGTACCTGTCTGCCTACGCCTTCTCCACCGAGAACTGGCGCCGCAGTCCCGAAGAGGTGCGCTTCCTCATGGCGTTTAACCGCGACGTGCTGCGCCGGCAGCGCGAGTGGCTCAACGAGAAGGGCGTGCGCGTGGTCTGGGTCGGACGCCGCCCGCGCCTGTGGCGCTCGGTTATCAAGGAGCTCGAGACCGCGCAGGAGCTGACCAAGAACAACACGCGCATGACGCTGGCGATGTGCGTGAACTACGGTGGGCGCGCCGAGCTTGTCGACGGCGTTCGCAAGCTCGCCGATCAGGTGGCCAAGGGTGAGTTGAAGCCGAGCGCGATTAATGAGGCGTCGCTAAGCGCGGCTCTCTATGACCCCACCATGCCGGACGTGGATTTGTTCCTGCGCCCGTCGGGGGAGAAGCGCACGTCGAACTTCCTGCTATGGCAGTCCGCGTACGCGGAGATGATCTACCAAGACAAGCTCTTCCCCGACTTCACGCCGGAGGACTTGTACGCCGCGGTTGAAGAATATGCACGGCGTGACCGTCGCTTCGGGGGCACAAAATAGCAGAAGCTATTTTGTGGATATACGGCTATTTTGTGGATATACGGCTCTTTCGTGGTTGTTAGGCGCGGCAGTCTGCACAGATGCCGAAGATTTCGGCATCGTGGCCGGTGAGCTCGAAGTCATGCTCTGCGGCGACGGAGCTTGCCCATTGCTCGATGGGGCCGCCGTCGATTTCCTCGGTGCGGCCGCACTTGGTGCATACCAAGTGATGGTGGTGGTTAGCGGATTCGCAATGACGGTAGAGCGTCTCACCGGAGGGCATGTGCAGTGCGTCCACAGCGTCGATGTCCGATAGCGACTGCAGCGTGCGGTAGACGGTGGTCAGACCGACCTTGTGGTTGCGTTCCTGCAAGGCAAGGTGAATATCCTTGGCAGATGCGAATCTATCGAGTTCACGCAGAACCTCAACAACTGCAGTGCGTTGTTTGGTGTTACGAGCCCCAAGCTTAGGGATGCTTTCGTGGAGAGCCATGACCGCTAGTTTATCAACTAGTTTCCAATAAAGTTAACGGCTGATGAGTGCCGAGGCGTCAGCGAGCAGCGTAAGCACGCCAGGGGCTACCAGTTTATAGAGGACTTCGCGGCCGGAGCGCTCCGAATCGACGATGCCTGCTTTCTTAAGTACTCGCAGGTGCTGGCTAATCAGAGGCTGAGACTTTCCGGTGGTGGCGACCAACTCGTGTACGTAGTGATCGCGCTCGTGCAGCTCCTGTACCAAGCGAATTCGCAACGGGGAATCCAAAGCGCTGATAACCGTTGCGGCTGCACTGGCATCAAAGGGGGAAACTGCAGCGGTAGTCTTCGCCACGCAGATCACCTTCTATCTAATTTCTGTTAATCGTTTGATATTTATACGATACTCTATGGTCTGCTTAAAGTCGCATAGACCACAGATATATTTTCCCCCCAGCGCCCACGGGCGTTATGGGGCACGATAGACTGAGAATATTGTCCACGACTATCCCTTAACAGAGGAGTCTTTTTTATAATGGCAAGCGTCATCGATACCGTTGTAAGCCTGTGCAAGCGCCGCGGATTGGTCTACCAGGCAGGTGAAATCTATGGCGGTTCTCGCTCCGCGTGGGACTACGGTCCCCTCGGCGTTGAGCTCAAGGAAAACATCAAGCGCCAGTGGTGGCGCCACATGGTGCAGTCCCGTGAGGACGTTGTTGGCGTCGATACTTCTGTCATCCAGCCGCGCCAGGTATGGGTCTCCTCCGGCCACGTCGAGGTCTTCACTGACCCACTAGTGGAGTCCCGCCACACCGGTAAGCGTTACCGCGCGGATCACCTCCTTGAGGCTTATGAGGAAAAGCACGGCCACGAGCCGGCAAACGGCCTCGCTGACATCAACGATCCAGAGACCGGCCAGCCTGGTGATTGGACCGAGCCGAAGGCCTTTTCTGGCCTGCTCAAGACCTACCTGGGCCCAGTCGATGACGAGCAGGGCCTGCACTACCTGCGTCCGGAGACCGCACAGGGCATCTTCGTGAACTTCAAGAACGTCATGACCTCTGCTCGCATGAAGCCGCCGTTCGGCATCGCGAACATCGGTAAGTCCTTCCGTAACGAGATCACCCCGGGCAATTTCATCTTCCGTACCCGCGAGTTCGAGCAGATGGAGATGGAGTTCTTTGTCAAGCCGGGCGAGGACGAGCAGTGGCACCAGTACTGGATTGATGACCGCTACCAGTGGTACATCGACCTGGGCATCAAGGAAGAGAACCTGCGTCTCTACGAGCACCCGAAGGAGAAGCTGTCCCACTACTCCAAGCGCACCGTTGACGTGGAGTACGCATTCGGCTTCACTGGCTCCAAGTGGGGCGAGCTCGAGGGCGTGGCAAACCGTACCGACTACGACCTGTCCGTGCACGCGAAGGGCTCCGGCGAGGATCTGTCCTACTACGACCAGACCACCGAGGAGCGCTGGGTTCCATACGTCATTGAGCCGGCAGCCGGCCTGGGCCGTTCCATGATGGCCTTCCTGGTTGACGCTTATGACGAGGAAGAGGTTCCGAACTCCAAGGGCGGCACCGACAAGCGCGTGGTTCTGCGCCTGGACCGCCGTCTGGCTCCGGTTAAGGTTGCGGTTCTGCCGCTGTCCAAGAAGGAAGAGCTGGCCAACCCGGCCCGTGAGCTGGCTGCCAAGCTTCGCATGAACTGGAACGTCGACTACGACACCTCCGGTGCTATCGGCCGCCGCTACCGCCGTCAGGATGAGATCGGTACGCCGTTCTGCGTCACCTACGACTTCGATTCCCTCGAGGACGGTGCCGTCACCGTTCGCGAGCGCGACACGATGGAACAGGAGCGCGTGAAGATCGACGACCTCGAGGCTTACCTGGCCGCCCGCCTGATTGGCTGCTAATGGAATACACCAGCTGGGACCGCACTGACCGCGAGCACCCTGTCCTCCTCATGGAATCAGGCCCTGCGGCGTATGGCGTCTTCTCCGCGGATTCCGCGGACATTGATGGCCAGCGCTGGGAGCTTGCCAGTGATTTCTCCACGGGCGCGACCGCCCGAGTGGAGGACCGCGTCTACGCCTTGACAGGCAACTTGGGGCGGGACAAGCGCATCGAGGCTGACTTGAACGGCCGACCTTTTGCCTTTATCAACGAAAACAGCGGTGACTGGATTGTTGAGAACCCAGCCGGGTTGAAGGTAGCGCAGTTCTCCACGAAGAATTCGGGTGTGCGCAAGGCCATCCTCGAGTTCGATGCGGAGGCTGCCGCGGATGCGCTTTCCGACGCCGAGACAGTCGCGCTCAGCTGGTTTACTCGCCTCATCTTGGAGGCCAAGACCCAGGGCAAGGCCATGCCGATCATCGCCACTTTGGTGCTGGCATCGGTGGTGGCTGTGTTGTCCCTGTTCGTCTTCTAGTTTGCGCTAGGTACTGCTTAAAGACGATGGACAGGAAGCAATTAACCTGGGAAAATGAAACCCTTAGCGATGCCGAGGGCACTGTGTGGGCAACGGTACGCGCTGATGTGCTCAACGTGAAGGAATCACAATTGGCCGCGGCGCAGGAGCGCATTTTGCTGGAGCACTCAGTGGATAGTGGTAGCCAGCGCTTTTGGGTGCGCGGTACGGCCACGACGGGCAAGACCCTGCACGTGGCTCAGCAGGGCGTAACTGTCAGCCACATGCAGGCCAAGTGCCTGGACCGTGAGTACACACTGGACCGGCCGAACCCCTTCCGTCGCGAGCGCCGTATTCGCGATGCCGACGGAAATGAGGTCCTACGCACCCGCCCCACGTTCAAGGGGGCGCTGGAGATTTTTGATATCGCAGCGGAAAACGTGCCGGACATCGACGCGGCATTTCTTACTTATTGTTGCCTGCTTGTCGATGCCCCGAGGCGCCTGCGCGGCTAAAGGCGCGCAGGCAGAGCTAGAAGGAGCCGCCGCGGAAGCTGCTGCCTCCGCCGCCGCCACCGAAGCCACCACCGAAGCCACCGCCGTAGCTGCGGCCACCGCCGAGCATCTGGCCGATGACCATGCCGGTGATGATGTCACCTGCGGTGGATCCGGCAGCCTGGCGCTGCTGGCGGCGACGGTAGGAATCAATGTCGTCCTGGGCGCGGCGGGCTGCGGTCTGGGCGGCCGCGACAGCCTGGCGGGAGGCGTCGATGGCACCGCGCAGGTTGCTGTTTTTAAGCTGCATCGCCTGCGCATAGAGACGCTTGGCGTCCGCGAGCGCGGTACGGGCCTGCGCGCCGACCACGCGGCCGCGGGTAGAGATGACGTCCTCGGCGGCCTGGATGTTGGACTCAGCCGCCTGCATCTGCTGGGTGTAGAGGTCCAGCTGGCGGGCCTGCGTGGCGGTCGCCTCGCGCACGGCGTCGAGTCGCTCGTCGAGCTCAGAGTCGATGGCAATCAGCGTGGTGTAGTGGCCGAGCGGGTCAGTGGCCTGGCCGGCTTCGGCGGCGCTGACGGCCTGCTGGGCGCGGGAAGTGACGTCGCCTAGGGCTTCCCAGTCAGCGTCGGTGCCCAGCTTCTTGCCTTGAGCCTCGAGCTGCTGTGCTTCCTCGATCTCGCCGCGTACCTCCGCGATGAGCGCGCTCAAGTTGGAGTGCGCTGCGGCCAGGTTAGCCTCGGCGTTTTCCACGCCGGAGAGCAGTCGGTCTGCCACCTCGATGGCGTGCTCGGAGTCGCGGATGATGCCTACCAATCCGCCCTGCTGGCCGGCCGGCTGCGCGGCGAGCGTGCGGCCTTGCTCTAGTAGCTTTTCTGCCTCGCCCACGGACACGGTGGCCATGTGTGGGTTGTCCTCGATGGAGACCAGCGCCTCGGCTGGGTGCTTGGACACCAAGCCCGCCAAGGTCTGCTCGGCCTGTGTAATACGGGTGCGGATGTCCACGGTGCGCTGGGTCAGCTCGTCGAGCTTCGAGTCGGAGTTGATGAGCAGGTCGCGCATCTTGGCAAAGTCGGCGGCTTGGGCATCGAGGGCGTCGTCAGCCTGCCCACAGGAGGAGACGATTTCGATGAGCATCTGGCGGCGCTCCGCCTCGGACTCCGGGATGGAGTCATCCAGGCGCTGCTGCAAGGCAAAGGCCTTCTGCAGCGTGGTGGCGGAGTGGTTCATCGCGCGGGTAAACGGGCGGGTGCGCTCCGGGCCGAACTCGGCCGTGGCGATGTCGAGCTCCTCCTTGCCGCGGCGGATGGATTCGTCGGTGGAGACCAGCTCTTCGCGGGCCAGCTCCTGCAGGGTCTCGGTGGGAAGGGATGACAGCGAGTTGGTATCGCCCGGCTCGATGGCGCGTGCTGATTCGAGGTTCTGCGCGTTGTCCTTCTTGGTCTTGCGGCGCGAGGCTGCCCAGATGCCACCACCGGCTACTGCCAGAGCACCTGCACCACCCGCCAGCCAGCCGGCCCCCGAGCCGGAGTCGGAACCTGCGCCACCTGCGGAACCGGAAGATCCGGTGGAACCGCTCACGGCGGCGTCGGCAAGCGCGAGTGCAGAGCCCCCGAAGTCGTCCTCGGCGAGGTGGGCGGATGCGGCGTCGTACATAGCGTCCGAGCGCCCGGAAGACCAAGCGTTGCCGGTCTGCACGCCCACCTTGCGGTCTTCAACTGACACCACGTAGACCGCGGAGTTGGGGCCCTTGGCGTCAATAAACTCGTCTGCATAGTCCTGCGCGGTACCCGGCAACGTGTTTTCAAATACCACGTAAAGAATCAGTCCCTCATCCTTCTGCAGGGAGGTGATCTTCTCCTGTAGCTGGGACTTCTCACTCGAGGACAACACTCCGGCGTTATCCGTGACCTTCGGCGTCACAGTCGAGGGATCTGCCTGTGCCAGCACCATCTGCTGCGGGGAGGGGGCAGCTCCGGCTTGGGTAATCCCAGGAGCCAGGGTTCCCAGACCCACGAACAACGCCGCTACTGCGGCACGGCCAATACGCGCACAAGAATTCATGCCCACCAGAATACAGTTAGCCTGGTGAGAGTGAGACGCATTATTCGCCGCGTGCCCCTGCTGCGCTGCGCAGAGCAACGGGGAGCCGAGCCTGCGCTGAGCTCAGAAGCTAACATTGAAGCCATCATCGTGTTGGGGGCCGCGCAATACGACGGTCGCCCCTCCCGCATTCTTTCTGCGCGCCTCGAGGAGGCCGTCGACGCGCATGCGCTATACCCGCAGATCCCTATTGTCACCGTGGGCGGCAAGCTGCCGGGGGATCGTTTTACCGAGGCTGAGGTGGGGCAGAGCTACCTCAGCGAACGCGTACCGGACGCATGTGTGTTGGCGGTGCCCGTGGGCAACGACACCGTGGAGTCCCTGCGGGAGGTGCGTCAGCGCTACGGGTATGCGAACGCCATCGTCATTACGGATCCGCTACACCGGTTGCGGGTGTGGCTCATCGCGCGCGACGAGGGGATGAGCACCCAGGTGCGCGGCGCCTCGAGATATCCCACCCCGACCTTCGCCCGGGCCTGGTGGCGCTACCTTGCCCACGAGATGGGCGGGCTCGCCGTATTCGCCGCGCGCAAAATATTCGGTGAGAAGGCCGCGGAGCGCCTGCGGAGTGCGCTGCACCGCGTGGAGGCGATGATGAGGCCCTCCCGCAGGGCTCGGCATGAGGAAATTCGCAGGAAATCTAGACCATGAACTTCCAGCGTGTGGGTGCAAAGTCAGGAAACTGACAGGAATCGAAGGAAATTCCCAGTTGGTTTTGCTTCCAATATGACTTTGGATACTTTAACGTTGATTGTGCAAGTGTAAGCAACGGAAAGGAACGCTTATGTTGGATGTAATCAACAATGTCATCGATGTCGTGCTGAACACCCTCCAGGGTCTGGTAAACCTGCCTTTCTCCTTCGTGGATGGCCTGTCGAGCGCACTGTCTAGCAAGTAATCTCGAGCACTGAATTCTCGCCCCTGCTGCCTTTCTTCGGAGAGGCGGCGGGGGCGATTTCTTATGCCTTAGGTGGTATGCCGCGGATGAACCATGGCAGTTTTAGCGCCTAAACTGCTAGATGTGAGTTATTCCTACAGCGCGCACGACGCAGCACGTCTTTTTGATGAGAGCCCCAAAGGATCGGCCTTCAGCGAGCCAGGCACCCCAGCCGCTGAAGATCACCGCGGGGCTTTTGCTCGCGATCGGGCTCGCGTATTGCACTCCGCTGCTTTGCGACGCCTCGCGGACAAAACGCAGGTAGTCGGCCCCCACGACGGCGATACCCCGCGCACGCGGCTGACCCACTCACTGGAGGTGGGGCAGATTGCCCGCGGTATCGGCTCCGGGCTTGGTTTGGACCCCGACCTGTGCGACATGGCGGGCCTGACCCATGACATTGGCCATCCGCCCTATGGGCACAACGGAGAAAACGCTCTCAATGAGGTGGCCCAAGAGTGCGGCGGATTCGAGGGAAACGCGCAGACCTTGCGCATCTTGGCCCGGCTAGAGCCGAAGGTGGTGGACGCGAAGGACAACTCCTACGGGCTCAACCTCACGCGCGCGGCGCTCGATGCCGCCTGCAAGTACCCACGTACCAAGACCAATGCGGATGGAACGGTCAACCGCAAGTACGGCTGCTACGACGAGGACGCACACATCCTGGCTTGGTTGCGCGAGGGACATACTGACGCGCGTCCCTCGATGGAGGCGCAGGCCATGGACTGGTCCGATGACATCGCCTACTCCGTTCACGACGTGGAGGACGGCATCGTTTCCGGCCGCATTTCACTCGCGGTGCTGTGGGACCTGGTGGAACTCGCTGCGCTTGCGGAGAAGGGCGCCAAGGCTTTCGGCGGCACCGCAGACGAGCTTCTCGACGCCGCCGATTCCCTCCGCGCCTTGCCCATCATTCGGGCAGTCAGCGACTTCGATTTCTCCCTGCGCTCTTACACCACGCTGAAGAAGATGACCTCGGAGCTCGTGGGCCGCTATGTGGGGGCCACGGTGCAGGCCACCCGCGCGGCCAAAGAGCCACAGCTGGAGCTGGGCCGCCAGCACGGCAATCTGGCAGTGCCGGTGCGTGCACAGGGCGAGGTCAAGCTGCTCAAGACCATCGCGGTGCTCTACGTCATGGACGAACCGGTACACTTGGCTCGCCAGGACCGCCAGCGTGAGCGCATCTACCGCGTCTTTGACTACTTATCCGCGGGGGCGCCGGGCGCGCTCGATCCGATGTTTAGGCTCTGGTTTAACCGCGCCGAAACTGACGCGGAGCGCCAGCGCGTCATCGTGGACCAGATCGCCTCAATGACCGAGTCCCGCCTGGAGCGCCTGGCGCGCTCCACGGCTGAGTTTTCTGGGTTTATGGGTTAAAAGTGCGTGGCCGATATCTCAATCCATAATCCAATCTCTATGCAACTTCTTAGTCGGATTCAGCGCTAGGAGAGGGGCTCCCCAAACCTCGTGTGGGCCTGACCCCCGACGTGTCCACTTTCCGGGGTCAGGCCCCTTGGAGGTCCCAGTGCAAGAAGATCAGCGGAAGAGACGAACGTCGTTGTCCTTAAGCACCTCGAGAACCGCCGCGGTGTCAGCGGGGGACAGCTTCCATGCTGAGGACACGATGGTTTCCACCTTGTGCTCGCGCAGGAAGTCCGCCAGAGCGTCGAGGTTGCGCGGCGCCATGCAGGCGTCACAACCGCGGATGGTGCCTAGGGCAGCGTATAGATCCTCGCGGCTTTCCAGTGGCTGCGTGATAAGTACTTTGGAGAGATTATTCAGCATCAGGGATCTCGCAGAAGGATTCGTAGTGATCGTCGGTGTAGTACCACACGTCAGGGTCGGTTTCGGTGCCGCCACCAGTGACGATGCGCTTGGCGCCGCGGTGGTTCACACCAGGCGAGTTCACCGTGTACTCGCGGTAGTAGTTCTTGGACTCCTTAGGTAGCACGCCCTCGTAGTTGCCAAAGCGCTTGTTGTCATTGTCTGGGTACTCATAAGGCCCGCCGGCCAGGATGCCCTCCGCGGTATCCTCGGCTTCCTTGGGCAAGGAGTCCATCGCGCACTGCGCATAGGCGGAATTAGCCGACCCGTCCCGAGAACCAGCAGTCGTCGGCGCAGCAGTAACCGGCGCAGTGGCGCTCGAACCGGCCGAAGAAGCACTGCTATCACCATCAGAGTTCCCTGCCAGGTCGATTCCGAAGTAGCCGGCTGCAAGCACCACGAGCACGCCGCCGATTGCTGCGAGCGGCTTCTTCTGAGAGGAGGGGGGATTGGCCATACCCCCATCTTTACAGGCGTATCGCCTGATTGAGAAATCCAGTCAATCCGTTAACACCAACGTGAAGTGATTCGGAACTGCATACACAAAGCAGTGTGGCTTTCAGGCCTTTTTGCTGACCCCTTCGGCGGGTAAACCGCTCTTCGTCGCCGTTATCTGTGTAGCGGACTACTAAACGACACCATCTGGGAGACCCACCCCAAGCCCCGCGAGTCCGCGCGGGGTAATCTTTAGCGCATGGCACAAGGCAGAATTCCGGAGAGCGACATCCAAGCGATCCGTGAGCGCGCGCCAATCGAGGAAATCGTGGGGGAGTACGTCCAGCTCAAGCCGGCTGGCTATGACTCCTTGAAGGGGCTGTCACCCTTCAAGGAAGAAAAGACTCCGTCCTTCCACGTACGCCCGCAGCGTGGCTACTACCACTGCTTCTCTACAGGCAAGGGCGGAGACGTATTCAGCTTTCTCATGGAGATGGAGCAGGTCTCCTTCCCCGAAGCTGTCGAGGCAGTGGCCCAGAAGATTGGGTATCACATCAATTATCAGGGCGGCAGCACGGGCAACCGTAACGAAAAGCCCGGCACGCGCCAGCGCCTCATCGCGGCAAACAAGGCTGTGCACGAGTTCTACCGCCAACAGTTGGAGACCCCACAGGCGGCTACCGCGCGCGAGTTCCTGCTGAACCGTGGTTTTAGCAAGGAGATCATCTATGAGTTTGAGTGTGGCTATGCCCCGGAAGGCTGGGATACGGCCACCAAGCACCTGCTACGCATGGGCTTTTCCTTCGAGGAACTAGAGGCCGCAGGCATCTCCAAGATGGGCAAGCGCGGACCGATCGATCGCTTCCACCGCCGCCTCCTGTGGCCCATCAAGGACCTATCCGGCAACGTCATTGGTTTCGGCGCGCGCAAGCTTTTTGATGATGACAACTTGGGCAAGTACATGAACACGCCTGAGACCATGCTCTATCACAAGTCCAAGGTGCTCTTTGGCTTGGATTTGGCCAAGCGCAACATTGCTGAGGCCCATCAGGCAGTGGTGGTGGAGGGCTACACCGATGTCATGGCGATGTACGCGGCGGGCGTAAAGACTGCAGTGGCCAGCTGTGGCACTGCATTCGGCGGCGACCACCTGCAGGTCCTGCGCCGGCTAATGCTGGATGATTCCTACTTCAACGGCGAGCTCATCTACACCTTCGACGGCGACGAAGCCGGACAAAAGGCCGCCATGCGCGCCTTCCAAGGCGAGCAGGCGTTCACGGGCCAGTCCTTCGTTTCCGTGGCGCCGGATGGCATGGACCCTTGCGATTTGCGCCTGGCCAAGGGCGACGCCGCGGTGCGTGAGCTCATCGCGGACCGCATCCCGATGTTCGAGTTCGTCATCCAATCGGTGCTTAGCGAATACCGCATTGATACCGCAGAGGGGCGTCTGCAAGCATTGCGTCGTGCGGTGCCCGTGGTAGCGCAGATTCGCGACGCCCCGCTGCAGCGTGAGTACGCCCGCCGCCTAGCCGGCTGGGTGGGTTGGCCCAACCCGGAGGAAGTCCTGCAGCAGGTTCAGCAGGAGGCTCGCCGCCCCAAGAAGCAAGACCGAAGAACGCGGCTTGCCGACGCCCCCATCAACGCCGGGACACCTGCTCCCGCACAGCAAAACACTCCGGTATTCCACGTGCCAAGCCCCCGTGAGACCCACCTGTGGCCGCAGCGGGAGGCCCTAAAGCTGGCCTTGCAGTACCCGGGCCTTGCCGGTTCTTACTTCGACGGGATTACCGCCGATGCGTACTCGAATGAGTCTTATCGTATCGTTCGGGAGGCTATCTCTACCGTCGGTGGCGTTGCTGCCGGAGCCAATCTGCCCAGCGTGGAATGGATCGCCGCTGTGGCAGGGGAGATGCTCGATCTCACCGCGCGCAACTTTGTCAGTGAGCTTTCTGTTGAGCCGATCAAGGTGGGTGATGAGTCCGATCCCAAGGCTTGGGAGGTCTATGCTGACAGCGTGCTTTCCCGCCTCCAGGAAGCCCGTGTGGGCGACCAAGTGGCCCAAATTAAGGCCCAACTAGGCCGCATGCGCCCCTCCGATGACGAGCAAGCCTATAACTCGCTTTTCGCCGATCTCGTCGCCCTTGAGCAGGCCCGCCGTGAGCTCAATGACAGGGCGTTTCGTGGGCCGCAGCCTAATTAACCGCAGCCTAATTAATCTTCGTCGGGCTCGTAGATACGGTCTCGGCCGTCTAGCTGGTTTCCTTTGATGCGGCGGCCGCGGCTTAGATCCTTTACCTCTTTCATGCGGGGTTCCGGATCAAGCTTGTTTGCCACTGCCTTCCGGGTTGCGTTGACTGCGTTTTTTGTGACGGGGGAGTTGATCGCTTTTTCGTACGCACCCTTGATTTGGTGATAGCGCTTGCGGCCGGCCTTTGTGCCGAAAATATAACCTGCAGCTGCGCCTACTACGAATTGGATCATGGTTGGAAAGCCTCACCCTTCGATTCGGAATTTTTCCTTGAATTAACTCCTCACAGCCTACCTGTAACCCTTGCTGTGCGTCGGGTGCCCCTCATTGAATGAATTTATTTTGCTCTCTTCCCAAGCAACTTTCGAAACGATACCTTTAAGACGTGAACGCCGATTCGTGCCTATCTCAAGCGACTTCTGCCGCCGTGGCGATGGCAGCCTTGACCACCGCCACTTGGACGGCTATTTCACCGCGTGCTGATGGCGGCGAACCAAGTGTCATTTCTGCGGAATTGCATTACGAGAATAACTAAGCCAGTGCCGTCACGGCTGCTCTAACCTGCGGGGAACTTCTCAGGAAGCTTTGCGAACTTCTGTCTGTGAATTAGGCGGTAGACTACATTAGGTTGGGCGTCAACAAATGTGGTTGTCCGCAAGCTTTGGCAATTTTCTATTCTCTAACTTGTCTCTGTGAAGCGAACGCGTATGAATCCGCCAACCCATGTTGTGCCGCTTATCTTATGCAGTAACTTACTCCCGCTTTACTCTCTGAGGAGAACAATGGCTAAGCCAAAAATTATGACCGTTTACGGTACACGTCCTGAGGCCATCAAGGTGGCTCCAGTCATCAAGGCGCTTGAGGCTGATGAACGATTCGAGTCGATTGCGGTGTCGACTGGTCAGCACAAAGAAATGCTGGAACAGGTCAACATGATGTTTGGCATTTCCCCGAAGCATGATCTGGGGCTGATGAAGCCTGGACAGACATTGAATGAGATTGTTTCTCGCGCCATTGCTGGCCTGGATGAGATCATCGTTGCTGAGGAGCCGGACGTCATTATTTCCCAGGGTGACACCTCGACCGCCATGACAGCGGCTCTTGCTGGCTTCCACCGCGGTGTGCAGATCGTTCACCTGGAGGCAGGACTGCGTACCGGCAACATCTTGTCCCCGTTCCCGGAGGAAGCAAACCGTAAGATCATCGGTCAGGTTGCTGCCCTGCACCTTGCGCCGACTGAAGGTGCAATGGAGAACCTGCGCCGCGAGGACGTTCGTTCTAAGGACATCGTTGTCACCGGCAATACGGTTATTGATGCTCTCCTTGAAGCAGCAACTTGGGACATCGAATTTTCGGATCCAACTCTTGCTGAGGCCGCTAACTCGGACAAGCGTTTCGTTGTTGTCACCACACACCGCCGCGAGAACCTTGACGCTATGAAGGAGATCGGTGGTGCTGTACAGGATCTAGCAAAGGCATATCCGGATACTATTTTTGTGCTGCCGCTGCACCTGAACCCGAAGGTTCGCGAAGCAGTCCTTCCGGAGGTTGAGGCGCTGGAGAACGTCATCATTACTGATCCTCTTCCGTACGATCAGTTCACCAAGCTCCAGAACCGTGCGGCCATTATCCTGACCGACTCTGGCGGAGTCCAGGAGGAAGCACCTTCCTTGGGCAAGCCGGTTTTGGTCATGCGCCAAAACACTGAGCGCCCAGAAGCAGTGGTGGCTGGCACCGTTAAGCTCGTCGGTACCGACCGCAATCTGATCGTGGCGCAAGCGAAGCTGTTGCTTGACGACGACGCAGCTTATTCTGCAATGGCTAATGCCGTTAACCCATATGGCGATGGCAAGGGCGCGCAGCGCTCGATTGCGGCTATCTCAGAACTTCTCGGAGTAGGAGAGCGATTGCCAGACTTCAGCGCTGAGGCTGAACCTGACGAGGTACCGCGCTTTGAAGAGGTTGTTGCTCCTGAAGAGGAGCTAGAAAAGTAGCAGCCTAAAAGCTCGGTTTAGCTCGAACTAACCGCCGCCTAGGAACATTCACTGTGTTTGTAGGTGGCGGTTTCTCTTTGTCTAATAGACAGCTAATTTTATGTGTATCGGAACGAATCGTGCCTTTTTGCAGTCCAATAGGACATGGATAAAGGAATCGAGCCCAAGGTCGGTGGCGTTGTCATTGACAGCGCCCGGCACACCGACTCTGGATGGGTGGTGTCCGGGCGAACGAAAGACTTCAGCGGCGACATCATCGAAATCAGTGAGATGAGCGTCAGCCGGGAAGAAGCGCAGCGCCTATTAGAAGAACGTGGCTGGGCGTTGGTCTTTAATGAGCAGCGCTTTGCCGTCACTGAACGTATGACAGTGCTGGAGCTGGTCGATATAGCACTGAAAGCGTTGCGTAGCGGCGAAATTGGACAGGGCAACCGCATCCAAACCGTGAACATGTATCAGCGTGCACGGCAGTTTCTCGTAGGCGAGCGTGGCATTCCAGCGCTGGGCAATCTTCGCCTCGAAGACTGTGAGACGAGGGTCATTCACTCGTGGCTATCACAGGTGGCAGAGAACTCTCTTGCCTCAGCGCGGCATCTGCGAATTCTGCTCTTACATGCCTTCTCGATAGCTGAGCGTCAAGGGCTTGAGCTATGGACACAGAACCCCGCGCGGACTGCTCAGCTGCCGCATTTGCCGCGCGCTGAGCCGGTCGAAGTAACACCGGAAGAGTTCAACGAACTCCTTGAACAGATCCTCGCCTGGGAGAAACAAGGAAAGCGAACTGATCTGTCAGGGATTGTTTGCTGTTACATGGCCACAGGAATGCGCCCTGGCGAGCTTCCTGCACTGTTGTGGGAGGAAGTGGACTTAGCGAGCAAACCCGCGACGATGATCATCAGTGGTTGCGCTGTTTACCAGGACGGAAAGCTAGTTCGGCAGCCGGAACCGAAGACTGCCGCCGGCTTTCGAGAGATTGTGATTCCTGAATGGTTCGCGGACATGCTGCGTGAGCGCTATGCACGCCGCGACCCGGACGTGCCGTACGTGTTTCCGAGTAGAGCCGGCACGATGCACAGCATGCACAACCTTGGCAATCGTTTTAGGCAGGCCCGGGGAGAGCGGTTTAGGCACATCAAGCTGAAGTCTTTCCGTTCCACCGTTGCCACCGTCATCGCTCGCGAAAAGGGCGCTGAAGAAGCAGCCAGACATCTTGGTCATACAAGTCCTTCGATTACCGGCCGGCACTACATCAAGCGGGCGAATAAGACCGGTGACCACAACGACATTCTCGAGGCTCTAAAGCCACGAGTGTTCGATGAGCAGTAGGGAAGTGCCGAGCGAAGTACCCATAGAAAGCCCGGCAAGCGCTAAACAAGAAAACGGAAAAGAACCGCCTGAAATCAGGCGGTTCCTGTCTGCTCCTCCAACTGGGCTCGAACCAGTGACCCTTCGATTAACAGTCGAATGCTCTGCCAACTGAGCTATGGAGGAATAATGTGTGCGGAAAGCTGTTGGAAGTGCTCTCTGCGACGTGAAGTAACTATATCTACCTTTGTAGGTTGTTACAAATCGCCAGCTCGTGCCGGGTTTTCGTCTCGGAGGTGTCGGTACAATTTCAAGGCTTGAAAAGGGGCGAATTTCAGTTGCTTTAACGCTAAAACCGGTAAAGTGTTGCCGTGGTCGAGTTGGGTTCCTAACCTACCTACGTGCAGTTTTGAAACCGAGTCCCTTGTGGAAGAAACGGCTAACAGGAAGAACTTAGCACTTTTTATGCGTCTTGTTTTGCTTTAGGGAGAAGATGAGGTGACGAGCGCGCGGAACTGTTAGGTGCTTTGTGTCACTGGGTTATTTCGTTATTTCGGTTGATACAATGCCTTAAGATGAGGGGATTCAATTCTGAGTTTTTATAACGGGCAGGCAGTTTAAGGGGCGTTTGTGGGTGTCTTAAGCCGTGCATGTATTCTAAAAGCGCACCGTCGGGTGTAAATAGGGGCTATAGCTCAGTCGGTTAGAGCCGCGGACTCATAATCCGCTGGTCCCGGGTTCGAGCCCCGGTGGCCCCACTCTTTGGGATTCTCATCATAAAGTGCCAGCGCACAGGGGGAGCCTTCGTAATCTGAAGGAGCTTTAGTTCTTCTCTTTCGGAGGTTCTCCCGATGCCTCGCTCTCTTGGTTTGCTGGTTACTAGCCTGGGCGCTGACGCGCTGCTTGTAGAGTACGGTGGGGGAGTCTCCGATTCACAACCTACGTCGGAGCCAACAACGGCGACGACATCGCAAACCACCGCTTCCTCCTCTAGCTCGACTACTTCCACGACTTCTTCCGTCCAGTCTTCTGAAGAAGTCCCATTGCCGACAGAACGGGCGGTATAGCCAGAGGGAAGTCCCGTGCAGGTAACTGGGGAAACCGTCCAACAACATGAAGCTCTTGGCGCCACCATCGGACGTTGATGCAAACTGTGCAGCGGTTCGTACTGCTGGTGCAGCCCCGATCGATGCGGGAGACCCTGGCTACAGCTCCGATTTCGATCGCGACGGTGACGGCGTAGCTTGTGAAAGCTAGCTAAACGGTAACTGTTAAGGAGAGAGCATTCGCGCGGCGTCGCCAAGCATGTGCCCTTTCTTGTTGTGGCTGCCTAGTTGATAAACAGCGGTAGCAGAAATGCCATGCCTGTGTTTCAGACGAGGTGGAGCGTGGTGGCGGAGATGAGGTTGCCGGCGCGGCCGGCTTCGAGTGTGGCGATGCCGCCGATGAGTACGGATGCCACGAGCAGTAGGGAAATGCCCATGGCGGCGGTCACAGTGATGTAGAGTCCTGCCTGCACAATCAGTGATGCAAAGGGCTAGCTCGTGGCGGTGGCATCGACGTGCGGAATGAAGGCTTTTCATAGTGGGGAAATCAATGAGGGGCTCGACGCGTGGAGGTCATGATTTAGTGTAATCGCGTACTGTCGAAAGTATTGACAACGTCGCACTCGTCGACGCGTGCCGGGGGTTAGGAGAAAACTTGAATAACGATACCGCTGTTCAGGCACGGCCGGCGCTTGTCACGGGGGAAGGTGAGATTTGAGGGGCATTTCTGCGTAGGGGAGTTCGGGAGGAACTAGTGGACGATTTCGAGTTTCCGGAGATGCCTCACGTGTATCTGTCGGCAGTCAATGCGGACGATGGGTTGACGCGTTGGGAGTTTCTGCCGGGGGCGTTGGATGAGTTCCAAAAGCTTGAGGGTATTGATGAGGATGCTTTTCTCGAGATGCAACAACTTTTGCTGCGTTGGGGTGAGCGTGGCGCCCGAGAATATGACGTTGCATTGGTGGAGCCATCGGGCAGGAGGGTTCTCAATGAAATTCTGAACCCGCCATGGTTAGGCGAGTTGAAAGGGTGGGGAACTGGTGGGAATGGCGAGGACCGTCATTTTCGGCTGTACTTCCTCGATATCTCTTCGAGGCTGGGTGAACCGGCCCACCAGATGCTTGTGAGCTTGTGTAAAGAAAAGCGGATCTTTGATAACACGCGTCAGGGGGCTCGTAAGACTAACAAGGCGCAGGATCGAGACATTTTGCTGGCTATGCGTCTAGGTAAGCAATGGTGCCAGAAAAATCGGGTCACTTTTCGGCCATGGCCGCCGAAATAGAGATGTGCATTAAAATGCACATAGTTTATGATGGGATGGAACATAGAGAAGCAGGGGCGAATTGATAATGGCGAAGTTAACTATCAAGCCAAAGGATGCGTTGCCCGGGGACCTCATCGGGTCGCAAATGGACCTCATTGAGCAACTCGTGGAGTTTCGAAAACTGCGAGGTATGACGCAAAGCGAGGTGGCATCGCGCATGGGTGTCGACCGCTCTGTTGTCACCAAGTTTGAATCATTGGTTGGACTTGGGAAGAAGAACCACACAATGAAGATGATTCGTGCGTACGCAAACTCCGTTGAAGCGTATGTGGCGCACGTTGTGGTAGATGGTCGTATCCAGCACGGAAGTGCTCCCTATGCCGAGCTTAAAGAAAAAATTGCTCGGCGGATTACTGCTTTGGCAAACACGAATGAGGCTCACGAACAATTCCCTGAGGCTGGCCGTGGTCAGCTGGGAACGGACTTTGTATTTGCAGCCCCGGTAGAGTCCGCTGAAACAGGAGTACTGCAGCAGATGGACTACACGATGGAGGGAACTCTTGTCTAAGGAACAACGGGCTGGCTATGCGACGTGGCAGTTGCTTCGTGCTGAGGGGCAGCGCATCGGTGAACAACGGTCGAAGGATGTAGCGCAAAAGAAAGGTCAAGTATCTTTCCAAGTTTCGCAAGGTCAGACTAGTGAGACTCTGGTGCTTGAAGTTCGCATTGATGTTGACGTGCCGGAGCGCGCGAAGTTGGCGCTGGCCCTGCGTGGTAACTGGCCAAAGCCAGAACATAAAGAGTTAACGCCGGAAGAATTGGCTCAGCTTCTCTTGGGCTACAAGCTTGATGAGCTCGTTGCCGTGGTCAATTACGAATTGCAAAACCTAGCGCCTAAGTTTGGCGTGTCAGCACCCTCGATCCCGCAAGAGCAATTGGAAGCCCTACGCCAAGACGCTGCGGACAAGGAAGCGGAGTAGACCGTGCCGTTCCTTGGGATAAGGCGGATGGCTTTTCCAAGCACGCAAGCATGCCGCGGCTCTTGGTGTAAACCTCGCATTGAACGCCGGCTGGAGCGGCGTCTTTTTCCGCTCGTAGCGTAAGAGACTGGCCGCCGCTTGGGCCGGCGCCCTGGCCGCAAGCTCCGCGGACCTCGTGCGCCGCGCCTGGAAGTCCGCACCCGAGCGCGGTGCGTTGCTAGCACCCTATGCGGCATGGGCGGGTTTTGCCACGGTGCTCAGTGCGGAGATTGCGCGGCTTAATCGGTAGCGCTAGTTAATTGAGACGCTCTGCTGCCAGTACATTGCGCTGTCTGCACTGAAGTAGACACGCGCTGATTGAGAGGAGCTTCCCTCTGTTTGGCAGGTCAAGCCGCGTTGATCGGTACCAAAGTAGCACTCAACGGCGTAGTTCTGGCCAGTGGTTGGGCTTGCCACGGTGATGTGTGCTTTCGGCACCGAGGTCACGTTGCCGTTGCTCGGGCCGGTTACGTAAGGCACGGAGATCGCGGCTTTGTAAATCTCGGCTGCGAAGGCACAGGAGATCGCGTCTCCGATAGTGACATCTAGGTTAGCTGGAAAGTCGTAACAGCTACTCGTGCCGAGTGCGTCACCGTTGGGGTAGTAGTTTCCGCCGATGCTTGTGCCTTGGGCGCCACCGCCAGGATTTACGGCTTGGGGTTGGTTACCGCTTTGGCCTTGGCCACCGCCTTGGTCCTGGTTAGCAAGTGTTGGCTTCGGCCCGGATTGCCCGTCCGACTGTGGTGCAGAGTTATCCGCACCACCATTCGAGTCGGAAGAGCCGTTGCTGGAATCAGTTGATTGAGTGATAGGGGTTTCGGGGGAGGCTTGAGACGAGCCGTTGTCATTGCTTCCGCAGCCAGTCAGAAAGAGAGCCGCGGAAAGCGGCAGGGCAAGGGTGAGAGAAGATAGTTTGTGCATACCTGTAATTTAAGGCGAACTCAGGGCACCTAGCAGGGGATTGGGGAATCTTCCTCCGCAAGGGTGATGGAATGTTTTGGAGGTGTCTTCCTTGCCAACATGACAGGAGGTACGGGCCTGACCCCGGAAAGTGGAGACGTCGGGGGTTAGCCATGCTGCTTTGGCCAGTGTAGGTGCACTGTTCAGCAAATAGGTAACCACCCCGCGGCGCAGTAAATAACTGCCGCCGCGGGGTGGTTATCTGAAGAAGAGGAAGTACTTTCGTGCTTTGTCTGACTTTCTGCCGCTTTAGCGGTCGGCGGTCAGGGTGATGCCGTTGGTCTCGGCAGTCTCCTGCAGTGCAGTGAGAGCCTTGGCGTCCTTTTGCAGGTCGTAGGTTTCGGCGAAGCCAACGTGGACGCGAGTGGAATCGATGACGTTCAGCTCGAACAGCTTGTGGCCGGCTTCCTGCTCCAGCTGTGCGGCCTCGTGCTTCAAGGCGTTGATACCGGTCGGCAGGTTCTCCTTGTTGGAGTCGGTGCTTTCACCGGCGTTGTCGCCAGCGTCGGCCTGTCCGTCGGTAGTGGCTGCCTGTGCCTGGGCGTCGGTGTTACCACCGAGGAGCTCAGAGAAGTCCGGGCGGTTGCCGCCGAGCAGGGAGCTGCCGAGCTGCAGGAGGACAGCAGGGTCGGCAGAGGACAGCTGGTTTAGCGGGGTGTCCGCGTCGATGCCTGCGGTGTTAGCAGTGCCAGTGGCATCGGTGTCTGCAGCCGGGTTTGTTGCGGCGGCGTCGGCAGCCGGGGTTCCGGCTGTGGTCTCAGCGGCGGTGGCGTTGGCGGCACCGGCGATTACGACTGCTGGAAGTGCGGCGGCAATGGTTGCGCGGCGCAGGGCGTTCATGGAACGCATAGGATAAATCCTTTCTATCGTTGCGGTCTTTCGGACCACGGGTGATGTTAGGAAGCGTTTCTGTGGTCGAGCTGGCTTGAAGCTGCCGGCTTATTGCAAAGCGGACTCAATTGCTTTCAGGGATTCCTTGATGTGCGGGATGGTGCCTGCTACATGCGAGCCGGCGTCGTTCGGGATGAAAGTGACATCGTCGCCGCGGCCGTGGGTGATGACCACCGGGATGGATGGGGCATCGTAGCCGATGTGCTGGTCGGCCAGGATCTTGCCCTCCTCATTGAGGCGGGAGTAGAGGTCCTCGTCGTAGGAGTTGCTTAGGCCCAGCAGAGCGAAGGACTCGAAGAGGAAGTACAGCGTGCCGTCAAGAGCCGGCGGCAGCAGCAGCCGCGCTGCCACCCTGCGAGTAACCGTTGATTATGACCGGGTTATCGGCGTTGGTATCCCAGCCTTCTAGCTGGCGGGCAGCGCCGGCGCTATCGGGCACGGCGTGTGACTGCGAGACACGGTCCATGTAGGTGTGCATGCCCGGGGTGCCCAGGTCCTTAAAAGGGTGTACGCCGTTAGCATTACGTTTCTGGGCGGGCGTGCTTGAATGGAATCATGATTGACGCGCGCGATAGTCAGGCCCTCGATGTGGCGAAACTGTACTACAACTCGCACCTATCCCAGGCGGAGGTAGCGAAGTGTTTGGGTATTTCGCGCCCCACGGTCTCCAAGCTTTTGCAGCATGCGCACGACCAGGGCTTCGTGGTCATCAGCATCAACGATCCGCGCGAGCACTCCGATGAGCTAGTGCGTGAACTAAAGGAGCGCTTCGCGCTTGCCGACGCCCGCGTGGTCACCACCCCACGCGGCGGCAACCTCATGCAGGACTTAGGCGCGGCCGGTGCCGCACTGCTAGAAGAGCTCGTCCACGATGGCTCCAGCGTCGGCGTGTCCTGGGGCCAGACCATGTCCGCCGTGGCGGAGCACCTGCGCCAGCTGCCACTCGAAGGGGCAAAGGTGGTGCAGCTAAAGGGCGGGCACTCGCACACGCAACGCTCCACCAAAGACTTCGCCACCCTCCAGGGCTTTGCTCGCGCGTTTAATGCGGAGACCTTTATGCTGCCGCTGCCTGTCATTTTCGATTCGGCCGAGACGAAGCAATGGGTGGAAAAAGATCGCCACATCGCCCACATCGTGGAGATGGGCTCCCACGTCGACGTCGCGGTGTTCACGGTGGGCGCGGCCGCGCGCGAGTCTTTGGCGCTGAACCTGGGCTATCTCAGCGAGGAGGAAACGCAGCTCATCTTGGAGCGGGCGGTGGGGGATGTCTGCTCCCGCTTCTTTGATGCTGAAGGCCGCGTGGCCGTGCCCGAGGTGGACGCGCGAACGGTGGGCATTACTTTCGACGCCCTGGCGGCGCGGCCGACACGCGTCCTCGTTGCCGGCGGGTCGGAAAAGACCGACGCCATCCGGGTGGTACTCGAGAAAGGATTGGCCACGCATTTGGTCATCGATCACAACACGGCGCAGCGCGTTCTGGCAGGAGTGTGAGCCGTAACATAATTGTGAACAAATGTAAATAGCGCCATTGACATTTGTGCTCGCTGCGGTAGGCTAATGCTTGAAAGTCATTATCATTCCGATAGGAGTTCACCGTGTCTGAAGCCGTACACGCAACCGAATTTTCCACCGAAATCGCCACCCCGCACATCAACCCCAAGGGTGCAGAAATCGCAGAGACCATCCTGCTGCCAGGTGACCCACTGCGTGCAAAGTTCATCGCCGATACCTTCTTGGAAGATGTCGTCCAGTTCAACGAGGTCCGCAACATTCTCGGATTCACTGGCACCTACCAGGGCCACCGCGTTTCCGTCATGGGCACTGGCATGGGCATGCCTTCCATCGGTATCTACTCCTGGGAGCTCATCCATAACTACGGCGTGAAGAACCTGATCCGCGTCGGCTCCATCGGTGCATTGCAGGAAAACATCGACCTGCACGATGTCATCGTCGCCTCCGCCGCTTCCACCGACTCCAACTTCCTGAGCCAGTACAACCTGCCGGGCCAGTACTCTCCGACGGCTTCGTGGAAGCTGCTCAAGGCACTCGTCGATGAAGCAGAAAAGCAGGATGCCCACATCCACGTCGGCAATATCTTGAGCTCCGATGTCTTCTACAACTTCGACCAGACCGTCAATGACCGCTGGGCACACATGGGCGTGCTCGGCGTCGAGATGGAATCCGCTGCGCTTTATGCCATCGCTGCTGAGGCCGGAGTGAACGCCCTCGGTCTGTTCACCGTCTCTGACAACATCGCTGCCGATACCCACCTTTCGGCCGAGGAACGCCAGACAGCATTCCACACCATGATGAAGCTCGCACTGCCACTGGCAGGCCTGGACTAGGAAGGATGGCTTAAAAAGCCATGTCAAAAGCTACAAACGCTAAGCCGTCGGGCGTCGTAAAGCGCGGCGTCGATGCAGCCCTCAACCCCAAGGCAGCCGTGCCGGTGTTGCTATTCTGCTTCGTCTTCTCCCTCGTGGTGGATAATGGTTTTAAGACCATGACCATGCCGATTGCACAAGGCTTGGGCATTGATGACAACACTGCTTCGCTGCAGGCATCCCTTGCAGGCGTCATCATCGGCATCGGCGCCGTGGTCTACGCGGCGCTGGCGGACTCCGTGTCCATCCGCAAGCTCATGATCACCGGTGTGCTGTTCGTGGCCGTCGGCTCGGTTATTGGTTTCGTGGGCTCGGGCTCCTGGCCCATCGTGCTGGCCGCCCGCCTAATCCAGACCACCGGCCTGGCCGCTGCGGAAACCCTGTACGTCATCTACGTGACCAAGCACCTATCTGAAGCAGACCAAAAGACCTACCTCGGCTTTTCCACCGCCGCCTTCCAAGCCGGCCTGCTTATTGGCGCGCTGACCTCCGGCTTTATCTCCACCTACATCTCGTGGACCGCGATGTTCCTCGTGCCGCTCATCCTCGTGCTGTGCATCCCCGCCATCCACAAGATGGTGCCCGAGGACGAAGCCGTTGAGGCAAACCTGGACGTGCTCGGCCTCTTCCTGGTGGGACTCTTTGCCACCGCGCTGACCATGTTCATGCAGGCGTTCAACTGGATGTGGTTCATCCTGGCCGTCGTGGCAGTGATTGGATTTACGCTGCACATCCGCTCCGCTAAGGCGCCCGTGGTGCGCCCGGAGTTTTTCACCGACGGCCGCTACGTGTGGGCAATCACTCTGGTGTTCTTCGTCTACTCCACGCAGCTGGGCTACATCTTCCTGCTGCCATTTGCGGCCAACGAGCTGCACGGCATGAGCATTGACCGCGCCAGCCTGCTGATGATTCCGGGCTACGTCTGCGCCATCTTGGTCGGTGTCTTCTCCGGCAAGATCGGCAAAGTCCTGAACTCCCGCCAGACCATCTACACCGCGCTGGTCATGATCGTCGGCTCCTTGGCCGTAGCTGCTCTCTTCGTGCAGGTGCACGTCGCTGTGCTGGCCGTGACCATCGTGACCTTCGCCTCTGGCTTCGCGCTGATGTATGCACCGCTGGTGAACACTGCGCTGCAAAACATCCCGGCCGCGAAGTCCGGTATTGCCATCGGCTTCTACAACCTGACCATCAACATCGCCATCCCGCTCGGCATCGCATACACCGCAAAACTCATTGACGTAAGCGATGGCTTCAACCTCGCCCTCGGCGTGCTGACCGCCGTTGGCGCATGTGGCGCCGTCCTCTACGTCGTGGCCGACCGCGTTATGGCCCGCAAGGCGCGAGATGTTTCTCGCGCGAAATCTGTAGACGCTTCCGAAACACTCGCTTAAAGGAGAAGAAATGTCATCCAACGTCGCATCTATGATCGACCACACCCTGCTCAAGCCGGAAGCCACCGCGCAGGACGTCGCCGCACTCATCGAGGAAGCCCATCGCCTGGGCACTTACTCCGTGTGCATTTCCCCGTCCCAGCTGCCGGTCGAGGTTCCCGAGGGCCTACACGTGGCAACCGTCGTGGGCTTTCCCTCCGGCGCCGTCAAGCCGGAGATCAAGGCCGCCGAGGCAGGCCTTGCTGTGAACAACGGCGCCGAAGAAATCGACATGGTCATCAACATCGCGCTGGTCTTAGAGGGCCGTTTCGACGCACTTGAGGAAGAGATTCGCACCGTGCGCAGTGCCTGCCAGGGCAAGGTCCTGAAGGTCATCATCGAGTCCGCCGCGCTTTCCGACGACGCGATTGTTGCCGCCTGCCGCGCCGCCGAGGCTGCCGGTGCTGACTTCGTTAAGACCTCCACCGGCTTCCACCCAGCCGGCGGCGCCAGCGTGCATGCGGTAAAGCTCATGGCAGATACCGTGGGCGGCCGTCTCGGCGTGAAGGCCTCCGGCGGCATCCGTACTGGCGCGGACGCGCAGGCGATGATCGACGCCGGCGCCACCCGCCTCGGCCTGTCTTCCTCCGCCGTAGTACTGGCGGACCTAGAAAACTAGTGGCTTAGAAGCTGAATCGAGGAAACAATGTCACTTGTCGAATACGCTCGCACGTGGGCCGAACACGACCCAGACCCGTTAACCCGTGACGAGGTCCTGGGGTGGATCGAGGCTGGCAACGAAGCCGCGCTGTCCGGCGCCTTCGCCGGCCCGCTGGCCTTCGGTACCGCCGGCCTGCGCGCCGCCGTTGGGGCAGGCGAGTCCCGCATGAACCGTGCAGTGGTCATCCGTACCACCTATGGCTTGGTTTCGTGGCTAAAGCAGCAGGTTGAAAACCCAGTCGTGGTCATCGGCTGCGATGCCCGCTACGGCTCGGCCGATTTCTACCAGGATGCTGCGGAGGTCATCTCCGCTGCCGGCGGCCGCGCATTGGTGCTGCCGAAGCAGAACCCGACGCCGCTGACCGCTTATAGCGTGCGCGAGCTCGGCGCCGACGCCGGCATCATGGTCACAGCCTCCCACAATCCGCCGGCCGATAACGGCTACAAGGTTTACCTGGGCGGCCGCGTGGCCACCGGCGATGCCAACGGCGTGCAGCTTGTCTCCCCGGCGGACGCAGAAATCTCAGCGGCGATTGCTGCGGCGCCGCCTGCCGACGAAGTGCCGCGTTCCGCCGACAACATCGAGGAAGTCGATACCCGCGCGCAGTACCTCGAGCGCGCCGCGAAGCTGGTGGGGCAGTCCACCAGCGCCAAGATCGCTTTGACCGCCATGCACGGCGTGGGTGCAAAGCTAGGCACCGCGCTGCTCGAGAAGGTCGGCTTCGAGGTTTCCCTCGTACCGGAACAGGCCGAGCCGGACCCGGATTTCCCAACCGTTTCCTTTCCCAACCCGGAAGAGCCCGGCGCTCTGGACCTGGGCAAGGCACACGCGGAAAAGATCGGCGCAGACATCCTCATCGCATACGATCCGGATGCTGACCGTTGTGCGGCCGCTATCCCGACGCACGGTGCGGAAGGCGGCGTCGTCTGGCGTCAGCTCACCGGTGACGAGACCGGCGCCCTGCTGGGTGACTACCTGGCGCGCCGGGGCGTGGGCGGAACGTTTGCAAACTCGCTCGTGTCCTCGCGCCTGCTGGGCCGCATTGCCGCGCACTACGGCCTGCCGCATGAGGAAACGCTCACTGGTTTTAAGTGGATCGCCCGCACCCATGACTTGAGCTTTGGCTATGAGGAAGCCATCGGCTTTTGTCCCGACCCGCAGGCCGTGCGCGACAAAGACGGCGTGGCCACCTCGGTGGTTCTGGCCAGCCTGGCCTCGGAGTGCAAGGATGCAGGCATCACCCTGCAGGACCGTCTCGCGGAGATTTACTCCACCGTGGGCCGCCTGGCCACCGCTCCGCTGACCTTCCGTGTGGAAGACCTTTCGCTGATTACCCGCGGCATGGAAAAGATCACCTCGACCCCACCGACTCAACTGGCGGGCTCGGAGATCACAAAGGCAGAGAAGTTTGCCCAAGGCATGAAGCTCTACACTGTTGATGATGACCGCGTCATCGTGCGCCCGTCTGGTACCGAGCCGAAGCTCAAGTGCTACTTGGAGTCCCCGGATCCGGCCCGCCTGGATGCCATTGCAGAGGATCTGCGGGTCTTCTTCGATATGTAGCTGCAAGTTCTTTACCCTAGGCCGCTGGCAGTATTGCCGGCGGTCTATTTGTCTTTATGGCGTTGCTCGGTGGGCTCATCGCCCGCGAGCGCGATGAGCCGGTGGAAAAGACTAGGGGCTTCCCCGCCGTAGGCCGCCTCTGCTCATAGACTGGAATCATGAATGTTGAAGTGGATCCGCTGATTGAGGCGCTGTACTACTGGTCTGATGTCAGCGGCGTGTTATTGATGGGGATCATCGGTGGCACGCTTGCGCGCCAGCGCGGCTATGACATTGTGGGCTTTTTCTTCATTGCGATGTTCTCCTCTTTGGGCGGCGGCATGATTCGCGACGTCCTCATCAATCGGGGGACGGTCGCTGCGATGTCGCAGCCGGAGTACCTTTACCTTGCGTTCGCAGGCGCGCTGATTGCACGATTCTTCTACTTTAAAGGTAGAACTTGGGACTATTTCCAATCTCACGGGGATGCCATAGTCTCCGCACTGTGGGCGGCAACCGGAACTGTGAAAGCGCTGACCTACGGCCTGCCCCTTATTCCCTGCGTCATGATGGGTGTATTCACCGCCACCGGCGGTTCCATGATTCGTGACATCTGTATGGGGCGCGAGCCTGCTGTCTTCGGGGACAATCAGCCCACCGTCATTCCCGCCGTGGCTTGTTCGGCCGTGGTGCTGGTTGCCAATTCGCTCGATAGCCTGGCGTGGGGCATGCTCGTTGGCCCAGTCGTATCCTTTGTTCTTACCATGCTGGGAATCTGGGCGGGATGGCGGGTCCCCGCGCGTCAAGAGTGGGCACCGCTTAATGACACCGCCGCGCAGGTCATGGTGCTCGCCCGTAAGGCTGAAGACAAAGGCCGGGCAGTAGGGCGTCGTCTAGAGCCCACAAAGCTGCGCGCGTGGCGGCACCAGCAGATGGAAAAAGCGCTGCAGCGCAGAATTGAGAAACAGGTGCGGGCCGGCATACACCGTACGGAGGCGGCCTCGGATGTCTCGGACTTTATGGAGGCATTTGCTGACGACGTCGCCGAGATGCACCAGGATCCCACTCCGGATGCGGCCGAAGGTCAGGGCTTCCTGAATGGAATTGGTGTGGACATCAGCGGCGATTCCTACGAAAACTATGAAGAGGAAAGCCAGCAGTTAAGTCTTGAAGGCAGTAAAGTGCAGCGAGATATGCTCGACACGATTCTCGCCGACGAGAAACTGACAGATGAGCTGGTTGAAAGACTCGCTAAGCGCTATGAGGAACGGAATCAAGGCTGATTTCCCAGGACATTCCCAGCGTCGAGGCCGAGCTTTTTACGCGGTGGGCTGGCTACTGTGGAATACATGAACCTGATTAGCTACTTCTTCATTCGGTTGTGGCAGGTTGGCATCGACCACGTGTTGCCCCTTTTAGCATTGTTGCTGCTGGGCATGTTGGTCCCGCGTTTGGGCCGGCTTGCCATTCGCGTCCTCGAATCGAGGCTCGATGAAAGCGAAGAATCGACCAAAGCCAGATTGGCCTTGGGCGGCGCTCTCGTCTACGTGCTGCAAGCAGTGGCCTATTTTTTGTTGGTTTTGGCCGCTCTTTCCAACCTGGGTGTGCCTGCGCTGGGCGCTGCGATCCCTGCGACTGTGGTTTCCGCTGCCTTGGGCTTCGGTGCCCAGAAGATTATCGGTGATTTCCTAGCGGGCTTTTTCATCCTATCCGAGAAACAATTCGGCGTGGGAGATTACGTCAGTTTCGACGGTGCTACCGGAGTCGAGGGCACAGTCGTTGCATTGACCTTGCGCACAACCAAGGTGCGTACCCCTACCGGCGAAGTGGTCATGGTGCCCAACGGTTCCGCTGGAGTAGTGACCAACTACTCGCAGGACTGGTCACGTGCCGTCGTGGATTTGGCTGTGCCGCTCCACGAGGGTGAGACCCTGGACGAAATAACCACCCAGGTCCGTTCCATCTCGGAACAAGCTATCCAAGACCCCACAATTGCGGACGACGTCGCCGGCGAGCTGGAAATCCTCTCCGCCACGGGCATCGTGGAACCCACCGTGGCAGGCCAACCATGGCAGGTCAAGTACCGCGTGCTGGTGCAGGTGAACCCCTCGCGGCAGTGGGCCGTTGAACGCGCTATTCGCTCGGCACTGCTGTCAGCTTTTTGGGATCACTACAATTTGCCAGCCGATGCCGCTGGGGCTGTCCCATTTCCTATGGATAGGATCACTGCCGCAGCCTCCCCAGACACTGATGCGCCTGGGGGTGCGGAGCTGTCTGCGGAGCAACCGGTGCGCGCAGAAGACCCGGAGGAGTCTGCTGCCGCGGCAATGGCGGCGTCGGAAAGCGCTAGCAACAACGCCACGAAGCCTTTTAGCAATGCGGGCGATAGCGCGCATCTGGAAAGCGATGTGGTGGAATCCAAGGACCACGGACCCGGCCGCCCCGCTACCGCCGATGCTGATCCAGATTTAGAAGACGCTGACGCACACACCAGCATCTGGCGGCAGGACGCTCCCTCGGGAAAGTTCCGCAGGCTATGGACCCTGGGTGGACGCGTACGTTCTTCAACCACCAGCCTCTTGGTGGGGCTCTTGGTTACCGGATTGCTTCTCTTTGCGTCGTGGAACCCCGAAGATGCCGGTACAGGCTGGCTCAACCCCGCCTACTGGACGGAGCGCAAAGCACCGGCCACCACCAGCGCCCCCGTCCCGACCGCGGAACCAGAAGTCTCAGCCACTGAAAACCCAGGCGCAGACAACGTAACGGAGGAATCTGCCGATGCCTACGCTCCATCCAGTGAGCCGAATGACGCGAATTCGGATGGAGCCGCGGCAGGCGAAAATTCTGATGACTCGAAAAAGAATCGCGACGAGCGCCGCGTGCGGGAGGACACCCTAGGCGGCCAAGAGAGCACGGCGCCGGCCGCCCCGACCCCGCAAGACACGGCTGGGGCTACGCCTGGCGACGACGCGGGAGCCACGAATGCCCCGGCTGGCGAGGAAACGGAGCAGCCGAGCGTGGCTAACTAATTCTGGTCCGATTCTGGAAAGAATGGGAGGCTCTTTCGTTTTCGAGGGGTAAAGTTGCAAAGTATGAGTTCGTTATCGCACCTCGAGGCCTGGCCGGTAGAAACAGTTTCAGCAGCGCTGATTAAAGGCGATTGCGTTGTGGAATCCTTAGGCGATACCTCGCGGCAGTTTCCCGTGGCTTCAGTGACGAAACTGGTCTCGGCTTATGCTGTGTTGCTAGCGGTCGAAGAGGGAGCAGTCGAGCTGGATCAGGCAGCGGGTCCTGAGGGGTCGACGCTTCGGCACTTGCTCTCCCATGCTTCGGGGGTGGCCTTTGATTCTCGGCAGCCGCAGCGCCCAGTAGGGCAGCGGCGCATCTACTCATCGGCTGGTTATGAGTGGGCTGCGCAAGTGGTAGAGGAAGCCACAGGGATGGCGTTTCCGGACTATCTCAGCGAGGGGGTGTGCAAGCCGCTGGGAATGAACGCTACTTTTCTAAATGGCTCTGCGGGCCATGGCTTGATCTCCACGGTCGATGATCTCACGGTCTTTGCGCAAGAGATCCGCAAACCGCGTTTGCTGCATCCGAGCACTGTGGCTGAGATGCGCACAGTCCAGTTCCCAGGGCTGCGGGGCATTGTTCCCGGATACGGCAGCTTCAAGGATTGTGCCTGGGGCCTAGGTTTTGAAATCCACGCGAAGAAGGAACAGTGGATGGGCGCCCTGCCTGCCGACGCCGTCGGCCACTTCGGCATGTCTGGCACTTACCTCTGGGTGGCCGGGGACTGGGCCATGGTCGCATTGACTGACCGCGATTTTGGCAGCTGGGCTAAGCCCTTGTGGGCAGAGTCCAATTCAGCGATTTGGAAAGAAATAAGCTCCTAGCGTGGAGGCAGGGGTGCCCTTTCTTAGTGGGAGTTAAGGAAGTCCCAAACCTCACGAGTGGCGGTCGGGTTGCTCGGGAACCACGTGTGCTCGCCGCCTGGAACCGTGTAGAGCACTGTGTCGGCAGCGCATCCTTGCATCTGCTCAGCGTTGTAGCTTCCGCGTGACTCGATGGACTTGCTGTTGATATCGCAGCCGTTGCGTTCGCCCACGGCGCGGAAGGCCTGGAGAACGGAGAGGTAGGTGCCGCCGTGCGGGTTGGAGCCGGAAACATAGTATGGAGCGGTCTTGTCCTCAGTTCCGTGCAGGAACAGCGTCGGAACCGAGCCAGAGCAGCCCGTGTAGATAGGGCCATAGTTTGCGGTTGCGACTCCAGCTACCGCATCAACGAGGTCTGGTGCTTGGCATGCCAAGTTCATGGCCATTCCGCCGCCGTTGGACAGGCCCGTGGCGTAGGTGCTGTTGATGTTGTAGCGAGCGTGGAGGGAATCGGAAATCGCGCGCACGAAGGCTACGTCCTTGCCGCGGGCGCCGCCGTATTGGGGGCCCTCCCAGCCAAAGTGGCCGTTCTGGAAGGTGGGCTGCGGGTAGACCACGATGGCTTCGCCGTTAGCCGACTCCGAGAGGTGGATGATCTCCTGTGCGTGCGGAGCTTCGTTATCCATGCCGCCGAATCCGAAGACCAAGTCATAGGAGTTGGCGGGGTCAAAGCCCGCCGGCAGCTGCAGGATGTAAGAGCGGTTTCCTTGGCCGGCAACGTTAACGAACTCAGTGGTGCTGGTCCCGCCGACGCCGGTGGTGACAGTCGAGGTGGTGAGCTGGCCGAGAGCGTCAGCCAGCTGAGAGGACAAGCCAAAAGCTCCGTCCAGCGAAGAACCTGAGGCGGACTGTGCCGTGGCGATCGGGCTGAGGACGGCGACGGAAAGAGTGGCCGCACCCGCGGCGGTAACGAGCTTGTTGAGGCGCATGAGGTTAAACGATAGCGGCGAAACTTTCGGGCGACAAAGGATTGTGATTTATAGCAAATTCTGTAACGCGTGAGGTGGAAGTTAACCGGTGTGTCGCATGTGAATTTTCAACCTTTGGTTGAGATTGAGTAAATGGGGGTTGAAGTGGTTGTTTAGGGTTGATGGGACTTATGTGACGGGGGAGAATCGGCCCAAACGCGAAGACAGTTCGTTGGGGAAGACGAAGCTCGTCTGGCGCGCTCCAGCTGCCCCCTCGCGGGGGTAGCTTCAGTGCGCTTTAAACATGTCGAAGGAGAATCGGCGTGAATACTCGCGTTCACGAAGTCGTCGCTTGCGCGACGTCGCCAAGCGCCTGGCCGCACCGCAATGTCGGACAGGTGCGCACCGCCGTGCTCACAATTGCGGGAATGCCCCGCACGCTGCGCCCGGCAATCGAGCGTGCCATGGCGCGCTGCATCACCACAGAATCGGAATTCATCGTCCCCGGCGACGATCCGCTCACCGCCCAATGGTGCACGCGGTGGTACCGCGACATGCCCGGCGACGCCGAGCTCGCCCGCGCTGCCACCGGAACCCTCCCGGTAGGCATCGGCTGCCGCCAGGTGCTCACCGGAACGCACGAAGAGCTCGCCGCCCTCGGAAGGGCAGTCGAGCTCTTAGCAGGGGAATACGGGTTCAACGCTCGCGTTGACGTGGCTTAATCGGCCTTGGGGAAGGGCTGCGTCACGCGGTCGGCCAACTCGGCCACCGAATCGATGACCTGGTTCGGTCGGTAGGGGTAGCGCTGAATCTCGGCATCGTCGCTGATGCCCGTGCGCACGAGGATGGTCTGCAGGCCCGCCTCAAGACCCGACTTCACATCGGTGTCCATGCGGTCACCAATCATGACCGTGTTCTCCGAGTGCGCACCGATGTGGTTGAGTGCCGAACGCATCATGACCGGGTTGGGCTTACCCACGTAATAAGGCTCGCGGTTCGTGGCCGCGGTGATGAGTGCGGCAACGGCACCCGTGGCAGGCAGCACGCCCTGTGGGGCCGGGCCGGTGACGTCTGGGTTGGTCGCGATAAAACGCGCGCCCCCGCGAATCAGGTTGATGGCCGTGGTGATCGCCTCAAAAGAGTAGGTGCGGGTTTCGCCCAAGACCACGAAGTCTGGGTCGTTGTCGGTCAGAACCCACCCTGCCTCGTGAAGGGACGTCGTCAAGCCGGATTCGCCCACAACATAAGCCTTGCCCTCGCCCGTCTGGGTGGTGAGGAAAGTGGCAGTGGCTGTGGCGGAGGTCCAGATGCGCTCCGCGGGGATATCGAGGCCCGTGTTCTTGAGGCGAGCGGACAGGTCGCGCGGGGTGGACATGGAGTTGTTGGTGAGGACCATGAACTCGATGTCGTTGTCATACAGGGACTGGATGAACTTGTCCGCGCCGGGAATCATCTCGCCCTCTTTGATGAGGACGCCGTCCATATCGGAAAGGTAAGAAATCACTTCTGCTCCTCCAAGTGCTTGTCCACGTATTCGGCAAGTTGGCCGATGGTTTCAATGCCTAGCATTGCCTCCTCATTGACGCGCACCTTGAAGCGCTCCTCGGCTCGCACCGCCAGCTCGATGCGCTCGAGCGATTCCACGCCTAAGTCGGCGAGCTTGGCGTTGCGCTCCAAGCCTTCCGCGCTGCCGGTGACCTTGGTAATCAGCGCGGTGATTTCGCTGTAGGTGTCTTCTGCGGGCTCCTCCTTTTGCGGGGTCTGGTTGAAGCGGGCTTGCAATTGCGCGGAGAGGTCGTTTGCCATGCGGTCCAGTCTAATAGGGTCATATCAGTAGGTGCGGCTATTATCAGAAGGTCATGATTTATAGGGCTCGAGCAAAGACGATTGTGCACAGTTGGGCGCGCCGTTTGCGGCCGACGCGTCGCAACGAACAGCACCTCATCTACGAGTCCCTGCACAATCACACGGACGAGCCCGGGCTGACTGGAATCGATTCCTTGGGCACCGTGCGCAACGATGGCCTGGACATCGCGTGGTACGAGGTCGGCCCGCAGGACTCGGACATCACTGTGGTGTTCATCCACGGCTACTGCCTGTCCGCGGAGGCCTACTACAGTCAGGTGGACTACATGCGCCGGCATTTCCCGGAGGTACGCTGCCTGCTTGTCGACATCCGCGGCCACGGCCTTTCCACCGAAGTCGCCCCTGCGCAGTGCACGGTGGACGCCGCGGCTGACGACGTCCTCGCTGTCCTTTCTGAGCGCGCTTCCCGTGGCAAGCTCGTGGTCGTGGGGCACTCTTTGGGCGGAATGGTGGCGCTCAATGTGATTCGCCGCGCGCCGGACGAGGTGTACCAGCGCATTGACTCGGCGCTGTTGATTGCGACGTCGATGCGCCGCTTTGCGGCGAAGGGCGTGGCGCAGATTCTCGAGTCGAAGGCGCTGGGTAGTTTGTATCACGCGTGCATGCGGCTGCCGAGGCGGATGGACCGCATCCGCTTTGAGGTCGCGCAGTGGGTCGCGCCGCTGTTTGCTGCTTTGCTGGCGGGCTTTCCGCAGATGGAGAAGCTGCAGTTCCATGTAGCCATGCTGATGGACACGCCGCTGTCCAGTTACACGGGCTTCTTTGACGATCTTCTCGACCACTCCGAGTACGCCGCCGCCGACCGCCTGGCCCGCCTGCGCGGTGAGGTTATCGTGGGATCTGCCGACATCGTGACCCCGCGCAGCCAGTCGGACGTCATCTTGGAGCACTGGCCGGCCGCCCGGCTGACTGAGGTGGACGGCACAGGCCACATGGTCATCCTCGAGGAGCCCGAGGCCATCTCGGAGGCGCTTGGCCGCCTCTTGGTTCCGTTGGTGGACTAGCGTTGCCGCGGCCGCCGGCCCTTTGCCGGACCTTTGCCGACCACCGCGCGCCTCCGCTTGTTTCCCCAGAGCCCCCCGTTGGTTTGGTCCCATTCGTTTGGTCCCTTTGTGGGGTAAAGGGACCACTTGCGGCTTCTGCCCGGAACCGGTTACTCGTAAAACTACCCTTAGTAGGGGACCCAACCAATGGGACCGGTTGGCCGGTCGGCCAGCGAGCTCGTTGTACGACAAGCCTGCGCCCTTCTGCGCCCCTCTGTGCCCCGGCTGCACCGCAAAACGAGAAGACCGCCCCTCGGCGCCCTGCTAGGCGGGCAACCGAGGAGCGGCCTAAACCGTCCTAGAGCGAGTTATTACTCCTCGTCACTGGAGGTGGACTCGGTGGCGGTAGGGTCATCGAGCTTCAGCTTGGCAGCTGCCTCCTCGACGACGGAGCGCTCAACCTTGCCCTCGCGTGCCAGACCCTCAAGGGTTGCCACGACGATGGACTCAGCGTCGATGTTGAAGTAGCGACGAGCACCCTCACGGGTATCGGAGAAGCCAAAGCCGTCCGCGCCCAGCACGATGTAGGTACCCGGAACGTAAGGACGAATCTGCTCCTGCAGGTCGGTGGTGAAGTCGGAGACACCAACGAACGGGCCCTCGAAGCCCTTGAGCTGCTTGGTAGCAAACGCCTCGGTTGGCTCAACGCCCTTCTGCAGCGCCTCCTTGTTGCGGCGCGCGCCGTCGCGAGCCAGCTCAACCCAGGAGGTCACAGAGAACAGGGAAGCCTTGACGTCGTAGTCGTTCGCCAAGATCTCCTGTGCACGCAGCGCCTCGTGCACACCCACACCGGAAGCCAGGATGTTGGCAGGGATGGAGCCGCCCTCAGCGGTGTTGTAGTGGTAGATACCCTTGTGCAGACCGTCGACGTCGAGGTTCTCCGGCTCAGCAGGCTGGCTAACTGGCTCGTTGTACACGGTCAGGTAGTACATGACTGCCTCGGAGTTCTCGCCGTACATGCGGTTGATACCGCGGTGAATCAGGTGAGCCACCTCGTAGCCGAAGGCTGGGTCGTAGCTGATGACGGCAGGGTTCGTGGAAGCCAGAACCGGGGAGTGACCGTCCATGTGCTGCAGGCCCTCACCGGTCAGGGTGGTGCGGCCAGCAGTTGCACCGATGATGAAGCCGCGGCCCAGCTGGTCGCCGGCAGCCCAGAAGGAGTCGCCGGTGCGCTGGAAGCCGAACATCGAATAGAAGATGTACAGCGGAATCATCGCTTCGCCGTGAGTTGCATAAGAAGTTGCGGCCGCGGTGAAGGACGCAGTCGCGCCTGCCTCGGAGATGCCCTCGTGCATGATCTGGCCGTCGGTAGCCTCGCGGTAAGACAGCATCAGGTCGTTGTCCACCGGCACGTAGTTCTGGCCACGCGGGTTCCAAATCTTCAGAGTCGGGAACCAAGAGTCCATACCGAAGGTACGAGCCTCATCCGGGATAATCGGCACGATGCGCTTACCCAGCTCCTTGTCACGCATGAGCTCCTTGAAGGTACGCACAAGCGCCATGGTGGTAGCCACGTTCTGCTTGCCCGAGCCCTTACGCACGGAGCGCAGCTTATCGATGTCCGGGGTGACCAGCGGAGTGAATTTCTCACGGCGCTCCGGCAGGAAGCCGCCGAGTTCTTTACGACGCTCCAGCATGTACTTGATCTCCGGTGCATCGTTACCCGGGTGGTAGTAAGGCGGCTGGTACGGATCCTTCTCCAGGACCTCGTCCTCGAGCGGGATACCCTGCTTGTCGCGGAAGAGCTTGAGGTCTTCCAGCGTCAGCTTCTTCATCTGGTGGGTAGCGTTGCGGCCCTCGAAGTTGTGGCCCAAGCCGTAGCCCTTGATGGTGTGAGCCAGGATGACGGTCGGCTTGCCAGTACCCTTGTTATCCAAGGCCTTCGCATACGCAGCGTAGATCTTGCGGTAGTCGTGGCCACCGCGGCGCAGTGCCCAAATCTCATCGTCGGAGAGGTCCTCAACCAGCTTGAGGGTGCGTTCGTCGCGGCCGAAGAAGTGCTCGCGGACATACGCGCCGTCGTTAGCCTTGAAGGTCTGGTAGTCACCATCAGAAGTGGTGTTCATGATGTTGACTAGGGCGCCGTCCTTGTCGGCATTGAGCAGCCTGTCCCAGCCGCGGCCCCAGATGACCTTGATGACGTTCCAGCCAGCACCGCGGAAGAAGGACTCCAGCTCCTGAATGATCTGAGTGTTACCGCGAACCGGGCCGTCGAGACGCTGCAAGTTGCAGTTAATGACGAAGGTCAGGTTGTCCAGCTCGTAGAGGGCAGCGGTCTGCAGGAGGCCGCGGGACTCTGGCTCGTCCATCTCGCCGTCACCCAGGAAGGCCCAGACGTGCTGCTCGGAGGTGTCCTTGATGCCGCGGGTCTCCAGGTACTTGTTAAAGCGTGCCTGGTAGATAGCGTTCATCGGGCCGATGCCCATGGAAACGGTTGGGAATTCCCAGAAATCAGGCATCAGACGCGGGTGCGGGTAGGAAGGTAGGCCCTTGCCCTCGCCGCGGGAAACCTCCTGGCGGAAGCCGTCTAGGTCTTCCTCACTCAGGCGGCCTTCCATGAAGGCACGGGCGTACATGCCCGGGGAGGCGTGGCCCTGGAAGAAGATCTGGTCACCGCCAGACGGATCGTCCTTGCCCTTGAAGAAGTGGTTCAGGCCGACCTCGTAGAGCGGGGCCGCACCAGCGTAGGTGGAGATATGGCCGCCGACGCCGATGCCTGGGCGCTGCGCGCGGTGCACCATGATTGCTGCGTTCCAACGGATCCAGCGGCGGTAGCGCTTTTCGAGTTCCTCGTCGCCAGGGAATTCTGGCTCCAAATTGGTTGGAATGGTGTTGACAAAGTCAGTGGAGGTCAAGGAAGGCAGAGGGACGCGTTTCGCGGTCGCACGCTCCAGCAGGCGGAGCATCAGGTAGCGGGCGCGCTCTGGTTCGGAGTTATCCAGCAGGCCATCGAGTGAGTCCATCCACTCGCGGGTTTCCTCGGGATCGCTGTCATGCAGGTATGAAGCAACTCCGTCACGGACGATCGGGAAGTTGGAGTCACCCTTTACGGCGTCCTGGTCAGCCATTTAAACCTCCTAGATTGGATTTACACAGTTTGCATACCAGAATACGCCTCCCCCGATCATCTGTGTGTGTGAAGGGGGCATAGGCAGCTTCACTGCCGGTGAAGTCGATTATTTGCGAACTTTGCAAAAGGTGATTGTGCGGTAAATCTGCAGTGCAATCGCGAAAAGTGGGGCAGAAGGCGTTATGATCTTTTCCATGCCAGAAAAAGGAAGGAATCAAGTAGTGGCTGATGCAGTCAGCAAACTCGGCATCCGTGAAGGGCAGATCGCCCTTGAATTGGGATGGGATGAGGACTGCGATGCCAGCATCTCCGAATCTATTGAGGACGTTCTCGGCGAGGACTTTCTCGAGGAGGAGAGCGACGAGCTTTGCGACATCGTGCTTCTCTGGTGGCGAGCCGAGGATGGTGACCTTGTCGACGGGCTCGTTGACGCCTCCCGCCCGCTTGGCGACGCCGGCCGAGTGTGGCTGCTGACCCCAGGTGCAGGCAAGCCGGGCAACCTCGCTCCAGGTGAAATCTCCGAATCAGCCCAATTGGCTGGCTTGGTGCAGACCAAAGCAGAGCGTTTGGGCGAATGGCAAGGTTCCTGTCTTGTTGCCCGCGGAAACACCAAGAAGTAGCAATAACCTGCGGATTTGTAGCTTGGCGCTTGAATGGGCTAACCTTGTTCAAGCGTCAAAGCGCACTGCGGCTTTAGCTCAGCTGGAAGAGCAACTGGTTTACACCCAGTAGGTCGGGGGTTCGATCCCCTCAGGCCGCACAATTGTGAAGTCTCGCGACATCGTTCCTATCGGTGTCGCGGGACTTTTCGTTTTGCTACTTAGCCCCCGTTTGATCTGCGTAACTGACGAGGAAGCCGCGTCCAGAGCAGAACCGGTGGGCTTCGTTGTCAGTTGTGCACGTTTCAGCTTCTGCCGTCGGTCCTCGGCGCGATACGCAAGGCCTTGCGTCGTGTTTGTGGTCGGTGCCGGTTCCGCGGCGTCCTGCTTTGCCTGCTGGATCTACCTAACTGACGAGGAAGCCGCGCCCAGAGCAGAACCGGTGGGCTTCGTTGGCAGTTGTGCACGTTTGGCCGCCGACCCCACCGTTCCGCGGCCCAAAACTGCAGCGGCGCTAGAACGCAGCGAGCAGCGCGTCGATGTCCTCGACGGAGCTGACGAAGAATTCGGCGTCGTCGAACTCGGCCTGGCTGCCGTGGCCCCAAGCTACGAGAGCAGTGCGGATGCCCAGTGGACGCGCGCCCTCGACGTCGTGGTGGCGGTCGCCCACCATTAGGATTCGTTCCTCGTGGCCACGCAGGTTCATCGAGTCGAGCACCCACTCGATGACGTGGCGCTTGGTGGGGCGGGAGCCGGTGGCGTCGTCGGCACCGCCAATGAAGTCGAAGTTGTCTGCGACCCCAAGGTGTGTGAGCATCTGCCGCGCCATGTCCTCGTCTTTGCTCGTGGCCGTGCAAATGGTGTGCCCAGCTGCCTTCCACCGAGGCAGTGCCTCGGCCCAGCCAGGGAAGAGCTCCGCTTCCTGCCAACCAAAGTCGTGGTAGTAGCCTCGGAAAGTCGCCACCGCGCGTGGGATGTCCTCAGCCTTCATACCGAACAGCCCAAGTGTTATCTCCAGCGGCGGGCCGGGAAAAGAATGCAGCTGCTCGAGCGTGGGAACGGGGTAGCCCAAGTCGGCAAAAGTTAGCTGCGCACAGCGGGAAATCCCCGGAAAAGAGTTGACCAAAGTGCCGTCGACATCGAGAAAGATATTCACGCGATCAACTCTAGGACAGTGTACGGCTTAAAAGCGCTCTTGGCCGCGTTCGCGAATCTTCTCATAGAAGTCTGGCTTCGAGTCGCCGTAGCGGGAGCGCGTGCGGCGTGATTGAGGGGCTGCCTGGGCCGCAGCAGAAGGGACCTCGGCAGAAGGCGCCGGAGCAGGGGCCGACCCGGCGGGGGATTGGAGAGGCTCGAAAGGGGAGGCGTCGTCAAGCGGGGCGTGCAAAGCCGCCTCCTCCTCGCGGGCGCGGCGGCGCTCGCGGAGCTCAGACCATACGAAGTAACCCAAGCCCAGCGGCGCCATGATGCCGAAGGCAATCCACTGGTAGCCGTAGGAAAGGTGGTTACCGCGGTCGAGCTGCGGGACCTCCAGCGCGGTCAACTCGCCCGGCTGCTCTGGGGAGAGCTGGATGTAGTCCTTGCCCAGCTTCGTATTCGTGAGCGAAGCGACTTCCTCCGTATGAATGGAGTAGACCTGCTGGTAGCACTCCTGGTTAATCGGTGCGGAAGAGTGCTGCGGCTCGTCGGCGCGGATCATGCCCGTGATGGTGACGTCCTCAGCGGGAGCCGGGGGAATCTCCGGAACGGTGTTGCCGTCGCCTGCGGCAATCCATCCGCGATTGACTAACATCGTTAGACCGGAATCTGTCTGGAACGGGACCAAGGACTGGTACACCGCGCCCGAGGAGACGGGGCGCAAACGCAGCAGCACCTCGTCGTCGGCGAGGTAGTGGCCGGTGAGCGTGGCGCGGGACCACTCGTCGTCCTTGATGGCGCCGTCCTTAGTCACCACCTCATTAAGCGGGCGCGGATCCGCCTCGTAGGCCTCCGCAATGAGGTGATTGCGCTCCACAATCTGGTCATCCTTGCCTAGCTGCCACGGCGCTAGAACCGTGAACGCAAAGTAGGAGAAGGCAACAACAAAGATGAGCAGCAGTACCCACCCAGGCTTGAGGAACGTCTTCAGCATGCCTTTTATCCTAGACCCGCTCTTGGCGAATCCAATCCAGCAGGCCAGGGACGGCGGCTTCAATTTCCTTGCGGGTGCGCGCGAAGTCCTCGGCGGTGCCGTAATAAGGATCCTCGATGTTCTGGTCCTCGGCGTTCGGGTCGAAGCTGCGCATCAAGCGCACACGCTCTGGGTCGATGCCGCGCTTGATGAGGGCGTCGCGGTGGCCGGAGTCCATTGCGATGAAAAGGTCCGCGTCCATGTGCTCGGGGCCCAGCTGCGCCGCGCGGTGCGTTGCGCCGTCGTGGCCGCCGCTGCGCAGCTCGGCGATGGCGCGCTCGTCAGCGCCTTGGCCCACGTGCCAGCCGCCAAGGCCGCAGGAGGACGTGCGCGCGATGAGGTCGAGCATGTCGTTCTCCATGGCATCGCGAACGATGATTTCCGCCATGGGGGAGCGGCAAATATTGCCCGTGCATACAAACACGAGGTGCAATGCGGAGGGATTGTCCTCAGAAGTCATCAGGCTACGACCTTAGAGCAAATAGAACGATTTCTGAACGAAAGCTAGGATAGTGCAGCAGCGCGCAGAGAGCGAAAAACACAGTGATACAAGCACGAAGGAGGCCCATTATGGCCCACACTTCCACTACCGTTGGCGAGGTCCGCCGCGTCCTTGAAGAGGCATATCCACCGCACTTGGCTGAGAGCTGGGATGCGGTCGGTCTCATTTGCGGCGACCCAGACGATTCCGTTACCAAAGTCGCCTTCGCCTTGGACTGCACCCAGTCCGTCGCGGAGCAGGCCGTCGCCAGCGGGGTGCAGATGCTCGTCGTTCACCACCCGCTTCTTTTGCGCGGAGTGACCTCCGTGGCGGCTGATACCCCCAAGGGAAAGGTCATCCACACCCTGATCAAGGGCGGCGTTGCGCTGTTTGCCGCGCACACCAATGCGGATAAGGCGCGCCCCGGCGTCAATGACAAGCTCGCGCAGCTGGTGGGAATCGAGCCGGGCCGCCCCGTCGTGCCGCACGAGCGCTTTGACGGCGAGGTCCCCGCGGATGCGCTGGGGCTTGGCCGCATCGGCGAGCTGCCCGAGCCGTTGACCCTGCGCGAGTTCACACAGCAGGTGGCGAACGCGCTGCCGGAAACCGCCTGGGGGATTCGCGCGGCGGGTGACCCGGAGGACGTCGTCAAGCGAGTTGCCGTATCCAGCGGCTCCGGGGATTCGTTCCTGGACACCGCGCGCGAGCTGGGCGTGGACGTCTATGTCACCTCGGATCTGCGCCACCACCCCGTGGACGAGCATCTGCGCGCCGGGGGACCTGCCGTCATCGATACGGCCCACTGGGCCAGCGAGTTTCCGTGGACCTCGCAGGCGCGCGATATCGTGGTGGAAGCATTAAAGGTGGATACTGAAATCATCAAGCTGCGCACCGACCCATGGACTATCTCTGCGCATGGGGAAAATCATGAGCAGCCAAAGGAGAACTAAATGAAACTGACACAGCAACTGCAGCCTGTCCTACTGGAACTTGCTAACCTGGAGCGCTCCCAAGGCGTGGGCGGCGAGAAGGTCGTCCCAGAACAGCAGGAGTACGAGCAGGCTCAAGCAAAGCACAAGCGGCTTGTCGACGCCGCCGGTTCCGCCCAGCTCGCAGTCGACGACATGGAGCTGGAAATCCTGCGCATCCAGGCCGATGAGCGCAAGCTGCGTCAGCGCGAGCGCGACGACAAGGCCCAGCTGGGCGCCGAGGTCGATCCGGAGCGCCGCAAGGACCTGGAGCATGACCTATACGCTGCGAAGTCCCGCATTGCGGATCTGATGAGTGAGCTGCAGGAAGCCCACAACGAGATTCACGCCCTGCGTTCCAACCGTGACGTACACGGTGCGCGCGTGGACGAGTCGCAGTGTCAGCTGGAGGTTCTCGCACGTGCCGCGGAGGCAGCTAACGACGCCGCCGCGAAGCAGGCGGACCCGGCTATCCGCATCGGTGAGCTGCGCGCGCAGCTGCCTGCCGACGTCCTCGCAGACTACGACACCGTGCGCCACGAGAACGGGGTGGGCGCTGCCGCGTTCAAGGGCCGCGCCTGCGGCGGCTGCTTCATCGTGTTGCCGCCGGCTGAGCAAAACGCCGTGCGCAATGCGCCTGCCGACGTCCTCCCGCAGTGCAGCGACTGCGGCTCCTTCTTGGTGCGTCCTGCCTAATGAAGCTGGTTATTTTTGCTGACGGTGGCTCCCGCGGCAACCCGGGTATCGCGGGTTCTGGCACGGCTGTCTACTCCGCTGACCGCAAGCAGCTGCTGCGGGAAATCGCGTATGTGGTGGGCACAAAGTCCACCAACAACGTGGCTGAGTATCACGGCTTGCTGCGCGGTTTGGAGGCCGCCGTGGAGATGGGCGCGGACGACGTCGACTTCTACATGGACTCCAAGCTCGTGGTCGAGCAGATGAATGGGCGCTGGAAAATCAAGCACCCCGACATGCAGGCCTTGGCGTTGGAGGCACGCAAACTCATCGACCAGATTGGCAGCTTCACGCTGACCTGGGTGCCGCGTGCCAAGAACAAGGCTGCCGACGCCCTGTCCAACGTGGCGATGGATGCTGCCGCTGCGGGTGCCCCGGTGGGAATCGTGGGCGCGGGCGAAGAGGTAACTGCAGATACCGCAGCTCCGCAGCCCAGCGACTGGATGACCGAGCAAGGCCCAGTCACGCGCTTTATCCTCGTGCGCCACGGCCAGACCGAGATGTCCGCTGCCAAGCAGTACTCCGGCCATGCTGACCCAGAGCTGACCGAGCTGGGAAAGAAGCAGGCGCTCGCAGCCGCGCAGGCACTCGCCGAGACACAGGTCGACGCCATCGTCTGCTCGCCGCTCAAGCGCTGCCAGCAGACCGCCCAAGCCATCGCGGCCAGCGTGCGCTCCGCTCATCCCGACGGTACCGAGGGCGAAAAGTTGAGCATTGAGACAGTCGAGGGTCTTATCGAAGTCGACTTTGGTCTCTGGGAGGGCAAGACTTTCGCGCAAGCGCATGCCACGGACGAGGAGCTGCACAGCCAGTGGCTCGAGGATCCTTCCGTGGCCTGCCCCGGCGGCGAGTCCTTGCAGCAGGTTCACCGCCGCGTGCGCAAGACTCGCCAGGAGTTGCAGGAAAAGTACGCGGGCAAGACCGTGGTCGTGGTCTCCCACGTCAACCCCATCAAGTCGTTTATCCGCCAAAGCTTGGACGCAGGACCGGTGACGTTTAATCGCTTGTTCTTGGACTTGGCGTCGATAAGCATTGCGGAATTCTGGGACGGCGGCTCTATGCTGCGCGGCTTCAACGATGTGGGGCATTTGCGGGCTCTGGGCTAGACTGTAACGCGCGAATGAGCCGACCGGGTGAACGCGTCCTTTCCGAACCAACCTCCACGAGGGGCAAGGCGGGGGACGAGGAAAGTCCGGACTCCACAGAGCACAGTGGTTGCTAACGGCAACCCGGGGCGACCCGCGGGCAAGTGCAACAGAAAGTAGACCGCCGAACGACTTCGCTACGCCGCGTCGTACGAAGATCCGTGAGGTAAGGGTGAAACGGTGAGTTAAGAGCTCACCAGCACCGTCAGTGATGGCGGTGGCTGGGTAAACCCCACTGGGAGCAAGGCATCATGGCCGGCACACTGCGGGCTTGATCAGGCGTTTGAAGGCTGCTCGCTTTAGCCTGAAGGTAGCTGCTTGAACCAACTGGCAACGGTTGGTCTAGATGGATGTTCACCGCCGCACGCTATGTGCGTGCGGGAAGACAGAATCCGGCTTATAGGCCGGCTCATTCGCCCATTTTTCTGGAACAATGGGGCAGCATGAAGCTTTATGCAGCTCCTTTAAACTTCCGCACGATTGCCGAGGAGTTCTCTGTTCCCACCGACTTCAGCCAGGAGGTCCTCGATGAGGCCCAGGCTGCGCAGGATCGCTATGTCACGCAGCGCCGCGACGCTCGCGATATCCCGCTGGTGACCATCGACCCAAAGGGGTCCATGGACTTGGACCAGGCGGTGTGCATAGAGGCTCGTAACGGGGGCTACCGGGTCTTTTACGCCATTGCCGACGTCGCCGCGTTCGTCGAGCCCGGCAGCGCCCTGGAGAATGAGACCTTCCGTCGCGGGCAGACCATCTACCTGCCGGACGAGCCGGCGCGCCTGCACCCGCCGCAGCTTTCGGAGGACAAGGCATCGCTGCTTGCCGACGTCGACCGTCCCGCCGTTCTCTGGACTATCGACCTTGACTCGGCGGGTGAGGTCGAGGACTTCACCGTGGAGCGCGCGCTGGTGCGCTCGCGAGCGCGATTGGACTACGAGGGGGTGCACGAGGATCTTGCGGCAGGCCGCCTGCATTCCTCGATTGCGCTTTTGCCGCAGGTGGGCAAGCTGCGTCAGGCGTCTTCGCTGCACCGAGAGGCGATTAACCTGCGTGTTCCTTCCCAAAGTGTGGAGGAATTCGAGGAGGACGGTCAGCACCGCTATGAGCTGGTCATCGAGCCGCGCTACGAGGTGATGGACTATAACTCCGAGATTTCACTGCTCACCGGCATGTGCGCGGGCCAGCTGATGGAGTCGAAGGGGATTGGGCTGCTGCGCACGTTGCCTGCCGCAACCCGGGAGGCGGAGGAGGAGTTCCGCAGCGAGGTTGAGGAATTGGGCTTTGCGCTTGGCGAAGGCTCGATTACCGAGTTCCTGCAGGGCCTCGACGCCGATTCGCCGCGTGGCATGGCCGCGATGCGCGAGGCGCAGCGCTTGTTGCGCGGTGCGGGCTACGTGTGGCTGCAGGATGGTGAAGCAGAGGTCCACGCTGGAATCGGTGGATACTATGCCCACGTGACGGCGCCGCTGCGCCGTCTGGCTGATCGCTTTGCCACTGAGGTGTGCTTGGCGCTTGCCAATGAACAAGAGGTTCCGGAGTGGGTCAGTGCGCGAGCAGGTGACTTAGTGGAGACGATGAGCAGCACGTCCCGCTTGGCTTCCCAGGTGGACAAGGCATGTCTCAACTTGACCGAAGCGACGGTGCTGGCGCCGTGGGTGGGTAGCAACTTCGAGGCCATCGTGGTGCAAGGCGGGGCCAAGCGTGAGAAGGCCCGACTCTTTGTGACCCAGCCGCCGGTGTTTGCGGAGGCGGTGGGCAACCCAGAGACGGGCGGTCAGGTCACTGTTTCCCTGGTTAAGGCGGATGTCCAGACGCGGGAAGTGCTCTTTGCTTGGCCAGCAGACTAGACAGTAAGGACTCGTTAGCGCGGTTCTAGCGTGGCCTAGTGCGTGGTGGCTGGCTCGCCGCCATGCAGCGGCACCACGAGGAGGCCATCCTCGGCTAGGTCGGCGGCGAAGTTCTCCGCCTTGGTGGCAGGGACGAAGGCGATGACTGCCTGCGAGGTTCCGGCGTGCGCAGAGCGCGCGGAGCGGGCGCCGCGGACGTTGACAAGCTCGGCGATCTTCTCGGCGGTGTGTAGGCCGTAGACGGTGGCCAGGGCAGTCTGTGACTGGTTGAGCAGCGGGAAGAGGTCAGCTCCGCGACGGGAGCGCAGGGCGCGGGCTAGTTCTTGGGCGCGCTCGTTTTCTTCGGTGTAGAAGGTCAGCCACTCTGCGGCCTCAGCGAGGGAAGGCTGGTTCTGCGAGCCATGGACCTTGTGCACGGCTTTGAGCCAGTCGAGGACGCGCTGGGAGGCGTCGGGAAGCAGGCGTAGCGATTCAGCGCCGAAGGCGTGGCAGGCGTCGTCGATGAAGCGCTCGCGCTGGCGGATGGCGGCGACGCCGGGGGTGGCGTCAAAGTCACCGGGGACGGTGACAGCGAAGGCGGCGATTTCGCGGGTGACTGGGTGCGGGGCCTGGGTGACGGAGCCGTCGGCGTAATCGACGATGGTCACGGTCTCGCCGACGCCGCGCAGGGCCGCGGTGTGGCGGGCACGCAGCGCGGGGTATTCGGCGAAGGTGCCCACGGACTGGGAGCACACGTCAGCGATGCGGGCGCGCAGGGGAGCGTCGTGGAGATCCTCAGCGTCGCCGAGCAATGCGAGGGCAACGGCGACGTCACCAGCGGCCAGCGCGCCGAGGCCGGACTCGAATGGAATGTCGTTGACCACGGTGATGTCGACGCCGGCGGTCTCGCGGGAGAGCAGCTGACGGTTGATCATGGTGTGTGCGATGCCGCCCCAGCGGGCAGCGATGCCGCCGACGGGTGCCGGGGGAATGACGGGCTGACCTTCGGAGTCGATGGAAGGAAGCTGCTCAGCGGCGCGTTTGGTCAGCTCGCTGAAGCTGATGGAGTCATGGATGGTCTCGCCGTGGGCGGGCACGATGTGGACGGCGATGGTGCCGTCGTCGCGGGGGCTGACTGCAGCAGCCGCGTTGAGATCCGCAACGCCCATTACAGTTACACCGCCGAAGTGATCGATGTGCTCGCCGATGAGCGACCAAGTTGCTGGTGCGCTGGCAATATGCGCAGGTTCCGTGCCTACTAATTCGAGGTGGGCAGCGCGGATTCGCTCCGCGGCTGGGGTAGAAGGCGTGGACCACATGGGCATGGTGGGCGGATCTCCTTGTAATGCTGCTGGGACTCGGGACCTTCATAGTCTAGCGTGATGCCCGCCGGACGCTGCCGGGGATCTGTCTGTAAGGTGGTGACAACCCTCATCGCCCTAGGGTGGCCGCCGGCCACCGCCACCTGCGATGTCGGCTGACCGGGTGGAAACATGGGGCTCAAGCGATAAGGAGTCTGACAATGACTGATTCAGATAAGCAGTGGTACTACGACACTTCCACCGGCCAGGTAACCCAGGGCACCGAAAGCGGTTGGGATAACCGCATGGGCCCGTACGCCACCCGCGAAGAGGCCGAGCGCGCCATCGAGATTGCCAAGGCCCGCAATGAGGCAGCAGATGCTTACGACGAGGCTGAGGACTAAACACCAAAACGGCGCCGCTTCCCACATCACCATGTAGGAAGCGGCGCCGTTCTCGTTTGCCTTGTCAGCAAACACCCATGCTTAGGCCTATTTCTTCAGCTTCTTTCTCAAAGGCTTGAATGCGGACTTGATAGCCTTGAAAGACTCCGCGTAGTCATCGAGTGCTTCCAAGCCAATCGCGCGCTCACGCTGGTAGAGCAGACCGTAGCCAAAGGTGTCTTCGCCACGGCGACGAGCGGTATTGGCCAGCTCAAGCAGCTTGTCACGCGAAGTCACTGAATCCTGGAAGTCGCCCAAGACAGACTGCATGTCCTTGCAAGCCTTGTACAGGTTCTTGGTCTTCAAGTTAGTTGCAGAACCAGCGGCCTCAGCGGCATAACGAAGCTTCTTGGCTGCCTTGCGCATGTCGTGGAAGTAGTTCTCGCGCTCGTGCAGAGTCAGCTCTAGGTTATCCCAGTTCTTAACTGCCTTTTCGTGGCGCTTGACCAGCTTCTTGTAGGCCTCATTCAGGTGCAGCGCCATGACAGTGTCCATGTCATGCGGCTCTTCATCCTTCTTCGAAGGCTTTTGGGAATCCTCGGCTGCGGATTCAGCAGTTGGCTCGGCTGGGGTGACGCTCGAGATTACAGCTGCGTCGTCAGCTTCAGAAAGCTCGAGTTCGGAGTCTTCAGCCACTGGTGGGTTAGCCAAGAATTGGTCGAGAGAATCGAGCAGCTCGAGGTAACGGTCAGAATCCAGTGCAGCAACTACGTGGCGGTGTGCCCTGCGGAAGGCCGTCCCCATGTCACGAGAGATGTGCTCGCGCGTTGCATCGTCCAACGTGTTGGAGTCCTCGGAAGCGAGGAGGTTGAGCCAACGTTCCTCAACAACTTCGGCGTCACGCGCCGCGCCGAGGATGCTGGCGAGCTGCTTCAACTCCGCTTCGATGCGCTCAATCTCAGGACCAACAACGATGCCGTGGAAGGTCTGAATGTGGCTGCGCAACTCGCGGGTCGCAACGCGCATCTGGTGAACGGAATCCCACTCATTGCGGCGAACGCGTGGGTCGTAGTCAACAAGCTTGTCGCGGTTTGTCTTCAAAGCAGTGACCACTGCCGCAGCCGCAGAGTCTGGTTCCACGTTGGAATTCGCTAGCGCTGGGGGAAGGGGAGCGCTGTCGATGGAATCGCCCAGGGCAGTCTTCAGCTTGGACGGGGATGCCGATACGCGAGCACCAGCTCCGATGAGAAGGGAGGTTGCCTCACGGATGAAGCAGGAACCATCCTTGGTGCCTGGCAGATCACCTGCGAGTTCAACTTCCCACTCGCGCCAAGACTGCTGGCCACCGCCGGGAAGGAAAGAGAATGCCGTGACATGGTCGTCGCAGAACTCCGCGACAGCCTTGCCCTGTGCATCCGCGAGGACAAGCTCGGTGCGGTTGTTGTCGACCTGGGCGATGGGCTCGAGAGCGTGGTTGCGAACAACGGAACGAACTTCGCGGAGGAGCTCAGCCGGGACCTCGTAGCGGCCATCAACTGGCTCACCTAGCTCCGCATGGATTTCGGTGCGGCCCTTGGCCTCCGGAATCTTGAGGTGCCAGCCATCATCGTTTCCACCAGTGCGGCGACGGAGAGTGATCTTGGCGTGGGTCAGGCGCAGATCCTCAGTGTCGTAGTAGATGGCGGAAAGTGCGTGTTTGCGGGTTTCAGCGATGTGATCGACGCCGCTGAGTCGAGTCAGCTCTGGCAACTGGATGGACTCAGCAACGGCGAACTTTGCTTCGACTTCGAGGAAAGTCTTGGTGGACATGCACACACCTTTGTCAGTACGTATCAATAATCTGGATTACTTATCAGTAGCCTACCTGGCCCGCGGAGCAAATGTGTTTGCATTTGCAGCCATTAACTAGCAACCTCACGGGGGCCATCTAATCCCCGCGAATCGCCTGAAAAACAGGACTTTTCGGCAGCGTTCACGCCGTCATTAACGCCTGCCCAACTAGAAGCTGATAAGGACATTGAGGAAAGGTGCGGAAAGAGTCGATTGCGTGTTTCCTCAGACTTGACTTGTCGGTCATATAGAGCCGGAATAGCGCGGCGCGCAAGTTCACGGCCGGCTGCATCGTTTCCATTCTCTGCGCTGTGTTCATTAGCGGCGTCTGCGAGACCTTCGAAGTTGGCTTCATCAAGTAGCTCACCAATGCGAGCGGCATAGGCCAGTAAGAAGCTACGCCGATATGCGGCGGTGTTGCCGCGACGTCGCGCTTCCGCGGCTCCGTTGCCCGAGCGCATGTGCCAGTCACACTGGCGGTTAAGTGAATCAAAGAGCTGGGCTACGTGTGCCGTATCTGTTGCGGATCCAATGACGCTCGCTAGGCCTTTGCCATGCACGAGTACCGTGGCGCACCCGTTGTGGTGGGCAATGACGCCGAGCAGAGTGGCTTGATGCTTCACATACGGCGTATGGATATACACGCGCCGGGCAAGGTAATCCACCTGGTCTGCATCCAAAACCTCGTCAATGCGGTAGCGCTGTTGCAAGGATTGGGCTTTGGCTATCAACGCATCCGCCTCATCTTCGAAAGGTGTGGACTCGGCTTTACGCAGCAAATTGGTCACCTTTTCCCGAATCTTTTCTTGCTTGGAGCCGCCACCTGCAGACTTCGTGCCCGGCGCACCAGCGAGTAGCTCAGTATCGCGTAGCAGGGGAAGCTTTGCCAGTTGATCGACTATCGCGCGCAGCTTTGTCTTCGGAACGGAAATTGATGCACGCTTGGGAGGGGCTAACATCAGCCAATCTTTTCTCAACGCAGGTGAAGTAATGCGTGCCGGGATGCGTGGGGCCGCCCGGAAGAGGATGGGGTGGCTTGCGGTTCCTAATACGTGCAGTAGGTCGTAGGGTGACCATCCTTTCCCCGCGGCGGCGACTACAAGGTCTATTGCTTGGTTAGTTAGTGCCTGCTGGGTGCGGTCCTGGGTCTGGTTGTGTGAGCGGTACATACTTTCCTCCCTTTAGTACGTGTGTTCGTATGTGCCAATAGGAAAGCACGGCGAACGGACACCACTGCATGCTTTCGCCCCCGTTCTTCGCCCCCGCGATGCTTTGCTGAACTGGGCAAAGAAGTGCCCCAAAAGTGTCCGATAGAGTGCACAACGCTCGTTCGATTCGAAGGTAAGGTTTAGAACATGAACAGCCAACATGAATTCGTCCTGCGCACGGTCGAAGAACGCGATATTCGTTTCATTCGCCTGTGGTTCACTGACATTTTGGGTGCACTCAAGTCCGTGGTCATGAGCCCTTCTGAGCTGGAGTCTGCTTTTGAAGAGGGCGTGGGCTTCGATGGTTCATCAATTGAAGGCTTTTCTCGTATTTCTGAGTCGGACACTTTGGCGCTGCCGGATCCGTCGACCTTCCAGATCATGCCTTTCGACCAGGATGATCCGGACATTATCTCAGCGCGAATGTTCTGCGATATCGCGCAGCCGGATGGCCAACCTTCCATGGTGGATCCGCGCCATATCCTGCGCCGCCAGGTAACTGAGAGCGCCAATGAGGGCTTTACCTGCATGGCCGCACCGGAAATTGAGTTCTACCTGTTGGAACAGTCGCTAGACAATACCAATCTCATCGCGACGGATAACGGCGGCTACTTTGACCAAGCCACCCACGATCGTGCGCCAAGCTTCCGCCGCCGCGCCATGTCAGCGCTTGAGGCAATGAGCATCGCCACCGAGTTCAGCCACCACGAAACCGCGCCGGGCCAGCAGGAGATCGATCTGCGCCATGCCGACGTGATGACCATGGCCGATAACATCATGACCTTCCGCCACGTCATTAAACAGGTGGCTGCTGACCAAAAAGTCCAGGCCACGTTCATGCCGAAGCCTTTTGAACACTTGCCAGGCTCCGGCATGCACACGCACTTGAGCCTTTTCGAGGGCGAGCACAATGCATTCCATGATCCAGACGATGAATTCTCCTTGTCCACCACGGCCAAGCAGTTCATCGCGGGCATCCTAGAGCACTCCGTGGAGATTACGGCAGTTACCAACCAGTGGACCAATTCCTATAAGCGCCTGATGTTCGGCAACGAGGCGCCCGGCTCGGCAACCTGGGGCGTATCCAATCGATCCGCGCTGGTGCGCGTGCCTACCTACCGTTTGGGGAAGGCGGAGTCACGCCGCGTAGAGATCCGCTCCCTGGATTCGGCAATGAACCCATATTTGGGCTACGCGGTGCTGTTGGCGGCCGGCCTGCGCGGCATTAAAGAAGGCTACGAGCTAGGTGATCCCGCTGAGGACGATGTCCATCAGCTCACTCGCCGCGAGCGCCGCGCAATGGGCTACCGCGACCTGCCGGTCAGCCTGGACCAGGCGCTGCGTGAGTTCGAGAAGTCGGAGTTCATGGCAGAGGTCTTGGGCGAGCATGTCTTCGAGTACTTCCTGCGCGCCAAGTGGGACGAATGGCACGCCTACCAGCAGCAGATCACTAACTTCGAGTTGAACCTTAACTACTAAAACGGGAAACCTTCAAGGAAGTTCATGCGCCCCATTGCCGTTCCATCACCAGCCACCCTTGGCCTGACGCGTTCCACCGCGTTGGCAGATCTTGAGCAATTGGGATGGAACAATCCAGAGTCCCTTGATCTGCTGTGGACCTTGGCTGCCTCCGGAGACCCCGACCTTGCGCTCAATACGCTGATCCGGATCTACGAGGCAGCGCCTGAGCTTGATACCGAGCTGCGCGCAGACGAAGCATTGCGCGTGCGCACTCTGGCGTTGCTGGGCGCCTCCACCGCATTTGGCGACCACTTGGCGGCCAATCCTCACCTGTGGTCTGAGCTCGCAAAGCCCTTGCCCACACCACCTGAGATGCTGCAGGAAATGCTGGGCTGCGTCAGCGCTACTCCGGCTGAGTTCGCGCAGTCAGAAGACTCCGCAGAGTCCACTGGCTCGGAATCGGAATCCACACCGGATACTGCTTCTTCCGACCTCAGCACGGTGGGCACCTACCGGGCCGCGGAAGGGGACCACAAAGCCGCCCTCAAATCCACGTATCGCACGCTCATGATGCGCATCGCCGCACACGATGTGGCCGGTACGTTCTACTCGCGCAAAGGCCAGGCGCATCCGCAGCCACGTGTGAAGTTTCAGGAAGTTACGCAATTGCTGACTGCGCTTGCCGACGCCGCCCTGACCGCAGCGCTCGCCGTCGCCGTCCGCACCGTGTTTGGCGAAGACCCCCTCGACGCCAAGCTGGCCGTCATGGCGATGGGCAAGTGCGGAGCGGGCGAACTGAACTATATCTCGGACGTCGATGTCATCTTTGTCAGCGACGTCGTCACCCCGAAAATCACCAGGGTCGCCTCCGAATTCAATCGCGTAGGCTCCGCATGCTTCTTCGAAGTCGATGCGAACCTGCGCCCCGAAGGCAAGTCTGGTGCGCTCGTTCGTACCCTCGAATCCCACGTTGCCTACTACAAGCGGTGGGCCGAGACCTGGGAGTTCCAGGCCCTTCTCAAGGCTCGCCCGCAGACCGGCTACCTGCCTTTGGCGCAGGAGTACCTTGCCCAGATTGGCCCGATGGTCTGGACCGCATCGCAGCGCGACTCCTTCGTCGAAGACGTCCAAGCCATGCGTCGCCGAGTACTGGAGAACGTGCCCAAGGAGCTGCGCCAGCGCGAGCTTAAGCTGGGCGAGGGCGGCCTGCGCGACGTCGAGTTCGCTGTCCAGCTGCTCCAGCTGGTACACGGCCGCTCTGACGAAACGCTGCGCGTTTTGTCCACCGTTGATGCCCTTACCGCATTGGTCGCTGCCGGATACGTGGGACGCGAAGACGGCAACCAGCTGATTGACGCCTACGAGTTCCTGCGCTTGCTTGAGCACCGCCTCCAACTCGAGCGTTTCCGCCGCACCCACGTGCTGCCAGAGCCGGATGACACGGCCGCCCTCAAGTGGCTGGCCATCATTGCCGGCTTCAACCCGCAGGGCAATAAGTCCGCTGCCGAGCGCATGAACAAGTACCTGAAGGAAACGCGTTTGCGCATCCAAGACCTACACTCGCGCTTGTTCTACCGCCCACTGCTCAACTCCGTGGTGGCCATGTCTGCAGACGAGCTCAAGCTTTCCCCAGAGGCAGCAAAGCTGCAGCTGGGCGCCCTTGGCTACGCCTACCCAGACCGCGCTTTTGAGCACCTGACCTCCCTGGCTGCGGGCACCTCCCGCAAGGCCAAGATCCAGGCCATCTTGCTGCCTACGCTCATGGGCTGGTTGTCCTCGACTGCTGACCCGGATATGGGACTGCTCAACTACCGCAAGCTTTCTGAAGCTGCGTATGACCGCCAGTGGTTCCTGCGCATGCTGCGTGACGAGGGAATCGTGGGCCAAAGGCTCATGATTATCCTGGGCACCTCCCCGTTTGCTTCGGATCTCATCATCAGCGCTCCCGACGTCGTCAAGCAGCTCTCCGACGGCGCCTCCGGCCCGAAGCTCCTGGAGACCAAGCCGGAGCAAGTCTCGAAGTCCCTGGTCAATTCCACCAAGCGCCACGCCGACCCCGACAAGGCCGTGCGCGTTGCGCGTTCCCTGCGCCGCGTGGAACTAGCCCGCATCGCTGCAGCTGACCTTCTGGGCTTTATGCCCGTGCAGCAGGTTTGTCATGAGTTGTCCACGATTTGGAATGCCGTTCTGGAAGCCGCCCTGCGCGCTGAGGTTCGCGTATGGCTCAACGAGGTAGGAGAGAAGAAGCCGCCCGCGCGCATCGCCGTCATCGGCATGGGCCGCCTAGGCGGCATGGAACTCGGATTCGGATCTGACGCGGACGTGATAGTCGTTGCGGAGCCGGCCACCGGAAACGATGAAACTGAGGCTGTGAAGTGGGCGATCGGGATCATCGACAAGCTGCGCAGGCGCCTGTCGAAGCCCTCCGGCGATCCGCCACTCGATGTCGACCTGGGGCTGCGCCCAGAGGGGCGCTCCGGCGCCGTCGTGCGCACCATCGCCTCTTATGAGCGTTACTACCGCGAATGGGGCGAGGCCTGGGAGATGCAGGCGCTGCTGCGCGCTGCGTTCGTGGCCGGTGACCGCAGTGTCGGCGACGAATTCCTCGCCATGGTGGACAAGTTCCGCTACCCAACCGACGGCGTGAGCGAGAAAACCATCCGCGAGATTCGCCGCATGAAAGCACGCGTGGACAACGAACGCCTGCCACGTGGCGCGGACCGCAATACCCACACCAAGCTGGGGCGCGGTGGACTTACAGATATCGAGTGGACCGTGCAGTTGCTCACGATGATGCATGCCCACGAATTCGAGGACCTGCATGATCCCTCGACGCTGCGGGTTCTGGACGCCGTCGAAAAGCATGAGCTTGTCCCTGCGCACCAGGCACAGATACTGCGCGAAGCATGGCTCATGGCCACCGATGCCCGCAACGCCCTTGTGCTGGTGCGTGGCAAACGCGTGGATCAGCTACCCACTCCAGGCCCGCAGCTGGCCCAGGTGGCGGGCGCTGCCGGATGGGCGCCGGAGGAAAACCAGGAGTTCTTGGACGTCTATCTCAAGACAACGCGCCACGCCCGCAAGGTAGTCGACGAGGTCTTCTGGGGCGAAGCGGAAACCTTCGAGCACGACGAGCGCTAAGGGTTCACCCTGATTTATCCCCGAATTGTGCGCTGGGCCCTGTCGGTAGCGCCGTGTAGTGCCTAGGCTTGGAAAGCGAAAACACTGTCCAGCGCACCAGAAGGAGCTCACCATGTCCTTGAACCTGTCCCTTGACATCACCACCGCCACCCTCGCTGACCTTGAGGCATTCCTCGCCGCCGCGCGTGCTGCGAGCGCTACTGACGACGCCGACCTGGTCCTTGACGGCACCCACCTGCGGGTAGATGTGTCCTCCCCGCGCGCCGAAAAGCCGCAAGTGGAAACCCCACAGGCCACCGCGCATCCGCGGCATAGTGTTGAGCGGCCATTGGGCGATAACGCTATCCGTTCCATCATCGATATTCTCTCTGAGCGTCTCGACCCGCCACGCGGAGGCAGCTCTTTTGGTACCTTTGGTCCGAGTATTTAAGAGGGAAGTAGGCTCATCACCGTGCAGAAAAACAAGATTGTCACAGTCTGGGCGCTCGTCATCACTATGTCAGTCATTGCCTTAGCGGTTGGGTGGTTCGCCACTACGCGCCATCACCCGCCAGCGAATGCCCAGACGGTAGAAGAGGCAATCGCCGGTGGTGTGCTGCAGATCGAGAATCCTTATTCTCCCACCAACGTAGATGATGAGGACCGGATGTATTCCCTTGCGGAAGCGCTGGGAATTCCTATCGAGTCGATGCCCCGGGAAATATTCGAGTCTGCTTCGAATCGTACTGAAGCGCGTTTGACGATGGTGCAGATTCTCAAAAAGGCCCAAGAGCAGGGCACCCTCAATCGCACTGAGGCTGAGGCAGTGCTTGCCGCTTTTGACGCAGGCCTCATCAACCCCGCCGTGGACACCATCGTTGCGGAAAGCTCACCGGCTCAATGGTTCCGCTGATCGTTGGGCTCTAGACCTCCACCTGGCAACCTCTACCTGTAAGACTTCCCATCAATACACAGTCGCCGTGCAGGGCGGCTCGAAGTTTTCTCCAGCCCAGGACCTTAACCTCAATGTCATAAAGGTCATAAAGGTAACGAATGCATAACGCACTTCGTGTGGAGGAGGAACATGACTTGGCGCGAAAAACTCGGCACAATCGGTGGCATTGGCCTAGCGATTGCCATCCCCATTAGCGGCGGATTCGGTATTTCTTATGCTGTCAATGCGATGCCGCTTGAATCCAGCGTGGAAATCCCCACGAGCAAAGACCCAAGTGCGCACCATCCGGGCGAAAACCTGGGCGCGGCGTTGCGAGGCGTAGAAGATAAGTCGCATTAGCTGCTCGGTATCAACGCGCCGCGCATAACGTCGACAAATATAGTAGGGCTATGCTGCTGCAATCGATTAGCATTTCCGAGCCTCCCTTCGAAGACTATCTGCTGGACCTGCCCAGCGTGCAATACCTCATCGACCTGCCCTACTTCGAGTTCACAGCGCCGGTGACCTGCTTGGTGGGGGAGAATGGCGCGGGTAAGTCCACGCTTTTAGAAGCGATCGCTGTGGCACTGCGTTTCTCGCCCTTGGGCGGACGGTACGACGACCCAGACCGCGAGCGCGCGCCACTGCGCGGTCTGGCACGTGTGTTGAAGTGCTCCCTTAACGGCAACCTCCACCGCGGTTATTTCTTGCGCGCCGAGACCCACGAATCTGTGCTCAAGGCCGCGAATCAACCAAAGGAGCGTGGCGGCCGCAGCCACCTGCCCATCGACGTCGATCTTCTCAGCCGCTCTCATGGCGAGTCCGTCTTCGACGTTCTCGGCGAATACGTCGATGGACGTGGACTTTATATCCTCGATGAACCCGAAGCCGGACTGTCAGTAATTCGACAGATGGCACTCATCGCCGAGATTCACCAAGCAGCGCAGCGTGGTGCGCAGTTCATCATCGCAACGCACTCACCGATTCTGCTGGCCGCGCCAGGCGCCGACATCGTCGAGCTAGGGGAGTCCGGCTTCGAAAAAATTCCCTTCGACCAAGCCGAGCCCGTGGTTGCCACGCGGGAGCTTCTCGACGCCCCCGAGGAGACCATTAACTTCCTCATCAACTAGGAAACGCTGACCACGGTCACCTTTGGGCGGTAGCCGCCGCCGCGCTTGCGCAGGAAGTGCGTGACAACTACGCCGAGCATGCCCGCAAGCCAAATGATGAGGGAAGTTACAGCGGCCGCGTGGAAGTCGCCCAGTTCGTAGTGTGGCGCGTGGCCACGGCTATCGAGCACCATGCCAAAAACTTGCGCTGCCACCATCGAAGAGATGAATCCACCCATGTTGGCCAAGCCTGTTGCCGTGGCCACCACGCTGCGTTCCATGTTCTCGCGCACAATGTCGAAGCCATAGTTCGAGCACGGAGAGCACAAGGAAATAGCCACCATGAGGATGAAAAGGCTTAAGAAGCTGTTGCCCCAGAGGAAGAAAGCCGTCCACGACATTATGTTGAGTGTCGTGAAAAACAGTGCCATCCAGTCGCGGAAACCCTGTGCGCGCGAGGAAATCTTGCCGTGAATTGGCCCTAACGTAATCATGCAGATCGTATAAAAGGTCAGCACCGTTCCGGCCTGCACCTTGGAGATTCCTAGTCCCTCCGTCATGAACGGCATTCCCCACAACATGACAAATACAGTCGCACCCAAAAGGCCACAGAAGTGGATGAAAAATCCTTGCCATGCAACGGGGGAACGCAGCACCATGGCCAGGCTGGCGGCCAAGGAATGCGCCTGCGAATTGGGCTGCTCGGCGGGAGTTTCGATGATGCCTAGAGATTCAGGCGTGTCTGCTACGGCAACCGCCGCAGCTAATGCGATGAGGATGCCCGCCGCACCCAAAGCTACAAAGGCCGTGGTCCATCCAGTCCACCCCAAAAGCGCAGCGAAAGGAATAGCGGAGACGAACTGGCCGAGCTGACCCAACGACGAGGTCACCTGGGTAAACATTGGCGTGCGGTGCAAAGGGAACCAATATGGCAGGATGCGCATCACGGATAAGAAAGCTGTGGCGTCGCCCGCACCAATCAAAAGCCGAGCGGCAATAGCCATCCAATAATTTGTGGTTAAGCCCAGTGCTACCTGTCCCACGCCCATGATGACAGCGCCAATAACGAGCAGTTTGCGAGGGCCATACTTATCAATGAGCACACCCGTAGGAATCTGTGCAAACGCATAGATGCCCAACTGCACCGAGGTGAAGACCGCAATGCGAGAGGCATCGACGTCGAAACGCTCCATCGCTTCCAGCCCCGCCACACCAAAAGAGGTACGTCCGGTAATCGCCACGATGTAGACAAGCATCGCGGCAACCCAAATGGATAAGGCCTTGGTGGTCACAACTTCGCGTGGATTTGGCGCAGACATGGCTGATACTTTACGCCCGCCCTACTAAGATGCAGGGGGTGAAGTTCATTTCTACGCGTGATGCAGCCCGCCAGCCCGCCTCTTTTACGGATATCCTCCTCGGAGGCCTTGCCCCTGATGGGGGTCTTTACCTGCCGGAATCCTATCCGCAGCTTTCCGGTGCCGTGCTTAACGAGTGGCGCCAGCTGCTTGCCGAACAGGGGTATGCGGCCTTGGCTGCGGAGGTGCTCAAGCTCTTCGTGGATGATATCCCCACTGATGATCTCGAGGGCATCGCCAAGCGCGCGTACACCTATCCGAAGTTCAGCAGCGAGGAAATTGTCCCCGTGACTGAGCTGGGTGACGGCCTCTTCGTGGGCCACCTCTCCGAAGGCCCCACCGCGGCCTTCAAGGACATGGCCATGCAGCTGCTCGGCGAGCTCTTCGAGTACGAACTCGCGCGCCGTGATGAGACCCTGAACATCCTGGGTGCCACCTCCGGCGATACCGGCTCCTCCGCCGAGTACGCCATGCGCGGCCGCAAGGGCATTCGCGTCTTCATGCTCACCCCAGCCGGGCGCATGACCCCGTTCCAGCAGGCCCAGATGTTCGGCTTGGATGACCCGAACATCTTCAACATCGCCCTCGACGGCGTCTTCGACGACTGCCAGGACGTGGTCAAGGCCACCTCAAACGACGCCGCCTTCAAGAAGGAGTACCGCATCGGTGCGGTCAACTCCATCAACTGGGCACGTCTTATGGCGCAGGTTGTCTACTACATCAACTGCTACCTAAAGATCACCACAGACAACGAGCAGAAGGTCTCCTTCAGCGTTCCTACCGGCAACTTCGGCGACATCTGCGCGGGCCACATCGCACGTTCGATGGGGCTTCCCATCGACAAACTCATCGTGGCCACCAACGAGAACGACGTTCTCGACGAATTTTTCCGCACCGGCAACTACCGCCCGCGCCCCTCGGCTGAGACCTACAAGACCTCCTCGCCATCGATGGATATCTCCCGCGCATCGAACTTCGAGCGTTTCATCTTCGACCTCGTGGGCCGCGACGCGGAGCGCACTGCGGAGCTCTTTGGTCCCAAGCTCAAAGAGGGCGGCTTCGTGCTGAGTAAAGAGGAACTGGAAAAGGCCCGTGAGCAGTACGGCTTCGTCTCCGGCAGCTCCACCCACGCCGACCGCCTGGCCGCCATTAAGGACGTCAACGACACGTACAACTATCTGGTGGATCCGCACACCGCGGACGGCATCAAGGTCGCGCGTGACGCTCAGCAAGAGGCCAACATCACCACCCCGATCATCTGCTTGGAGACGGCCCTTCCGGTCAAGTTCTCCGAGACCATTGTCGAGGCGATCGGCACCGAGCCTTCCACTCCGGAGCGTTTCGCTGGCATCATGGACGCAGACCGCCACGTCACGGATCTGCCCAACGACCCGGCAGCGGTGCAGGACTTCATTCGCACCTCCATCGCGAACACCGACGTCAAGTAGGAAGAAGACATGGCACAAGAGCAATTCTCCGGCCCGGAATACTTCACCGAGTTTGACCCAGAGAAGTTCATCCGCGACATGAAGCAGATGGCCGAGATGGAAAAGGAAAACAAGACGGGCGAGACCCCGGGAAAGAACACCGATGGTGATGCAGCGGTTTAGACCGCGCTTTTTCACACCACTAGCCGCCGTGGCGCTCGCAATTGGCCTCGGCGGCTGTTCGCTCATTCCTGTGGAGACTCTGCAGCACGCGCTTGGCGACGCCGCGAATGCCCTCACCACTTCATCTCCGACGGAAGATGCAGCAACGGATAACCCTCTCGCAAGTACTACCCCGGATCAACTCAGTGCTTCTAACCCTGGAACGATCAAACCGGCGGTATCGCCGATGCCGCCTGGTACGGCTCTTGATATCTCCTCCCAAGAGCCACAACCAGGTGAGTACTTTGATTTCCAGATGTGTACCGCCGCGTGGTCTTTCACTCTGGAAGATGGCCGTACCTTCGCGGTGACGGCGTCACACTGTGGCAAGGTCGGGGCCCGAGTATGGGCTGGCAACGCTCATCGCACGTTTACTTATCCAGCCGAACCTGTCGGCGAGGTGGTCTACTCCGATCTTTTTGCTGAGGATGGGCACGGCCTAGACGTGGCGTTCATCGAGCTGCATGGCGACGTAGGCTACTACACGCCGAAGTATATGGAGGCGAATCTTGCCATTACTGAGGAATTGCCGCAGCAGTTGTGCAAGCTAGGGCGCATCACTGGTGAGACTTGCGGGGAGCTGACCCATGGGCCGGAAAAGAGTGGGCTTAACGCAGGGGATACTCGCCTGGAGACCACCGCCGCGCGTGCCCGAATCTGCGGTACGCAAGGGGATTCGGGAGGGCCCATCTACGCATCGCTGCCAGGGGGCAATGCTGTTATCGGAGTGGTCTCTGGCACGACCAAGCAAATCCAGGAAAACCATGGTTGTTCCGACCAGCCAGACATGGAACTGTCCTTTACCCCGGCCGCGGACATCTTTGAACTCATCCCGCAGGTACTTGGCAGCGAAGTGGCCCAGGCTCAGTAGACCTTGTGGATAAACCACAAAGAATGAGGCGGGATAGAGTAGATGCTATGGCGACTCCTGACTACATCCTCACATTGCGTGAAAAAATTGGCCACGACCAACTCTTCCTGCCGGCTTGCACGGCGGTCATCATTCGTGACGTGCCCATGAACGCTGCGCTGTGGGAAGTGCCGTCGGTGCTTCTCGTGCAGCGTGCGGACAATGAGAAGTGGGCGCCGGTGGAAGGCATCTGCGAGCCGGGAGAGGAAATCACCACCACAGCGATTCGCGAGGTCAAAGAGGAAATTGGCCTCGATGCGAAGGCTGAGGCGCTGCTCGGAGTAGGTCAGGTTGGGCCGGTTGTTTACGGCAATGGCGACGAGTGCATGTTCATGTCCACCGCCCTGCGTTTGAGTGTTCCGGATGGGGCGGAGCCGGTTGTCTCTGACGAGGAAAACTTGGCAGCGCAGTGGTTCTCGGTGGCGCAGATGCCGGCGTCGCTAAGCGCGCGCAATCGCATGATCATCGGTGATGCAGTTGCCCAAATGAAGCACCCGCAGGGCTTCCGCCCGCGTATGGGATTTGTGAAGCGAAATTAGCGTTTCTTGCCGCAGTGAAAAATGCCCTCCTAGCTGCATATCTGTCATCTGATTGTTTTCTGGGCTGATTCGGTGATAGTCTGAAGATCCGTAGGTCGCCGCGTGAGGCGCCCGCGGATTTTTTTGATCGTGGGGTCATAACGCTGCGCATTGCCTGCCGCATTCGCAGTCAAAACTCCCGAAAGGCGCATATCATGCCATCGCGCTCCAGTCAGCAGACCAAGTTCATTTTTGTCACCGGAGGCGTCGTGTCCTCCCTGGGTAAGGGCCTGACGGCGGCGTCACTGGGCCAACTGCTCATCGCCCGCGGGCTCTCCGTGACCATGCAGAAGCTCGACCCATACCTCAACGTAGACCCAGGCACGATGAATCCGTTTGAGCATGGCGAGGTCTTCGTTACGGAGGACGGCGCTGAGACCGACCTTGACCTCGGCCACTACGAGCGTTTCCTCGACCGCAACCTGACCAAGAACGCCAACGTGACCACGGGCAAGGTGTACTCCTCGGTGATTGCCAAGGAGCGCCGCGGTGAATACTTGGGCAAGACCGTGCAGGTCATCCCGCATATCACGGATGAAATCAAGGACCGCGTGTTAGCCATGGCCGAGCCGGATGCTGAGGGCAACGTGCCGGACGTGGTTATCTCTGAAATCGGTGGCACGGTCGGCGACATCGAATCTCAGCCCTTCCTCGAAGCCGCCCGCCAGGTGCGCCACGCGGTAGGACGCGAGAACATCTTCTTCATTCACTGCTCGCTTGTGCCGTACCTGGGCACGTCGGGGGAGCTGAAGACTAAGCCGACCCAGCACTCGGTGGCTGAGCTGCGCTCCATCGGCATTGTGCCGGATGCGGTGGTGCTGCGTTGCGACCGCGTGGTGCCAGATGGCCTGAAGAACAAGATCGCGCTGATGACCGACGTAGACGAGGAAGGCGTAGTGTCCTGCCCGGACTCGCCGTCTATCTATGACATCCCAGAGGTGCTCTACAAGGAGCACCTGGACACCTTCGTCATCCGCAAGCTAGGCCTGCCTTTCCGCGATGTGGATTGGACCCAGTGGGGCGATCTGCTCGATCGCGTGCACAACCCGCAGCGCGAGGTCACCGTGGGCATCGTAGGCAAGTACATTGACCTGCAGGATGCGTATCTGTCGGTGGCGGAGGCTATCCGCCACGCCGCATTTGCCCACCATGCGAAGGCAAACATCAAGTGGATTACCTCAGATGACTGCGAGACCGACGCAGCCGGCCAGCTGGGCGAGCTCGATGCGATTGTGGTGCCGGGCGGATTTGGCGTGCGCGGGATTGAGGGCAAGATTGCGGCGGTGTCTTATGCCCGTGAGAAGAAGGTTCCGTTCCTGGGCTTGTGTTTGGGGCTGCAGTGCACGGTGCTTGAGGCGGCGCGACGGGCGGGTATTTCGGATGCGTCCTCGACGGAGTTCGACCCGAATACGCCATCGCCGGTCATTGCGACGATGGAGGAGCAGCAGGCGGCAGTAGCCGGCGAAGCCGATTTGGGTGGCACCATGCGCTTGGGCGCATACTCGGCGACTTTGCAGGAAGGCTCCGTTGTGGGTGCGGCCTATGGAGCCACTGAGGTCTCTGAGCGTCACCGCCACCGCTACGAGGTCAACAACGCCTACCGCGAGCAGATTGCTGAGGGCTCGGGCCTCGTATTCTCCGGCACTTCGCCCGATGGAAAGCTGGTGGAGTTTGTTGAGTACCCTGAGCACCCATTCATGGTGGCTACCCAGGCGCACCCGGAGTACAAGTCGCGCCCAACGAAACCGCACCCGCTGTTTAACGGGTTGGTTGCTGCTGCGCTGAGCTAAAAACAGTCGAAAGTGCGCTCAGCGTCAGCGGTTGATGTGCACTTTGACCATCTTGTGCTGCCTCGATGGGGTGTTTGGGGCGGAAAGATGCTTCGAATGCAGGGGTGCGTTGGGGATGCCGTGGTGTGGACGCAGGTTGGTAGCCGATGCGGAGCTTAGTGGTGCTTGACGACGTCGCGAAGCGCGTCTGCGTCCTCGGCCACGAAGATGCGGCCGGAGGCGATGGAGTCGAAGACCTCCTCGTAGGAGGTCCACGGATGCGAAGAGTCAACGCAGACTAGGACGGCGTCGTCGACGGTGATGAGCAGTTCACCGCGGGAAGCGAGCGCAAAGAAGAGTTCGCAGTCGGAATAGGCGTAGCGCCAAGCTGTGGCATAGAAGTCACGCGCGCCGGGGAAGGAGGTCTCCAGTAGCAGCGTTGAGGTTAGAAGAAAGATGCCATCGCGCGGCAAAGGCACGAGAATCTCCCTGATCGCAGGCATGTTTGCTTGGGCCAAGGAAACAAAGGTTAAAGGCATAACCTTCACCTTAACGCGCTGAATTCATTTTCTACTGAGATGAGGGGACCGGCGCCGCTGATTGTAAGCTCGCAAAGAATCGGAGTCGAAAGCCTGCTAAAATGCCAGAACCCGCGCCCAAAAAGCGCGGGTGGTAGCTCTAAACAGAGGGCGTTTAGCAGTCGTAGTACACCCACAACCCGCTAAACGCCCCCACTACCAGCACGAACACCGTCCCCAGCGCCCTCTTCATCACCCGAAATCCCGCACAAATCCCGCACCTGTGGCACCATCCCACGCAACCCCTCACCAGCACCGGGAAACAAGTGAGAGTACACATTCAGAGTCATCGACGCCGACGCGTGCCCCAAGGCCCGCTGCACCATCACCACCGACGCCCCCGAAGCAATCAACGACGACGCATAAAAATGCCGCAAAGCATGAAACGTCGTATCCACACCAGCCCGCCGCGCCACCGTCCGAAACCGAGCCGACAAACTCGAAGAAGAAAGCGGCCTACCCTCCCTAGTACAAAACACCGTTTCCTCCGGCGCCCGCGGCACCCTGCGCAACTGCTCCTCAATAACCTGCACTGTCCCCAGCCCAATCGGCACCACACGCCGCGAGGACTCAGTCTTCAACGGAGCAAAATCACCACTGCGCTGACTAATTTGCTCCACCACATGAATCTCTCCACGCAGAAAATTCACATTCCGCACCCGAAGCCCACATAGCTCCCCGGCACGCAGCCCAGTTTCAGCCGCAACTTGAATCATCGCCGCCAACGTCGGATTACTCCCCTTACCCACGGCAGTTCCCCGCGCCGACTCAATAAGGGCCCTAACATCCTCCACGGTAGGAATATCGGCACGCTCAGCCCCGACCTCCGTCCGCGGAATCTTCACCCCGCGCATTGGGTGACGCCCCACCACATCATCCAGAACCGCCTGCGAAAACACGCCGTGAAGAATCGCCGCCAGCATGTTGATAGTCGACGTGGCCAGTGGCCTATCATCAGCCCACGGCCTCCCCACCTCCAACAGCCGCATCCACTCCCGAACGTGTGATGGCTTCACCGACAGTACTGGCATGTCCCCTAAATCGCCTAGGTTGGCCAGCAGCATCCGCCGCCCATTCCTTGTGGACTTATTCGTGGCCTGCTCCACGCGCTCACGCACGAGCTCCTCGACGGTCACACCAGTATCCTCGATGTACTCACCGCGCCTGACTGCACGCTCCACATCCTGCAAATACGCTTTCGCAGCCCGCTCACGTGAAAAACTCTTAGAGCGTTCTTTACCCGCAGGGTCGCGCCACCGGGCGATGTAGATCTTCTTGCCCGCCTTATTGAGACGCTTCTGAACAGCCATAGCTGATACACTTCTTTCGTGGTCATGTCCCTAGTAAGGGCGTGGTCAATTGCTGCCACCCTTCACCCCATCGATTTCCACGTCACCGGGGTGAATGGGTTGGCCATTTTTTGTGTTTTACGTTTGCTTGCCGAACGGACCCTTCAAGCCCCGACGTGTCACAAAATGGTGGAGAATGACTGCTAACCAAATAAACGCAATCACCGGCCCGATAAGTGGAATATTTGAAAGTAATGCCACCAGGAAGAAAACAACCACCATGAGCGTCCACCACAGAGCCTTAGAGCCGCGGCCCTGCTGCGTCAATGGGGCCGGGGATTTGTCGAAGTACCGCAAGATATTTGCGCACTGGTCAACAGTCGCATAGTCGATTCGTGGCGCCTTGTTACCTGGGAAGTGTTGGCCGATTTTCCCGCGTACGTATCCGCGTTGGAAGGGCGTGGCACGTTCAGAATCGTCAGGGTTTAGTAGCATCTCCCAAGGGTGACTCGCCGTAGGTGTAGAGAATGCTACCGGCTCTACATAAGCAGCCGTTTGTTGTTCGAACCTCTTCTCTTCGGGGGATGGCTTGATTGCTGCATCGTCCCGCTGCGAGATGTATGCATCCGGAACGTTGTAGTCGTCTGGGTCAGGTTCGAATGGTACGAGTTGAGGAAGTGGAGCTACTTCTGGGTTCAGGCTTTCGTCGTCCATTTCATTTGCCCGCAGAAGGTGCAAGGTAACCTCTGCCGCAATAGCAGATCCTTGAATGGTTGCGTAGCAAACGGCATCGAGTCCCTGTGCATCGAGATGCTCGATGGCGGGGAGCATTTTCTCACCGGAGACTTTCGTGAGCTCACCGATTCGTTCCCCGTCGAGCCGAACCTCCACGCCTACACGGACATTCTTTGCACCCAGATTAGCCTTGTGCAATGTGACAAAAAGTGGACCTTTGCCTGATTCCGGTACGTAGTCTTGCAAGACATCGAAGTGGTCCGATTCTTTTGTGACTTGAATCGGCTTTCCGTAGGGGATTAGGCCCCATCCGTCTAGCGGCGGGTTGTTTAGCGGAACGTTTAGCCCCGGGGCGAGGAGGGCGATCGATAGATCCATTCGCGGGTCAGGGCTAAAGAGGTCACCTGAAATCCAGAGCCGGGCATTTGTTTCCGCAATGGTTCCGCTTGCGCAGATGCGGGCAATTTCTGGGTAGTAAGTTTTGGCTACGTCGGATGGAATGTAGCCCAAAATGTCGTTGCCGTTGCGGACTGAAATGGCCTTCCCCGACTTCGAGTATGGGTTGTCAGGTTCGCAGACGAGGGCGACTTTAAAGAAGTATTCGTTCGCGCTTTCACTGTTCGAGGCGTACGCGGCTTTGCGTATTTCGTCGCGGTGGTAGTACTCGCCGTTGATTGGGACGTTGCACCAGGTGCTGTTGATAGTGGGTAGTTGGTACGTGGTGCTCATGCCGCTTTCCTTTCGTATTGGGTTTTCCAGTGTTGGAGTAGCCCAAGGGTGATACCTAATTCGTGGGCGATTGCTCGTTCGTTGCCTTCGTATATGGCTTCGGCTTCGATGTAAGCGTGGGGGTCGATGAGCAGGTTGGCGGCGAAGTCATCTGCTTGACGTTCATGCCGTGGATCGTGGCCTGCTGGGTGTCCGTGGATGGCGTGGCCGAGTTCGTGTGCCATGGTGTGGATTCGGTTGCGGTATCCGAGCCCGGGCGCAAAGAGGATTCGGCGAGCGTGGGGGAACCAGCCACCGAGGTCGCCAGGCAGAAGAAGCCCTTGAGTGTCTGGGGCTATGTCAACTCCGAGCGACTCTGCCTGGCGGGCGATTTTAAGCTCCTGATCCGTAATCATCGTCTCCTTCTTCCGGCTCGGGTTTGCGTCGGTTGGCAGCATAGCGTTCGGTGTCGACATGAGTTTCTGACCTGTTCGAGGGCATCTCGTAGATCTGTGCATCGCCAGTGTCGTCGATATCTACGACCTCGGGGTCGCCGTCTGCTCCGAAGAGGTAGCGGGCTTCGGAGTCGGAGCGGCGCAGGATTTCGTTGAGGAGCTGTTCGTTCGTGGCGTCGTGGAGCGCGATGGCGAGGTCTACGCCCTGGACTTCGTACTCGTTGATGTAGCCAGTCTCGACAAGGCCCTGCACGGGGGAGCGGTCATAGGCGCGGCAGAGGGCAATGACCATCTCGGGGGACAAGTGACCCTTTTGTAGCTGACGGGTGATTGTCGGTCCCGTCGTATCGGCCTTGACTGCGGCAGCGCGGTAAGAGTCCTCGCCGATTAGGCCCTTAATCCATTCGTTAATGTCCATGATGATAACGGTAATACAAGTTTGTATCACTGGCAATAATTGCAAGTAAACACGGGTGCCAGGGGTAATTTCAGGGGTGGGCAGTATTGGGGGTAGTTGCATAAACGTATCGATGGATACATACTTGAATCACCGGCGCAGGGAACACCCTAAACCGGAACAGACTTACAGCCCCGTAACTACAAGCAAGAGGTGAAACGACATGGCAACCAATAAGGAAACCCCCGGCGCGGCAACGCCAGGGGAACCTGCACTGAATCGAAATAGTGCTCTGTCATCCGCCGTCGTTGCTAATGCTCACTGTTCGGCGGCACGTCATTCCCGGGAGCAGGCTCTTGGACTTCCTCTTCCAAGTCCTCAAGCTCATGCACCATCCAGGCAGACCAATCACACTTCCGGAACCCCATCGGGACGGGGAATACCAGGTCAGGCAGTACGACGTTTAGCACGATTTGTTCTTCCCAATCGGCTGTCTCGATTTTTTCGATGACTTCGTCAGCTTCTAGCTGTGGGTCTACGTGGAACACCTTGTAGTCCACGTACCCGTCCGGGACGTGAGTGTACGGCTTTGGAAAAAGTCGCAGATAAGTAGCCATTTTATTCACCTCCTTTCCGGCGCTGGTTGCGCCCATTAAAGGAGATTACTGCCCCTAGAAAGGAGGCACTCATGGAACCGCCCCGTTACCGCTTCCGAGCTGGCGCGCTCGACCACATCATGCGCACCCGACACCTCGACACGGACGAACAGCTCGCGGCCGCTATCGGCGTGAAGTCCGAGGACCTGCCGCGACTCCGCGCCGGAGCAATGGTCACAGCGCGCCTGGCACTCAAGGTCGCAGCCCTACAAGGGGATAGCAACTACCTCTCCGGCTACTTCGACCCCGTCTTCGACTACGCCGCCGCATAGAAAAAGCCCCGCCGAAGCGGGGCAATCCAAGAAATTTACAACAAGGAGATTACCACAATGAATGAGCTAATCCCCCTCATCGATAACGACGGCGCACAAGCCGTCCTCGGCCGAGACCTACACAACTTCCTTGAAGTATCGACCGAATACCGCCATTGGTTCCCTCGCATGGTCGGTTATGGCTTTGAAGAAGGGAAGGACTACGCGGTCAAAAATGACCGGATACAAGATTCTCTCGGCCGTGAGCGTGAAGCCACCAATCACATCGTGACGCTCGATATGGCGAAGGAAATCTCCATGATCCAGCGCACCGCCAAGGGTAAGCAAGCCCGCCAGTACTTCATTGAGTGTGAGCGTCGCGCAAAGCAACCCGTCGAGCTGTCGGGCCCGGAGCTCATGGCTAAGGCACTGGTTGAAGCCCAAGCAACGCTCGAAGCTGCGAACAACAAAGTGCGCGAGCTGGAAGCGCCGGCGAAGTCGTGGAACACGATGGCAGCGCAGGGCGGAGACTACTCGGTAAGTGCCGCAGCGAAGACATTGTCGCGTGACCCGAACATTCGTATTGGGCGTGACCAGCTGTTCAAGTTCATGCGTGAATTGGGGTGGATCTTTCGCACTACCGGTCGCCGTGCTCATTGGGAGGCGTACCAGGACAAGGCCATCAACACGGGCCGCTTGGCGCATAAACTCTCGCGCCCGTTCCTGAATGAGAAAACCGGCGAGATGGAGCAGCCCGCACCCACAGTGCGCGTCACTCCGAAGGGATTACATGAGCTGCATGTTGCCTTGGACGGTTCCAACAATACAGCGCTGGAGGTGGTTTAGATGCGTGCCAGGTTTATTGGCTCGGAAGCTCTCGAAGGTTTCGCCAGCGTGCATTCCTATGAGGTTGTGGCGAATGGCAAGACTTGGCTGGCGGATTTGCACCTTTATGACGATGGCGAGTGCGTCATGGCAAACGTGCGGATCGTGTGCAAGTACACGGGAGCGGTGCTGGGGATGGAAACGCCTTTGTACGAGCAGATTTCCAAAGCTGTCTACTCGGAATTTTCCAGCAAAGTTGCTGCCTAAATGACTGAAAGGTTTAATCCCATGATTTCACTACTGCGGGGCGTCCGTGGGGCCATCCGGGGAAAGACTGCTCGGAAGTTGGAGGGCGCTTCACTTTCTTCCACCAGCCAAAAGGAAGCTTCAGCCTCCGACGCGTCGATTCAAACCAGTGCCATCGCCACTCTTCAAGTTCATGATCCAGGCTCACGCGAAGTGCTTGATAGCGAAGCCCCTTTCTATGAGTTGACGGATGTGGAGTCGGCCATGAGACATGAAGGCGTAATCCCTCCAGGTCGCTACGCGGTATTTCGAGATATTTCGGGCCGAATTCTTCTCCAGACTCGAGGGTTAAGTCCTTGTCTAAGAGCCAGTAATAGCCCTCGTTGAAAAGTAGGCAGAGTCTAACGTCTCGCAGCGGTTCAAAGCCCCGGTAGTGCACGGCGATACTCACCGTTTCTTTGAGCTCGTCCTCGGATGGGTAGTGGGAGACCACGCCAACTGTTTGAAAGGTGATTGTCGTCTGATATGCGCCTTCATATTGCTGCTGGTGTCTGAACGATTGCCGACCCACCAAATACGCGCATAGTCCGAAAACTGCAGATAGAACGCCCGAAGCGTCAGAGATATCCCAATTCATTTCTGAATTGTAGCCCGACTGGCAGACCCACAGGTTCAAGTCCTGTGACGGGCACCAGGCCTCGGATCTTCCTCACTTGGGGATAGATGAGGAAACCGTGGGCCGTGTTGACTGAAAACTGAATAGTGGAGCGATTTTCCTACTAGCTCACCAACCGCTCGTTGATGTTGGTGTTATAGATGCCTCGCCGCTGGTGCGGTTTATGTCGGGTTCGATTCCTGGCCGGGGTACTTGGGGTCATGTTAACGGGGTTTCTGCTTTCTCCCCTAAAGCGCGTTCATGACTTTGCGCTCCTGTCAGCAAAGAGGCGTTGCTGCATGCCCCCCTTATTTTCTCCGTTAGCTCAATTGGTAGAGCAGTGGACTTTTAATCCACGGGTTCCGGGTTCGATCCCCGGGCGGAGAACGTGGAAAGTGGTTAACCGCGTGTGCCTAGACACGTTAAGCAAGCCCCTATGGCGCGGTATTGCATTGCCCCGCGCTGGTGCGCTGCCACTTTCCCTTGTAATCGACGAGACCCCGGGTGATACCAGAACCCGGGGTCTTAGTCATGTCCACCCAAATATTCACTGAAAGAGGACGCTATGAATCCTAGCAAAACGCAGGCCTATTCAGCCCAAGAAGTCGCCGCCCTGCTGGGGATCGCCCGGTCGACACTGTATGACCACGTGAGTGCCGACAAGGTAGACCATCTGCATCCCGTCAGGGTCGGTAATCGCACTGTATTCCCTAAGAAGGTTATCGACGCTCTTCTAGACCCGGCGGTGTCCGCATGACCCACTTCAAGGACTACGCGCTCGGAGCGGTATTTGGTACCGCCGTATTTCTTGGAATCTTGATTGAGGGAGGCGTGCTATGACTTCCCAGCTTTCGACGACTACGCGTGAGGACTTGCTGGCTATCGCGCGGGGTAAGCGGATCCGCAATAAGTCCCGCCTGCATGAACTCGAGTGTCTGGGGCTCGTGACTCTGACGACTGTGAACCATGAGCTTCGCGTTCGCGAAATCACCACCGACGGTATGGATGTTCTCGCTGCGATGGGGAAGGAGGGGCGATGGATGCCGCGCAAATTCTAGACACGCTGGTGTGGGCGGCGCTTACCCTTGTCTGCCTGCTGAACTTTCTGCTCATCCGCCGCGTATCACGCGACCTTGATGCCCTGTGGGACTACCTCGGGCGACAACACCGCCTCATGGCGAACTTGATAGCCCCAAGCGAAGAACCGAGAGCTGAAAAGACGCCGAAGCCTACCGTGCAGGCGGGCCACTTTGACGAGCTTTTAGAAAAGCTCAACCAGCCGAAAGGCCGCCGCGCATGACATGCATGACGCCGATTCGTCTTGAAAGCAAATCCATTTTGGTTGAGGAATTCAACTTTTTGCGCAGCTGTGGCGACCCGGTCGCTGCCTCCATCTTCCACCTCGCCAAGGTCTACGGCCTGACTTATTCGACCGTCGAGACCTACCTCAACCGCAATCGAAAGAAACTCCACTATGACATCACGTATTCTCGCTAACCCACCCGCGCCTGGAACCGCGGAGTGGGCGAAAATTGTTACGGCGTCGAAAGCTCCGGCGTTGCTCGGCGTCTCGCGTTTCACCTCGCAGTATGCCGCGTGGCACCAGCTCGCCGGTCTGATTGACGTTGACATGATGGACCCAGATCGCGCCGCTTGGGGACACATTGCCGAGGCATCCCTGGCTGACTGGTGGCTGCATAAGCACCCCGGCTGGCAGTTAAACGTTGCGCGCCGCGGAACCAAGGAAATCGCCTACACCAACGACGATCTTCCATTCCCGAACCTCGCTACCATCGACCGGCGCGCGCTAAACCGCAAGAAGGGAATGAGCAGCCCCGCCCGGTTCCACATCGTGGAGTGTAAGACCGCGATGACGCTGGATGATTGGGGCCGCCCGGGCGAGGAAAACGCGGTGCCGGCCGACTATTTCACCCAGGTGCTCTATCAGATGGGCGTGAGCGGTATTCATCAGGCGTCGATTGTGGTGCTTGGCCCATTCTCGGAGCCGGAGATTCACGAGATTGAATGGCGCGAAGATCTTTTTGCCGCGCTAGTTGACCAGCTGGCAGAAATCTATGTGTCCACCAAGACTGGTGAAGCCCCCGATCTTGATGACTCGCTGTCTACCTATGAGACGGTGCGCGGCCTGCACCCGGATATTGACCCGGAGGCGGAGGTTCAGCTCGACCACGCGCAGGCGGTGGCTTGGCTCGATGCCATCGTGGGCGCCGATGAAGCTGTCCGCGCCGCGCAGCTGGCAAAGACCGAACTAGCGGATCTCATGGGCAATGCGAAGTATGCCCGCGTGGGCACAACAAAGGTTGCTGACCGGCGCTCGCGCAGCGGAAAGACGCCCTATGTCCAGTTCAACAAGAAAGCCGACCTAGCGGTCTAAGGAGCAACAATGCCGAATTGGATTACTAACCGGATCCGTGTCAACCCATCACATTTCGCCGAAGTCAAGGAAATACTGCTCGATGATGAGGGGGAGGTTGATTTCAATCGCCTCATCCCAATGCCCCCATGGATGGATACCCTCAGTATCTCGATGATGGAGCGGGAGAACCCTCGTAAATGGTTTGAATGGTCGCGCGCGCACTGGGGAACTAAATGGAACGCGACGCACACCGTCGTTAAAGACGAGCTGTGCGAGATCGCGTTTGATACCGCCTGGCAGCACCCGGAGCCTGTCATTGATGAGCTTTCACGCCTGCTTCCACACGTGACCTTCGCGGTTATCTACGCCGAAGAAGATCTCGGATACGGGCAGCGCGGAGCTTACTACATCCGGAACCTAGAAAAGGTCCCATCCCCGGCCGCACTCATGGCTGACGATGGCGCCTGGGTCGCGAACTGGGACTGTCTCGTCATGCGGAGCGAGCCGCTGGAATATAGCGAGGATTTCCCAGCCTCGGAGAACGATTCCCGTGATTATGACCCCTTCGATATTCTCCCCGGCTTTGCTCACCTGATTGGTGGCGAGCCTACTTTTGAACCTTTTTGGCTTGACGCCAACTAACCACAGAAAGGACTAAGCATGTCTGAAATTGCTACCTACGAGCCGACTAAGGCCGAAATTCAAACCGCAAAGACCGACTTCGCCAACGCGTCGCTTGATGCGATTGACCGCGAGCTAGAAGTCATCGAAAAGGCTGCCCGCGTGGTACCCACCTTGATTAAGGGAGGTATGGTGCCAGATATTTACCTGCCTACGCACCAGCCGAAAAAGAATGGCCCTGCCCAGGGCGAGGACGTCGCAATCGCTAAGGCGATGGCCGCCGCCGTATTCGGCGCGTCGCTAGGATTCGGCATCGCGAAATCCTTGCAGAACGTGTTCACGGTTCATGGCCAGCCCTCCATCTATGCTCGCACCGCTGTCGCCCTGGTCCAGTCCCGCGGGCATGAGGTATGGGTAGGCGAGGAGACCACGAATTCGGTAACGGTCTACGGGTGTCGCCGAGGCTCGGATAAGGTCTTTGACTCCACCTGGGATATTGAGCGCGCGAAGACCGCCGGGTTCACGTCCAACCCGAAGTACAAGTCGCAGCCGCAGGAAATGCTTTACGCTAAGGCTGCGATGGCGGTATGTCGCCGCATGGCTGCCGACGTACTCGAGGGTGTCCCGATGTCGGTTGAGGAGCTGCAGCTTGAAGATCGGCCGGCAACTGTGAAGGCGAGAGCCACCCGCACGGATCGTCCAGGCCGTGGAGCCGATGGGCTCCAAGCCGCACTCGGCCGCTCTACGGCTCGTGAAGAGGCTACGGAGGATCGGCCCGCTGAAATTGAATCCCAGCCTGCTACTTCGCCGGAGGATGATCAACTACTCGCAGATTTGAAGTCCACGCTGGCAGGCTTTACCACGACCGAACAGGTCAACGCTTTCGTAGCGGAGTTGAAGCAAGACCCGTCCGTTCCGGATGAGGCTCTACAGATGGCCCGCGACCGCTGGAACGAAATCGCCGGCGGTGAACAATGATTGATTACGAGTACCGCTCTGGGCATCTCGCAGCGGATCCGGAGCTGCGCTATACGCCGTCTGGCACACCGGTTGTGAATTTCACGCTGATTCAATCCTCGAAGTACTACGACCAGCAGCAGGCAACGTGGGTGACCTCCGCGCGTTCTGTCGTGGACGTGGTGCTGTGGGATAAGAAGTTCGACAACGGCGACGTTATCCCGTGGACCGTCTGGGCAACCGAGGTGCTGCGTAAGGGCTCGCACGTTGTTGTGCATGGCCGCCTGCTGCAGCGTTCGTGGCAGAACCAGCAGGGCGAGAATCGGTACAAGACGGAGTTCCGTGCGGAGAGTGTCTTTGTCTCGCTCGCGGAGGTTGCAACCTCGGACACGCCACCGAATGCCGGTATGGGCGGTGGGGCTGCCAGTGCCCCTGGCGCCCCGCCATTCTAGGAGTGATCCTATGGCAAATCCTGACGCCCTGGCGGCTTTAACTCGCCTTTCTCGTGAGGCTACCGCCGGTGTATCCGCCGAGGAGATACTGGCTTTTGCCGACGATAACGGCGTTGAGCTGACTGACGTGCAACGTGCGCGGCTTCGCCGAATGTTCCCAACCGAATCGCCCGATTCGGCCTGACCTCTATGCGCCCCGCTTAGGACCTCAATAGTCCACGGCGGGGCTTTCCTATTAGCCCCTATGAAAGGACTCTTTATGACCGACGGTGACCTCAACCCAAAGGTGGTTAAGAACCCAAACTCCGTTAATGAATGCCGCCGGACTATCCCGCGCGGACTTCGCACCATGATCGCTACCAAACGCCCGCTGGATGATATGCCCGATGCCGCGATTCGCTGGCTACAACGCCACGACCTCATCCGCCCCAACAAGCGGGCGGGAGAACCCGGGCAGAGCACCTGGACGTACACCACGACTGGAAGACGCCTCGAAGGCGAACTCGTTAAAGAAGCTAATCGCGCGGCATGAGTATCCAAGACCACGCCTACATGGCTATTGCCTGCGCGGCCCGCCACGGTGTGGTGATTAACCCTGCCGTGGTCCTGGCAATCGCAAAGATTACTTACCGACTGGAAGGAGGGGAGGAAAATTACTTGGTTCAAAGTTGATGATGGTTTCTATGATCATCCGAAGGTGGAGAACCTTTCGAATGCGGCCATTGGACTGTGGGTGAAGTCTGGTTCCTGGTGTTCGAAGCATGAGACGGATGGGGTGATTCCGGCGTCTCGTGTGAAGGCGTTGAAGGGCACTCCTAGTCAGATTCGTGCGCTAATTGAGTGTGGTTTATGGGTCGAAACACGATCCGATTTGGGTGCGAAATGCTACTCATTTCGATCATGGTTTGACTACCAACCGAGTCGCGAAGAGCGTGAGGAAGAGCGCGCAGTTTGGCGCGAAAAGAAACGCAAATCGCGCCGCCAAAAACTCGACAACCAGCGCAATCGCCAAAATGTCCCCGGGGGAGTCCCCGAAATGTCTACCGAGGGGACATTTGAGGGAGTCACCGAAATGTCCGGTACCATACCCGTCCCGTCCCGACCCGACCCGACCAATATAGGGGGTACAGGTAGCCAGCCAACTTACGGTGATCAAGGGGATAGGCAAGCGGCTGGCAGCCTAACTCTCGACGAGCTAGCGGACGCTACGCGCCGCGCCCGCGACGCCGGCATCCCCGACACTGCCATCGCCGCCGGGACACGAGAATTCAACCGACGCCCCGAGCCCAAAGGCCCCGGACTGCTGCGCACCCTAATCAACGACGCCTGGGAAGCCGAACAAACCAGCCAGGCCAATGCCGACGCCAAGGCGCAACGCCGCGCCGCGATCGACGCCTGCAACCTCTGCGACGACAACGGCATCCGCTACGCCAACGGCACCGCCCAACGCTGCAACCACAAACCCGAACCGCCCTTCTGAAAGGACTCGAATGCCTACCACCTTTCCGAGCCTCATCGCACGGCTAGTCACACGCGCTGAACACGGCCAACTCACCGAAGCCCAATACATCATCGGCCGCGCCTGCGCCCGCCAATTGGGCGCCATACCCGTCAAGCGGCATTCAAGCCGCCACCCCTCCAACCCACGCCCCGTATTCCGCTACCGCTAAAGGAACCCACATGCACTTACCAAAAATCACCATCAGCCCCAACGCCTTCCGCGTCAACGGCCAGGAACTCATCGTGATGCACGATCCAGAGCCGACAATCAACCACATCGGCAGCAACATCTACGGCGTAACCGTCACCATCCCCTCGGACGACATCGACCTCGACGCTGACGCCCGCTACACCGACGAAACCGACAGCGACGTTGTCGACTGCGAAATCATCACCAACCCACTTCACACCCCAGCCGGAACCCCATTCCTCGCCACCGTCTGCGGCGGCCTCCCACAACTCGTCGTCCGCAGCCACAGCGACATCGATCTAGAAGCCTGGTGGCTCCTCAACGGCACCCGCTGGCTACGAACCGACGATTGCGACGTCGAAATCATCACCCCACTCAAATCGGACTAAATCTCCGAAATCTCCAACCGAAAGGAACACCAATGCCTAACATGACCCCAGAAGAAGCGCGTCGTGTTGAAGCTCTAAATGCCGGAGGGGTAGGCGTTGACCGAGCGGCAAGCACCATCTGCGACCTGTCAGGACAAATCGCAGGCATGACCTATGAATATGGTGTGCAAATCGGGACACGCCTGTATGTCCGCCCCGGAATCTGCACGAAATACCCGGATCGTGCATGGTGGACGTCCAAACCCAGCGAGGCCCACGCCGTGGCAGTCAAGGCCCGCGAGAAAAACACTCACCCCGTCCGCCTCGTCCTTCGTCTCGTCTCCCAACCAGAAGAAGTGAAGCCATGAGCAAGTGGAAAATACGCCTTGAAAACACGATGTTCATGCATCCAGATGAGGATGATTCCTGCTACGGCCCGCGGTGGTGTATCACCTCGCCAACAGGCGTGAATTGGGGAAACAAAGCCACGTTTGCGGAGGCAATCGCCTACGCAGACGAAAAAGCAAGGACACGGACGTATGTACTGCCACACGGCACATCAGTACCGGGGGAGTGGGAATACGCGGTGCAATATCTGACACCGGGCGGATGGGAATACAGCCGCGAGTCATGGGATTGCCGCTGGCAAGACAACGAAGCCGTCCAAGAAGTCCGCGCCTATCGCGACCACCCCGGGCAAGAAACGCGCCTTGTTCGCCGACTCGTCAGCGCCCCGGAGGTGATGGAGGAATGAGACTGCACTTCGAAATCCCAGGCCGCCCCGCCGCCCAAGGCTCCAAACGCCACGTAGGTGGAGGGCGCATGATAGAACAATCCAAATACCTCAAACCCTGGCGCACAGCCCTCATAACCTACATGTGCCACCAGTACACAGGACAACCGCTAGATGAACCCATAGAGGTCACAGCGGTATTTTTTATGCCCAAACCCAAACGCCCACGATTCCCCGAACCAGCCGTACCCCCCGATGCCGACAAACTATGCCGCGCACTAGGCGACGCCCTCACAATGGCCGGCGTAATCAAAGACGACGCCCGCATCACCACCTGGCACGCCACCAAAAAATACCACCCACAAGGCTGGACAGGCGCACACATCACCATCGAAAGAAGCCACCAATGACCAACAAGGAAACCACATGAACGAACTCGAAGAGCGCCTCTACAAAATCGAATACGCACTCTGGGAACACGGAATCATGAACCGACAAATGCCACCAATCCCACCACCACCGCCAATGGAGGAGGTCCCCCGATAGCGATGACCATCGATGACCATCGACTCCAAACCCACGCCCGCACACTCGCGCGCGCCTTCGCTGAACTCGAACAAGCCAAACACGCCACCGGTCAAATACGCGACCAACGAACCATGCGACCAGGCGGACGACTCGGCCCACAAACCCCCGGCCACGACAAACCCGTTGAGCTCTGCATAGAACTAGAAACCCGGCTCTATGATTTCGTCTGCGACGCCAAGCGCTACATCCAACCCGAGCGCATGCTCCCGAAGTCCTGGCGCCCAATGCTCGACTGGATCATCTTCAACGCCTGGCCACTCGCAACCCTCGACGTCGCCGACGAACTCGACACCGAACTGACCTACCAAACCCACCGCATCAACCGCCTGCTGTATCCCGCCGCCCCTCGAATCGATAGGCCCGAGCCCTGGCAAACAGCCCGGCAGGTAGTCACCCTATGCGCCGCCCACGGCCACCGAGTAACCACCGCACAACTCCGCCAACTCGCACACCGCGGCATCATCGAAGCCCAATCATCAGGCGGCCGCAACCTCTACCGCCCCAGCCAAGTACTCACCCACATGAAAGGAACCACCAACGCCTGACCAGTAACGACTCGACATTGTCACGCAACCGTGTATAATGACCCCTGCGACCCTCGTGTGCGCGCCCAAGCGGCAGCGCCACGAGGGATTTTTCATACCCGGAGAAAACCATGGCACAAGACAAATGGACCGGCCGCGCAGCCCTCAAACTCCGCCGCCAATACCTCACCCAATGCCAAGCCCAAAACCTCCCATGCTGGCTATGCGGACAACCCATCGACTACCAAGCACCAGCAGGAACCACCAACGCCTTCGAACCCGACCACTACCACCCACGAGCCGACCACCCCGAACTCGCCCTCGACCCTGACAACCTCCGCCCCGCCCACGCCTCCTGCAACCGCAGCCGAGGCAAAAAAGACATACCCCTCCCACTCGGCAACCACAGCGCCACCTGGTAACCACACACGGCCCGCTAGGGGGTAGGGGGCAAAAATCACTAATGAAAAACACTGCGGAAAACGAGGGGGGCGGGCCTTTCCTCTCTCCCCGCGCGCCGAGGCACCCCATCGCGCGCACGCGCGCGTTAAAGATCCATCACCCCTTTCAAGGAGTCCTCATGCCAGCTTTTCCTGCCGTTGTTATTGGCCCGCGTCTTTATGCCGCGGCCCAGTACTGTGCGGAGCGTGGTTGGCCGCAACGCCTGGCGGCTTCTCCGTTGTCGATAAAACGTGGCGCGGTTCGCGGTATTCCTTCCGGTTCCCGGGTGGTGATCCTTCCTAGCGTTGAGCTGGACCCCGAGGTTGAGAAGCTTTTGACGAAGTACGACGTGAAACATGCGGAAGTTTGACCGTAGTTTGATTTGGAAATGAGGGATAGCAATGGAGGCCTATAGCTATGGCCAGCTTGAACAGGCGACCGCGCGATCGATTCAGCGCCGCGGTGACCAGATAAAACCAGAAGATGAAGCTCTTGTCGTCACTGCCATGATGGCTGCTCAACAGATTGAAGTCGATATTGCTGCAGGTGGTCAGCAGGCGACAAAAGCTATTTACATGATTCCGCATTTCAAAGGTGTTCTTGCTGATTTGGGGTGCACGGCTCCGGGCCGTATGGCTCTTGGCGGGGATTCGAATAAGGGGCGAGAGGGCAAGCCGGGAGCTGTTGCGAACAATGAGATAGCGGCGCGTCGGGCGAAGCTACGTGGCCGGGGCGCTTAAAGGTCATACCGAGCCCCGTATTTTCACCCCACCGCTGGTTGAGCTAACCCCGGAGACGTCTCTTGGCTTTGCGCTTATTGAGTTTGCCGAGGATGTGCTTGGGTTGACGCTTCGCCCGTGGCAGCGGTGGTTGTTTATTCATGCTCTGGAGTTGGATATGACTACCGTCCCGGGCTCGGAGGTATTTGACCCGGATACTCCAGAATCCCGCTATTACGATTATCGCTTCCGGCAGGTGTGTGTCCTGGTCGCCCGCCAGAACGGTAAGACGCTAGTCATGTGCGTATTGGGGCTATGGCGTCTGTTCTATGACGGTGCCTCGGAGATGATTTCCACGGCGCAGAACCTCGCTGTCGCCGAAGGTACTTTGGATGATGCTTTCAACATGGCAAAAGCGCATGAGGAAATGACGGCATTTCTGCCTTACAGGATGGACCGAGGCAAATGGGTGCCGTATATGCGCACCGCCAATGGCTCGCACCGTATTGAGCTTGCCTCTGTGCCGCCGGATCTTGAGCACGTGCTCGACGCCGCGGGAACAATGCCCGCCTGGTACGTGGTTGCCAACAATGGCGGCGGTCGCTCTTACTCGGTAGATCTGGCGCTGCTTGACGAGTTACGCGAGCACAAAACCGAGGACATGTGGGAGGCAATCGAGCCCACCACCTCCGAGCGCCCGCGGAACCAAATTTGGACTTTCTCTAACGCCGGCACCGCCCAGTCTGTAGTGCTTCGACGGTTGCGCAACGTCGCTCTTCGCGCTATCCGAAACGAATCAACCGCCGAGGAGCGGTTATTCCTCGCGGAATGGTCTGCAGAACCCGACCGCTCCATCTTCGATCGAGAAGGCTGGGCGGAGGCTAACCCCTCGCTAGGCTACGGTGTGCGCACCGAGTCTGACATGCTGGCAAAAGCCAAGTCTGCAGTCGACCCGGAGAACGAGGACGCCACGCCTGATGGTTTCCGTACCGAGTACCTCTGCCAATGGGTCGAGTCTCTCGAGCCAGGCAAAATCAGTGAGGAGCTCTGGGAAGAGCTCGCCTCGCCTGTATCGGTTGATCCGGAATCCACGCCGGTATTCGTGGGCATTGACGTATCCACCGAAGCGCGCGCCGCTCATATCGCTGTTGCGTGGGAGCGCGACGATGGGCACTGGCATGTTGAGCTTGTCGCCTCACGTGCTGGTTTCGCCTGGGTTCCCGACTGGCTCAATGCTCGCCGTGGAACCTGGTTCGATGGCCGGGTCGGTATGCAAGTCCGCGGTGCCCCGTCCGCGGCACTCGTCCCGCTACTGGAAGAAGCAGAAATCGACATCGCCGAGTGGCAGGGCGCTTCTATGTCAGGCTCCGTCCTGGGATTCCTCACCGCGATACGAGCTAGGGAAGTCCACCATTCTGGGCGCGCGCCGGGCGAGGTCGATACTCCGACGCGGCTTGAGGCCGCCGCCTTGGGAGTCCGCGACCGCAAGGCAGGAGACGTGTTCATCTGGGACCGTGACAAATCAGTTGGTGACGCCACGCCATTTATCGCGACAAACGTCGCCTGGTGGCTGGGGCACCTCAATGAGGAGGCGGCGGTCTCTGCATATTCCGGCGACGGCTGGGACGACGAGCTGGAAGACTTCGACGATTCCGACGACCAGGACGCTGGTTTGCTGATTCTTTAAGGAGGCCCCATGGGTATTCTCGACCGGATCCTAGACCGGCGTCGCCCCCGCCTTGACCCGCCGAGCGATTATGTTCGCGAACAGGGCGGCTTTGATGTGCTCGATATTTGGAACTTTCACGTCGACAACATGACAGTGGAAGACCTGTATCGAACCCAGCCGCATCTTCGTACGGTGACGAGCTTTATTGCCCGTATGGTCTCGACGGTGTCGCTACATGCCTACGAGCGGCAGGACGACGGCGGCCGGGTGCGCGTGCGTGATGGGGAATTAGCTAGTGTGCTTCGACGTTCCTCGCGCTCGCTGCTCATGTCGGATCTGCTCACTCAGACGGTCATGGATCTGTGCCTTTATGACGAGTGGATTTGGGCAGTAGGCCAGGACGAGGGCCGGGGTGGTGAATGGTTTATTCTGCCTATCCCGCCGCGGTGGATTTCGAAGCGTCACTTCTCTGACCCGTGGACGTTTGAAGGGATTTCGATTTGGCATGGCGGGAAAGGCGAGGACGTCTTTATCCCGGCCGAGAACCTTATTCGTCATACCGGCTACAACCCCAATAGTTTGCGCTTGGGAGTCTCGCCAATCCTCGCGCTCAAGGACGTGCTGAAGCAAAACCGAGCGCGTGGAGAATACCAATCCCAGCTCTGGGACCGAGGGCCGCGCATGGCTGGATTCATTGAGCGCCCGGTGGACGCAAAGTGGGAACACAAAGACCGCCAGCGGTTTAAAGCTGACCTCCGCGCCCAGTTCGCCGCCGGAGGATCCGGGGCGGGCGGCATTGCACTGCTCGAGGACGGCATGAAGTTCACTCCCCATCATTTGAAGGCGTCGGACGAGCAAGTCGTCGAGCAAACCAAGCTCTCGCTGGAAACCGTCGCCCAGGTCTATCACGTCAATCCGACAATGGTCGGCATCCTCGATAACGCCAATTACTCCAACGTTAAGGAATTTAGGCAGTCCCTCTATGGCGACTCCCTGCTGCCAATCATGAAGGGGATCGAGGAATCGATTAACGCTTTCCTTTTGCCGATGATGGGGATTGATTCCTCGCGCTTTTACGTCGAGTTCAACATGCAAGAGCGACTACGAGCTCGCTTCGAAGAGCAAGCCGCCGTTACCTCGAAGGCTATCGGCGCTCCATGGATGACGGTCAACGAGGGGCGCGAGATGAACAATCTTCCAAAGATCGACGGAGGCGATGAGCTCGCACGCCCTTTGAATACCGAATTCGGCCAAGGTGAAAACCAAGATCCGCCGGAAGAGGAAGAAAGCGACGCCGAGCCAGGCGCAGATGACGAGGAGGACATGCCATGACGGTTCATCTTGTCTCTTGTGGGGTATCTGTAGCCCCTCCGCCTGTTGAGGCTGACATGGTGTTTGATTGCCTCAACATTCCTGATCCTTCGCCGGTAGTTCACGACCTCCCCGGCACCGAACCAGTCACGGCGTCGGTGATTGAAACAGCTAACCCGCTGGTTACTGACTACCTGTCTGCAGCGGCGATGAGCGTGCAATTTCTCCACGAGCTTCGCAGTTCGGACATTCTTGTTGTCTTTGCCTGTTCCGCCGGGTGGCACCGAAGCGTTTACGCGGCTGAGAAAGTCGCTGGCATGTTGCGCGACGCCGGCATCCAGGTAAGGCTCGCACACCGCGACCTAGGAACGGAGGAATTATGACGATTCATGTAGTTGTTGGCCCGCCGTGCTCTGGCAAATCCAGCTATGTCCAAAAGCACGCTGTTCCTGGGACTCCTCGCTTCGACTATGACGCGATTGCCTCCGTGGTTGCCGGGCAAGACCTAGACCATGAGAAGCCACCAATGGTCACCGAGGCTGTGTCCATCATGCGTCGCGCTCTCATCGGGTGGCTCATGGACGAAGAAGAGGACCCCACGGGGGACTTCTGGTTCATCTGGTCCTACCCCGGGCAAAAGGCAATTGAGCGGCTGGCGACCGCTGGGGCGAAATTTCATCTCATCGACCCCGGCCTTGACACCTGCATTGAACGAGCCGAGAAAGACAAGCGACCGCCCGGCACCATCGATCGAATTAAGCGGTGGTACGAAAACCCGCCCGTCTTGCCAGGCATGGAGAACGACGAAGAAAAGGAGGGCCAGCCCCCAATGCACAAAGACTTCCGCGTGGACGTGAAAGCGGCCACCGTAACCGACGATCAATCCGGCGGGACTATCGAGGCCTATGCCGCCGTTTTCGACAACGTAGATAGCTATGGCGACATTATCCGCAAGGGTGCATTTGCTGAAACGTTGCAGGAATGGGCAGACTCGGGAAATCAGATCCCGCTGCTCTACGGCCACGACTTTGCCGATCCTTTCGCGAACATCGGCGTGGTTACTTCTGCAGTCGAGGACGACCACGGTCTAAAAATCGAGGCACAACTAGACCTCGACAACGAAAAGGCCGCGCAGGTCTACCGCCTGCTAAAGGAACGACGCCTGTCTCAGATGTCTTTTGCTTTCCGAGTCCTCGACGCCGCGGAGGCAGAGATAGACGGCGAGTTCGTCTATGAATTGACCCGCCTCAAACTTTATGAGGTGTCTGTAGTCCCGATCGGGGCGAATGAACAAACCGAAATCCTGGCTGTGAAATCGGCCGCGGAGCTAATTTCGACCGCTGTGAAGCAGGCCGAGGGGCTCGCGCCGATGGAGCGTGCCGCGCTGTCTCGTGCATGTCAATCCGCAGCCGAAGAGCTGAAAAGCTCGAGCGCTGACGATGACGCCGGTACGGCGGATCTTGAAAATGAAAACCGAGCCCGGGCCCGAGCGGCACGGGCTTTTCTTATGCTCACCGAAAGGAGCAACAATGCCTAAATCCATTCAGGAGCTCAAGGCCGCCCGCGACGAGGCGCTGGCCGAGGCTAAGTCCCTAGTTGCACAGCACGGCGATTCCATGACGGAGGAAATCTTCGAGCGCGTCACCGAACTGAAGTCCGTAGTCGATGACACCGACTCCGAGATCCAGGGCCGCGTAAAGCGCTCTGACCTCTTCGCTGAAATTTCCTCCGCCAAGGCCGCCGCCGACGAGCTCGTGGAATCCTCCACCGGCAACCCGACTGACCGAACTCTCGGCGGCCACTTCGTAAAGAATGCAGAATCCGAACTCAAGTCTTTCTCCCCAGGTAAGGTCCTGTCCTATCAGGCCCCGGAGTTCAAGGCCGCCTCTGATCCATCCTTGACCTCTGGCGCAGGCCAGGGCGTCGTCGATGGCTACGCCACCGAGTGGTCCCGTGACATCGTTAACCAGCGCCGCGAACGCCTGGTTGCCGCCGACATCATGGGCTCTGCTCGACTGACCCAGCCAGTCATCAAGTACCTGGTCGAAAAGGCCGAGCGCATCGCCGAAGGCAAGCCGGGCACCGTCGCCGAAGGTGCCAAGAAGCCCTACGTCCGATACAACCCGTTCGACCTGGTTACCGAGTCCCCAGCAAAGGTCGCGGCCCTGACCAAGATCTCCGACGAGATGATCGAGGATCTGCCATTCATCGCGGACTACATCAACAACCAGCTCATTTATGACCTGTCTGTTGAAGAGGAGAATCAGCTCCTCAAGGGCGACGGCCAGGGCTCCAACCTGCGCGGCCTGTTCAACCGCGAGGGCATCCAGAAGCACGATATTGCTGGCGGCGACCCGTTCGACGGCCTGCTCGAGGCGATCGACATGGTCGCTCTCGCAACCCCGCTGACCGCTGACGGCATTCTGCTCAACCCAGCGGATTACCAGACTCTTCGCAAGAAGAAGGATGGCAACGGCCAGTACTTCGCCGGCGGCCCATTCCAGGGCCAGTACGGCCAGGGTGGCATCATGCTCAACCCGCCAGTGTGGGGCCTGAACGTGGTTTCCACCCCGGCGGTCGAGAAGGGCAAGTACATGGTGGGCGCGTTCCGCCAGGGCTCGACCATCCTGCGCCGTGGCGGCCTGCGCGTCGATTCCACCAACACCAACGTGGACGACTTCGAGAACAACCTCGTGACATTGCGCGCCGAGGAGCGTTTGGGCCTTATGGTTCCGCGCCCGGCTGCATTCGTCACCGGCACCATCGGCGAAGCAGCAGCGGAGGCATAGTCATGGCGGAGTCTGATCTAAGGCCATACCGAGTCGTTCTTCGCTCCGGCTTCGAGACAACCCTCATGCTGTCCCGCGAGACCGCGGAGCGTGATTACCCAACCGCTCGCGAAGTAGCGACCGGCGGCATCGAGACCAAAGACGGTGCTCCGAAGAAGTCTGGCGGTCGAAGCAAAAAGGCCACCGCCGCAAAGTCTGAATAGGCACCCAACGCAAGGAGGGAATCATGGCTGACGAGGATGTTTCTTTGGCACCCGAGCACGGCGTAGTAACGACCGATCCGCAGGTGCCGCAGTCCGCTGTCGACCGCGCTGTTGAAACTCTCCGCGAGCTGGCGGGCTGGCACATTTGGCCGGTTCGCGAGGAGCGTCTCGAGTTGCTCGTCCCTGGCGATGGTCAGGTAATCCTCCCTACTAAGCGATTGCTGGAAGTTATCGAGCTTTCGATTGACGGATCCCCAGTTGATATAGACAGATTAGTCTATTCAGATGATGGGGTCGTCTACGTTCCCGGCTTAAAGCCAAGAAGGGATGATGTTCCTCGAAAAGTCATCGCCCGAATACGCCATGGGTACGAGAAACTCGCTGATCTGACCGGCGTTGTACTCGCCATGGCCGCCCGCTCCGTCCAACCGCAAGCGTCCTACACGGTAGGCCGCATATCAGTTGGGGCGCCAGGGTCTGCCACTCCGCAATCTACAGAGTGGCGTCTGCTAGACCTCTATAAATTGGGGGCCCGGCCATGACCGAACCAACGATAATTTTCAACATGGCCTTGGAAATCAAACAGCCTCGACTAGTCGAATCTGTCTACTCCTCGAAACCAGTTGAAGATTGGGACCACCCCGAGTGGCGCCCCGTCGCCTTCCCCGTCAGCGTGCAACAAGTATCCACCACCGAGGGAGGAATTGAGCGCCCCCAAGTTGCCACCTCGTATTTTCTGGTCACTCCACCAGGCACGGATATCCCCGAGCTGAAATCCTCGAGCGTGATCCGTGTAGGAGGAACACTCGAACTTGAAGTTCGAGGAGCCCCAGCCCGGTGGCCAGACCCATGGAAACCCGGCGTTGTTCACCATCTCGAGGCTGAATTGGAGGGAATCGATGGCTGATTACCTTGACCAAATGTGGCGAAAAATCAACCGCGATCCGAAACTGCAGGCGGCGCTTCGCCGCCGAGCGGAAGCAACAGCCGCGCGAGCAACCGCAATTTCTAGAGCGGAAGGCGGTACCGCTAATTACTCCATCCGCACGGGAATCCGCCCGGGAGGACGCGCTTATGCCGATGTGGTCTCGGATAACAGCGAGGAAGAACAAGGCACCGAAACCGTTAGACGAATCAATGCCTTGAGAAGGGCGGCGCGCGGTGGCTGATCATTTCGCAATTCTCACTAAGGCGCTTAAGACAAATTTCCCACACCCGGTATTCGTGGATCTTCCTCATGGCTTTGAACTAGAGGAACTCCCGACTATCGGGCTTTTTACTGTAGGCCCGGCCGAGCGCCGCCCGGGTCTCAATGTTCTAGGCGTCGACGTCGAAGACATCGACGTTGACTTTTTTGTTTCCCCACTCATGTGGGAGACCGGCGAAGCGGTCAAGCTGGCAAATATCGTCCGGCTGTTTTTATCCCGGCTCAGGGACGGCCCGGTCCGGGTGCTCGATGTGTCGCGCCCCGAGCGGCGCATCGATCGCAATCCCAAGGTTCGCCGTCTTGGAATGACGGTGACCCTAGCTTCGCCCATCAATGAATCCGAATTCCTATAGGAGGAAAACCCATGCCTGTAGCAACCCCAAAGGTCGATCTGTCGGCCCCTAACTACTCCACCCAGCTGCTCAACCTCGGTGTGACAGGTAAGTTCACCTACGCGCCGCCGGGCACTGAAATGCCAAAGAACATGGCGGACTACGAGAAGCCTTTCGTCGATCTGGGCTGGATCTCCGACGCCGGTATCACCGAAGCTCTGAACGAGGAGCGCAACTCTTGGACCCCGTGGCAGGCGCAGGGCTCCCAGCGCTCTCAGGTCGCTACGCAGGAGTTCACTTTCCAGGCGACCGTCTGGTCCATCGGCGGCCTGGCGAACGCTCTTTACTACGGCGTCGCCGTCGAGGACATGGAACTCGATACGGAGACCGGTGTTGTCTCTTTCGAGCAAGGCCAGTCCCTGCCAGAGGAGTTCCAATTCCGCCTGTGCATTGACGTTATCGATGGCAAGAAGGCACGCCGCTTCCTGCTGCCTGCAGCGTCCGTCTCCGAGCGTGGCGAGATCGTCTATACCAAGACTGACCTTGTCGGTTACCAGTTCACGTTCAAGACCAACCTGGACAACGAGCTTGGTTACTCCATCCGCCGTGAGTTCCTGGAGGGCTGGAAGCCCGGCCAGGCTGGATCCACTCTCGAAGCGGATAACTCCGGCCGTAACCCGGGTGACTGGTCCACTACGCCAGGTGCACCAGCCGGTAACCCAGGTTCCAGCGAGGATCCGGCCAACGGTGAAGAGTCCGAACCATCTGCAACTGCAGCGGAGAAGGTTGCAACCCTGCCTAGCGGCGTTACCGAGGGCACCTTCACCCTGTCTATCGACGGCGCTCCAACGTCTGCCTTGGAATACAACGCCGAAGCGGCGGCAGTCCAGGACGCTCTTCGCGCCGTTGCAGGTGGCGAAGCCGCAACCGTCAGCGGTTCCGCCGGCGGCCCGTACACCATCGACGGTGTGACCGGGACCCTGACCATCGACGGCGACCTGCTCGTCGGTGGCACTGGCTCTGCAACCATCCAGTAACCCTTACGGGGTCGCGGCTCGTGGGTCGCCGCGGCCCCTACCTCTCTTAGACCCACGAACTTTTTCGACCCACCATTTTTAAGGAGGTAGCCTGATGGCTGCTATCAATCTTGACCACCTGCTCGAAAAGCGCCGCGAGGTAGTCGGCGACGCCCACAAATTCCCGGTGGAATTCGCCGGCCGTGTATTCCACTTCGTCGCCCCGGAGATCGCCGGGGCAGACTGGAATGACCGACATGCCGAGCTTCGCGAAGATTCCCACGCTGGCATCATCTCTACGGAAGCGCTGCGCGTAGAAATGGCCGAGCTGATGCTCGAAGATGAGGCTGACGATTTCATCAATCTTGCCAATGAGCAAGGGGTAGACCCGCTGTCTCTAATCATGTGGGCAGTGGAGGACCACAATGACCGAGTGGGAAAAACCCGATCCCAGCGGAACTTGAATCGTTCCCAGCGGCGTGCGAAGCAGCGCTAAGCGCAACCTACGGCGGCGACCCGGTCGCTGATTGGATGCGCGGGGATATCACCTCGCGACGCCTGAAAGTCCTTATCGATGGGCTCCCCGAAGGTTCCGCGCTGCACCGGGCCCGCCTCGACGGCCACGAGTGGACCTCGGTACACGACCTGCTGTGGACGCTGGTGCAAGCGGTGCCGCGCCGGGAGAAGCTTCTTGCCCGGCAGCTAAATAAGCAGCAGGCACAAGGGCTGAAAATGCCGAAATTGAAAACGTATCCATGGGATCCCGACCAGGATCAATCCCGCTACGGAAAAATCAACGCCGGCGATGAAGAGGCGGCGCTGTCTTATCTCGAGGGCTTGTCCCCCAGCTAGTAAAGGAGGCCGGTTATGGCTCGTGACGCTCAGTATGTTCCGATTCTGCCTTCCTTCGATGGATTTTTTAAGTCTGTGGAAAAGGGCGCACAGAAAGGTGGCGAGCAGGCCGGTAAATCCTTTGCTGATTCTATGCAGCGCCAGGTCAAAAAGGCCGAGGGTGCTGTGGAAAAAGCCACTATCCAAGTGGAACGCTCTCGCAAGCGTCAAGCGGACTCGGCGGATAAAACCCGCGTCATGGAGGCCAAGCTTGCGGAGGTCATGGATAAAGGCAACGCGACTGCCTCTCAAAAAGAAAAGGCGATCGCGGATCTCAACAAGGCTCGCCGCGACCAGGCTGCCAACGACAAGGCTGTGGAGCGAGCTAATCGTAAACTGGAAACTGCGCAACAAGACCTTACTGCGAAAACTCAAGAAGCTGATGATGCACTGTCTGAGCTTGACTCAACTCAAGATAAGGTTGCGGGATCGTCGGTAGGACTTTCCGATGGGCTGAAGGTCGCAGCGGGAGCGTTTGCCGCTTTGAGCGGATCAGCAATTGTTGTAGGTAAAACGCTTACAGATATCGGCGGCCGCATTGATGAAGCATGGGATACTATCCGCGTGGGCACTGGTGCCTCCGGTGAAGCCCTGGAAGGACTTAAGGATTCTGCGCGTGCAGTAGCGGAATCGGTGCCGTCGTCTTTTGAAGATGTTGGCACTGCCGTTGCTGATGTCAATACTCGATTGGGCCTTACCGGTAAGCCTCTAGAACGGTTTTCCTCCCAGCTTCTGGAACTGGAAAATATGGGCGTGGATGCAGATATCAACTCTGTGTCCCAGGCCCTGTCTGGATTTGGGGTGGAAGCTGAGAACGCTCCCGATGCCCTCGATAAACTTTTCCAAGTTTCCCAGGCCACTGGTTTGTCTGTAACTGAACTGTCGAATTCTGCGGTCAAGGCTGGCCCGGCTCTCCGCGGGTTTGGCTTTAGCCTTGAAGATTCGGCGGCGATGGTCGGCCAAATGGACAAAGCAGGCCTGGATGCGGATAAAACCCTGCAATCTATGCAGCGTGCTTTGTCTGAATTTGCGAAAGAAGGCCGTAATGCGCCAGAGGCGCTTCAAGAAACTATTGGATCAGTAGAAGACTTCATAGCCGCTGGTGATGATGCTGCGGCTATCGACTTGGCGTCCGGTATCTTTGGCACTCGCGGCGCTGCCCAGTTTGTTGATGCAGTCAAATCCGGAACCCTGTCTGTTGAGGACTTCATGGGTGCCACGGGCGCTACCTCTGACACGATCCTTGGCGTCGCAGAAGAAACGCGATCGATGGGCGAGGAATGGCAGATCTTCAAAAATAAGGCGATGACCGCAATCGAACCGATCGCGCTTGCTCTGTTCGATCGGCTCGGTCCTGCGCTTGAAGCCGGTTCCGAGAAGTTCCAGGAATTGATCGGCTGGATCGAAGACGACGCTATTCCCGGGATCGAGTCCTTTGTGTCCTGGCTGGGTCGAACCTCGGGTGCTATTACCGCGATCGCCACCCCGGTGGGGATACTCGTTGGCGCTTATGCTCTCTTGGCCGCCCAGCAGAAGATCATGGTCGCCGGTGGTTTCCTGAAATGGCTTTCTAGCCTGAGCGCAATCACCAAGATCCAAACCGCCTATACCACGGCGGCGACCGCCGCCCAGGCCGCATTCAACCTGGTCATGAATGCCAACCCGATCTTTCTGATCGTGACCGCCCTAACCGCATTAGTCGCCGGGCTTGCGGTGTTTTTCACCAAGACCGAAACCGGTAAGCAGGTGTGGCAATCGCTTGTTGACGCGATGACCACCGGGTGGAACTGGATCCGAGATAACGTCATTACCCCCTTTACGGAAGGGGTGGACAATCTTGGCGCTAGGTTCTCGGAGGCGATGGCTGCCATCTCGGAGTGGTGGAATGACCTCACTGCAAATTTGCAAGCTGGCTGGCAAACTGTGCGAGACCTAGTGTTCGCTGCCTTTACTTCCTATATCGCCCGGGTACAGGCTAACTGGGAAACTGTCACTAGCGCTATTTCCACCGCCTGGGATTGGGTCACCCAAGGCTTATATGCCGGGTGGGTCTGGCTGCGCGACGGGCTCTTTGCCGCGTTCCTCGGCATCATCGAAAGCCTGCGCGCAACATGGGATTTCTTCACTAACGCCATAACTGGCGGGTGGAATTGGCTAACCGGCGCGCTTTATCAGGGCTGGGTCTGGGTCCGCGACGCGGTCCTGTGGGCCTGGAACCGCGAAGTCGAGGGCCTGCGGATCCTGTTCGACATCGTCACCGGGGCGATTTCGAATGCATGGAATTGGGTAACCGGAAAACTCGCGGGCGGCTGGAACTTCATCAACGATGTGGTCTTTGGCGGGTTGCGTGGCGGCCTGCACGCTGTCCGTGACGCCTTTAACTGGACCGTCGACAAAATTGGCGAATCCTGGGCCCGAATCAAGGGGCTTACCCGTAAGCCAGTGGAATTCGTGGTGAACACGGTCTATAACAACGGTATTCGCAAAGCCTGGAATGCCGTGGGCAAACTGGTTGGCCTGGACCAGTTGCCGGAGCATAAATTCGCCACCGGCGGTGTCCTGCCTGGCTACACCCCGGGGCGCGACCCATACACATTTATTGAGCCGCGAACCGGAATGTCTGTGGGGCTCTCCGGCGGCGAAGCTATCCTCCGTCCGGAAGCTACCCGTGCTCTCGGCTCCCAGTGGGTCGACAACGTCAACGCGGCCGCACGCCGCGGCGGCAAGGGCGAAGTAGAAAAGACCCTCAAGCGGTCCCACTTCGCAACCGGCGGTATCTTCCACCTCGGAAACTTCGCCGGTGGCGGATACACTAACCTCGCCGGCGCGCTCTCGGCGGTGCAAGCATCGCAGGGAGAATTCGTCGGACGATTCTTCCCGGGCATCTTCAATCTCACGTCGGCATCGCGTAGCGAGCCAGGGTCCTACCACGACTTTTCCGTCGCGAAAGCCACGGACTGGCAGAACCCTGCAACCTACGCAACGCAGATGCCGTCGGCGGAATCGAAGGCACTCGCACGGGCCATCAATAAGAACTTCCCGAACTCGGCGGAGCTTATTCACTGGCCCCTCGATGGGTGGCAAAACCTGGATAACGGTCACCCGCACGACTTCGGGCCGGGCACGAACGCCCAGCACGCGAATCACGTTCACTGGGCCACCAACTCCGTTATCCGCTTCGACGGTGACGATATCGTCCTCGACGATGTGCCCGGTAAGGGCGGCGGATGGAACCCCATCAACATGGTTAAGGGCCTATGGGACGCGGCGATGGAGAAGATTGGCGAATTCCCTGGCGCTGATAAGTTTGGCGAGTGGGGTAAACTCCCTGGCGCTATTTTGAAGAAACTGTCTACCGCTGCCTGGGAGTTTGTCTCCGGTAGGGCATCGGAAATGGGGTCTGTCCAAGGTGGCGTTGCTGCTGGTGTTGAGCAGTGGCGTGGAATGGTGGAAGCTGTCCTTAAGGATAAGGGGTTCCCTGTTTCTTTGGCAGATACTGTGCTGCGTCGTATGAATCAGGAGTCCGGTGGTAATCCCGCTGCGATTAATGATTGGGATTCGAATGCGGCTGCAGGTACGCCCTCTAAGGGCTTGATGCAGGTCATTGACCCAACATTCCAGGCGAACAAGGACCCCGGCTATGACGATATTTTCGACCCGGAGGCTAACCTGCGTGCGTCCATGAACTATGCCGTCGCACGCTATGGTTCTCTTCCAGCTGCCTACAATCAGGCTGGCGGCTACGCTTCAGGCGGTATTATCCCGGAGTTCACCGGCTTGTACGATTCGGGCGGCTGGTTGCCTCATATGGGCGCAGCACTCAACCTCTCTGGAAAGCCCGAGCCTGTGCTCACCGACGGCCATTGGGAGATCGTGGCTGGCCTTATCCGTAAGGTTGGCGAGTTGATTCCGCCTCTGCATGATGTGGCTACCAACATTGCGGATAATCTTGCCCCGGCGATGCGCGAAATGGCAGCCGCGTGGAGTGGTGTAACCGATGGGGATCGCACCCACCTTTCCCGCCTGATTGGTGAGGACAATGCCCGATCTGTGGCATGGTCCGCCGCGTGGGCTGGCACTGCTTCGCAGAAAGAACTTTTCGATACTTTCTCGAAGCTGCCAAAGATCGGGGAGTACACGTCCGCATTCTCTGGAATTATCGACGGGCAGGACGCGATTGCGAAGAAGTACGCCGAGCACGGGGAGGCGCTGAAGGTTATCTCGGAGAAGGAAGAAGCTCTCGCGGAGGCGCGTAAAGCGCTTTCGGAGGCCGAGGGCGAATCCGTCGAGATGGACAAGGACCAAAAGCGCAAACTCGAAGATGCTGAGGCCGATCTCGCGAAAGCAAGGGAAGACGGCGACGCTGAAAAGATTGCCGAAAAGGAAAAGAAACTCGCCGAGGTCCGCGAGGACATTGACGATAAATCCAAGCAATCTGAAGAGAAGAAGGCAGAGGCTGTCAAGGCAGCGCAGGAGAAGGTCCTGTCTGCCGAGATGGATCTGTCCGACGCTCGATCCGCAGCCGCTGACGTCGCGAAGGCGGCCGGCCATGCACAGATTGCTCTGGCAATCGAAATCGCGAATACTATCTTCGATATTCTCGAAAAGCTGGTGTCTACCTTCATGAAGGCGAAGGTAGATATTGCCGCCGGGGTAACGTCGATGATGGGGTCGATTAAGGACCTCACGGACTTGATCGAAAAGCAGCGCGAGACTGTCATCGGCCTGGCGCTCGACTTTGTTGGTGCGCAGATTGACGTCATGGACGCGGCTCGCAAGTCGCGGTTTACCCAGATTTCTGGTGCGCAGGCAACGTTGGAGGCGTCGCGCTCGCTCGCCGAGGCGCAGGCTGCTTTCGACAATCAGCGCATGGCTGATATGAATGCGGCGCTGTCGCTGCACCAGGATTTGACGCTGGCAACTGATCGTTGGCGGTGGAATCTTCGCAAGCAGGTCGACGGTGCAGTTATGGACATGTCACAATGGTCGGACGAGACTCGCGCGCTTTATGCCGAGCTGCAGGCGGCACAGGCTAATCTGCAGCTCGAGCAGCTGGAAGCGCAAAAGGCGAATCTCAAGGCTGCTTACGACCAAACGCTTGCCGTGTTGGACCTGTCGGATGTGACCCGCAATCTGCAGGTTGCTTCTAAGCAGCTAGCGCTCATGTCTGGTGAAGCTTTCGGGTTTAACCAGATTGGGGCCACCGTAGGAGAGCGTTATGCCTCGCTTGCAGAGGAGCTCGCTTCGATTGAGGCTAAAAAGGCTGATTTCGGAACGTGGGCGAACCCGGCGAACTGGTTTAACGGCTACTATAAGAACGCGAACCGCCGGCAGGACGAGATCCGTAAGGAGATGGCCGAGCTCGCCGCTCGCCCGGACTTCCAGGGAATCGGCATTTCCGAAAAGGACATTTCCAAGATGGTCGCTGGTGCTGGATTCATGGGCCTATTTGGTGGATCCGGTGACGTCAAGGACTACATTGCGAATTCCAAACTTGGTGATCCGGCGCGTGCGCTGGATCGTGTGAAGTGGGAATCCGATCTAGTCGAGTTGGAGGCCTCGCAGAAGGAGCTTCGCTCGAAGGTGGAGCGTGGCCGCGCCGAGCTGGATTACAAGTCTGAACTCGGGCCTCTGGAAGAGCGCATCAAGGCCACCGAACTTGAGCGTGAATCGCAGAAGAATTGGGCCGAGTATTGGCGTGCCACCAATGACGAGGTGAAGTCTGCGATTGCCAATATCGCGACGTACCAGGAGGACACGGCGGCGCAGCTTCGCGCGATTGCTGAACGTCCTGTTTCCCTAACTCTGCAGATTCCTTCTGGCAAAGAGGCACTGTCTGTCAGGGAGTTGGAGGCCATTGAGGAGCAGCTGCGGAAGCAGAATGCCGGCATTGAGCTTCGCCTGGATCGGATTGAAAACCCGCGCCCTGGTGGCGCTGATATTTCTAGAAAGGTGAGGGGCTAATGCTCTATGAGCTCGATTTGGTCTCCCCGGAGGGCACGACCTTTAACTTGATCGCCGATGGGGCACCAGGCCCTATCGCGGTTGAGGCCGGGACTATCGAATCGCTGGTTGGAACGTTCGAGGACAATCCCAAGCAAGCGGTAGGTATCCCGGGGCAGATCATTAATTTTGAGGATCGCGTTGTGTCTCCGTTGACGGGCTCGATTGGTTTCGTGATTGAGGATCCGGAGTCATGGCATAAGTTTCGGCGCGCGTGGTCAACGTGGGAGTACTCATGGCTAGTGCTGTCGATTGGTGGTGCGAAGTTCCGTCTGGCTGCTCGACTGCAGGCGGCGTTTGCGTTCCCGTCGTCAATCCCGAAGCGGGGCGATCGGGTTGTGGTTGATATGATTTCGGATTCGCCGGGTGCGTGGACTGTGCCGGTCGCCTCCGAGGGTAGCGTCACAGTGACGAATTACGGCGATGTTCCAGTATGGCCAGAAATCGTGTGGGATGGGCCCGGCGGGGAAGTAATCTTGCCATCGGGCGCAACTTTCACGCTTCCCGCCGTCGACGAGCTCCACCGACTCCCATTGGCGCGCTCCAACTCCGGACGAATCTTCAACGCCGCCGATGAATACGACCGAGACATGTCTCGAAAAGTCGGCGCGGTAGGAGAAATGGTTCCGCGGGGCAAGGAACGCGTCTACACCATCCCCGACGGCGCGCGCCTCGAGTGGGAGATTGGCGTATTTGATCCATTTGCGAAGGAGTTCTAATGGACTTCAAATCGTGGCGAAAGCACATCGATCAAGTCGTTGAAGACGAGGGCTATTGGGTAGGGCTCGCCGACGAGAACGGCTACCCGCTCTTAGACATTCCTCCCTTCGAGTCCTTGACCCTGCCCCGCACGCGACTCGCAACCTCGGAGTTCGAGTTCCTCGTGCATGCCCCGGCAGGCTCGCCGATTAACGACGACCTCGTCGCCGACGGCATAGGCGTCCAAGACCAAGAAGGTCGATTGATTCCAGCCAAAGGCCCGACCCGAATGCTTATTGTGGTGACGCCGGGGAATCCGCGACTGTCATATTTCGTGAATATCTCGAGTCTGTCAGGCATTTCAGCCCCAGACCAACTGACAGTGAAGGGCGTCGACGGGCTGGACTGCCTTGCCTTTTGGCCCGGTGTTTCAATCCCGGTTGAAGTCGAAAAGGCTACGTTTTCGGACTGGTCGACTGACGCCTCCGGTATCCAGTACGAAAAGACGCGGCGTCTGGCTCGGGTTCCCCTGGCTACCGTTGCCGATGGCTATACCCTTTACGGCAAGGCCCGGACTGTTATTCGGCGATTCATTCAGGATTCATTCGACGCCGTGAATGCCCTTATGGGCTGGACCGGTGACGAGCATGCCGTCGTCGATTTCGGCGGCGGTCCTGATACAACGTCGGAGATTTATCTCCGCACCTCCGACGACTATGTCTGGGACACTATCGCGGGACCTGCCAAGAATTCCGGTCTTTATGTTCACGTTGATTTGTGGTGGCCCGGCGACCCTGCAGTAACCGTACGTAAAGACCGCGCATCGGGGGAGACCGTTTCTAAAACCTGGGAGCGGCCCATGCTGATAGTCCGCGTGGACACTATGAAGGAGGTCTAGAAATGCCTATGCACCCACTTACCGCGGACGGCGGCGAAGTAACGGTCTTGCGGTCACTCGCGGCATATTCCTATGGCGCTTGGGATGTCTCATGGCCCGATAGTGTCCCCGAGGAGCAACAGCCTGACCCTGGTGAGGGTCGCCAATTTGGTTACTTCGCCGACTTCAACCGCACCCCGGGGCGGATGGGTCGGCGTTTTGTACGCAACGATGTTTCTATCACCGCGGCGGAATACATCAATGGTGAACTGGTTCCTCATTCAGGCGTGAGCGACGTCGAGGATGTACTGGATTCAGCGGAAAATCGCACCTCTGGTGAGGCGTATCTTGAGCGTGAAATCCCAGACGGTGGCCTTGGAGGCATGGTCCCTTACCTCGACTTTGGCGTCGATGACATTGTTCCAGTCTCTTTTTGGGGCAAGCTTATGTTCTTGCCTGTGACCGAGATTCGTTTGGTGTCTTCTGTTGGCGATTCGAAGAATTATGTTGTTCACGTGGGCGGCTCATTGCTGGCTGATATTGAGGCGCGAAACAAGGACTACAACGAGATGGCGCGCCTGATTGCGCAAGAGCGCCGGGAGCGTACAAAGTCGGTCAATTCCGTTGAGCGGTCTGCGTCTCGTGCTCAATCAACCGCCGACCGGGTGCGCACGGATTTCGATGAGCTGGCGAAGCGCGTAGAACGTGATGCGCAAGCGCTGGCTATTGAAATCGATGGGCTGGTCACCAGCGCCGACTTTAAAGAATATGACGGTGAACTCCAAGAGCGCCTGTGGGGTGAGCAGGGCGAGTTTAATAGGATTACTGCTGATTCGTTGAGTAAGCAGGAGCAGATTAATAAGCAGCGGTCGCAGTTTGAGGCGCAGCAGAAGCTGATTAATGACCAACAGAAAGAGATTAACCGGCAGCAGGGTGTCGTGTCCGCGCAGAATCAGCAAATTCTTGGGGTGATTCAGGAGAATTTGCGGTTGCAGTCGATTGTCACTTCTGGCATGCCGCGCATCGTACATATTGACACTGGTAAGTCGAATTTGTGGACATCATCTTCGGGGGCGGTATCGACGGGCGACGCGTTCGGGTCGGTTGTATTCAATAGTGGTGGTCTCAATCCGCGAGGTTCGACCACTTTTACCGCTAAACCGGGGTGGGTGGGGACGGTGCTGATGCTCGCTGTCTCGGACAATGGAAGCAGTGATGTGACCTCGGCTGCGATTACCGAAAGCAATCGTACTCACACATCGGTTGCAGGTGGTCTGTATGGAAATTACAAGTCAGCGACTGTGTTTATTTTCCCAGCATCTAAGGAATCGTAGGAGAACAAAACGATGTACCCGAGGCACTGCAGATGAGTTATAGCGCGCTTGATGTAACTATTTACCCTGATTAAGGAGTCCTAATGCCTACTGTTACCGGCGATCTTAAATATGTGACGACGCGGCCGGAGGATATTCGCCGTGCATCTATTCGCGCGCCTCGCGCCCGCTCGTATGGTGGGGCGGTGATTACGACCTCGACGGATTATGTCGACATTGTCAATGGCAAACTGTCTTTTACTGCAGCGCCCGGTCCTGTTGTGGTGACGCTATTGCGTGCCCGTGGCCCGGTGGAGGTGCTCGAGCTAGTTGTCTCCGAGGCCGGCGGTTCACTGGCTGACGCGGTTGCCGCGGCCGAGATTGCTGGATCGGCTACGAGGTCGCAGTTGGAGACGTTGGCAGCGCAGGCCACGGACGCGGTTCGCGCGGCGCAGGCGTCAGCATCTGCTGCTTCGAATTCTGAAAGTTCAGCGGCAGCGTCTGCAGCGGCGGCGAAGAAGTCTGAAACTACAGCTGGCGAATCCGCTAGCGCAGCTGCTGGGTCCTCTAGTGCGGCGGCGAATTCCGCGTCCGGGGCTAAGGCCTCCGCGTCTGCAGCGGCTGGTTCAGCGTCTGCTGCGAAAAACTCCGAGACCGCCGCGGGAGTCTCTGCGACAGCGGCGAAGAAATCTGAAACAGCAGCGGCGGCGTCAGCCGCGACCGCTTCGAACGTTGCCTCCTCAACCAGTTGGAATGGCGACGTGTTGACGGTAAACGGTAAGACTTCGCCTCACTTGACCGGCCCGCCGGGGCCTAAGGGTGATACTGGCAGCGTTGAGAACGTGGTGTGGGATGATATTTCAGATAAGCCTGCGGTATTCCCGCCGAACACACACACTCATACCATGGTGCAGGTGACCGGTTTGGACAATGCGCTAGCGGGCAAGACGGACAAGGCCTATGTTGACGCGCAGGATGCGAAGCAGCTTACCGCGTCGGAGGTTGAGGCTAAGGGCGCTTCACCCGCGGCGGGTAAGGTTGTGCGGCGCGATAGTGCAGGCCAGGTGCTAGTGCCGACCGCGGCGGGCGGCAACAACACTGCGGTTTCGCGTTCGGAGTTGACCTCGGGGATGGCAGGCAAGGCGGATAAATCCTATGTGGATGCGGTAAAGACGGAAGTAAAAGTCTTTGCGGAGAGCAGACCTGCCTTCTTTTCCGGCAGTGGAGGCCCTCCGTCAACCATTCCCGGCGCGGTAGTTGGGGATTATTACCTCAATGAAACGACCATGGAGCTTCACAAGATTACAGGGGTGTAGGCGATGGCTATTAAGACTGTTTCCCTCGGAAAAATGGGCGGCGGTGGCGAGGGTTGGGTTTTTCAGCCCAGCGAGCGCACAAGATACTATCTCCCCAAAGGGGATTACACATTCCTAGTGACGCGGGCAGTTTCTTCTAGTGGGCAGATTGGCGTTAGACCTAGCGTCGGGGAGACGTCATTTACCACGGGTGATCTTTTGTCTGTAAAAGCGGGCATTGAGTGGGTTGAGTTCATCGGCACCATTTGGAGAGTGGCGATCGTCCCAGGCGTTGTGCAGGATAGGGCCCCGAAGTCAACAGCTTCACCAGGCGGCCCCTCTATTGTCGCCTCTAGGGGGAAGTTTGAGCTTGGCGTCCTATACAAGGTAGGTGACACCGTGGAGGTCAGCGACCAGGCGCAAGATGTCAACGGAATTTACGAGTGTCTTGAAGCGCACACATCATCGTTCTATGACTACCCCTGGAACAGCACCCGCCGCTGGAAGAGGATTGCCTGAAGCCAGTAGCGACCATGTTTAGCAATAGCACGAATCGAGAACTTTGCAGATTAATCAAGGCTAAAAATTCCATGAATAAATGGTTTATCGGATGTAGTAGTCTTAGAAACTGAACGCATTAGGCGTTCGCCCTCTTGACGGTGCTCATAGTCTCCACCGCCATATATGGGGGTGGGAACTGGTTTGGCGCCAGTCAGCGGGTCCCACCTACCTGACGGAGGGAGGTGAGACGATGCCTCGTTCTTGTCATAAGAAAAAGGCCCGAAAAGCAAATGGTGAGTTTGCTCAACGGACCTTTTCGGCGTTGGTAGCCAGGCTGCTCGCGGATGCGGTTCGCGAGTTGATTGACTGGCTACTCAACTAGTCTCACGAAAGCCCTTACTGTCTTTGCGGGTGGTAGGGGCTTTCGCCTATTTGGCGGTGACATGGAGGCGGGTTACTTTCATGTCGCCACTAATGTTACACCCGAACACGACAACCATCAATCACGTCCCCCTCTTGCGCATGCAAGGGTAGGGGTCTTTTTTATGGTTTAAGGAGGCCATATATGGCACCTAAAATTCTCGATTGGACACAGCGCTTTAGCTTTGGTGGGCCGCGCCCCACCTCAGCGTTGAAGTGGATTGTCGTCCACGTCACCGTTAACCAAATTGGTACCCCGGCGGAGAACGTCGCTAACTACCAAATTAGCTCCGAGTCCGGCAGCTATCACACTCTGGTCGATACGGAGAAGCTACTTCGCGAGAACACGGCAGATTGGATCACCTGGTCCACTGGCAATGAGGGAAATAATCTCGGATTGCACTTGTCTTTCGTAGCGGGTGGCGATGAGACTCGTGAGCAGTGGCTAGCCCAGCGTGAGATGCTGCGCCGTGGCGCATGGGAAGCGGCTCAATGGGCAAAGGCGTATGGCATTCCGGTTGTGAAGCTGACGCCGCAGCAGGTTGCCGGTAAGCAGGCCAAGGGTTTCATTGGTCACGTTGATACCCGCATTCTTGGAGGGACTGACCACGTCGACCCCGGGGCTGGATTCCCCTGGGATGTATTCCTCGACATGGTGGAGGAAGAAATGCGCGGTGCCGCCCCGAAGCATGCGGCCCCGCAGGAAGGAAGTAGTGGAATGCTAACGACCAAATTCTTTACTGATTTTGTCAGCGGTTTCTTTGGCCCGCAGTTTGAAGCGCTGCAGCGCGTACTGCGCGAGGTAACCGGAAAATTCCCATCTGCCTACGTTGACCCGCAGGGCAAACCATCTGGCTGGTCCGGCTCGCTCATGGACTTCATCGTCCAGCTGGATCGGAAGCAAGAAGATATGCACGCGAATATGCTGCCGGCTATTTGGGCGAAGCTCAATGAGATCGATAAGAAGTTGGAGGGTAAGTAAATGACTCATCGTATTTCGCCGGCATCTAAGCCGCGCGCGGTGGTGGCCACCCCGTGGTGGATCCGCCTTGCGGTTTACACATTGGTTGCCATCGTCGGCCTGGTGCTCACCGTTCTAGGGATTGCGGAGCCCGCGCAGGTGGATTCGTGGCTTGGCCAAACCGGCAGTATCGCTGCCCTTATCGGTGGCATGCTCGCCATGGTCCATACCGGACGCGCCTCGGACGAGTCTAAGGAGCGTGACGCCTCCCCGCAGCCGAGCCTCGCATTGCCCGCGGATAACCTGCAGCCTTTTAGCTCCTACCACTAGGGGAGTGGGTATGAATTGGGGAAGATTTAAATACCGCGCCGCTAGGTGGCTCGTATCCGACGCCGCCGGGCTAATGATTCTGGGTAGTATTTCCATCGCCCGAGGCATGTCGTACACGCCCCTACTGGTGGACCCCGAGCGCAAGCCGACTCACTTTATGGAGAGTGTGCTGAACCCACCCTTGTGGGCGGTAGTGTGGCTCCTGATGGGGGCGCTGTGTTTGTGCGCGGTCAAGTGGCACAGGCTGGTGCCCGCCGCCGTGGGGGCCGTTGTGGGGCTGCATTCCATGTGGGCGCTCAGCTTCATCTTCGCCACGATTCTCGGCGACCTGTCACGCGCTTGGGTGTCCTCTCTCGGCTATATCGGTATTGCTGCCATGACCCTCTACGCCTACGGGCGCGGCCAGACTAGCGAGCTGAAAATAGTAGACGGGAGGTGACGATGATGCCCGTAGACGGGCCACTAGCCACAATCATCGTCGCCATCATAGGCGTCGCTGGCACCGTGATTGGTAGCGTGCTGACCGAAAAGAATCAGAAAAAGAAAGCCGAGCTGGAAACCCGCGGCCCCGAGTGGGAATCATTTACTAAATCCATCCGCGAGTGGACGAATGAGCAGTTGGAAGCCCGCGATAAGTCCATTAACGAGATGCGTGAGGAGATTGCGGAACTGCGCGACAAACTTGAGGTGTGGAAAAGCCGGTACTTTATCGCGGTGAATCACATCCGCCAGTGGCGACTCCGGCACCCTGAAAGTGTCGCCGACATGCCCATACCTGACGAGCTAGAGAACGATTTCTAAACTGACCCTCACCCTTCGCGGGTGGGGGTCTTTTCGTCGTTTTAAGCGGACGTCTAGGCTCCCGCGATCCCGCAAAAATCCCGCATTTCGCTTTGTAGCCCCCGTGATTATCGGAATTGCTGGAAGTATCGGAATCCTGTGACCTGCGTTGATAAGTAAACCGCAGGTCAGTCTTAGGGCCCAATAACTAGCAGTCGTAGTACATTTCAAACTCGAGCGGCGTCGGGCGCAGGCGCGACGGTGCGATCTCGTGCTCGTTCTTGTACTGCAGGTAGGTCTCGATGAGGTCTTCAGTGAATACGTCGCCCTCGGTCAGGAACTCGTTGTCCTCCTCCAGAGCGCGCAGGGAAGCCTCAAGGCTGGTTGGTGCCTGCGGGATGGAAGCCTGCTCTGCCGGCGGCAGCTCGTAAAGGTCTTTGTCGACCGGTGCGTGCGGCTCGATGCGGTTCTTGATGCCGTCCAAGCCAGCCATCATCATGGCTGCGAAACCGAAGTATGGGTTGCCCGATGGATCCGGGGCGCGGAACTCGATGCGTTTTGCCTTTGGATTGGAGCCGGTGATCGGAATGCGGATCGCCGCAGAGCGGTTGCGCTGGGAGTAAACGAGGTTGATTGGAGCCTCGAAGCCCGGCACAAGGCGGTGGTAGGAGTTCAGGGTTGGGTTGGTAAACGCCAGAACAGCCGGTGCGTGGTGGAGGATACCGCCGATGTAATAGCGAGCGATGTCGGAGAGGCCACCGTAGCCTGCCTCATCGTAGAACAGCGGCTTGCCGTCCTTCCACAGAGACATGTGGGCGTGCATGCCGGAGCCGTTGTCACCAGCCAGTGGCTTTGGCATGAAGGTTGCGGACTTGCCGTACAAAGCAGCGGTGTTTTTGATGATGTACTTGAAGGTCTGGATATCATCAGCCGCGTGCAGCAGGGAGTTGAAGCGGTAGTTGATCTCGTTCTGGCCACCGCCGACCTCGTGGTGGAAACGCTCGATGGTAAATCCTGCCTCCTGCAGGTTGCGTACCATTGCGTCGCGGATTTCGCCGTGCTTATCGACGGGCGCGGTGGGGAAGTAACCACCCTTAATGCGGGTCTTGTAGCCGGTGTTTGGATTGCCATCGAAGTCGGCCTCGTTGCCGCGGTTCCACCAACCCTCGTCGGTGTCTACCTCGTAGAAGCCGTGCTCCACGTCGGTGGAGTAGCGCACGGAGTCGAAAAGGTAGAACTCTGCCTCAGCGCCGAAGTTACAGACGTCAGCGATACCGGTGGAGGCGAGATACTCCTCGGCCTTCATTGCGACGTTGCGTGGGTCGCGGGAGAAGGGCTCCAAGGTGAAAGGATCGTTGACGAAGAACTTGATGTTCAGCGTCTTGGAGGAGCGGAATGGGTCCACGATGGCGGTTGCTGGGTCTGGCAGCAGGGTCATATCAGACTCATCGATGGAGGTAAAGCCGCGGATCGAAGAGCCGTCGAATGCTAGGCCCTCTTCAGCTGCTTCCACCGTGAATTCAGATGCCGGAATGGAAAAGTGGTGCTCGGTACCGGGGACGTCGGTGAAGCGAATATCGACGAACTCTACGTCCTCTGCCTCAATGAAGTTGACGATCTCCTGGACGGACTCGAAAGACACTGTTTTGTCTCCTCAGGGTTTAGAAAAATGTTCTTTTAGTGAGTTTACCTATTTTGATTGGTGCTCGGACGATAGCCCATCGATCAATAGGTATTTTGGGAGAACTTTTTTGGTTTTCGCTTGTGGCAGCTGGGGCGCTAGATTAGTCAGCATGGCGGATAAGCGAACATGGCTCGATGGGCCCGAGATTCCAGGTGAAAATGATGATTTTGAGGGCCCAGGAAAGTGGCCTGGTGAAAAGCTTGGGCTCCCCGAAAAGGGAGCTGGTGCGTTGGCGCCGGTGGCACGCCGCGCGGGCGCTGTGCTCATCGATTGGATCATGTGCATGTTGCTAGCCAACCTGATCATCATGTTCACCGACGCGCTCGGCGGTGCGGCGTTCTTGGGCTATGCTCTGTGGGTCCTCGTCGGCATTATCTGTGGCTGGCTCTTCGCACGCACCCCCGGCATGTTGGTGCTCGGCATGGGCGTGGCGCGTCTTGACGTCCCCGGTGAGCGTGTGGGATTCTGGCGCGCGGCGCTGCGCGCCATCCTGACGGGCTTCCTCTTCCCGGCCGCACTGGTCGATACCGACGGCCGTGGCATCCACGACCGCGCTACCGGCACTGCAGTCATCATGGTCTAGTTTCTCTATCTTGCGGCGTCGCCAAGTGCGTCCCATAAAAACCTAAAAGCGGCCCTCCCCACAACCCGGAATTTGCTCCGAGTAAAAGGGGAGGGCCGATTTTTACACAAGTCTTATTTGCCCTTACGCTGCTGCGCGCGGCGCATGCGGCGGTTCATGCCAGCCATGTTCTGCGCCTGGCGTGGCATCGGGCCCTTTGGCAGACCCGGGGTGGTGCCTGGCAGGTCGTCCATTGCCTCGATCTTGCGGATGTTGGCGTAGGTCTCGTCTTTCTTGAAGTTACGTGGGAACTTCATAACGTGGTTGCGCAGCTTGGATACTGGAACCTCGTCCTCGCCGTTGCCAACCCAGACCTCGTAGACCGGCACGCCACCGGCGAGCTTGTCCACGCGCTTCTTCAGCGTGTTGAGAACTGGGGTTAGACGCTTGCGGTCACCCTCGCAGACGAAGATGACGCCGGCGTTGCCGATAACACGGTGGATGAGGTCCTGGTGGCGAGTAACGCCAACCGCAGTCTTGACCTTCCAGACGATGCCCACGGTGTTGCGCAGCTGCTGCTCCAGAGCCCAGCCAGCCACACCTGGCTGATCCTCAACCTTCTTGTACATGTCGCGCTCAAGACGGCGGGTGAACAGCCACATCGCGAGCAGGGCGCCGATGCCCAGACCTAGGATGAGCATGAACCACTGGCCGTTGAAGAGCAGGCCGATAAGGAAGAAAAGCAGGCCCATTCCGAGGAAAGCGGCGAGCATGATCGGGATCAGCGCCTTGTCCTGCTTGCGTTGCATGTTGAACGCTTGCCACATCTGGGAGCGGGTTTGCTTGCGCTGCTCGCGTTTCGCGGCGCGCTCTTGCTTCTTTGCAGCCTTCAGGCTTGCCTTATCGTCTTGTGCCATGGTTCCTACTTTAAAGGTCGGCGCTGCTAATTACCGAATTGCAGCAGCGGCGGAGTTGGCGTTAGCCGGGGTCTTGGCCATGCGCGTGGTCACAGGGGTCTCCTCTGAAGGGCCGTACTTCTCAAGCAGCGTGGAAGCTTCCTGCGCAGTTGCGCCCTGGGAGGTCTCAGCGAGGTGCTTGAGATTATCCGGAAGCTCGAAGCCGCGTGCTTCCATAGCCTGCACGTACAGGCGGCCAGCGCGGTAGGAGGAACGGACCAGTGGGCCGGACATGACGCCGCCGAAGCCGAGTTCCTTAGCTAGCTTGGAGTGCTCCACGAACTCCTCTGGGCGTACCCAGCGCTCGATTGGGTGGAAGCGCGGGCCTGGGCGCAGGTACTGGGTAATGGTGATGATGTCGCAGCCAGCAGAGCGCAGATCACGCAGTGCTTCTTCGATCTCATCCTTGGTCTCGCCCATGCCCAGGATCAGGTTGGACTTGGTGATGAGACCAAAGTCGTGAGCCTGGCGAATGACGTCGAGGGAACGCTCGTAGCGGAAGGCTGGGCGGATGCGCTTGAAGATACGCGGCACGGTCTCCAGGTTGTGAGCGAAGACCTCAGGGCGAGCCTCGAAGACCTCCTGCAGAAGGTCCGGCTTGCCGGAGAAGTCGGGGGTCAGGTTTTCCACACCGGTGCGCGGGTTGAGCTCGTGAATCTTGCGCACGACCTCGGCGTAGAGCCACGCGCCTTCATCCGACAGATCGTCGCGGGTCACGCCCGTGATAGTGGTGTAGTTGAGATCCATCTCCTGGATGTTTTCTGCAACGCGGCGCGGCTCGTCGCGGTCCAACTCCGCCGGCTTACCGGTGGCGATGTCGCAGAAATCGCAGCGGCGGGTGCACTTGTCGCCACCGATGAGGAAGGTGGCCTCGCGCGATTCCCAGCACTCGTGGATATTCGGGCAACCAGCCTCCTGGCACACGGTGTGCAGGGAAGCGCCGGACACGCGGGACTTCATATCCTCGTAGCCCGGGCCGGTGCGGACCTGGTTGCGGATCCAGCGAGGCTTCTGTTCGATGGGGGATTCCGCATTCTTCTTCTCAATGCGGAGCATCTTGCGTCCTTCAGGCTTAACAGTCACGAAAACTCACTCTACGGGGTCGGAATTGTCTCTAACTAATACAAGTGGGGCGTGTGGCGGAATATTCCGCTTTTTATTCGGGTTTATTTGCACCGCTCTGTTGCGTCTGTGCGAGGCGCTTTTGCCGGGCCTTTTCATTCGCCACTTTGATGGGGTCAGGTGCCGAGGCGAATGAGTGGTCTGCGACGGTGAGCTCACCGGAAAGGGCGCGCTCGAGGGCGTCGAGAAGCGGTGCGGAAGCCTCCTCCATGGTGACCTCGCGGCCGAGCTCCAAGCTCAAGGTGGTGACGTCGGCGTCGTCGATGCCGCAGGCGACGATGTGGTCGTAGTACTCCAGCGTGTTGGTGCAGTTCAGCGCTAGGCCGTGCATGGTCACGCCGCGGGTGATGCGAATGCCCAGGGCAGCAATCTTGCGGTCGCGGGTCGGCGCCTGCGGATCGGCAGCACGAGTGGTCGATGGCACCCACACACCTGAGCGGCCGTCCACGCGCCCAGCGGTGACAACGCCGAGTTCGCGCACGGTCTGAATGATGGCCTCTTCGAGGCGGCGAACGTAATCCACGACGTCGACTGGCTCTGCTAGCTTGAGGATCGGATAGACCACCAGCTGGCCCTCGCCGTGCCAGGTGATGCGCCCGCCGCGGTCCACGGTGATGACGGGCAGACCATTGTCCGGCATATCCTCCGGCTGGGTGCGCTTGCCCGCGGTATAGATGTTCGGGTGCTCTACCACCAAGATGACATCGCCGTGCTCACCAGCAGCGCGCTTGGCAGCCAGGTCGGCTTGCAGGTCCCACGCCTCTTGATAGTCCATGCGGCCGAGATGGCGGATTTCCAGGGGCTCTTCAGACGCCCGGATGGAACGGTCAGCGGGGAAGAAAGGCTCGCGAGGAGCAGTCATTCGGGATGCTTCCTTTGGTTGTTTAGAACTGATTCGATACTGATACTGCCACTGTAAGTCGGGCATGCAAAAAGGCGGGAGGAAACCCCTCCCGCCTTATGCGTTGTGACTAGACGCCGTTTGCGGCAGCGTACTCGTCAGCGGTCATCAGCTCGCCGGTCTCGGAGACCTCGACCTCGAAGAGCCAGCCCTCGCCGAATGGATCGTTGTTGATGACTGCGTAGTCATCGTGCACGGCCTCGTTGACGGCGGTAACGGTGCCGGTTACTGGGGAGTAGAGGTCAGAGACAGACTTGGTGGACTCGACCTCGCCACAGGTGTCGCCAGCGGTGACGGTGTCACCAACTGCCGGCAGCTCGGCGAAGACGACCTCGCCCAAGCGGTCCGCAGCCACGGAGGTAATGCCAACGCGAACGGTGTTGCCGGTAGCGGCATCAGCAGAGGAGTTGATCCACTCGTGGTCCTCGGAGTAGGAGAAATCTGCAGGAAGGTTAGCCATGGTGATGGGGTCCTTTCAAAGGTATAAGCCTAGACGCGGCCGAACAGCGCCATGCGGCTGTTCGGTGCTTGCCTAGTCATCTTAACGGTTGAGACGGTAGCGCGGATTATTTTTCGCGCTTGTAGAACGGAAGTGCTGCGACGGTGAATGGGTAGCGCTTGCCACGGATGTCGACCTCGACGGCGTCGCCGACCTGCAAGTTCGCGCTGGTGTCCAGCAACGCAATGGCAACCGGGTGGCCTAGGGTCGGGGAAGGCTGACCGGAGGTGACAGAGCCCACCTTGGTCTCGCCCACGAAGACCTCGGAGCCGGCACGGGCAGCGCGGCGCTGCTCAGAGACCAAACCGGTGATAGCAACCTGTGGACCCTCTTCGGCACGCTGACGCACGACGTCCGCGCCCACGAAGTCGGCTTCCTTCTTGGCAAAAGCACGCGCCATGCCGGCCTCTACCGGGGTGATGTCGCGGGAGAGCTCGTTGCCATAGAGCGGCATGCCGGCCTCCAAGCGCAGGGAGTCACGAGCAGCCAGACCACACGGGCGGATGTCGTACTCAGCGCCAGCCTTGAGCAGCTCCTGCCACAGCTCTGGGGCGTCGGAGTTGTAGACGATGAGCTCGAAGCCGTCCTCACCGGTGTAACCGGTGCGGCAGATGAAGGCGTACTTGCGGGCGACCTTGCCCGTCATCGCTGCGTAGTACGGCAGCTCCATGACGGCTTCCTGCTTGGTGTCCTCGACCAGCGGGATGAGAATCTCCGCAGCTTTCGGGCCCTGTACTGCGATCATGGCGACGTCGCGGGACTCGTTGTTGAGGTCCACATCGAAGCCCTCAGCGCGCTCGTTGAGTGCCTCCCAGACCACGTCGGCGTTGCCGGCGTTCGGAACGACCAGGAACTTGGTCTCGCCCAGGCGGTAGGTGATGAGGTCATCGATGATTCCGCCGTCTTCGGCGCAGATCATCGAGTACTTTGCCTTGCCCACCTTGAGGTTGGTCAGGTCGGAGATGAAGCTGTAGGACAAGAACTTGGCAGCGTGTTCACCGTTGACCCAAATCTCGCCCATGTGGGAAAGATCGAATAGGCCAGCGGAGTTGCGCACCGCGCGGTGCTCTTCCAGTTCGTTGTCGTACTTCAGCGGCATGTTCCACGGGCCGAAAGCCGTAAAGGATGCGCCGAGCTTCTCGTGCTCTGCATGCAGCGGGGAGTTGAGCAATTCAGTCATTGTTTAGTCCTCTTCAGTCAGATCGAAAGCCTCTGGCGGCGGGCAGGTGCACACCAGGTTGCGGTCACCATAAGCCTCGTCGATGCGGCGCACCGGCGGGAAGTACTTGTTGGCACGTAGGGAAGCAACTGGGTAAGCAGCTTCCTGGCGGGTAAAGCCGTAGTTCCATTCGTCGGCTGCGACGGACGCGGCGGTGTACGGAGCGTTGTGGATGACGGATGCCTCGTACTCGACCTTGCCGTCGATGATGTCCTGGATTTCCGCGCGGATGGAGCGCATGGCTTCAATGAAGCGGTCCAGCTCACCCAGATCCTCGGACTCGGTGGGCTCCACCATGAGGGTGCCGGCCACCGGGAAGGACAGGGTCGGCGCGTGGAAGCCGTAGTCCACGAGGCGCTTGGCCACATCAGCGGCGGTGACACCGGAGGCGTCGGTCAGCTCGCGCAGGTCAAAGATGCATTCATGCGCCACCAGGCCGGCATTGCCCGTGTAGAGCACCGGGAAGGAATCCTTCAGGCTCTGCGCCAGGTAGTTCGCGCCGAGGATGGCGTGGCTCGTGGCCTCGGTGAGTCCTTGCGCACCCACCATGGCCAGATAAGACCAGGAAATTGGCAGCACGCCGGCGGAGCCGTAGCGCGATGCGGTGGACGGCACGCCGGTGCCTTCTGCGGCCGGCTGTGTGGGGTCCAGCTGGGGATCGTTGGCATCCGTCGGCAGGAAGGGCACCAAGTGCTTGGCGACGCCCACCGGGCCCACACCCGGACCACCTCCGCCGTGCGGGATGGTGAAGGTCTTGTGCAGGTTGAGGTGGGAGACATCGCCACCGAACTCGCCGGGGCGTGCCCAACCGGTCAGAGCGTTCATGTTTGCGCCGTCGATGTAGACCTGGCCGCCAGCAGCGTGGACCTTGTCGCACACGTCGCGGACCTCGGGGTCGAACACGCCGTGGGTGGATGGGTAAGTGATCATGATGCCGGCGATGTGCTCACCGTGCTGTTCGATCTTGGCATCCAGGTCTGCCAGGTCGATGGAGCCATCGTCTGCGGTAGCAACGACGACCACCCGCAGGTTAGCCAAGGTGGCAGAGGCCGCGTTGGTGCCGTGTGCGGAAGATGGGATGAGGATGACGTCGCGGCCAGAGTCTCCGTTGGCAACGTGGTAGCGGCGGATGGCCAGCAGGCCGGCCAGCTCACCCTGGGAACCAGCGTTGGGCTGGATGGAGACCTTTGCATACCCGGTCAGCTCAGCGAGCCAGCCCTCGAGTTCCTCGATGAGGGCGCGCCAGCCTGCGGTGGTCTCTTCCGGTGCGTATGGGTGGATGCCCGCGAACTCCGGCCAGGAGATGGGCTCCATGGCGGCAGTGGGGTTGAGCTTCATGGTGCACGAACCCAGCGGAATCATGGTGCGGTCCAGAGCCAGGTCCTTGTCCGCCAGGGTGCGCAGGTAGCGAAGCATCTGGGTTTCGGAGTGGAGGGAGTTGAAGATCTCGTGCTCCAGCGGAGCCTCGGCGCGGACGAGCGCGGAAGGCAGGGCATTAACGGCGGACTCGGCGTTGTCCTTGTCTGCGGACTCTGCGCCGAATGCGGCGGCGAGCTTGGCGACGTCGTCAAGCGTTGCGGACTCACCAAAGGAGACGGAGATCTTCTCGGAGCCGATAGCGCGCACGAGGTACCCCTGTTGTTGAAGGGATGCCTTGATGCCTGCGGCGTCGACGCCGGTGACAGTGACGGTGTCGAAGAACTCGTCAGCGACCAGGGTCTTGCCTGCGCCCTTTACGGCAGCGGCGAAGGAAGCGGCGAGCCCGTGAACGTGCTCAGCGATCTTCTTCAGGCCCTCTGGGCCGTGGTAGACAGCGTACATGGACGCTACGTTGGCCAACAGCGCCTGCGCGGTACAGATGTTGGAGGTAGCGCGTTCACGGCGGATGTGCTGCTCACGGGTCTGCAGGGCCAGGCGGTACGCCGGGCGGCCCTCGGCGTCCTTGGAAACGCCGACCAAGCGGCCAGGCATCTGGCGCTTGAGCTTGTCGGTGACAGCCATGTAAGCAGCGTGCGGGCCACCGAAGAACAGTGGAACGCCGAAGCGCTGCGTGGAGCCGATGACGATGTCAGCGCCCAGCTTGCCCGGTGCCTCCAGAAGGAGGAGGGAGAGCGGATCGGCCACGATGGTGGCTACTGCGCCGCGGGTGTGCAGCTCCTCGATGACACCGCGTGGGTCGTAAATGTCGCCCTCGGTGCCGGTGTACGCAATGACGGCGCCGATGAGGTCTTCGCCCACGAGGCCCTCGCGGATATCGAGGATTTCCACCTCGAGTTCGATGGCGCGAGCGCGCTCCGCCGCCACAGCGAGCACCTGCGGATGCAGGCGGGAGTCCAGGATGACGCGGCGGCCCTTCTTGACCGCGCGGGACATTAGGCCGACTGCTTCAGCGGTGGCGGATGCCTCGTCCAGCAGGGAAGCGTTGGCGATGGGCAGACCAGTCAGGGATTCGATCATGGTCTGGAAGTTAAGGAGTGCTTCCAGGCGGCCCTGGGAGATCTCCGGCTGGTACGGGGTATAAGCGGTGTACCAACCAGCATCCTCCAGCAGGCCGCGGCGGATGACGGCCGGGGTAAGCGTATCGGAGTATCCCTGGCCATAGAAGGACTTCAACACGATGTTCTGGCTGGCGTATTCGCGCAGCTTGTCCTGCGCTGCATTTTCGCTCAGCGCATCAGGCAGGGCTGGTGCCGATGCGGCGCGGATGGTGGTGGGCAGGGCAGCGTCGACAAGAGCGTCGACGCTGTTGTACCCCAGTGCGTTGAGCATCGTCGCTTGCTCGGAAGAATTTGGTCCGAGGTGGCGCGAGATGAAATCCATAAGTTCAATCTCCTTTGAAAGAAGCTCCGTGAAGGACGTCATGGTGAATGCCTAAAACATGGCCTAAACCGGAATTAAGTATAAGGCCTGTTGCTGTGGCCTAAACTCGTTTACCCCTACCGAGTTCCCTAAGCCACACTGTTGTTAATAGTGCAATGACAACACCACACATAAAAGTGGCCGAATAGCCCACTGCTGGACCCAGTCTTGACAAGATGAACGGCGCGAAAAAGCCAAGATAAGTCAGTGAATAGAACACCCCCGTTGCTGCCCCCAACTCTTTTGGATCGGCTAAAGATTGAGTTTGGGCGAGTCCGGTGAGCATCGTGATGCCATAGGCACTGCCCATCACGATGGTGATGAGCGGGAGTAGCCACAGCGTCCAGCTTTCAGTGCGCTGCGTGGCGAGCAGCAAGCACAACGCCATGCCGATGGCTGCAAGGAACATTCCGTGAGCCGCGGTGAAGTGAAAGCGCCCTGCGAGACGCTGAGTGGCGACGCCGGTGCCCATGGTCAGGAAAGCGATGGCGCCAGTGAGCAGGACTGGATGCGCGGAATGTTCGCTGAGCAATGTAGGCATGAACACCAAACCAGTGGTGGCGGTGCCGAATACCCACGGCGCATAAACGGCGACTGGAAGAAAACGCCGGTTAAATATGCTGCGTGGGACCCAGACCCGATGGGCAGCGCGGGTAGCGGCGGCTTGAGCGCTCGGGCAGTGATCGGCTGGAGTAGTCCACACCAATGGAATGATGAGGATAGCTAGGCTGACTGGTGCGAGGAAGGGGAGCAGCGTTGGGGCGGGCGCGAATTCGGCGAGCAGTCCGCAGACACCGGGTGCGAGGGAGAAGCCAAGGGAAAGAGAGATAGAGGAGCGGCGTGCCCCGGTGACAGCGGAGGTGCTGAGCTCCTTGAGCCATGCAGCGCCGGAGGACATCGCCAGGCCCACTGCGGCGCCAATGATGAGGCGGCCTGCCAGGAGCACAAGAAAGCTACCCGAGTTTCCGAGCATCAGCACCAGCGAGCCAACCAGCGTGCACGCCACGGCAGGGCGCATTATGGTTTTCCGGCCAAGAGAGTCTGACAGTGGGCCGCCTAGGAAGAGCGCCACCATGAGCCCAAGGGCATAGACACCGAAGAGGAACGATGACCGACTGAAACTCAGGCCCGCCTTCAGTTGATAGACCACTACCATGGGCGCGAAGAAATTGGCGCCAAAAGCCACAAGGAACATGCCTAAGGCAACGCGGAACCAATCTGAACGCAGCATGCGCCACAGTATATAGTGTCGTGCCTCACATTTAAGGTTGGGGGGACAAGTCTTAGCGGGCGGAATCTAGCGGGCAGAATCTGGCGGTCGTGGAAACACCTACGGCCCCTTCGCACCCAGCAGATGTGGGGGGAGCGAAGGGGCCGTGACCCATAAGCGGGAATCAGGACTTAGATGTCGAGGTCAGCTGCGAAATCAGCGGTCTCGAGGCGGTCCTTGATGGTGGTGATGAAGCGGCCTGCGTCAGCACCGTCGACGACCTGGTGGTCGTAGGTGAATGGCAGGTAGCACATCTGGCGGATGGCGATTGCATCCTGGCCGTTCTCATTCACGACAACCGCACGCTTGGTGATAGCAGCGGTGCCGAGGATGCCAGCCTGTGGCGGAACCAGAATTGGGGTATCCAGCAGTGCGCCCTCAGAGCCGATGTTGGTGACGGTGAAGGTTGCACCGGTCAGATCGTTTGGCTTCAGCTTGTTGTTGCGTGCCTTGTCAGCCAGCTCAGCGATTGCCTTGGCAATCTCCGGCAGGGTGAGGTCCTGTGCCTTGTGGATGACCGGGGTGAGCAGGCCACGTGGGGTATCAACTGCGATAGCCACGTTGACGTCTGCGTGGTAGGTCATTTCCTTGGTCTCAGGGTTGTAGGAAGCATTGACGTTCGGGTGGGAAACCAGAGCCTCAACGGTTGCCTTAACGATGAACGGCAGGAAGGACAGGTTTGCCTCGTACTTTTCGATGAAGGCCTGCTTGGACTGCTTGCGCAGATCCCAGATGGCGGTCATGTCGACTTCCTGGACGTGGGTGAGCTGGGCAGAAATCTGCAGTGCCTCGACCATCTTTGCAGCGGTGATTTCGCGGATGCGGTTGACCTTCTGCGTGGTGCCGATGAGCTCCTGCTTTTCTGGGTCGACAGACTTGGTGGACCAGCGAGCGCGAGGATCGGTGGAGCCTGCGTTTGCGGAAGCCGGAGCCTCGCCCTCGCCAGCAGCAGCCAGAACATCCTGCTTGCGGATGCGGCCGCCGACGCCGGTGCCGGAGACGGTGGAGAGATCTACGCCGTGCTTCTCAGCCAGCTTGCGGACCAGCGGGGTGACGTAAGGAACGTCGTCGCCGTTGTTGATCTTGGTGGAGCCCTCAGAAACTGCAGGCTTGGAGTCAGAAGCTGCTGGTGCGGACTTCTCTTCCTTCTCCTCAGCCTTTTCTTCGGCCTTAGGCTCAGACTTCTCTTCTGCCTTTGGCTCTTCCTTTTCAGCAGGAGCTGCCTGCTCCGGTGCGGCGTTGCCGTCGCCGATGCGGGCGATGACTGCTCCGACGTCGACGGTGTCGTCTTCGTCAGCGAGGATTTCGACCAGGGTGCCGGCGACTGGGGATGGGATTTCGGTGTCGACCTTGTCGGTGGAGACCTCGAGGAGTGGCTCGTCGACCTCGACGGTGTCGCCGACGGACTTCAGCCACTGGGTGATGGTGCCCTCGGTGACGGACTCGCCGAGCTCTGGCATGGCAACGTCGGTTGCGGAGCCGGAAGCTGCTGGTGCGGACTTCTCTTCCTTCTCCTCAGCCTTTTCTTCGGCCTTAGGCTCAGACTTCTCTTCTGCCTTTGGCTCTTCCTTTTTAGCAGGAGCTGCCTGCTCCGGTGCGGCGTTGCCGTCGCCGATGCGGGCGATGACTGCTCCGACGTCGACGGTGTCGTCTTCGTCAGCGAGGATTTCGACCAGGGTGCCGGCGACTGGGGATGGGATTTCGGTGTCGACCTTGTCGGTGGAGACCTCGAGGAGTGGCTCGTCGACCTCGACGGTGTCGCCGACGGACTTCAGCCACTGGGTGATGGTGCCCTCGGTGACGGACTCGCCGAGCTCTGGCATGGCAACGTCGGTTGCGGAGCCGGAAGCTGCTGGTGCGGACTTCTCTTCCTTCTCCTCAGCCTTTTCTTCGGCCTTAGGCTCAGACTTCTCTTCTGCCTGAGCGGAATCGTCGGAGGAATCGGAAGTAGACTCGCCCTCGTCACCGATGATGGCAATCACAGCACCGACGTCGACGGTTTCATCTTCCTCGGCCTTGATTTCGAGGATGGTACCCGCGACAGGGGATGGAATTTCGGTGTCGACCTTGTCGGTGGAGACCTCGAGCAAAGGCTCGTCGACCGCGACGGTATCGCCCACGGACTTCAGCCACTGGGTAATCGTGCCTTCGGTTACGGATTCGCCCAGTTCGGGCATCACAACGGAGTGTGCCATAAGTAATAAGACTCCTCGAAAGTCGGAATTGTTTAACGCTGGTCATTAATCCTACCGCGTGTCTAGTGTCAGCGCGCACATGTGGGTGTAGCAGTGCCTATAAGTGGGGGAGGGCGGGGGGCTCAGGCATACAGCAAGACAGTTGAGTAAACTCGTAGGCTATGTTTAATCCCTTTCGACGAAACCGGTCTCAATCACAGCTGCGGCCCCCGCGGGCACCAGGAGAGACCATTCGGAAGGAAGATGCTCTAGCCCTGCAAGAGTGGGCGGGCGGACGCGTCTATATCGAGGCATTCGTGGAGCCGGAAACCGTGGTCAATGAGATGTCCGTGGTGGTCGTCGACGAGCACGGTGACTTTATCCGCCGCCGGATTGGCGGCCCCAAAGGAATTGACGCCGTAGCCAAGCTCTTGCAGTGCGACGTCTATGACGTAGAGGAGACGGGGTACCCCCAACGCATGCGCGAGCGGATCGAGCGCGAACGTATTCTGCGCAAGCGAGAAGAACAGCGCCAACGCAGGGAGCGCTTTGAGCGTGAACATGGCAGAGCTAAGGACAACCCAAACGATCCTTCCGCTTAGCGCTTACAAATAAAACCGATTAGCGCTTAAAAAATAAAGCTGACAAATAAAACAGCAAACGGCGAGTAGCTCCCGCAACCAATACGGTTGCCGGGCGCTAGTCGCCGTTTCTGTGTGTTACTGAGCTAGCAGATTACTTGGAAGCAATCTCGCGCAGCGTTGCCACGACAGTACGCACTGGCACGCCGGTGGCGCGCTTCGGGGTGTAGCCGCGAGGGCCGCCGTTGTTCCAAGACGGGCCAGCGACGTCGATGTGTGCCCACTCGATGCCTTCGCCGACGAACTTCTGCAGGTAGGTTCCGGCGTACTCCATGCCGCCTTCGCGCTTGGCGTTGATGTTGCGGATATCCGCAGCCTGGGACTTGATTTCCTCGTCGTGCTCCTCCAGCAGCGGCATAGCCCAGGCGTTCTCGCCGACCTCACGGCCGATTTCCGCGATGCGGTCGCGGAAAATCTCAGAGCCCATGACACCAGCGGTACGGGTGCCCAGGGCGACGATCTGGGCGCCGGTCAGGGTAGCGGTTTCAATGAGGTAGTCCGGGTTGTCCTCAGACGTGCGAGCGATGGCGTCTGCCAGCACCAGACGGCCCTCGGCGTCGGTATTAAGAACCTCAGAGGTGATTCCGCCGTAGTGGGTAATGACGTCACCCGGACGAGTAGCGCCGGAGCCCGGCATGTTCTCCGCGAATGGCAGGGTAGCGGTGATTTTCACCGGAATCTCCAACTTCGCAGCCGCGATGATGGCAGCAGCCATCGCAGCGGAGCCACCCATGTCAGAGATCATGTCCCACATACCGTTGCCCGGCTTCAGGGAAATGCCGCCGGTATCGAAGGTGATGCCCTTGCCCACCAAGGCCACGGAGGTCTTGGCCTTCTTCGGAGCCCAGGTCAGGCGCACCAAGCGAGGTGGGCGCTGAGAGCCCTTGCCCACGGAGATGATGCCGCCGAAGCCTTTCTTCTCCAGCTGCTTCTCATCGAGGACCTCAACCTCCAGACCAGCTGCCTCAGCCTCAGCGGTGATGAACTCAGCGTAGGTCTCTGGGTACAGGACGTTTGCCGGAGTGTTCACCAAGTCGCGGGCGAGGTTTACCGCCTCCGCGGTGATGCGAGCTGCCTCGAACTCTTCAGCCGTAGACTTGCCACCGATAACGGTGAAGGAAGCCGGTGCCTCAGCCTCGGAGGCTTCGGTGGAGCGGATGCCGCGGTAGGAGTAGCCGCCAAGGATAAGGCCCTCGACGGCGGCGCTAATGCCAAAGTCCGACAGCGTTGTGGCTACCGCACCAGCGCCAGCAAGAGCGCGTGCCGCAGCGCCCGCATTACGGCGCAGAATCTCGGCGTCGAGAAGCTCTGCGTCACCCAAGCCCACAGCAACGATGGTGGAAGCCGCAGCGTCCTTCGGTGCAGGGATGCGGGTAATCTCGCCCGCGCGACCGGTGGCGCCAACTGCAGCCAGGGCGTCGTAAGTAGCGCGCAGCGCATCCGGGCTCAGCAGGGCGCTGCCTGGTACCTCAAGCCCATCCTCGCCGGTAAATGTTGCGATAAGCAGGGCATCGACCTTCTTAGGGGCTTTCTTGGCCAATTCAACGGTGGGGAAGGTGCCACGGGCTGGCAGGGTAAACGCGGACTTTGCCACGATCTCCTCCTTGCATTCGGGGGTGAATAGTTTTACCTCACTCACCATACCCTTAGTGTTGGCGTCGGTAATCTGCCCCTTTTCCTGCCTGGCTATAGATAAAGGGGTAGCCTGTGAGCATGTTGAACTACACCGTGACCCGCACTGAAAATCCCACCTCTCCTGAACGCCTAGCTGAGATTCTGGCGAACCCAGGCTTCGGCAAGCACTTCACCGATCACATGGTGACCATCGATTGGAACGAAGAACAGGGCTGGCACGACGCACAGGTGCGCCCGTACGAGCCGTTCAGCATGGACCCGGCCTCCAACGTTTTCCACTACGGCCAGGCGATCTTCGAGGGCATCAAGGCCTACCGTCAGCCGGATGGCTCTATTGCTACCTTCCGCCCGGAGGAGAACGCGCAGCGTCTCAACAACTCTGCTGAGCGCATGGCTATGCCGGCTCTGCCGGAGAGCGAGTTCGTCGAGTCCCTGCGTCAGCTGGTCGAGGTAGACAAGGACTGGACCCCTGAGGCTGGCGGCGAGGCTGCCCTCTACCTGCGTCCTTTCATGATCTCCACCGAGGTCTCCCTGGGCGTTCACCCGGCTAACTCTTACCGCTACATCGTTATCGCTTCCCCAGCAGGCGCCTACTTCGAGGGTGGAATCAAGCCGGTTTCGGTCTGGCTGTCCACTGACTACGTGCGCGCAGCACCGGGTGGTACCGGCGCGGCGAAGTTCGCCGGTAACTACGCAGCTTCCTTGCTTGCGCAGGCACAGGCTGCGGAGAAGGGCTGCGACCAGGTTGTCTGGCTCGACGCCATCGACCGCAAATACATCGAAGAGATGGGCGGCATGAACCTGGCCTTCATCTACGGCGAGGAAGGTGACCAGACTCTAGTCACCCCAGCCCTGTCGGGCTCCCTGCTGCCGGGCATTACCCGCAAGTCCCTGCTTGAGGTTGCGCAGGACATGAGTCTGAAGGTTGAGGAGCGTCGCATCACCGCGCAGGAGTGGCGTGATGACGTTGCTTCCGGCGCCATGACCGAGGCCTTTGCCTGCGGTACCGCCGCAGTTATCACCCCGGTGGGCCACGTCTTGGGTGATGACGTGGACTTCGTCGTCAACAACAACGAGGCTGGCAAGACCACCTTGGCACTGCGCGAGCGTCTGACCGGCATCCAGCGTGGTTCCGTAGAGGATACTCACGGCTGGCTGCACACGCTGACTAAGTAGCAAAATGAGATAAGGGAGGGCGCCGCGCTTGGCGACGCCCTCCCTTCCGCATGTTTTCCCACACGCTTCTCTGGGTTAGTCCTCGTATTCAGTCGCAGGGGCTTGTGATTCGTTGCTTTCTGCAGCGGCGAGGACCGCGAGCTCGTCGCCTGCCAGCTCAACCGCGGCGTCGATAAGCGGCAATGCACTTAACGCTGCAAGGCCTTGGCCGGCGCGCATCCTGAGCTCGAGCAACGGCTGCAACTTCAGCAGCTCAAGGGCCTTGATGTGGGAAGGCTCCGTGGTCGCGCTTGCCGCATAAAGCCAGTGCTTGACTCCGGGCGCCAGCTTTTCGGCATAGACGGCGGCGGTGGCGGTAAGGGGGCCGTCGATAAGCATCGGCGTTCGGCGCGCTGCCGCCTGGCACATAAAGCCCACCAGGGCAGCAAAGCTCGGGGAGGAGGCTGCCTTGAGGACTTCGATGCCATCGAGATTGCGGATGCGGAACATTGCATCGCGGATGACGGTGACTTTGGTCTTCCACATTGCGTCGGTGGTTCCAGAACCCGGACCCACGATGACAACTGGCTCGATGGCAGTGAAGTTGCCCATGAGAACGGCCGCCACGGAGGTGCCACCCACGCCGAGCTCGGCGGGGATGAGGAGATCGGCGCCGGCATCAATCTCTGCATCGGCCGTGGTCTGCCCAAGCGTGAAAGCGGCGTCGAACTTTTCAGTGCTCATTGCGGGCTCCACATCAATGGAGCCAGAAGGCGCGCACTCCACGACGTGGATGCTGGCGCCTGTGCGGCGTGCCATCGTGTGTGCAGGGCCTGCGCCCTCTGCGAGCTCGGTGAGCTGTTCGGCATCCGACTCTGGAGCGAATGCGGAGAGCCCAACGCCCTCAAAGGTGCGGGTAGCGATGCCGTGCGCGCCGGCAAACACGATGACGCGTGTGCGCTGTAGCGGCGCGGCAGGTGCTACGCCTTGGCAGGCGGCGAGCCAGCTTGCGACGTCATTGAGCGTGCCAAAAGAATCGCCGCGTACAGAGGTACTTAAGGCGTCTGCTACTGCGAGACGCGCCTGCTGATCCGGCCGTGGAACCGGAGTGATTTCAGGCATCACAACTCCTAAGCCTTGGGAAGAAGACGGTTAGACCGTAGCGCCGCGTTCAACGCGTGGCTTCGGGGTGCGCCACTTACGCGGCTGGGTTGCACGAGAATAAGCATAGAAGCCCAGTCCGAAACCTGCCTCGGTTGTGCCAGGGAACTTCAAACGCACCGAGTTGTTGCACTTGCGTGCTAGCCAAATGCCTTCGATAGCGAAGATTGCGATGAAGACCATAGAGATGATGGAGACCCAGTTGGCAAAGTTCGGGTTGTAGTTGCCCAGCAACATAACAACTAGCAGGACGATAGCTGCTGGCATTACCCACTCGTTGATGAACTTGCGGGAGTCAACCCAGTCACGTACGTAGCGGCGCACTTCACCCTTATCGCGGGGGAGGAGGTAGCGCTCGTCGCCACTTGCCATGCGCTCCTGTGCGACACGGTTCGCCTCACGGGACTCCTCGCGCTCCTTGCGCTTATAAGCCTTCCACTCCTCCTTGGACATGGAAGCTTTGAGCTCCTTGCGGCGCTGGTAACGCTGCGCATCGGACATGCCGTTTGGATCGCGCTTTACGCCGCGGGCGATCTCTTGCTGATCACGCTTTGGCGTCGGGCGGCCCTTCGGCGGGGTGTAGCCCTTGCGGTGGGTTTCGGAGTGCTCTTCGCCGGCCTCGTGCTGTGCGGCGGAAGTATCCGCCTGCGATGCAGGGACAGCGGCGTCCTGGGACGCGTTTTCATCTTTTTGCCACGGAAGTTTCACGGTGATCAGACTACAAGGTTGGTGGTCAATAATGGGAATAGGCCCGCCGCCCATGACGTTGCAAGGAATGTAACCGAGGTCAACCTTTTCCCGAGCACGCTGATCGGGGTAGGGTAGGGGCCAGAAAAACCCGTACTTATTTGAGGAGAAGACATGACCGCTCCAGCTTCCGCTACCGGTGTCATCCTGACTGAGGCAGCAGCCGCCAAGGCAAAGGCTCTGCTTGACCAGGAAGGCCGCGACGATCTAGCCCTGCGTATCGCTGTGCAGCCAGGCGGTTGCGCTGGCCTTCGCTACCAGCTTTACTTCGATGACCGCACACTCGACGGTGACAAGGTCGACACCGTCGGTGGCGTCAACCTCGTGGTGGACAAGATGTCCGTCCCTTACCTCACCGGTGCCAAGATCGACTTCGCTGACACCATCGAGTCCCAGGGCTTTACCATCGACAACCCGAACGCCGGCGGCTCCTGCGCTTGCGGTGACTCTTTCAACTAAATAGCGCTTTTATAGCGAAAGCGGGCTTGGAGGCAAGGTCCCTTCCAAGCCCGCTTTGTCGTTTTATTCTTACTTCTTATTCTGCTTGGTTTCCCGCCTTCTTGGTTGATGACGTTGCCCATGCAAAAGGCTCTCCCCCTTACCCGGAGGTAATAGGGGAGAGCCTTCGAATAAACGTCAAAGTGACGAAACGCTCTGGCTTAGAGCTTTACGGGGTAGTCGCGCTGCTCGATCTGTGGATCGATGCGGTTTTCGACGAAAATGCCGTGCCAGATCATGAAGGACAGGACGGTCCACAGGCGGCGGGAGTGATCGGAGACGCCATCGCGGTGCTCCTTGAGCATCTCCAGGACTTCCTTCTTGTTGAAGATGTCCTCGGTCTGCGACTCGTTGATCTGGTCTTGTGCCCACCCGTAGAGCTCGTCGCCGGCCAGCCAGTGGCGCATCGGTACCGGGAAGCCCAGCTTCTTGCGGTGCAATACGTGCGGTGGAACGATCTGCTCCATGGCCTTGCGCAGCGCGTACTTGGTGGTGCCGTGGGAGATCTTCAGATCGTGTGGAATGGTTTCTGCGACCTTGAAGACTTCCTTGTCTAGGAACGGAACACGCAGCTCCAGGGAGTTGGCCATGTTCATCTTGTCTGCCTTGACCAGAATGTCACCACGCATCCACGTGAACAGATCCAGGTGCTGCATGCGGGCTACTGGATCGAAGTCACGGGACTGCGCGTAGATAGGTGCGGTCACCTCGCGGTGATCCCATTCTTCCTTGGCCCATGGGATGACGCGCTGCATCTGCTCGAAGTTGAAGGAGCGGGCGTTGCCGTAGTAGCGCTCCTCCATGGTCATAGAACCACGGTTGAGCAGCGACTTCCCCTTCATGCCCTCGGGAAGTACCTTGGAAAGCCGGCCTAGACCGCGACGCAGTGGGGATGGGATCTTTTCGAAAGGTGCCAGGGAAAGCGGCTCCTTATAAATGGTGTAACCACCGAAGAGCTCGTCGGCGCCCTCGCCAGAAAGAACCACCTTGACGTGCTTGCGGGCTTCCTGCGCCACGAAGTACAGCGGGACCAAAGAAGGGTCCGCGACTGGATTGTCGAGGTACCACATGATCTTCGGGATCGCGGTGGCGTATTCCTCGGGGGAGACAATCTTGACAATGTGCTCCACGCCAATTGCCGCAGCGGACTCGGCGGCAACGTCCACCTCGGAGTAGCCCTCGCGCTCAAATCCGGTGGTGAAGGTGAGCAGGTCAGGGTTGTGGCGCTTGGCCAGTGTTGCGATGGCAGTGGAATCAATGCCGCCAGAAAGGAAGGAGCCTACGGTCACGTCTGCGCGCATGTGCTTCTCGACGGAGTCCTCGAGAGCTTTGGCAATCTTGTCGAAGAGCTGCTGCTCCTGCCCCTGGGCAACCTTCTGTACTGGGAAGCGTGGCTTGAAGTAACGGTCGTTGACCACCTTCTGGCCCGGCTTTAACGTGACGGTGGAACCGGACTCAACGCGACGAATGTTGGAGTGTAGGGACTCTGGCTCCGGCACGTATTGCAGATCGATGTAGTGCTCGATAGCTCGCTTGTCTAGGCTCAGGTCTAGACCGAGCGGCTCCGCCATTTCGAGGATGCACTTCATTTCGGAAGCGAAGATGGTGCCTGCATCCGTGGTTGCGTAATAGAGCGGCTTGATGCCGAACTGGTCGCGGGCTGCGAACATCGTCTTGGTTTCGGTATCCCAAATGACGAAGCCGAACATGCCACGCAGGTGGTTGACCACGTCTTCCCCCCAGTGGTGGTAGCCCACGACGATCGGCTCACCATCGCCCTCGGTGTTGAACTTCAGGCCGGCAGCGCTAAGTTCTTCACGCAGCTCGATGTAGTTGTAAATTTCGCCGTTAAAGGTGAGGGCGTAGCGCTCTGGGTTATCTTCTGGTCCCCAGCGAAGTGGCTGGTGGGAGTGCTCAAGGTCGATGATGGAAAGACGGTTGAAACCGAAGGCCGCATCTTCGTCATGCCAGGTGCCGGCGGCATCTGGGCCACGGTGGCGCATGCACTGAAGGGACTGCTCAAGGGCGTCTACGTACTCGGCCGCATTGTGGTTAGCGGTCAATAGTCCGCAAAGTCCGCACATAGTGTGGTTGCTCCTTATTAATGAAGGGTATTTTTCTTCCGACCACTTTACGGCGCGAAGGGGCAAAAGCAGGAACGCGCGCCGAGTTGGCAGCTTCATCTCAGGCTTCATAAAGCTGATAGGGCAGAGGTGGCGTGAGCTTACCCTTTAGGGTGCGAACTTTCGGATGATGCAGACGCCGGCGCTTTGTGAATTGAGTCATAGATGAAGGGGGTCTATAGGGGGCTTGGTTGGGCCCTTATGCAGGTGGGCCGGTAACATCCACAGCGTTCTTTGCTTACAGAGCTTAAAAGCAAGAGTTTGTGGACTCCGAAAAGGTAAGAAACGCAGGCTCCATCCACTATCCTGATTGGATAGGAATGCTCTGTGAGTATTCGAGAAGTTTGTGTGGACAGAAAGGCAGAACACACGTGGGACAGCGTAAACAGCGCAACTTTGCTCGCAAGGCGGGCCTAGCTGGCGCAATCGCTCTTGGTGGCTTTGCATTGGCCGGTTGTGACGTGAAAGCTCCAACCGCCGTTGAGAACCTCTTGGGCTTTGGTTGGCCAAAGGGTATTACCCCTGAGGCAGAGTCTATGTACAACTTCTGGATTTGGGTCTGGGTTGCAGCATGGATTATCGGTTTTATCATGTGGGGCTTGTTCCTCATTGCCATCTTCAACTGGAACGCGAAGAAGGCTGAAAAGGACGGAAAGGGTGAGTTCCCAAAGCAGCTGCAGTACAACGTGCCGCTGGAGATGGTGCTGACCATCGTTCCGATCCTCATCATCATGGGCCTGTTCTTCTTCACTGTTCAGGCGCAGCAGAAGGTTACTGCCCTGGATAAGAACCCAGAGGTTACCGTCGATGTCACCGCTTACCAGTGGAACTGGAAGTTCGGTTACGCCGAGAACAAGGTTGATGGCCAGAACTACAACGGCGAAGACGTCGAGCGTAAGAAGCTGGCGGAAGAGTCTGCTATCGACCCTGAGGGCGTAAAGAACCCGAACCCAATTCACGGCAAGTCCATGGGTGACATCTCCTACCTGAACTTCAACAAGATTGAAACCGTCGGTACCACCGAGGAAGTTCCGGTTCTGGTTCTTCCTTCTGGGACTCCGATTGAGTTCCGTCTCGCTTCCGGTGACGTCTCCCACTCTTTCTGGGTTCCGGAATTCCTCTTCAAGCGAGACGTCTACGCACACCCTGAGGCAAACGCTCAGGAGCGTCGTTTCCAGATTGAAGAAATCACCGAGGAAGGCGCATTTGTTGGCCGTTGTGCTGAGATGTGCGGTACCTACCACGCCATGATGAACTTCGAGATTCGCGTCGTTAGCCGCGAAGACTTCAATAAGTACCTCACCTTCCGTGAGCAGAACCCGGAGGCAACCAACGCTGAGGCTCTTGAGCACATCGGCCAGGAACCTTATGCAGTGACCACCTCTCCGTTCAACTCTCAGCGCGATACCCGCGACGGTGACAACTTCGTTGGCACCCCGAAGGCATAAGTAGAAAAGGACTGAATTCACAATGCGTGCAACATCTAAGGTCTTCTACTCGATTGCGACCTACCTCTTCGTTTCCCTGGTGGTCTACGTTCTGGGCGTTAACTTCGTTAAGGATGATGGCTACCTCTACGGCCCCGAGTGGGCAGGTATCGTCGGCCTTACCCTGGCGTTCCTGCTGTGCGTCATGCTCGGCGTGTACATCAACTTCACCGATTCCCGCGTCGACGTCGCACCTGAGGACTGGGAAGAGGCAGAGACTGAGGACGGCGCTGGCATCCTCGGCTTCTTCTCCCCGGGTTCCATCTGGCCGCTGGCTATGACCGGCTCCATCGCCCTGCTGGGCCTTGGCATCATCTTCCTGTACTTCTGGTTGATTGTGCTTGGCGCTGCCTGCCTGGTGGCTTCCGTTACTGGCCTGTCCCTGCAGTACGGTCTGCCGAAGGAAAAGCACTAGGCTTTTCGTGAGTGTCGGAACAAGCTTCACGACGCCCGCCTGAAACTTCTCGCGTCCCCCATCGCATAAGCGGTGGGGGACTTTGGCGATCTTGCGTCGGTTAGACGCCAAAAAAGTTCCCGAAGGTTCCAAGAAAATTTCGAAGATGCTCGCCATTGGGGGAGAGCGAGCCGTGAAACTAATGAGCATACGTAGCGCTTTTGAGGAAGTAATAGCACGTGAGGGCCACTTTTTACGGGGGTCAACCGAAAGTTGGAAACCTGCGATTTTAACCTGAAGTCCTTTGTGATTTATGTCATTGAACTTCCTCCTCAAACTGGTTGCAAAGGATGGATGAAGGTCTCAACTTTCGAAACGCAAATTTGGCCTAGTTAGGTGCGGGCTGTTTAAAAGCTTGTTTACCTGCAGGGATGAGGCGTCGTAAAGCGCGCTCAAAAGTTCCCGCTAAACCGTATTTTTTCCAAATTGGGAACATTCTGGCAGTGGGCTGCAAACGAAGTAGGAGGCGGTTAAGAAAATCGGGGGGAATAGAAGTGACTTCAGGGTTCTGACCGGCCATACTGTTAAGCGTGACGAGCGTAGTTTCAAACCAAGGTATGGCAGCACCACGTGTTGCCGCGCTGAACCGACCCAACATGGTCAGCGTGGGCACCATCGTGTTCCTGTCTCAGGAATTGATGTTCTTTGCCGGACTGTTCGCGATGTGGTTCACATCCCGCGCGAACGGCCAGGAAGGCGACTGGGCGGAGCATACCGCTCATATCAACGTGCCGATGGGCTTTCTCATTACGGCAGTGCTGATTACGTCTTCCGTGACCTCTCAGTTCGGCGTTTTCGCAGCAGAAAGGGGTGACGTATACAAGCTCCGACTCTGGTACTCAGTGACTTTGCTGTTGGGTGTTGTCTTCTTGGGCATCATGGCATTTGAGTGGACAGAGTTGATCATTCACGGTGTGACTATCCAGTCCAGCGTTTTTGGTTCGGTCTTCTACATTCTGACTGGCTTCCACGCTGCACACGTGACCGCAGGTCTTATTTCGTTCGCGATCATTTTGGCGCGTATCGCTAAGTCCAAGTTCACGCCTGCACAGGCAACCGCAGCGATGGCAGTGTCTTACTACTGGCACTTCGTCGACGTTGTCTGGATCGGCGTGTTCGTAGTCATCTACCTAGTCCAGTAGGCCGTAGGAGCCCGGGAGCAGGCTCTCGGCCTACAGCCATCCATTTCCGTGTACGAGTTATCTAAAGGAAAATGATGGATAACATCCAGCAGACCGCCGCAGTGGAAGAGACCACTGCCGCGGCTAAGAAGACCCGCCGTCGCCGCAAGGCGAAGCGCACTCTTGCCGGCGCCTTCGCACTGAGCATCGGCCTGACTGGCGCTGGTGTCCTGGCTTCTGCCTTGACCCCGGATGCGCAGATCGCCACGGCTCAAAAAGATGACCAGGCTCTCATCCAAGAGGGTAAGGACATCTACGATGTCGCTTGTATTACTTGCCACGGTGCAAACCTTCAGGGTATTGAGGGCCGCGGTCCTTCCCTCGTAGGTGTCGGCGCCGGATCCGTGTACTTCCAGGTTCATTCTGGTCGTATGCCGATGATGTCTAACGACGCACAAGCAGAGCGCAAGACCCCGCGCTATACCGAGCAGCAGACTCTGGCACTGGCTGCATACGTCGCTGCGAACGGCGGCGGCGCAGACATCGTCTACAACGAAGACGGCACCGTCGCGCAGGAATCTCTCCGTGGCGCTAACTACAACGGCCAGATTCAGGCCGAGGACGTAGCTAAGGGCTCCGAGCTGTTCCGCATGAACTGTGCATCCTGCCACAACTTCACCGGCCAGGGCGGCGCGCTGTCCTCCGGTAAGTACGCTCCGCCGCTGGCTCCGGCCAACGAGCAGGAGATCTACCAGGCAATGCTGACCGGTCCGCAGAACATGCCTAAGTTCTCCGACCGACAGCTGACTGCAGACGAGAAGAAGGACATCATCGCCTACCTCAAGTCTGCAAAGGAAACCCCGTCTCCGGCTGGTTGGGACCTCGGTGGTCTCGGACCAGTTGCTGAGGGTCTTGCAATGTGGATCATCGGCATCAGCGCTCTGTGCGTTGCCGCTATGTGGATTGGATCGCGCTCATGAGCAATGTAAAGAAGAACTACACCGACGCTGAGCTCGACAAGATGAGCAATGACGAGCTGGCTGCCCTCGGCACCGAGCTCGACGACGTAACCGTTGCATTCCGTAAGGAGCGCTTCCCGGTTGAAGGCGACCCAGCTGAAAAGCGTGCCGCCACCAACGTAACCATCTGGTTGCTGATTTCGGTCATCGCAGGCCTTGCCTTCTTGGGCGTATACCTGTTCTGGCCGTGGCAGTACAAGATGCTGGGTGAAGACGGCCTCTGGGGCCACACCCTGTACACCCCATTGCTGGGTGCTACCTCTGGCCTGGCCATCACGGCCTTGGGCTTCGCAATCGTGCAGTACGTCAAGAAGATTCTGCCGGAAGAGATTTCCGTGCAGCGTCGTCACGACGGTCCTTCCGAGGAAGTTGACCGCCGTACCCTTACTGCACTGCTCAACGACTCGTGGAAGACCTCCACTCTGGGTCGCCGCAGCACCATCAAGGGTCTGCTTGGCGGTGCCGGCGTTCTGTTCGGTTTGACTGTTATTGCTCCGCTTGGCGGCGCGGTTAACAACCCGTGGAAGAAGCGCCACGACCTGAACTACGCAGGTGACGGTACCCTGTGGACCTCCGGTTGGACGATGCACGAGAAGGGCGTCAAGCTCTACCTGGCACGTGATACCTCCACTATTGCTGAAAAGCACGAGGGCGAGTCCGGTACTCACTACACCACTCGTGGCCTTGCTCGCCTCGTTCGCGTACGTCCTGAGGACCTCGCTGCCGGCGGCATGGAGACTGTTTTCCCGCTCGCTGCGGAAGACGTCAACGATGGTGACCTGTGGTCTGAGGATAAGGACGTCTACGAGAACCACATGCACTCCATTCACGGCAACCGTAACGCCGTGATGCTCATCCGTCTGCGTCACTCCGATGCGCAGAAGGCTATTGAGCGTGCTGGTCAGGAAGACTTCCACTACGGCGATTACTACGCCTACTCCAAGATCTGTACCCACATTGGTTGCCCGACCTCTCTGTACGAGGCTCAGACCAACCGCATTCTCTGCCCGTGCCACCAGTCGCAGTTCGACGCTTTGCACTACGGTAAGCCGGTCTTCGGACCTGCTGCTCGTGCACTGCCACAGCTGCCGATCGGCGTGGACGAAGAGGGCTACCTCGTTGCCAAGGGTAACTTCATTGAGCCTGTCGGACCTGCATTCTGGGAGCGTAAGTCATAATGAGTAACAAACTTGCCAAGATGGGCAACAACATGGATTCGCGCTACTCCGCCGCCGGAGTTCTGCGAACCCAGCTGAACAAGGTCTTTCCGACCCACTGGTCCTTCATGCTCGGTGAGATGGCTCTATACAGCTTCATCATCCTGCTGTTGACCGGTATCTACCTGGCACTGTTCTTCGATCCTTCCATCACGAAGGTCATCTACGACGGTGCGTACACCCCGCTGAACGGCGTCGAGATGTCTCGCGCATATGCAACGGCGCTTGACCTCTCCTTCGAGGTTCGCGGTGGTCTGTTTGTCCGCCAGATGCACCACTGGGCAGCACTCATGTTCATGATGTCCATGGTTGCTCACATGCTCCGCATCTTCTTCACCGGTGCGTTCCGTCGCCCGCGTGAGGCCAACTGGATCATCGGTTGTGCACTGATTCTCTTGGGCATGGTCGAGGGCTTCCTCGGCTACTCTCTCCCGGACGATCTGCTCTCCGGCGTTGGTCTGCGAATCATGTCCGCTATTATCTTGGGCCTGCCTATCATCGGCACCTGGCTGCACTGGGCAATCTTCGGCGGCGACTTCCCGTCCGACCTCATGCTGGACCGTTTCTACATCCTGCACGTTCTGGTTATCCCGGGCATCATCCTGGGCCTGGTTGCCGCTCACCTGATCATGGTTTGGTTCCAGAAGCACACCCAGTTCCCTGGACCGGGCCGCGCTGAGAACAACGTCGTTGGTGTCCGCATTATGCCGGTCTTCGCTACGAAGGCAATCGGCATGGGCATGATGGTTGCTGGCGTTCTGGCTCTGATGTCTGGTCTGCTGACCATCAACGCCATCTGGCTGCTTGGCCCGTACAACCCGTCTCAGGTCTCCGCCGGTTCCCAGCCGGATATCTACATGCTGTGGACTGACGGTGTTGCTCGTGTCATGCCGGCATGGGAGCTGTACCTCGGCAACTACACCATTCCTTCCGCATTCTGGGTTGCACTGCTCTGTGGTGCGATGGTCGTCCTGCTGTTCGCTTACCCATTCCTTGAGAAGAAGTTCACTGGCGACGACGCTCACCACAACCTGCTGCAGCGTCCGCGCGACGTTCCGGTTCGCTCCGCTATCGGCGCAATGGCAATCACCTTCTTCCTACTGGTGACCCTGTCCGGTGGTAACGACCACGTCGCACACTTCTTCCAGATCTCGCTGAACGCAATGACCTGGGTCGGTCGTATCGGCCTCATCGTCCTGCCTCCAATCGCTTACTTCATGACCTACCGCATCTGTGTCGGTCTGCAGCGTTCCGACCGCGAGGTCCTGGAGCACGGCATCGAGACCGGTGTTATCAAGCAGCTGCCGAATGGTGCCTTCATCGAGGTCCACCAGCCGCTTGGCCCGGTCGACGAGCACGGCCACCCGGTTCCGCTGGAGTACGCTGGCGCACAGGTCCCGAAGCAGCTCAACCAGCTTGGCTTCGCTGACGCCGAGACCCAGGGCATCTTTGCTCCGGACGACGCCGCTCTCATGCACCGCGTCCACGAGATTCACGAAGAAAACCATGCCGAAGAGGCAGAGATGTACCGTCGTCTCAACGAGGCTAACCGCCGCGAAGACGAAGAGAACGGCCGCATCTAAGCACTCCTTTAAGGGTTAGCGCCCGAAACTCGCTCACAACCCCCGTCTCCTCCTTTATAGGGAGTAGAGATGGGGGTTTCGCGATTCTGTTGGAATACTTAGAGGTTTTCCTAGATTGGTCCCATGGGGGCCATCAAGGCGTGTAGGGGCGGGCGTCAAGGGGAGCTGGCAACGGTGCAAGATCTGTTTCCTCCGTTGGAGCATTCTGGCGCCACGATGGGTTAAGGCGTGCCCTAAGCACTGTCTGCTTGAGTGAGGAGCCTTCTAGACAAGCCGTGGGATCGATCAGGTGGTGAGGATCGTGAATTGCCGGGAAATTTCCTTCGAGGATAGATAAGAGAATCCTTTGAAAAGCGCCGGCAGTTCTTGCCTAATTATGCCTCTATGCATCGCTGGCACGGGTGCTGAATCCAGTGTGCAGATTTAGTCCTATATAGGAAGGGTTTTAAGTTCTTACGAGGTTGCCATCGTGTGGGCGTGCTTTGCTTTTGCTACTGTACGCTGTTTGCTTACATATAAGGAGCTAAAGGAAGACTCGGAGTAAGCAGGGGAGTGTGCCCGCCGCAGATTGCCCTTGTGGCGGATATTGACACGAGTCGACTTTTAGAATCGGCTCCAAGGGCTTGTCACGTGATTCCGGGACTGTGTCTTGGGGAGCGCGGGGTACAGCGTTCTAAAGCGGCTATGGGGCGGTACTCACTGTCAAACCGAGCGGTGTGGAGTTCTCTGGCACCGACCTGATGTTAATTACGGCTCGTGGATTCTCATTTAAGACTGCGATTTAGGAGGCTGTTCTTGGCCTTTTTGGGGTGCGTTTAGAGTAAAAATTGTTGTTCTAGCGCCTTTTGTGAGTCCATACAGCGACCATGTGTCGAAGCTCACAAAATACATTTTTCAACGATCTGAAGCTTCAATCTTTGATGATATGTGCGCAATCTTAGGGTGTGGCGAAGTGTGGCATTGTCGCAGGTGAGAGATTGTCTCAAAGTGATAACGGGGAGCGTTCCCCGAGCGTTTATTGCGAACATTTCGGAATTGTCAACAGAAGATAACGGGGCGGTAACAGCGTCCTTTTTGACGGAAAATTCGACACGGGACGTGATGATTTCGTAACCTACTTGAGACATTGAGTTACCGACACGAGGCACTCAATACGAACTGAAGATTTAAGCGCCGCATCTGGCCCCTCCTGAACCGGGGGCCGAGTGGAGATGTTTCTACAGGAACGAAACATCAACGAACGCTAGGCCCGTCCAGGGTCAGAGCTTTGATTATCCGATTCGCTCGGAGGCGGCACACTTTAGTCCCAGCAAAACATCCTTTGCTGAACTGAGCGTGTGCAATCGAAGTAGGCGCGCCGGAAGATTTGGAGTTTAATTCGTGGCTAAGCATCGTCGTCAGGGCGCAATCAACACCCGTCGTATCGCAACCACCGCAGTTGCAGCAGCATCCGCAGCCGTTGCTGTCCCGGCAGTCGCACAGGGTGCAGAGGTTGTTGTTCCTAACACCGACTTCCGCTTTGAGGTTGCAGGACTGGAAAACGTCCCGAACATCAACCAGGTGCCGAACATTCAGCAGTATGTTCCTTCCCTGCAGCAGGCAAACGTAAACTACGCCGCGTCCGTACAGGCTCCTGTTCCGGCTCCAGCCGCAGCACCGGTTCAGTCTGCAGGGCAGAAGGCACTTGCGGCAGCGCGCTCTGCAATGGGCTCCCCATACGTTTACGGTGCGGCAGGCCCTAGCGCATTCGACTGCTCAGGTCTGACCTCTTGGGCTTACCGTCAGGCAGGCGTTGAGATTCCTCGCACCTCCCAGGCTCAGGCAGCTGGCGGCCAGCAGGTCTCCCTTGATGCCCTGCAGCCAGGCGATATCATCGTCTACTACTCTGGTGCATCCCACGTTGGTATCTACACCGGCAACGGCACCATCATCGACGCTTTGAACTCCGGTACCCCGGTTCAGGAGCGTTCCCTGCACTACATGCCGATTCACTCCGCAGTTCGCTTCTAAGCGTCCGCCTGTTTCGGTCTAAAGGCTCTTCTCGTCCATCTCTCGATGGAACAGAAGGGTCTTTTTATGGTTTTATTGAGACTCGTGCCGGTATAGAAATCGGCAGCTCCATGCGCTATCATCAAGCAGTCTTTTAATATTTTCTAAGCCTTGGGAATTTCGACGTGCTTTCTTCGACTTTGCGGGCTCGCCGCACAGCAACCGCGGCTTGCGCTGCAGCTCTTGCTTTTTCTGCCGCCTGTGGCGCTGTCACTGCGCCTGTAGCTTTTGCTCAGGAAGTGGAGGACACTCAACCAGAACAGTTGCAGCAGCTCATTGACCGCGTTGTGGAAGTAGCGCAGCGCGTTTCCGCAAAAAGCGAAGAGGTGAAAACGCTCGAAGATCAACTCAGCGAAGCTGAAAAGGAAGTCGTAGCCCTCCAGCAGCATGCCGATGAAGCCAAGGCTGCAGCGGAAGATGCTTCAGTTGCCGTTGCGGCTCAGCAGGGCCGCATCAACGGCATTGCACAGTCTCGTTATCGCGGAGATTCCCGTAGCGCTGTGTCCGCAGCGCTCAATGCAGCTGACACAGCCTCGGCTGTAGAGCGCATGGGATACTTGGGCGCACTTTCCCGCACCGCACAACGTCATCTTCTGGAAAAGTCTGCAGCCGCGCGGGAAGCGCGCGCTCTGCAGGAGGAGGCCGCTGCCGCAGTCAAGGCCGCTCAAGATAAAGCTGCCGATCTCAAGGTCAAGCGCGACGGCCTAGTGAAAGAACAGCAAGAGCTCGAGAAACAGAAGAAGGACATCGAGGCACAGGTCGATAGCCTGAATGAGGAGCAACGTGCTGCCTTCGTTGGACGCTTCGGTGCTCAGAACGTTGACCTCGCAGCGTTAGCAGATGGCTCCGGCTCAGAGGCAGTGGCCGCGGCTCTCACCCGTATCGGTGCGCCCTATGGTTGGGGAGCAACGGGTCCAGATACATTCGACTGTTCCGGATTGATGGTGTGGAGTTATCAGCAGATGGGCAAGTCCATTCCGCGTACCTCCCAGGCGCAGTTCGCCGGCGGCACGAAGGTCCCGCTTGATCAGCTCCAACCAGGTGACATCATCGGTTACTACCCAGGTGTAACCCACGTCGGTATGTACGTCGGTGATGGCCAGGTTGTCCACGCTTCGACCTACGGCGTTCCAGTCCAGGTGGTTCCGTTGGACTCTATGCCTGTTCAAGGCGCAGTGCGCTACTAGAGTAGGGCGCATGGCGCGCACTCTACTGGTTACTAATGATTTCCCGCCCACAATCGGCGGGATTCAGTCTTATCTACGGGACTTCGTTGACACGATCGACCCTTCCGAAATCGTGGTGTTTGCCTCCACCCAGGACGCGGAAGCCGCCGCGCTTTTCGACTCTGCCCAGCCCTATACTGTGGTGCGGTGGCCACACAAAGTCATGCTTCCGACTCCCGCAACTGCGCGGGAGATGCAGCGCCTCATCAGGGAGCACGGCGTCGTCAATGTGTGGTTTGGCGCAGCAGCCCCCTTGGCGCTGATGGGCAAAGCGGCCAAAGAGGCCGGCGCGCACAAGGTTGTCGCGACGACGCACGGTCATGAGGTGGGGTGGTCAATGCTGCCTCTCGCGCGCCAAGCCTTGCGCGAAATCGGTCGGCACGCTGATGTCATCACGTATATTTCTGACTACACATTACGTCGCTTGACTGCGCCCTTCGGGCCTGGTCCGCGGTGGGTTCATCTTCCTTCCGCTGTGAGCCTCGAGGATTTCTCTCCCGCGGATGCGGCGTCAAAACAAGCTGCGCGAGCTCATTTTGGCCTTTCTGAAGGACCAGTTATTACCTGCATTTCCCGCCTGGTTCCCCGCAAAGGGCAGGACCAGTTGCTGCGTGCGCTTCCGCAGGTACGGCAGCGTTTCCCCGATGCCCAATTGCTCATCATAGGCCGTGGGCGATACCGCGCTGCCCTCAGCGAACTGGCTGACATCTATGCCCCCGACGTAATTATCCGGGAAGCGAAGGACTCCGAAGAGCTCCAGCAGGCATTACATGCGGCGGACGTTTTCGCGATGCCTGCACGCACCCGCGGCAGAGGACTTGATGTTGAAGGCTTGGGAATTGTCTATCTGGAGGCCCAAGCCTCCGGAATCCCGGTGGTAGCAGGTGATTCCGGCGGCGCCCCAGAGACTGTGACGCCAGAGAGCGGAATCGTGGTACATGGTTCAAGCGTTCCTGAACTAGTCGAGGCATTGTGCACTTTGCTTGGCGACGCCTCCCTTGCTCATCGCATGGGCCGCGCCGGACGCACGCATGTCGAACAGGAATGGACGTGGGAGATCATGGGGGAGCGTCTTCGCCGAATTCTCGATGAAGAGTAGCAAAAGCGATACAACGGCTGCGGGGTATTCGCTTGATCGATTCTTCACTGGCGCGCAGAATGTGAACATTAGCCCACATGGGGTATATCCTTTTGTGCATGCTTGAACACGCCCATCCTGCCGTCGACTCCGGTCTCACCATCGGTTTCGACATTGGCGGCACCAACCTTCGTGCGGCGGCTATCGACGCCGATGGCGAGATCGTGGACTCCGTGAGCGTGCCGACGGCCAAAGTCGCCACGCAGCTTGAAGATGACATTGCCCGTGCAGTCGAGGAACTCAGTGCGACCCACGAGATCTCCGCCGTGGGGCTGGCTCTCGCGGGATTCCTTGACCCAGAGTGCGAAACCGTGCGTTTTGCCCCGCACTTGCCATGGCGCGATGCGCCCGTTCGTGAGATCTTGAGCAAAAGGATTGGCCTGCCGGTGCGTCTCGAACACGACGCAAACTCGGCAGCCTGGGGCGAGTGGCGCTTTGGCGCGGGCCGCGGCGCAAAGGACTGGGTTTTCTTCGCAGTCGGCACCGGAATCGGTGCCACGCTCATGACAGAGGACAAGATCTACCGCGGAGCCTTCGGCACCGCCCCAGAGTTCGGCCACCTCACCGTGGTTCCTGGCGGACGTGAATGTTCGTGCGGCAAGCGCGGCTGCTTGGAGCGTTATGCATCGGGCACCGCACTGCCAGACACCTGCGAGGAACTGCGCCCACAGTACGAAACAGAGCTTCCGGCCAATGCCACAGGCGTACAGATTACGCAAGCGGCCCGCGAGGGTGACCCGCTGGGGTTGGCCGTTATGGAGAACTTTGGCACGTGGCTGGGACAAGGCTTGTCCATCGTGGCAGATGTCTTGGACCCTGAACTCATCGTTGTGGGCGGCGGCGTCGCCAATGACGCGGATCTCTACCTAGAGCGCGCACACGAGAACATGGCACGACAGATCGTGGGCGCTGGACATCGCCCACTGGCCCGCGTGGCCACTGCGGAATTGGGTTCAGCCGCGGGTATGATTGGCGTTGCTGACCTTGCCCGTCATGGGCTCACCGTAGGTTAATTAGACGACAGGGACTTCACGATGCGAAACAAGTGGTACTGGGCCTTTAAGAACATTTTTTTCGGCCCTGCTCTGCGAGTATGGAACCGCCCATGGACCGAAGGAATGGATAATATTCCAGCCGAAGGCCCAGCCATCCTTGTTTCGAACCATCAAGCAGTGATGGATTCTTTCTTCTTCCCTCTCATGTGCCCGCGCCAAATCACGTTCTTGGCCAAGAGCGAATACTTCACCACACCAGGCGTGGTTGGCCGTGCACAGGCTTGGTTCTTTAGTTCCGTTGGACAAGTTCCGGTAGAACGCGACAGTGACGCTGCAGGCGATGCCATGCTTAAAGCTGCCAAGAAGATCCTCGACAGGGGAGACCTCTTTGGTATCTATCCAGAAGGTACCCGCTCTCCAGATGAGCGCATCTATAAAGGCCGCACTGGCATGGCGCGAATCGCCATGGCCACCGGCAAGCCCGTCATCCCAATCGCCATGATCGATACCCGCAAAGCGAACCCCATTGGTAGTTGGGTCCCGCGACCCATCAAGGTAGGGATGCGAGTAGCCAAGCCCATCGATCCGCATGCGTGGGCGGCCGAACGCGGCCTTAACCCAGAAGAGCACGAGACCATTCGTGCTTTCACCGACTTCGTGATGCATGAGCTCGCTGAGTTGGCTGAGAGCTCCTACGTGGACCTATATGCATCGGACGTAAAGGCATCGCTGCAGGCAGGCCACGGATACCCCGCTGGGGCCGAACCAACTGGGGAGGCACGCTAGCCATTGAGCCCCTCGCAGCCTCGATTAGCGTGGCCGGACATCGCCAAGGGCATTTCAATCCTAGGCGTTGTCCTTTTGCATGTCACCCTCACCGTTCCCGAATCCAGTGAGACTCGGCTGGCCGCTTTCAATGTGTGGCTTGATCCCCTACGCCTGCCGTTGTTCTTCCTCGTCAGCGGCTATTTTTCTAGCAAGGTCTTTAGCTTTACTTTCCCACAGCTCTTTGCCCGACGCCTGTGGTATTTCCTCGTGCCCTACGTCGTGTGGATGGCGGTGGAGCTGCAAGTAAAGCGTGTGGAATTGCATTGGGTTTTCGAAAGCCCGTTGTTTGACCGCAACGAGATGCTCTTCAACATGGTGGTGGGCCACACCATGGCGTGGTTTATCCACGCGTTGATATTCTTCAATATTTTCTTGTGGTGCGTGCGCAAGCTGCCCGGGTGGCTGGCGCTGCTGCTGAGTTTTGCACCCCTGCTCTTTATGGCGTGGCAGGCGCACTACACGGTCATTGCTAAAGCGATGATGTTCCTCCCAGTGTTCGTGGGCGCTGCCTTCTTCCGCGACTGGATTACCCGTTTCGCAGCAGAGGCAGAGGCCCCTTTCCAAAGCCGTTTTACTCGCACGACATTCTTCGTCTACGCGGGAGTCATTGCGTCTTATGCTGGTGGTTTCCTGTTCCGCCGCGCCTGGGACGAGTACCCACAGGAGGTCTTTATCCCGTGGCCGCTTCCCGGTGCGGAATACCTGACCTCGAACGAGGTCCACATCATGGTCCGCTTTGTTGAGCAGACACTCGAGGTTCCTTTTGGCATTGTCATGGCCATTTGGGTTTCTCATTTGCCCAAAGTCTCTACCGCGTTGCGCTTCGTGGGCTCGCATACGCTGCCCATCTATCTGGGGCACCCTATCGGCTTGACAATCGGCTACGGTTTCTTCATGGCTTGGTTCCCGCACACCGTCTCCCTTGACGGCCAAACCCTCCTGGACAACACGCGGTTCTGGCTCATCGCCTGCTTTGTCTTCGCAGCTTTGGCTGCCTTGGCACTGTGGGCGCTGGGCAAAGTACCAATTGTTGGATGGCTTCTTAAGCCTCCGTCGATTACGCATCTGGTGGAAACAGCCCCGCGGCGCGACCACCCAGAAAATGAGGCGTCGTCAAGCATGGGCGCAGGGCCCACGAGACCCCATCGCATTCAGATCTAGGCAAGGCAACTAAGATAAGACCCCGTGCGCTACTTCTATGACACCGAATTTATCGAAGATGGAGAGACCATTGAGCTGGTCTCCATCGGCATCGTTGGGGAGAATGGTAGCGAGTATTATGCGGTGTCCACGGACTTCAACCCTGCCCATGCCAACGCTTGGGTGCGCGAAAACGTCCTAGACAAGTTGCCTTCCCCGAGTAACCCCGTATGGAAGTCGCGCGAGCGCATCCGCGAGGAGCTGCTCGAGTTCTTTGCCGCCCACGCCACGCCGGTGGAACTGTGGGCCTGGGTTGGTGCCTATGACCACGTAGTCTTGGCCCAGCTCTGGGGTGATATGACCGGTCTTCCTAAGCGGCTGCCGCGTTTTACGCGCGAACTCAAGCAGTACTGGGAATTTGCCGGCTGCCCCAAGCTGCCGCCAGTTCCGCAGGGCAATCACGATGCGCTTGTCGACGCCCGCCACAATCTCGCAAAATTCCGTGCCTGCATGGATGTACTACCCCTAGGAAGGGCCAACCAAGTCACTATCTAGCATCTAACTAACGCGCGACAGGTTAATAATGGTTAAATAGCCATGTGAGTTGGACAGTAGATATCCCTAAAGAAGCACTTCCGGACCTCCCACCACTGCCAGCAGGCATCGAGGAGCGATTCCAGGACGTCATCGCGCGTGATGCGAAGCAGCAGCCCAGCTGGGATCAGTCCCAGGCAGACAACGTTCGCAAGATCCTGGAATCCGTTCCACCGATCGTTGTGGCCCCAGAGATTGAAGAACTCAAGCGCAAGCTTGCCGACGTCGCCCTGGGTAAAGCATTCCTCTTGCAGGGCGGCGACTGCGCTGAGACCTTCGAGTCCAACACTGAGCCGCACATCCGCGGCAACGTGAAGACCCTCCTGCAGATGGCCGTGGTGCTCACCTACGGTGCCTCCACCCCTGTGGTCAAGCTCGGCCGTATTGCCGGCCAGTACGCTAAGCCGCGTTCTTCCGACGTCGATGGCAACGGTCTGCTCAACTACCGTGGCGACATCGTCAACGGTGTGGAACCCACCGAGGAAGCTCGTCGTCACGACCCAGCCCGCATGGTGCGTGCATACGCGAATGCATCCGCAGCGATGAACCTCGTGCGTGCGCTGACCTCTTCCGGCACCGCTGACCTGTACCGCCTCCACGAGTGGAACCGCGAGTTCGTGGCCAACTCCTCGGCGGGTGCGCGCTACCAGGCGCTTGCCAATGAGATCGAGAATGGCCTTGCTTTCATGAATGCTTGTGGGGTTTCCGATGAGACGCTGCGCTCGGCGGAGATTTACTGCTCCCACGAGGCATTGCTCAAGGACTACGAGCGTTCCATGCTGCGTCTTGGCGTCGATTCCAACGGCGAAACCAAGCTTTATGACTTGTCCGCACACCAGCTGTGGATCGGTGAGCGCACCCGTGGCTTGGAAGACTTCCACGTCAACTTCGCCTCGATCATCGGCAACCCAGTGGGCATCAAGCTCGGCCCGGGCGTTACCCCGGAGCAGGCCGTTGAGTACGCAGAGAAGCTCGACCCGAACCGTGAGCCGGGCCGCCTGACCATGATCACCCGCATGGGGCACGACAAGGTGCGCACCGTGCTTCCGGCAGTAGTCAAGGCAGTGGAGGACTCCGGCCACAAGGTTGTTTGGCAGTGCGACCCAATGCACGGCAACACCTTCACCGCATCGAATGGCTACAAGACCCGCCACTTCGACAAGATCGTGGACGAGGTGCAGGGCTTCTTCGAGGTACACCGCGAGCTGGGCACCCACCCAGGTGGCGTGCACCTCGAATTCACGGGTGAGGACGTCACCGAGTGCCTGGGCGGCGCAGAGGACATCACTGACGTGGACCTGCCGGGCCGCTACGAGTCCGCAGTGGACCCGCGCTTGAACACCCAGCAGTCGCTGGAGCTGTCCTTCCTCATCGCAGAGATGCTGCGTAACTAGGCGAAGAACGTCGGCATAGAACCGTATTGGCCGGAGCCGAACCACCACCCGCCCAAGGCGACGGCAACGGTTGCTAGCCCAACGAACGCCAAGAACAGCAGCAGCGTGAACACGTTGCGGTTGCTTAATGGGCGCTCGGCTGGCTCGTCTTCAGCGATGTGCGACAGCGCGCCCTGAGGCTGGGGCTCCAGCGGTGCTTGTGCGTGATAGTTAGGTGCTGGATACTCCGCGCCGCGCGGGGCCACAGGTGGACCTGGTGGCGCGGCGAAGGGCGGAGCCGGCAAATCCGCGCGAGTCTCAAAACTCAGCGGTGCGCGGTGGGGGATATCCGCAGGAGGGGCCTGCGGAATGTATTCGGTCGCTGCCTCTGGGGCAGGGGCGGTGTGCTGCTCTGCGGGGGTTGCAGAGGGAGTATCGATAGCGGTGGTCGCGTCAAAGACGTGCGTGGCGCCGGTTCCCGAGAAGTCGGTGGGCTGTTCAGCTGTGCGGGCGGCCGCTGCGTTGCGCGGAACTGGAACGGTGAACTCCGGCAGATCTAGGTCCCGTGTGACGTCGTCAAGAGCGTCGAGGAACTCCCCGGCGTCGGCGAAGCGCTCGCTGGCTTGGCGAGCGGTTGCGGTGGCCACGAGGGCGTCGAAAAGCTTCGGCACCCCGGCAATGCGTGACGACGGCGCCGGAACATCGGCGTGCAGGCGCGCTGTCGCGTGTTCCATCGGGGTCGCGCCACTAAATGGCACGGTGCCGGTGAGCAGCTCGAAGAGAACCACGCCCGCAGAATAGACGTCGGATTCAGGCGTGATCGGCTCGCCCGTGACTTGCTCAGGGGAGAGGTAGGACACCGTACCGACGATCTGGTTCGACGCCTGCTCGGCCGCCGCGGAGCGCACCAGACCAAAGTCACCGAGCTTCACCCGGTTATGCGAGGTAATGAGCACGTTGTCCGGTTTAATGTCGCGGTGTACCAGGCCAGTGCGGTGCACCTCGTCCAGGCCCATGAGCATCGGGTGCATCACGGCGGCAGCCGCATGCGCAGGCATGGGTCCGCGCTCGGCGAGCAGCTCGCGCAACGTGCCGCCCGTGATGAGTTCCATGATGAGGTAGATGGGCACGCCCTCGGAAGAGAAGTCATGCACGGCAACGAGATTTGGGTGCTGTAGCTGTGCCATGGCGCGGGCCTCCCGCTCGAAGCGCTTCACAAAGGCAGGGTCGTCCTGGTAGCGCTCGTCCATGACCTTGGCGGCCACAGCTCTGCCTAGGCGCAAGTCAACGCAGCGATACACGGTGGACATACCGCCTTGCGCGATTGGCCGATCAACTCGATAGCGGTCTTCGAGTACGTCGCCTATTTCCAGCCTTGTCATGCATTCCAGTATGGCTGATAGGGAAGCAGATGTGGTATCCAGCTAAGGTTGTGTCTGTGAGTAATGCAGATACAAACAGTGCACGGACAAACAACGTACAGACAAACAACGCGCAGAACAATTCTCCTGCTGACAAGACGCAACAAATCGCAGCCCTGCTGGCTGATGAGAAGTTGCTGACATTGCAGGAAGTGGCGGACAAGCTTGATCTTCAGATCACCCGCGTCTTCGACCTGCTCAACGCACGCAAGTTCATCGCGTGGCGCGACGGCGAAGGCACCCGCTACGTTCCTGCTTCCTTCTTCAACGAGAAGGGCGTTATTTCCAAGTACGTTTCTGGCGTCATCACGGTCTTGACCGACGGCGGCTTCAACGACGACGAAATCTTCGTGCACCTGTTCACCGAGGACGATTCCCTTCCGGGCCGACCCATCGACGCACTGCACGGTCACCTTGCGCGCGAGGTCATCCGCCGCGCGCAGGCTTCGGCCTTTTAGGAAGCTTCGGGGGACGATGCGGGGGCGTCGTCAAGCACAGGGCGTGGCTTGGCGGCGCGATCCCGCTCCCGTAAACCGCTGCCGAGGTTTTCCGGCAGCCCAGCAAAGATCCACTGCGTAAGCGCCCATGCGGCGACGACCATGCCGATATCCCACCACCAGTTGTAGAGCTGGTGGTTTCCGTCGCCGGAGAAAGCTACGCCGATAAATAGCGAGACGCCCGTGGTGATCTTGATGAGCAGCAGCGGCGGGCGGAATGTGCCCATGAGGGTCAACACCGAGGCGTAGTACCACGGCAGGGTTACAGAGTTGAACACGAACGCGACCTGGTAGGCGCCAGCGGTACCTGCGATGGCGCGGTTGATGGAATCGCGGCCCAGCCACCACATCAAGACCAAACCGATGAGCATGAAGACCATCGAGATGGTGCGCAACGCACCCAGTACGCCGTTGTAGGTGGTCTCTGGACTAAAGACCTGGATAAGCGGGATGAGGACGTCGGTTGCGAAGGTAGGGCCGGCGAGGGGATTGACCACCTTGGAGTTGCCGCTGATTTGGGAGAGCCATCCCCAAGAGCTGCCCGAGGCCCATGTAATGACAGCGACGGATAGAGCTACCTCAATCAACGCCACGACTCCAGAGATGACGAATGCGAGCACCTGTTTGGCGACGCCGCGATCCCGCGGTGCGTGGTGAAGCACCATCATCCACACTACGAAGGGTGCTGCAAAGATGGCCGTTGCCTTGAGCGCCACGGCCACGCCGATGAGGATGAGGCCGATGTGGAAGCGCTTGTGTACCGCGGCAAGCAGGCCCAGGGACACGAGGGCCACCATGACGGACTCGTTGTGCATGCCACCGATGAGGTGAAGGACAACTACCGGATTGGCCACACCCAACCACAGTGCCAAAGCGGGGTCGCCGCCTAAGGCGCGGGCCAGGCGGGTAATTGCGAAGACGATGACGGCAAAGCCGAGGACGGAGATTGCCTTGTAGACGATGATTCCTGCGGCGACGTTATCGCCCACTAGGCGCGTGACGCCTTCGGCGGTCCACAAGTGCAACGGGCCATAGGGGGTGGTGGTGTTGCGCCAGTCATGGGAAACCTCAAGCAGAAATGGTCCCGGGTTGACGGCTGCGCCCTCGGTATAGGGATCGAAACCATCGCGCACCATGGCGCCTTGCATGAGATAGGAGTAGACGTCGCGGGAGGCAAGAGGTGCAGCAAAGAGCAGTGGAGCGATCCATGCGGCGAGCATGCGACGGATCTCGCGCAGGCCTCCGTCAGGAGTAGGATTCTTCAGCTGCGGCGCGACCACCTGGCGGCCGGCCAGGATCCATGCAGCGACGAGGCCAAAGAGGCCGAACCAGTAGAGAACCATGCCCACGTTGCGGCCGTGCCCGTAGGCCAAGAACCCGATGTTGAGGGCCTCCAGAAAACCGCCTCGGTTGCGCGTAGCGCCGCCGGAGAAGGAGACAATCATCAAGATGATGGAGGCAACGATGCCCACCGGTAGTGCATTGGGCAGCTGCAGGCTATACACCTTGTGCTTTGGGCCTGCGGTCTGAGGAGCAGGGGAGGCAGGAGATGTAACTGACATGCTGCCTACATTCGACGAGCCGTGGCCTTGATGGCCAGTGCCTCGAGGGTCTGAGTGACGTCGGCATCAACCTGCGCCTCGCGGAGGTGGCGCAGCCCTGACTCGGTGAGAGCGGTGATTTGCTCTTCAAGCAGCGCTGGGGCGCCGGAGTCCTCGATGATTTGCGCCATACGGGCAATGTCAGCGGGATCCTCGGTGTTGCCGATGAGACTACGCAGCGTCTTGGCAGCGGCTGGGTCCTTCGCGTCGGCGTGCTGGAGCGCCAAGGAAAGGAGGACGGTGCGCTTGCCTTCGCGCAGATCGTCGCCAGCAGGCTTTCCAGTGATCGCGGGGTCGCCGAAGACGCCGAGCTGGTCATCGCGCAGCTGGAAGGCGATTCCGATGTCGCGGCCGTAGCCACGGAAAGCGTCGATAAGCGCAGGCTCGGCGCCTGCGACTGCGGCACCAAGGTGAAGCGGTCGCTCGATGGTGTACGCGGCCGTCTTGTAACGGTTGACCGAGTTGGCTAGCGCTAGGTCCTCGGAACCCGCGGCCTCCAGCGAAATGTCTAGAATCTGGCCGCCGATGACCTCGGTGCGCATACCTGACCATGGGCCGCGAGCGCGATGCAGCGCGGCGCCGCTGAGGCCGGAGCCCTGCAGCATGTCTTCGGCCCATGCGAGTGCAAGATCGCCAACCAGGATGGCTACTGATTGACCGAAGAAGTCGGCATCGCCGTGGTAGCCCTTGGCCCTGTGTTGTGCTGCGACGGCGCGATGCACAGTGGGATTTCCGCGCCGGGTATCAGAGGAATCGATGATGTCATCATGGATAAGCGCGCACGCCTGGATGAACTCCAGCGATGAGGCGGCGGTGGCCATAGCCTGGGCATCCTCGCCGCTCTCTAGGCCGTGCGCGCCGAGGAAGCCAGCCCACGCGTAGGTGGGGCGAATGCGCTTGCCGCCATCGAGAACGAAGGACTCTAGGAAGTTCGTTGCGTTGACAACGGGTTCACCAATTTCTGCAACCTCGGGGCGACGCTGTGCGAGGAACTCGCTGAGCTTTTCGCGGGCGAGGTCGGGGAACTGCTCGATGGTGGGAATGCTGTTGTCTTTCACCCCTCACACGTTACCTGTTAGGGCAGACGTTTCTAATTAGGTGGCAGACAGGGGCAACCGTGCCGCGAGAATCGCAAAGGCGCGTTCGTCTGCGGGGTATTCGAGGTTGCGTAGGACATCGAAGAATCCCACTTTGCGGTAAAGGCTAAAAGCGGCGTTTGCCTCGTTGGGGACCTCGGGCGTGGATAACAAGAGATAGGAGGCTGGCGCGTTCCACGCGAGTTCCTCGATGAGGCAGAGGCCTAAGCCATGGCCCTGCAAGTTAGGGGTGACATGAATCTCGGCGAGCTCGAAATAGTTGTGCAAGATGTCCAGTTGCTCGGGCGTGGGGCCGCCGGCCTCGGTGAAACCGCGGCGCAGCTGGCGGTCCCACCAGGTGTCCGGCGTACCGACAAAACCGTAGGCCAAGCCCGCGATGCCGAATTCATTTTCGGCGATAACCGCAGTGAATCCGGGACGCATGACATCAGCCTTCCACGCGTTAATCCGGTTAGCCCGAATGGTGGGGTTATATCCCATGGCTTCGATGTAGATGTCCACCAACTGTGGGGCCAGCATGGCGAATTCTTGGGGGCTCAGGCGCCGAATTTGAAAACTCACACTTCTAATAACAGCAGACTTAGGGGTTGTTCGACAACGTAATTGCGCAGCTTTTCTGTTTTTAAAAATGAACATCGTGTGTAGATTTTCGAAAGTTAAAAACGCTCTGAAGTGGAAAAACTATTGCACGATTCGAACAAGTGATCTAAAATGAAGGTAGATGTCCGGAAGGCTCTTTAGATTGTTAGTCAATGCCAGCGAAGGAGGAGCATCATGGCACAGGTAATTTCAGCTACGGCCCAGTTCAGGGGGTCGCGCGCGGCAGTGGGCGCATTCAAGCGTGACCGTTTTATGGAGCAAGCAAGCGACTTGCTAGCGCAAGCTCGTGCCATGGCTGCTGCGGGCCGTTGGGATCAGGCGCTGGAGTTTGCTTATCAGGCGGGCCTCCGTACGGCCGGTGCTCGTATTGCGGACTCTGCGGTGGCAAAGCGGCGTCGCCTTCCGTCGAGTGCTTGGGCGCAGCTCGCACTCGTTGGGGGAGAGGAAAAGGAATGGGCTGAGCGCTTTGGTGCTTACTCTCGTCTTCGCTCCCGGGTGGCCTCTGGCTTGGAGGACGCTCCTTCGGACGAGGTTGTCCTTGAAGTGATGGCCTTGGCGGCGGAATTCCTTTCCTATGTGGAAGAGGAAATGGGCTTCGGCTCCCTTGCTGCGTAAAGCGGGAACTGGGACATGTTCGGCGTGTTGTACCCCAGTTATGTGGGGGTAGACTGTATTTGCGGGAACTAACTGATTACTCTGGGCGTTAGATAATTAGTAGTTCACAAAATATGGTGTATCCCAAAGCGTGTGCGGCCAGCATTTGTGCACTGCGTTGTGGAACTTAGCCCTAGACCCATTGAAATCAGTTGGAGGAACAGTGTCGCTTTCCGAGCACGAGCAGCAAGCTCTCCGTGAAATTGAACGGTCCTTATTGCAGGATGATCCTAAGTTTGGTTCCTCTGTTGCTGAGGATTCCGGCTTCGGTGGCAACGGTGGTGCGATTACCCTTCGAGGCATTGCGCTCATCGTCGTGGGTCTCTTGCTCTTGGTGGGCGGCGTAGCCCTCGCGCAGCAGAACCTCTGGTTCGTCAGCATTTCTATCGTCGGATTCCTTGTTATGTTTGCCTCTGGCGTGTGGATGCTGCGTGGGCGCAAGGAGAAGGTGCCGTCTTACTCGGGTGCTCGCGCTAAGCAGAAGTCGGCTGGTGGTCAGGGCGGAGTAGGCGGCCGTCTGGAGGAGAACTTCCGCCGTCGTTTCGAAGAGCGATAAGCGCCAGCGCTGAAACAAGCCGAATTTGTGGGTTGAGCCCGCATTCCTAACTTCCCAAGTGGAAGAGGGGATGCGGGCTTTTTGCGTTCAGCCCTTTGTGAGATTCCCACTTCAAGGTTCCCACTTTCTAATCCCCACTTTGCCCCATATTCCCCACTTTCTCCCACATTCCCCACTTTGCCCCACCGGGGGGACGTTTGGGTTGAAGTTGTGGCGGCGCTTTCTAGAAGTGCAACCCTGGAATCCCAGACCTTGTGGTCGCTGTTGTCGGAGTTTGGAGTGTGAGCAAAACTGACCTTGACGTCTGGTTTTCTAGGTCTGTTATTTTGCGAAATGGGTAAATGGCGTCGGATGGTGCGCGGTGTGCGGGTGGAGAATTCACAATATAAGGGGCTATTGCGACCTATGGTGCGCAATATGTAGGTGTTACATGCGGGGCCAAAGGGGTGGTTGTGGGGTGGTGTCAAGGGGGTAGCGGGGATTTCTTCCCACCGTTAAAACAGGTGTCTACCTCGATCGATCGACTTGAAATTCTTTGAACACGCGGCTTGAGGTGACAGAAGTGGGGGAAAGTGGGGTAGAGTGGGGCGCAGTGTGAAAGTGAGCGTCGGAATTTCGAGTAAATCCCGAGGGTTTGGCGCAAGGTTTCATGCCAGAGGAATCCGGAGTTTCGAGTGACAGGAAGGTGGGCCCGGGATGTTTCTGGGTACCTACACTCCCAAACTCGATGACAAAGGGCGGCTTACGCTTCCCGCTAAGTTTCGCGAAGATTTGGCTGGCGGCCTTATGGTCACCAAAGGTCAGGATCACTCTCTAGCGGTTTATCCGCGTGAGGAATTCGCGGCGCGTGCACGGAAAGCGGCAGCAGTGTCTCGCACCAACCCAGACGCGCGTGCGTTTATTCGTAACTTGGCAGCAAGTGCGGATGAGCAAAGGCCGGATGGACACGGACGAATCACTCTTTCAGCCGCACACCGCGAATACGCAAACCTCTCAAAGGAATGCGTGGTGGTCGGTTCAGTGGACTTCCTCGAAATCTGGGACGCAGCCGCATGGGCTGAGTACCAGGCGCAAACTGAAGATGCTTATTCGGCAGCAGACGCCGATGACGTACTCGCTGGGTTGCTCTAAAGAGCAAGGGCAGCGATGAGTGCGTGTACGGACTCTGCCCGAGGTGGATGCTCTGGTGTACTTCCCCGATATCAGAAACCTGCCTCGGACAGGGCCCTATACGCACTTTTTTGCTCTGTGGGACCAATTGAGAAAAAAGGGGGTGACGAGCAGTAATGACGGCTCAAGACAAGAACACTGACAACGTAGCCAACAACATTAACTACGACATAGCCGAAAACCACGGCCATGTTCCAGTCATGCGCGAGCGCATGGCTCAACTGCTCGCGCCCGCAATTGAAGCGGCCGGGAGCAACGCGGTTGTCGTTGACGGCACCTTAGGCGCCGGTGGCCACGCCGATTTTTTCCTGCGGACTTTCCCTAACCTGCACGTGGTAGGCGTTGACCGTGATGGCGCATCGCTGGCCGCAGCCACCGAGCGCTTGAAGCCATTCGAGGATCGCTTTGTGGGCGTCAACGCACGCTTCGACGAGGTCGGCGGCGAAATTGCCAGGGGAGAGGGTGCAATCTTTGACATTGCTTGCGAGCACGGCATTGCTGGCGCCCTGTTCGACTTGGGTGTTTCTTCCATGCAGCTCGACCAAGTTGAGCGCGGCTTTGCGTATAAGACGGATGCACCGTTGGACATGCGCATGGACCCCTCGCATGGCATTACCGCTGCAGACGTGTTGAACACGTACAGCCATGGCGACCTTGCACGAATTCTCAAGACCTACGGGGATGAGCGTTTCGCAGGCAAAATTGCCTCGGCGGTCCTCAAGGAGCGTGAGAAAGAGCCGTTCAGCAACTCCGAACGTCTTGTCGAACTGCTCTACGCCACCATCCCCGCGGCAACTCGCCGCACCGGTGGGCATCCGGCAAAGCGCACCTTCCAGGCATTGCGCGTCGAGGTTAACCGCGAGCTTGAGGCAATCGAGCGGGTGATCCCCGTTATTACAGATGCACTACACGTCGGCGGACGCGCGGTGTTCATGAGCTACCAGTCTCTCGAGGACCGCATCGTTAAGCAGGCTTTCGCCGAGCTGGCTGCGTCTAAGACGCCAGCCGGGCTTCCGATGGATCTTCCAGGCACGGCTCCAAAGTTTAAAACGGTCACCCGTGGCGCTGAAAAGGCGAGCGCCGAGGAAATTGAAGAAAACTCCCGCGCCGCATCCGTGAGGGTGCGGGCCATAGAGAGACTCGAGGGCGAGCCTCACCTGCACCCACCGGGAGGTAGTGCATGAGCCTCTACGAACGCACTACCGCACCACACACTTCCCGCAACACCACACAAGAGAGGACCCGCACCATGGGGGCGAGCCGCGACTTTACAACCGGTACCGATACCGGAGCTGCCACGACTCTTCTAGAGCCAGGCCGCCGCGCCGTTCCCCAGCGCACTCCGCGCCAAATGCCGCACCGTACGCAGGTGCCGGCGCGCCGCGGAAACCGCTTGGGTTCGAAGCAGGTTGTTTCTTTCCGTGGCCGTCGTCTTCCACAGCAGTCGCTAAATAAAAAGAGCTCGCTTTTTACTCGTATGTCCTTCATGGCCATCGGATTGCTGATTTTCGGCGTCGTGGTGTCGATGTGGCTTTCTGGTATCTCGACTGCCCAGACCTTTGTGGTCAAGGACTTGACAGTTCGCGAGTCTGAGCTGAATAACCAGCTCGAGACGCTGAATCGTGACCTCGAAAATGTGCGCTCGGCTTCTGACGTTGCGCGGCGTGCCAATGATGCCAAGATGGGTGTACCTACCCAGCCAGGAATCGTAGAGGTCGGCCCAGACGGGGCTGTCAACGAGAAGCGTCCGGCTGAGTTGAACACTGAGTCCATTGTTGACGTCAACGGCGAGCCAGTCCGTCCGGGCCAGGCATCGAGTGATCCGAACGCAACGAAGGACATCTCAGATAGTCTCAACGAGGTGCCGCAGGGTCGTCAACGTGAGGCGCGCAATAACAATGGCCAGGCTCCGGCCGGGCAGGAATCTGCTCCGGCAGCACCGCAGGATCTGCCGAACATCCCAGCCCAAGCGCCATACGCTAACTAGCTAAAAATCCTGCTTCTTCAGAAGTGCTCGCGCGTGCCTGTGCGAGCACTTGGCTTTTATAAGGCAGAATCTTCAAGCAAGACTGCCTGCTTTGCGGGCGAGCTTCAAGACCATCGGTCACGCCGAGCCCGCAACCGCATTTAAGTGGCTTTTGTATTCGACGCGGCATAAGGAAAAGGTGACTTTGTGACTCCACCAAATTCAGGTGACCGTCGACGCGGTTCCCGAGGGGAGCATGGGCGCGATGGCAGGGATAATGCTGCCGACCGCGGTCGTTATGGCCGCCAAAGTGGGCGTTCCGGTGGTCGTAGCCATCGGGGGGCCGCCACTGGATCCGCTATGCCGCGTGCAGGTTCGGCGTCGCGCCCGAGTGAGCGAGTAAAGCCTGCAACACGTGATCCGCAGGCCCAGGGCGGTGGCCGTACCGCGCGTGCCAAGGCTGCCATGGCTTTGCCGCAGAAGGCTATCTTGCGGCAGCGAGTCAAAACCGTTGTTGCTGTCCTTATGGTGGTGTTCGTGGCCTTGGTCGGGCGCTTGGCTTGGGTACAGATCGTCTGGGGTCCCGACTTTGCCGCTAAAGCTGTGGCTCAGCGATCCCGCGTGTATATCGACTCGGCTCGCCGTGGTGAGATTGTCGATCGCAATGGGCAGCGACTTGCCTACACAATGAAGTCGCGTTCACTCACCGTTTCGCCAACGCGCCTGCGCGACGAACTTCGTGAGCAGGAGGAATTGGAAGCTACCGGAGAAGCTTCCTTTGACGGGCTTGACGACGCTGCGCGTAATAAGTTTCTCGACGATAAGCTCGAAGAGCGACTAAAGGACATGGCGAAGGGCATCCCTTCCAAAATCAACGATGCTGGATTGGACACCGGCGACGTGGACGAGAAACAGATTCTGGATAAGCTGCACGCGGATACCCAGTACGAGGTTCTAGTTCGTAACGTGGACCCGGATGTAGCAGTGAAAATCGCTTCTGAGTACCACGGACTCGCAGCTGATGAGCAGCAGATTCGCCAGTACCCGAATGGCTCCATCGCGGAGAACGTCATCGGCAAGGTCTCCATGGACGGACAAGGTCAGTTCGGCTTCGAAGCTTCCGGTGACTCCACTCTGACTGGTATCGATGGCAGCTCCACCGAGGATGTTTCCACCAATGGTCAGGCAATTCCCGGCACGTTGCGCGATGAGGTCTCAGCAACCGACGGCAAGAACGTCACCTTGACCCTGGACCTTGATTTGCAGACCTACGTACAGCAGAAGCTGGAGAAGGCACGCGCCAACTCCAAGGCCAAGAATGCACAAGCGGTGGTCCTCGACGTTGCTACGGGCGAAGTCTTGGCCATGGCCAACACGGGCACCATCGATCCGAACAAAGACATCGAAAAGCAGCTCAAGGAAGACAAAACCTTCGACAACCGCAGCGTTTCGCACCCGTATGAGCCTGGCTCAGTGGCCAAAATCATCACCGCGGCCGCAGCGCTGCAGGAGGGCGTTACCACCCCAGACCAGGTTCACCAGGTTCCAGGATCCATCGATATGGCTGGCGTAACTGTTAATGATGCCTGGGATCACGGCGTCGAGCCTTACACCACCACCGGTATCTTCGGTAAGTCCTCAAACGTGGGCACTCTAATGATCGCCCAGCAGTTGGGGCAGGATCGGTACGCCAAGTATCTCAAGGCCTTCGGCCTTGGTCAGACCACTGGTATTGAGCTGCCAAACGAGTCTGCAGGTTTGGTCCCCGACGTAGAGCAGTGGTCCGGCGGTACCTTCGCCAACCTACCGATCGGCCAGGGCCAGTCGTGGACCACGCTGCAGATGGCCAGCGTCTACCAGGCTTTGGCGAACGGTGGTGAGCGCATCGAGCCACGCATCATTTCCTCCATCACCAATTCCAACGGCGAGAAGGAGGAGCTCGACGCTCCCAAGAAGACGCAGGTAGTAAGCAAGGAAACCGCGAAGACCACTGTGGATATGTTCCGCGCTGTATTCCAATCCGACCCGAATGGCGTCCAGAACGGCACCGCCGGCGGCAACAAGATCGAGGGATACCAACTTTCCGGCAAGACCGGTACCGCACAGAAGGTTGACGAGAAGACGGGAGCCTACTCGAACTCCGCCTACTGGATCACCTTCGCGGGTATCGCGCCTGCCGACGACCCACGCTTTGTTGTGGCAATCATGCTCGACGAGCCGCAGTCCGGAGTTAACGACAATGGTTCCGGTGGTCAGTCCGCGGCGCCTGTCTTCACAGACATCGCAAGCTGGCTGCTCAATCGCGATAACATCCCTACCTCCCCGCCTGGCCCAGAATTAACCTTGCGAGCTCAGTAAGCCCCTCAACTATTAAAACCTCAAGAAAAGTTCACTAGAAAGCTTTAGGGAGAAATGCAATGAGCGTAGACCTCCAGACCCTCGCCACCATTGGCGGCGGCCGCGTCATCGGCGATGAATCCGTCACTGTTTCGACGTGCAGTCTCGACTCGAAGGCGATTGCCGCCGGCGGGCTCTTCGCGGCCCTTCCAGGTACGCGAGTACACGGTGCCCAATTTGCCGGTGACACTGAGGCAGCGGCCATCCTCACCGATGAGGCGGGTCTACAACACCTGCAAGAAGCTGGTGAGCGTCGCCCCATCATTGTCGTGGAAGACATTCGTGCAGTGTTGGGTCTCATCGCCGCTGAAATTTACGAGCACCCCACTGAGCACTTGACCGTACTGGGCGTGACAGGAACATCTGGCAAGACCACCACGAGCTACCTCCTCGAGGCGGGTCTTCTCCACGCAGATCACAAGGTGGGTCTTATCGGCACAACCGGAACCCGCATCAACCGTGAACCCGTGCCGACTAAGCTCACCACTCCCGAGGCTCCGACCCTGCAGGAGCTCTTTGCGCGCATGCGTCACGAAGGAGTCACGCACGTGGTCATGGAGGTCTCCTCCCACGCGCTTGAGCTTGGGCGCGTGCGAGGTACCCAGTTCGATGTTGGTGGTTTCACCAACTTGAGCCAGGACCACCTCGACTTCCACCCAACGATGGAGGATTACTTCGCAGCCAAGGCAGCGCTTTTCGACGGCCCGCAAGCAGCGTCCGCTGCCGTAATCTGCGTTGATGATGACTGGGGCAAGCGCATGGCGCAACAAGTCGCCGGCAAGCCACTGACGCTCGTTTCAACCACAGGCGAGGAAACAGCCGAGAACACCAACCAGGTGATTAGCGCCCGTCAGTTAGGCACCGAGCCCACTGGCGCACAGCACGTTGAATTGAGCTTCAGTGGGGAGACCTATTCCTTTGAGCTGCCGATGCCAGGCAAGTTCAACATCGCCAACGCTGCGCTGGCAGCAGGCATGGCAGCTGCGGTAGGCGTGGACACCGAAACCTTCCTAAACGGTGTCGAGCGCGTAGCCGTACCGGGGCGGATGGAGAGCATCAGCCGTGGCCAAGATTTCGTGGCAGTTGTCGACTACGCCCACAAGCCAGCAGCCATTGCAGCGGTCCTTGATACTCTGCGCGGCCAGCTGTCTGAGACCGGCGGACGCCTCGGCGTCGTCGTCGGCGCCGGCGGCGACCGCGACTCCTCAAAGCGTCCGCTCATGGGCGCAGCTGCAGCAGAACGCGCAGACCTCGTCGTGGTTACGGACGACAATCCGCGTAGCGAGGACCCTGCAACCATCCGTGCCGCTGTCATCGCGGGCGCGCAGAAGGCTTCCCAGACCGCAGACATTCGCGAGATCGGCTCCCGTGCCGCGGCCATCGACGCAGTAGTGGAGTGGGCACAGCCCGGCGACGCTATCATCGTTGTTGGCAAAGGCCATGAGGTTGGGCAAATCGTGGGTGATGAAACCTTGCACTTTGATGACAGGGAAGAAGTTGCCCGCGCTCTTGACGCCAAGCTTGGCAGTGGCGCGCCAGTTAGCCACGCGGAGTACGGGGACACTGTGAATAAGGAACAAGCATGATTGCATTGACCCTCCAAGAAATCGCCGACATTACCGGCGGCCGCCTTGACTGCGTCCCAGATCCTGCAGCTGCAGTTACTGGATTCGTAGAGTTTGACTCCCGCAAGGTCACCCCAGGAGGCCTCTTCCTCGCGCTGCCAGGTGCCCGCGTTGACGGCCACGACTTTGCCGAGAAGGCCGTTGAATCCGGTGCGGTGGCCGTTCTCGCCGCGCGCCCAGTGGGCGTTCCGGCCATCGTTGTTGAACCCACCGGCAAGGTGGAAGGCGACGGCGCAAACGCCGACATCTATGCCAATGACGAGGATGGCTCCGCCGCCGCAGTCATCCAGGCGCTGTCCGCACTGGCCCGCGCCGTCACCCAGCGCCTAGCCGCTGAAGACGGCCTCAACATCGTGGGCGTGACCGGTTCCGCTGGTAAGACCTCCACCAAGGACCTCATCGCCACGATCTTCCGCGCCGCTGGGGAGACGGTGGCACCACCAGGCTCCTTCAACAATGAGGTCGGTCTGCCTTATACCGCACTGCGCTGTGACGAACACACCGAGTACCTCGTGGCCGAGATGTCTGCTCGTGGCATCGGCCACATCCGGCATTTGACCGGCATCACCGCACCCAAGGTGGGCGTAGTCCTCAACGTTGGTACCGCACACCTAGGCGAGTTCGGTTCGCGGGAGAATATCGCGCTCGCGAAGGGCGAGCTCGTCGAGGCGCTCCCATCTGCAGCTGAGGGCGGCGTCGCCGTGCTCAATGCAAACGATTCTTTCGTCGCTGGCATGGCGCCCCGCACGAATGCAAAGGTGGTCTATTACTCGGCCGTCGCCAAGCAAGGCTACACTCCGCCAGCGCAGTACTATGCCACGGACGTGCAGCTTGACGACGTCGCCCGTGCTTCCTTCCTCATGCATACCCCAGGCCATGCGCCACTTCCGGTGAAACTACAGGTCTTCGGTGCGCATCAGGTGTCGAATGCGCTGGCCGCAGCGGCCGCCGCCATCGAGCTGGGGCTAAGCGCTGAACTCGTGGCAAACGCGTTGTCTGGACACCGCATTGCGTCGGAGCACCGCATGGACGTGCGCAACCGCCGCGACGGAGTCACCCTGATTGATGATTCCTATAACGCAAACCCGGATTCCATGCGTGCGGCCATCGCAGCGCTGGCATACACGGCCACTGCGCGTCCCGACGCACGTTCTATTGCCGTGCTCGGCGAGATGGGTGAGCTGGGCGACGACGCCCTCGACGCACACCGTCAGCTGGGCGCAGAGCTCGCGAAGTACCACGTAGACCATCTGGTTGCTGTAGGCAGCAGCCCCAATACGCGGGCGATGGCTGAAGCTGCACAGGCAAAGGGTATAAATACTAGTGTCAGTGCCGATGTTGATGAGGCCGCAAAGATTGTTGATAGTCTCCTCCGTACCCCGCCTGTGGGCGTGGACGATTGGCCGCAAAGGGACGTTAAAGATGTCATCCTTGTCAAAGCTTCGAATGCCCAACGCCTGTGGCTCGTTGCAGAAAAGCTCAGCCAGAGCTAGTTTACGAAATAGAAGGAACCCAAGCACGTGACTCAGATCATCATCGCTGGTGTGGTCAGCTTCCTCGTAGCGATTTTTATCACCCCACTCCTGATCCGTTATTTCTCGGAGGCAGGAAAGGGCCAAGAAATCCGCGAGGACGGCCCCAAGTCGCACCTTCGTAAGCGCGGCACGCCAACCATGGGCGGCCTTGCGATCCTCGCTGGTATCACCGTGGCTTACCTGACGGTCGGCATCTACGGGCAAATCACCGGCCATGGTGGCTTCACCTACTCGGGCATCTTGGTCCTCGGCTTGACCCTGGGGCTTGGTGGCTTGGGTTTTGCTGATGACTTCATCAAGCTCTTCAAAGAGCGCAACCTGGGCCTGAACAAGACGGCCAAGCTGGTGGGCCAGCTGGCGCTCGCTCTGGCCTTCGGCCTGCTGGTTCTACAGAACCCCGATGAGAAGGGCCTGACGCCTGGCTCCACGAAGCTTTCCTTCATTCGTGACATCGAGACTTTCGACATTGCCGTTGGCCCGACCATTGTCGGCACCATCGTGTTCCTCATCTTCATGTACATCCTCATCGCGGCATGGTCTAACGCGGTCAACCTGACCGACGGACTGGATGGTCTGGCAGCGGGTACCACCGCAATCGTGATGGGGGCGTACACCATCATGACCTTCTGGCAGTTCCGCAACTCTTGCGCGGCTGACTTCACCGCTGGCTGCTACCAGGTCCGTGATCCGCTGGACTTGGCGGTTCTGACTGCCGCCGGCCTGGGTGGTTGCCTGGGCTTCCTGTGGTGGAACGCTGCACCGGCCAAGATCTTCATGGGCGATACCGGTTCCCTGGCCCTGGGTGGCCTGGTTGCGGGCATCTCCGTGACCAGCCGTACCGAGCTGCTCATGATCATCATCGGCGCGCTCTTCGTCATCGAGACCGTTTCCGTGGTCATCCAGATCGTGGTCTTCCGTTCCACCGGCAAGCGTTTCTTCCGCATGGCTCCAATCCACCACCACTTCGAAAACGGCGGCTGGGCCGAGACCGCGGTTGTCATTCGCTTCTGGCTCATTGCGGCGATGGCCGCCATGACTGGTGTGGCAATCTTCTACGGCGAGTGGCTCGTTGATTCCGGCATCGGGCTGGTGGGCTAGCCATGACTAAAGCGCCCGAGAACCTAGCGGGAGGACTTCCCGAGTCCTTGCGAGGCCGTATCTTGGTGGCCGGCGCCGGAGTGTCCGGCCGCGGCTGCGCCACCGTCTTGCGGGGGCTGGGAGCAGACCTGGTTGTGGCCGATGGCAACGCCGACTCACGTGCCACACTCGCTGCCGACCTAGGCGTCGCGACCGTTGATACCGCCGCTGTTGATCCCGCGGAGTTCTCCCTCGTGGTTACCTCACCAGGCTGGGCGCCGAGCTCACCACTGTTGGTGGCCGCCGCTGCAGCGGGCGTTGAGGTGATCGGCGATGTCGAGCTGGCTTATCGCTTGGATAAGGCAGAGGTCTTTGGCCCCACGCGTACCTGGCTCGCTGTGACCGGCACCAACGGCAAGACCACTACCACGGGCATGCTGGCTGCCGTCATGGCGGCCGATGAAAAGCGCTCGGGCAAGCGCTCCCAGGCCGTGGGCAATATCGGAACCTCGCCCTTCGATGCGCTGGCGGCAAGCTCACGCGTTGACGTACTGGTTGCTGAACTTTCTTCCTTCCAACTGCACTGGTCCTCCCAGCTGACCCCAGAGGTCGGCGTACTGCTCAACCTGGCAGATGATCACCTCGACTGGCACGGCTCCTTCGCCGCCTATGCCGAGGCGAAGGCCAAGGTCCTCAAGGGTACACACGCAGTCATCGGCCGCGACGATGCGCACGTGCGCGAATACGCGGACAAGGCGCGCAATGCCGGATTGATTTCCGCCGATGTGCACGCCTTCACCCACACCGAACCTGCCGATGGGGAAGCGGGCGTTGTCGAAGGAAAGCTCGTTCTTAACAACGTTGCCGGCCACTCGGTTACCCTCATCGAGGACGTCACCACCATTGAGCCTGCCGGAATGGCTGGAGTGCTGGACGCCGGTGCCGCCGCAGCTGCCGCCGCACTGGCAGGCGCAGTACCCCACTCGATTACCGAGGGGCTCGAGAGCTACACCGTGGCCGGCCACCGCGGCGAGGTCGTGCACTCTCACGCAGGCGTCGACTATATCGATAATTCCAAGGCCACCAATCCGCACGCTGCCGAGGCCGCGATGCGTGGGCTTGATTCCGTGGTGTGGATCGCCGGCGGTCAGCTCAAAGGTGCTGACACCTCAGAGCTGCTCGAAACACACGCCGCGCATATCAAGGTGGCGGTGATAATGGGCGTCGACAAGCAGCTGCTCGCCGACGCCATCGTCGCGCATGCCCCAGGCGTGCTTACCATCCTTATCGAATCCACCGACCCCGTTGCCGCCATGGATGAGGCTGTGGCTGCGGCAGTGCAACACGCCGAGAGCGGCGATACTGTGCTTTTGGCACCTGCTGGGGCATCGTTGGATATGTACACGGGAATGAGCCAACGCGGTGACTACTTTGCCGCGGCTGCCCGACGCATCGCACGTTAATCACGCACGCACCCCAGGAGAACCCATGACTGCCACCCGGCCGCAAACACCGGCGTCGAAGACGCTCGGCCAGCGCGTGCAAGAAATCCGCCAGCACTACCGTGCTCAGCCGGGCTTGGACTATCAGCTGTTGCGCATCATCATCTTCTCGTTGATCGGCATCGGCGTGCTGATGGCTTTTTCTGCATCCATGGCGACATCCTTTACGGAGACTTCCAATGTTTGGTCAGAGGCCATCCGCCAGTGCCTGCTTGTCTTCGGTGGCTTGGTGCTGTTCTGGCTGGCGTTGCGTATCTCGCCTTATACGCTGCGTAAACTAGTCCCGTGGCTGCTGCTGCTGTCAATACTCCTGCTCATTGCGGTGCTTATTCCGGGAATCGGTACCGGACGCGAAACCGTGGGTTCCCAGTCGTGGATTTCCATCGGTAGTGTTGGCTTCCAGCCTTCGGAGTTTGCCCGAGTGACGGTGGCTATGTACGGCGCAACTGCGTTGGCCGGTAAGTCCCACCGCTCGCTACATCCGACCGATCCCTTCATGATGTATTCCATCATCTCGGGGCTGATGTTCTTCCTCATCGTGGCCCAGGGTGACCTTGGCATGGCGGTATCTTTCGCCATGGTCGTGGTCTTTACTTTGATTTTCGCTGGCGTTGACTGGCGGGTCCCCGCGGTGGTCTTGGTCCTCGGTACGTTGGGCTTGCTCGCTGTGTTCCTATCGGGTGGCTTCCGTTCGCACCGATTCCATACCTACTTTGATGCAATTCGCGGAAACATTGAGGATACGCAGGGCACAGGTTTCCAGGCATACCAGGGCTTTCTATCACTTGCCGACGGAGGCTTTTGGGGCGTAGGTCTCGGGCAGTCGCGCGCCAAGTGGTTCTACCTTCCCGAAGCTAAGAATGACTTTGTCTTCGCTATCATCGGGGAGGAACTCGGCCTGTGGGGCGGCGTCCTCGTTGTTTTCCTGTTTGCGGCATTGGGATACATCGGATTGCGCACTGCGAAAAACGCTCAGGACCAGTTCCAATCCTTGTTGGCTGCCACTTTGACGGTGGGTGTGGTTATCCAGGCGTTTATCAACATCAGCTACGTCATTGGTTTGTTGCCTGTGACGGGTATTCAGCTGCCGATGATTTCTGCAGGTGGTACCGCTGCTCTTATCACTATTGGCTCGATGGGAGTGTTGTGCAATGTGGCGCGGCACGAGCCATTACAGATTTCGGCGATGCAGAACTTTGGGCGCCCGCTATTCGACCGCCTATTCTTCATCCCCGAGCCCCAGCTTGCTGGTGACGCGCCAAAGCGTAAGACGGGACGACACGCTTCACCAACTCCAGCAAAACGCGGGAAAGGGCAATCCGGCGTAGTCGGACAATTGGCTCGTCGCAACGCGGAACGAGAAGAACGCTTTGGCCGCCCAGTGACGAGCCGACAGCCGCGGGCTGGGGAGAATAACACCGGTTCTACGGCGCCGCGGGGTGAGTACCGCCAGCGTGGCGCCGATCGGCGAGACGGGCGCGGCGAGCGCCGTTAAGCAGCAGGCGCACTGGTAGCGTGTAGGGCATGAATTCCACCCCCATTTCCGTCGTCATTGCAGGTGGCGGCACCGCAGGCCATATTGAACCAGCACTCGCAGTGGGTGAGGCGCTCAGGCAGCGCCACGGCGCCCGATTAACGGCGCTCGGTACCCAGAAAGGGTTGGAACGCGACATCGTTCCGGGGCGTGGGGTCGATCTGCGCCTCATTACGCCAGTGCCCGTGCCGCGCAAGGTTAACGCTGAGCTGTTCAAGCTTCCCTTCAATCTGATTAAGTCCGTGCTGCAGACGCGCAAGGTGCTTAAAGAGGTCGAAGCGGACGTGGTGTTTGGAACCGGTGGTTATGTGGCAGCGCCGGCATATCTAGCTGCCAAGTCCATGGGTATGCCGTTCTACGTGTTGGAGACGAACGCGCTTTCCGGCATCGCCAATAAGCTCGGCGTGCGTATTGGCGGAATTGGACTTAATGCACACCGTAACTCCGGCATGCCCGGCGAGGTCGTGGGCATTCCGGTACGTCCTGGGCTGGGCGAGGACCCCGACGGCAGCGCCGCAGCCGCAGCACGCGAACGCTGGAATTTGGACCCAGAACGTCCAACCATCGTGGTTACTGGCGGCTCGCAGGGCGCTGTCAGCATCAACACCGCGGTTGCAGGCGCGTTGTCGCAGTTGACGGAGAAATACCAGGTTCTTCACGCCTATGGCAAGAAGAATACGGCCCCAGCGGAAGCTGAGCACTACACTGCGCTGCCTTATATCGATGACATGGCCGGTGCGCTAGCCGTGGCAGATCTTATGGTGTGCCGTTCTGGTGCCATGACGGTTGCCGAGGTTACTGCGGCCGGCGTGCCTGCAATTTACATTCCGCTGCCTATCGGAAACGGTGAACAGGCGCTGAACTCTCGCGAATTGGTTGCGGCTGGTGCTGCAGTGCAGATTCTTGATGCGGAGCTAACCCCGCAGCGCCTGGTGGATGAAGTACAGGCAACCCTTGGGGATGAGCAGCGGTATGCGGCCATGCGTAAGGCGGCTGCCACTAACTCTGCGGGCGACGTTGCCAATACGATTGCCGATCACATCAGGGATATGATCGACGAAGCCTCGCGCGCAGCGCACACCGACTAAAAGTCGGCCTTATTAGCGAATGTGAAGGAAAAGTAAATGACAAACTCCTACGATCTTTCCCGCGTCCACATGGTGGGTATTGGTGGCTCCGGCATGTCCGGTTTGGCCCGCATCTTGGCTAACCGCGGGGGCGTCGTGACTGGCTCTGATGTGAAGGCCTCCACTCCAGTGGAAGTACTGCGCACGATGGGCGTGAAGATCGCTATCGGCCACGCAGCTGAAAACCTGGAGTTGGCAGGTGACAAGCCTACTGTTGTGGTGACTTCCTTCGCCGCTATTCCACAGGACAATCCAGAACTTGCAGGTGCTCGCGCGGCCGGTATTCCGGTCATCCGCCGCTCCGACCTTCTGGCTGAGCTCATGGAGGGACACCAGCAGATTCTGTTGGCGGGCACCCACGGAAAAACCTCCACCACATCCATGACCGTGACCGCGATGCAGCAGGCCGGATTGGATCCTTCCTTCGCTATCGGCGGCCAGCTCAACCGTGCAGGCACCAACGCCCATGCGGGAACCGGCGCGGCATTCGTGGCCGAAGCCGATGAGTCCGATGCCTCCTTGCTGCGTTACAGCCCAACCGTCGCAGTAATCACCAACGTCGAGCCTGACCACCTAGATTTCTTCCACAACGCCGAGGCTTATTACAAGGTCTTCGATGATTTTGCTGATCGCATCGAAGAAAGCGGGTACCTCGTTGTGTGCCTGGAAGATGATCACGCTGCCCAGACTGGCCTGCGCGCGCTCGGGCGCGGCATTCAGGTCCTAGGTTATGGCAGTGCGGAAGCGGGGGAGAAGTACTCGTCCATCCCGCTGGCGGCTGAGGTTCTGGAGGAGAAGGTTTCCGTCATCGGAATGCAGGTCCGCGTGCGCGTGGCATTGCCGGGTGCACAGCCCCAAGAGCTGTCCTACGAGCTGCAGATTCCGGGCCATCACATGGTGCTCAATTCCTTGGCCGCGCTTGTCTCCGGCGGGCTTGCGGGCGGCGAGCTCTCCGAGCTGGCTGAGGGCCTGACGGACTTTACCGGCGTGCGCCGCCGTTTTGAGTTCCGAGGCACCGAGTCTCAAGTGCGCGTCTTCGACGATTATGCGCATCATCCCACCGAGGTCACTGCGGTGCTCACGGCAGCGCGTCAGAAGGTCGAGGCTGAGGGCAAGGGGGCGCGCGTTATCGCTTGCTTCCAGCCGCACCTGTACTCGCGCACGATGGAGTTCGATAAGGAGTTCGCGCAGGCGCTGGCGCTTGCCGACGCCGCCGTGGTCCTCGACATCTACGGCGCCCGCGAGCAGCCGGTGGAGGGGATCACCTCTCGCATCATCACTGACAAGATGCCGGAAGACATGAAGGTAATCTTCGAACCGAACTTCTCTGAGGCGGCGCAGGACGTTGTCTCGCTGGTGCAGCCTGGCGACGTCGTGCTCACCATCGGCGCCGGTTCAGTGACGATGCTTGCCGCAGAAATCTTGGACGAGCTAAAGGCGCTGAATGTCTAAGAAATCAATTACCGCAATAGTCGCCGGAATTCTTGCCGTGCTGGTCTTGGTGGCTGCTGCCGTGTGGCTTTTTCCAGTGTTTAAGGTTTCCTCCTTTGAGATCCAAGGCAATTCCCACGTGGATGCTGCACAGGTGGAAGAGTCCAGCGGGGTAGCGGTGGGGGAGAATCTGGTTCGCGTTGATGCTCGTGCGGCGGCGTCGGGAGTGGCACACCTGCCGTGGGTAAAGTCTGCGACGGTATCGCGTGCCTTCCCATCGACCCTCGATATCGAGGTCATCGAACATGAGGCGGTGGCTTTCCGCGAGGGCAATTTGCTTATCGACGCCGAGGGTAAGGAGTTCACCACGGATACCCCGCCGGAGGGCGCAGTGGAAATTACCGGCAGCGCGGAGCCGGGCTCGCAGGAGATGCGCGATGCCGTTGATGTGCTTGCTGCGCTGCCGCAGAACCTGCGTGCGCAGGTCAAGTCGCTGGAGGTGAAGAACGCGTACTCGATGACTATCCACCTCAAGGACGAGCGGACCGTTTTCTGGGGCGCCTCGGAGGATAATGCGAACAAGGCCTTGGCGTTTGAAACCATTCTAAAGATGGAGGGCCAAAACTGGAATATTTCTAACCCGGAATTGGTCACAAGTAAATAAAATTAGCGTTCAAAACTTAAGCCCTGCGCAGCCCCAAAAAGTGTCAACGGATGGGGTGCGTGGGGCTTTTGTGATCCGAAAACCTGCATGTCAGCAACCCTAAACCACTACTTGAGGGTACCGACACGCGGCAAAATGAACGCGAAAATTACAAGCGCGTCGTTAAAGATGGAACTAACCGCTCGCAACAAATGCTGCGCGCACAAAATCCTCGTTTACGCACCAACAGTGAAAGGTGAGAGCCCCTCACATGATCTCTACTAGCAATAACCTCGCGGACATCAAGGTCGTCGGTGTCGGCGGCGGTGGTGTCAACGCCGTTAACCGTATGATTGAAGAAGGCCTGAAGGGCGTTCAGTTCGTCGCAATCAACACGGACTCGCAGGCACTGATCTTCTCTGATGCCGACACCAAGCTCGACATCGGACGCGAGGCCACTCGCGGTTTGGGCGCGGGTGCTAACCCGGAGGTCGGCAAGACCTCTGCAGAAGACCACAAGACCGAGATTGAGGATGCCCTGGAAGGCTCCGACATGGTCTTCGTGACCGCAGGCGAGGGCGGCGGCACCGGTACCGGCGCCGCCCCGGTCGTTGCTTCCATCGCCAAGAAGATGGGCGCGCTGACCGTCGGCGTTGTGACCCGTCCATTCAAGTTCGAGGGCGCTCGCCGTACCCGTCAGGCTATGTCCGGTATCGAGGAGCTGCGCGAGGTCTGCGACACTCTCATCGTCATTCCGAATGATCGCCTCATGCAGCTCGGTGGCGAAGAGCTCTCCATCGTCGAGGCATTCCGCGCCGCCGATGAAGTTCTCCACAACGGTGTGCAGGGTATTACCAACCTCATCACCATCCCGGGCATGATCAACGTCGACTTTGCTGACGTCCGCTCCGTCATGGCTGATGCCGGCTCCGCACTCATGGGCATCGGCTCCGCACGGGGCGATAACCGCGCGCTCAACGCTGCTGAACAGGCCATCAACTCGCCGCTGCTCGAGTCCACGATGGAAGGCGCCAAGGGTGTCCTGCTCTCCATCGCTGGTGGCTCCGACCTTGGCCTGCACGAGGTCAACGCCGCTGCTTCCATGGTGGAGGAGCGCGCTGACGAGGATGCCAACATCATCTTCGGTACCATCATCGACGACAACCTGGGCGACGAAGTCCGCGTCACCATCATCGCCACTGGCTTCGATGCGCAGGCAAACATGACAACTAACGTTGCACCTCAGCAGCAGCAACAACAGCGTCCGGGCTCCCTCTTCGACAACCGCGAAGAGGCTGCCCCAGTCCAGCAGTCTGCACCGCAGCAGCGCTACGAGGAGCAGCGCTACGAAGAGCCGCGCTATGAGGAGCCGCGTCAAGAAGAGCGTCCTCGCTTCGAGGAACAACCGGCAGAGACCTACCGGCCGCGTCATTCCTCCAACGGTGGTCTGTTTACCACCTCTGAGCGTTTTTCTCGCGAGGAGCGCCGCGACGACTACCGCCTGTCGCGTCCGGCTGAGCGCCGCGACGACCGCCGCCAGGATGACGGTGACGACGATCTTGACGTGCCGTCCTTCATGCGCTAAACGCTGAAGGTACTGCGCTAATCTGGAGTGCATGCCAGTAAACGAGGAAGCACCACAACGCCCCGTGCGCATGGTTTTTACAAGCCGTGCGGGCGGGGTTTCGTCGTCCCCATACGAGTCATTCAACCTGGGCGATCACGTCGGCGATGACCCGGCGGACGTCGCCAGTAACCGGACCCGCCTGCAGCGCGTGCTGGGGCTTGACGACATTGTGTGGATGGAACAGCTCCACACCAACACCGTCACGCGCGTGGACCGTGGCAACGCCGGCACGCCGGTCGAGGCCACCGACGCCATCATCACCACGGAAAAACGCCTCGGGCTCGGTGTGCTCGTCGCGGACTGCACGCCGGTGCTGCTTTCCGACGTCTCCGCCGGCGTCGTCGCAGCAGCCCATGCAGGTCGCCTCGGGGCTCGCAACGGAATCATCCGCAACACGGTCGAAGCCATGCTGGAACTTGGCGCCACTCCTTCGACTATCCAGGTCCTGATGGGGCCGGCCGCCTCGGGCCTGAACTATGAGGTACCGGAGGCGATGGCGGACGACGTCGAAAAGCATTTGCCCGGGGCCAAAACCCGCACAAAAACGGGTACCTGGGGTGTGGACGTACGTAAAGGGCTTATCCGGCAACTGATGGGGATGGGGATTACCAACATCGAATCGGATCCCCGCTGCACCATCGAAGACACTGATTTCTTTTCCTACCGCCGCGAAGGCACCACTGGGCGCCAAGCAGGCGTTATCTGGTTGGAGGTATAAATGAACCGCAAGGAAGAACTGCAAGCAGGACTCGAGCGCACTCGCGCCCAAATTGAGGACTTCGCTCGCGCGGCCGGGCGAGAGGCGCCGCAGCTGTTGCCGGTGACCAAGTTCCACCCGGCGGGCGACGTCGCGCTGCTCGCCGAGCTTGGGGTCACTGACGTGGCGGAGAACCGCGAGCAAGAAGCGCGCGCTAAAGCCGCGGAGCTGCCGGCGGTGCGCTTTCACATGATTGGGCAGATTCAGACCAAGAAGGCTAATCACGTGGCGCGTTGGGCGCACAGCGTGCATTCTCTGGACTCGGCGAAGCTGGCGACGGCGCTCGATCGCGGCGTCGCCAATGCACAAGAATCTGGAGATCGTGACGCCCCGCTGCCGGTTTTTATTCAGGTTTCCGCCGATGGCGATACCGCCCGCGGGGGAGTGGCTCTGCCGGATGTTCCGAGTCTCGTCGAGCTCGTGGAGGAATTGGTAAACCTTGAACTGCAGGGCTTCATGGTGGTTCCGCCGCTGGACTCTGATGCTGCTGAGGTCTTCGGGCGCGTGCGGACGCTGACTGACGACGTTGCCTGGCGCCTCGGGCGTCCGCTGAAAATGTCGGCCGGAATGAGCGCGGATTTGGGTGAGGCGATTGCTGCGGGAACAGATATCGTGCGTGTCGGAACCGGCATCATGGGACCCCGGCCAGTAGGTTAAGTGGCAACGCAAACGCGCATTTCACAGGTACAATTTACTGCTTTCACATTAGTAACATTCGTACCAAGTTAAGGGCAAAACAGATTAGGTCAGAGGGAGACTAGATATGTCTTTGATTGATAGGACGAAAGAGTTCTTCGGGTTGGGCCCGATGGACATCGAAGCCGACGACGCTTACTACGCCGACGAGCGCAGCTACGAGTCCAACGGCTCCGCCGCTTATGCACCGCGCTCCTTTGAGCCGGCTCTGGAAGAGGAATTTGTCCCGACCATCGTGGCGCTTTCCCTCGTTTCCTTCGACGATGCAGCCAAGGTTGGCGCGCCGTTCCGTGATGGCGATGCGGTTGTCTTCGAACTGACTGATGCTGACAAGGCTTCCGCGAAGCGTTTCATCGACTTCGCTGCTGGCCTGTGCTTCGGCCTTGAAGGTCGCATGCTCAACCTGACCAAGGGTATGGACACCGACCGTCGTGTGTTTGCCATTGTTCCTAAGGGTGCAGACATCTCCACTCTCGAGCTGGAGCGTGCTGCACACCTGCGCTAAGTTTCAGCGTCAAAGATGCGAAGCGCCGTCCCGGTTCCCCAAGTGTTGGTGGGGAGCGGGGCGGCGTTCGCCTTTAGCGAAATTAATTGTGTGGATGCCGCATCAGTGGGGGTAGTTCAGATAGGCTCGTCCGAGTGAGCACTATTGGAATAATCCTGATCCTCATCCTGCGAATCTATTCGTGGATTCTGATTGCCCGAATCATCATTGAGATGATCCAGTCCTTCTCGCGCCAATTTAACCCGCCTCGCTGGTTTATGGTGCTAGCTGAGCCGCTGTTTATGGTCACCGACCCACCAGTTAGGGCGCTTCGCCGTCTTATCCCACCGTTGCGAATGGGTGGGGTTGCGCTCGATGTTTCAATCATCGTTTTGTTCTTGCTTTTGTCCGTCTTGATGATGGTGGTCTCGAGCATTTTCCTATAAGGCGGGTGTATTGAAACCTCCTGTTAACATTGAGACTCGGCGATTCGTTAGCTAATGTGAGCGTTTGGATACAATCAATACTGATATTCCGTATTATTAAACGCACATGTTCTTTGTAGACGTATCTAGTGGCGCAACTTTTGGTTAGCCTTTAGATGTGTTTGCATCTCCCAAGACCTCGGAGCCTCCGGGGTTGCACCGACTTGAAGGGGAAGAGAAGTCAATGCCACTGTCACCAGCTGATGTACACAACGTCGCTTTCAGCAAGCCGCCAATTGGCAAGCGTGGCTACAACGAGGATGAAGTCGACCAGTTCCTCGACCTCGTAGAAGACACCCTTGCCCAGCTGCAGGATGAGAACGATGACCTGCAGGCTCAGGTTGAAGAGCTGCAAACCAAGGGCGGCGCTACTACAGGCGTAGCCGCAGCTTCCGCTAACAAGGGTGCCGACGAGGCCACCCTCCGCAAGGAGATTGAGTCCAAGCTCCGCGCAGAGTACGAGACCAAGCTGGTGGACTCCAAGAATGAGGTCGCAAAGGCCAAGGAAGAGGCTAAGCGCGCTCAGGAGCAGGCAAAGACCGCTCAGGCTGAGATTTCCAAGGCACCAACTGGCTCTAACAACGATGCAGAGCTCAAGGCCGCTCGTGAGGATGCTGCGAAGGCTAAGCGTGAGCTCGAGGCAGCTCGTGCAGAGGCAACCCAAGCTAAGGAGGAACTCGAGGCTTCCAAGAAGGAGAACGAGGACCTCAGGAAGAACGCTGGCTCCGCCAAGACCGCTGCCGTTTCCGGCATCGCGGGTGCTGGTGCAGGCGCTGCCGCCACCAAGGCTGCGGAGGGTCTGGCTACCCCGGATACCCACATGCAGGCTGCTCGCGTCCTGGGTCTGGCTCAGGAGATGGCAGACCGCCTCACCTCCGAGGCAAAGGCAGAGTCCGAGTCCATGCTGTCCGAGGCACGCACCGCGGCCGAGAAGCAGCTTAACGACGCCGATTCCCGCTCCAAGGCACAGCTTGCCGACGCCCAGAAGAAGTTCGACGCTCAGCTGCTCGACGCAGACACCCGCTCCAAGAAGCTGGTTTCTGACGCTGAGGCTAAGGCAAAGCAGACCGAGTCCGAGGCTAACTCCCGCGCTGAGGCTCAGATCCGCCAGGCTGAGGAGAAGGCTGCAGCCCTGCAGGCTGACGCTGAGAAGAAGCACACCGAGGTTATGAACACCGTCAAGCAGCAGCAGACGGCCCTCGAGGCTCGTATCGCCGAGCTGCGTACCTTCGAGCGTGAGTACCGCACCCGCCTCAAGACCCTGCTGGAGTCCCAGCTGGAGGAGCTTGAGACCCGCGGCACCGCTGCACCGAACGGTGAAGCTGGCAAGTAAGCTTTTAACGGCTTAGGCTTTAAGGCGTCCTTCCATGGCATTGGGAGGGCGCCTTTTTGGAGGTAAAACATGCTTGTTGCAGCACTCGTATTGGCATTCGTAGCGTTCTTGGCGCTGGTGAACTTCGTACTTACTTCTGCCGATTGGTCTTTGTATCTTCTCTTCGCAGCCGCGGGGCTGGGGATGGTGCTCTTCATCATCGACGGCTTTCGGAAGCGCAAACCTGATCTTGCGCAGGACGAGGAGGCAGGGGAGTACCCTGCCTCCTAGATTGTGGCGCATGGCCCTGACACTTTATTGCTCTTAGTCGTGGTTGTTGCCTTTTCTGCTAGCCGCGCTGCCAGCGCACCTTTCCATCGACCCTAGCTAACCTGCCGCGTAGCGGCGGGGCGTTGGGGTCGTCTTCATTTACACCGTTGTGGTAGTGGCATAAAGTCGCGAGGTTTGACATGTTCGTCGGTCCGCCGCGCGACCAAGAAATTAGGTGATGCACTTGGGCTTTATCTGCCGGGTGATTGCATCCCGGCCAAGCACAGGTGGGATTTTCCGCTCCCGCCATCAACCTTTGCTTGCGGTTGGCAAAGCGCTTAGTGCGATAGAGATTCACCGGCCCCTCATGCGGATGCACAAGCGTGGCGTAATCGAGGCATGTATCCAGCGCTCTTTTCACGTATTCCGCACCCGACATGATAGCTCCGTTGGTCATCTGCAGGCTTATCTCCTCGCCGTCGCCTTGCAGAATCTTCGCCAACGCTGGCAGTTGTACGATGACGTTGGTATGTATCCGCGGCCTTTCTCCGGTTGGGCTAGGCACGCTTGTTGAGTCCTTAGCAGCGGGGAAGAAAAGGTTCTCCAAAGACTCCAGGGGAGAAGCAGGGTCGATAGCCGCATGCATATCCGCGATTAAAGTCGACGGGCCGGTAATCGCCAAAGTCCACGGCTTATCCTTGCGGCGATAAAGCTTTACTCCTTGCTCTGGCTTGCGCTCGCTATTGAGCGCCTTCAGCTTTTTCTTCGCCACTTGCTCCATCGCGAGGGTATCGGCCTTGGTATTGCACAGTTCCTCGCGCATCTGCCACGCCGCACGTTGGGTCTTCGCGCGAATTGCGTAGCGTTCGATAACTTCGATTGTGGGCAGGGAATGGCCAAGCCTTTGCGCTGAGGCCACGGAATCGCGTTGCCGGCGGGTGAAAGCGGTGCGGCCAAAGTAGACGTCGTAAAGCGCGAGCAATTGCTGTGCCGTTTTATCCGGCGCGCCAGCCGAAATCAAAGCCTTTTCAGACAGCCCTGCGCACCCAGCCACGATGTCCATGCCTGGGCGTATTGCCGCTAAGAATGCCTGAAGTGAAGTCATAAACCCCACCCTAAAAAGCCCTATCGACAAGGCTCAAGAGGCAATTTTCAACCTGTGGATAACTTTGTCTCAACCGACTCATTGATACCCATTTGCACCACTCAGGAACCTCGGCCTGTGAAAATTTGACGGCATGGGTATACTTCGAAGACGTATGCACTGAGCCGGCAATCACCGGGGAGCATCTCGGAAGAACGCACAAAGTGCCAGTAGAACCGAGCGGGTGGGACCGAAATCTCCTTCACTGAAACGAAGTGGGCGTCGTCAAGCGCCAAGCAGGGTGGTACCGCGAGCCGCAAGGCGCGTCCCTGCACCAGCCCACGAGTGAAGGAAGATTAATGAGCGAAAATGTTGGCGGCGTTTACCCCAAGGTCGATATGACCGGCGGCTCGAGCCGTTTCCCAGACATGGAAGAAGTCGTCCAGAAATTCTGGAAGGAAGACGGAACTTTCCAGGCCAGCTTGGACCAGACCAAGGATTGCCCTGAGTACATCTTCTACGACGGCCCTCCCTTTGCTAATGGTTTGCCGCACTACGGCCACCTGTTGACGGGCTACGTCAAGGACATCGTTCCGCGTTACCGCACCATGGCTGGCAATTACGTCCCGCGCGTCTTCGGCTGGGACACGCACGGCTTACCTGCAGAGCTGGAGGCTGAAAAGCAGCTCGGCATCACAGACAAAGGCCAGATCGAGGAGATGGGCCTCGAGAAGTTCAACGAGTACTGCGAGAAATCCGTCATGCAGTACGCCGGCGAGTGGGAAGACTACGTCAACCGCCAGGCGCGCTGGGTGGACTTTGAAAACGGCTACAAGACCCTGGACATCGGCTACATGGAATCGGTCATGTGGGCATTCAAGGAGCTCTATGACAAGGGGCTTATCTACCAGGGCTTCCGCGTCCTGCCTTACTCCTGGGCCGAGCACACCTCGCTGTCCAACCAGGAGACGCGCCTGGATGACTCCTACAAGATGCGGCAGGACCCGACCCTGACGGTTACCTTCCCGGTCACCGGCGCGAAGCCTGGCTCCGCGGCTGAAAAGACCTTGTCCGAAAACGCTGAGCTTGGCGACGCCGCCTTCCTCGCTTGGACCACGACTCCCTGGACTCTGCCGTCTAACTCGGCGCTGGCCGTCCACCCAGAGGTCAACTACGTGCTGTTCAAGGCCACCGACGGCGATTTTGAGGGCAAGACCTTCGTCATGGCTGAGGCGCTGACTGGCACATTGGCTAAGGAACTCGGCGAGGTGGAAGTCCTGAAGAGCTTCTTAGGTAAGGACCTGGAGGGCTTTACCTATCAGCCAATCTTTGACTTCTTCCCAGACCTGGAGAATGCTTTCCAGGTAATCCTGGCGGATTACGTTACAACGGAAGACGGTACTGGTGTTGTCCACCAGGCTCCGGCGTTTGGTGAGGACGATATGAACACCTGCCAGAAGTACGGCATCGAGCTGGTCATCCCGGTTGATGAGGACGGCGAGTTCACCTCCCAGGTCCCGCCTTATGAGGGCCAGCTTGTCTTTGATGCGAACAAGGACATCATCAAGGACCTGAAGGCTGCGGGCCGCGTGGTACGCCACGTGACCATCGAGCACTCCTACCCGCACTCCTGGCGCTCTGGTGAGCCGCTTATCTACAAGGCACTGCCGGCATGGTTTGTGAAGGTCACCGAGTTCCGCGACCGCATGGTCGAGCTCAACCACAACGAGATCGAGTGGCTGCCAGAGCACATTCGCGACGGCCAGTTCGGCAAGTGGCTCGAGGGCGCGCGCGACTGGAACATCTCCCGTACCCGTTACTGGGGTGCGCCGATCCCGGCGTGGGTTTCGGATAACCCGGAGTACCCGCGCGTGGACGTCTACGGCTCGCTCGACGAGCTCGAGGCTGACTTTGGCGTGCGCCCGACGTCGCTGCACCGTCCGTACATCGACGAGCTGACTCGCCCGAACCCGGACGATCCAACTGGCAAGTCGATGATGGTTCGCGTTCCTGACGTTCTGGACTGCTGGTTCGAGTCCGGTTCCATGCCGTTTGCACAGAAGCACTACCCGTTTGAGAACAAGGAATGGTTCGAGACTCACTCGCCGTCCGACTTCATCGTGGAGTACTCCGGCCAGACTCGCGGTTGGTTCTACGTCATGCACGTTCTGTCTACCGCGCTGTTTGACCGCCCGGCCTACAAGAAGGTCGTAGCGCACGGCATCGTGCTGGGCAACGACGGCCTGAAGATGTCGAAGTCCAAGGGTAACTACCCGAACGTCAACGAGGTCTTCGACCGCGATGGTTCTGACGCTATGCGTTGGTTCCTGATGTCCAGCCCGATCTTGCGTGGTGGCAACCTCATCGTCACTGAGCAGGGTATCCGCGAGGGCGTACGCCAGGCCATCCTTCCTATCTGGAACGCGTACACCTTCCTGCAGCTCTACGCGAGCCGCGAGGCCCGCTTCGACGTCTCCTCGAAGAACGTGCTTGACCGTTACATCTTGGCCAAGACTCACGACCTCGTGGAGCGCACGAACGACGCCCTCGCGAACACCGACATCGCTGCGGCCACCGAGGAGGTACGTCACTTCGCGGACGTGCTCACCAACTGGTACGTGCGCCGTTCCCGCGACCGTTTTTGGGCGGGCGAGGAGCAGCACGAGGAGGCCTTCAACACGCTGTACACCGTGCTGGAGACCGTCACCCGCGTGGTGGCTCCGCTGCTGCCGCACGTGGCTGAGGTCATCTACCGCGGCCTGACCGGGGAGCGCTCTGTGCACCTGGCTTCCTACCCGAAGGCAGAGGACTACCCGGCAGACCCGAGCCTCGTGGCATCGATGGATGCCACGCGCGCTGTGGCTTCGGCGGCGTCGTCTGTGCGCAAGTCCAACAAGCTGCGCAACCGCCTCCCGCTGCCGAAGCTGACCGTGGCCATGGCTGATTCCGCGCAGCTCGCTGACTTTGCGGACATCATCCGCGATGAGGTCAATGTGAAGGATGTTGTTCTCACCGATGACGTCGATTCCGTGGGCACCTTCGAGGTTGTCTGCAACGCTAAGGTCGCTGGCCCGCGCTTGGGCAAGGACGTCCAGCGCGCCATCAAGAACCTGAAGGCGGGCAACTACGAGCGCCGCGGCGACGAGGTTGTTGTTGACGGCGATATCGTTCTGGGCGCTGATGAGTACACCGAGCGTCTGCAGGCGGCGAACCCGGCATCGACGGCGCGTATCGACGGCGTCGACGGCCTGGTTGTCTTGGACACCGAGGTCACCGAGGAGCTCGAGGCAGAAGGCTGGGCCGCCGACGTCATCCGCGGTCTCCAGGATGCCCGTAAGGCCGAGGACTTCGAGGTCTATGACCGCATTTCGGTGGTCTTGTCAGTTCCAGCTGACAAGGAAGAGTGGGCTAACCGCCACGCAGACCACATCGCGGCTGAGGTCCTGGCAACCGAATTCACCGTGGTCACCGAGCCTCTCGAGGGCCACCAGGTGGTCAAGGGCGCTACCGCAACCGTAAAACGCGTTAATGCTTAGAAACGTTAACGCTTAGAAAAATGCCCGGAAAGGAAGACTTCCTTTCCGGGCATTTTTCTGCATGCCGAGGGCATATGAAGCTATCGTCTAGTGCCTGGCAGGTGCGAGCGCCAGGCAAAGATGACGTTTACGAGGCAGACGAGCGCAAGGCAGCTGCCGATGATGAACAGATTGGTAAAGCCCACGTAAGGCGCAAGCGCGCTAAACGCCATGGGGATAAAGAAGCCGGTGTAGGAAATCGAGTAGTACACCGCAGTCAGGCCCGCAAGCTCGCGCTCGCCGGCGATGCGCTGGACCTCCGAAAGGCCAGCCACCAAAGCCAGGCCGTAGCCCGCGCCCATCGTTGCCGCAGCGGCAATGCCCAGCGGAAGCGAGAGCGTGTGCGCCGCAATCGCCGCGAGGAAAGCGCCGACCGTAATAACAGCCATCGCAATTGCAGAAGCGCGCGCCGACTTGTGCGTGTCGATAAGGCGGCCGAGCATCTGTACGCCCACGCCGCAGCCCAGGGTGATAACCGTCATGAGACCTGAGAAAGCAATGGGAGTCTGGCCCGCGGACTTTGCAAGCAGCTGCGGAAGCAACGCATAAGCAGCACCCGCGCAGCCAAAGACCCACGGTGCCACCGGGACCACGACGCGCAGGAAGCGCTTGTGCGCGGCCGTCGGGATGTGGAGCATCTCCAGCATCTCGCGGACGGTGAGGTCAAGGATGGTGGTCTTGACTGTCCCGTGGTGCGGCTGGCGGGTCTCCGGCGTATGGCTGAGCCAAACCGCGGTCACGAGAGTAATCAGGATATGCAGGACGTAGGCCAGGTGCGTCGGCCACGGGCCCCACTGCGCCAGTACCGAGGCAATGCCCGCACCCACCAGGAATCCAGCAGTCAAGCACAGCGACGCCTTGCGCGCACCGGCAGCAGGATCGCCACCCGCGCGGGATACCAGCTCTGTCACCCAAGTGGAACCTACCGCCATGACCAAGCCCAGCGCCATGCCACAGAGCACGCGACCCAAAGCGATGATGAGCGGCTCATGCGGCGCGATGGAAAGCAAGAAAGACCCCATCAAAGACAGGGGAGCGGCCGGCAAAAGGGTGGGTTTGCGTCCGATGAGGTCAGACAGCGGGCCGCCCACGAGCAGCGCTGGGATAATTCCCAGCACGTATGCGGCAAGTAGACCGTTGACGGTGACCTGCGAGAAGTTCGACGTCTCGCGGTACATCACCAGCAGCGGCGTGAACTCGTTGCCGCCCCAGGCCACAGCCACCATCGTCCCGGCCACGGGAAACCAGGAATGCTTGTTCACAAGGGGCTGAGATATTTCCTTATGAGCGGGCGCCTCGACTTGCGGGGTGGAGTGTGCAAAAACTGTCACAGTTGTTTCCTTGAAGTTGTCAGATGGTCGTCGAGTTCGGTGAGATACGTGTCGATGTCGCCGGCACGGAGGGCGTCGGCAAGCAGGCGATGCTGCGCGACGAACGCGCGGGCACGCTCCACATTGCGCCCGATGGCGGTCGCAGTGAAACGCTGTTGACGCTCGCGCAGGGAGTGGCCAAGGCTAGCCAGCAGGCTATTTCCACCGTTGTCCATGATGGTTTGGTGGAAACGCGCGTCGAGGCGGGTGTAGGTGCGCAGGTCCTCGGCGTCGAGAGCCGCGGACTGTTCCTCGATGGTGGCGTCCAAGCAGTCCGCAATCACAGTTCGCTCGGTGTCGTCGAGGCCGCAGATGTGGCGGGCAGAGTGCTCGTCGACAAGCATGCGTGCCTCGTAGACCTCGCGAATCTCGCGTGGGCTAATCGGCACCACCAGTGCGCCGCGCTTGGGATAGAGCTTGAGGAATCCTTCTACCTCGAGGCGAAGGAATGCCTCACGCATGGGGGTACGGCTCATGCCCAGTTTGGCGGCGATGGCTGCCTCAGAGAGCATCTCTGAATCATCAATGTCGCCGTCGATGATGGCGCGCTTGACGTATTCATAGGCGCGCTCCGCGGCTGGCGTGCTTACATTCTGCATGTATTCATCTTGCATACAAGCGAGCTCTGCTGTCTAGAAAATGGCTGATTTCGTGAGACATCGATCACCAAAACCTCAAGTGAGACCCACACGACTCCCGGTATAGAATGACCGCTTGCGAAAGAACGCCTCCTCGCTCCTGGTGGTGTCGTGGCATTGCGAAGGCCCTAAGATTAGGACGCATGTTCTAAACTGGTGTGCATGCAACGCTGGGTCTTACACATCGACATGGATGCCTTTTTCGCATCCGTCGAACAGCTGACCCGGCCGACCCTGCGTGGGCGCCCCGTCCTCGTGGCCGGCGTTGGCGGACGCGGCGTCGTCGCCGGCGCGTCCTATGAGGCCCGCGCTTTCGGGGCGCACTCGGCCATGCCGACATTCCGCGCGCAGCAGTTGGTTGGCCTGCGCGGCGTGGTGGTGCAGCCGCGGCACGTGGTGTATTCGGCGGCGTCGAAAAAAGTATTCAAGATTCTCGCCGAGCACGTAGGCCTCATCGAGCAGCTCTCCATCGACGAGGCTTTCATGGAGCCCGAGGCACTCGTTGGTGCCACGGCCGAAGAGGTCAAGGAGTGGGCGGATAATCTGCGCGAGTTGATTCGTGAGGAGACCGGCCTGCCTAGCTCCATCGGGGCGGGCGCGGGCAAGCAGTTTGCCAAAATTGGCTCTGGCGAGGCGAAGCCTGACGGCACCTTTGTTATCCCGGTGGAGAAGCAATTGGAGATCCTCCATCCACTTCCCGTGGGCAAGCTGTGGGGAGTAGGGCCGGTGACGCGGACAAAGCTTTCGGCAATTGGGGTGGAGACCATCGGGCAGTTGGCGGCGATGTCCCAGAAGGAAGTGGAGATTTCCCTCGGCGCCACGGTTGGCATGGGCTTGTGGAAACTGGCGCAAGGCATTGATGACAGGGTCGTGGCCCCGCGTGCGGTGGCCAAGCAGATCTCCACGGAGCACACTTATTCCAAGGATCTGCTCACGGTGGGTGCGGTGGATGCGGCCATCACCAGGGCTGCCGAAGGCGCACATCGACGCCTGCTTCGCGACGGCCGTGGTGCCCGCACCGTCTCGGTCAAGTTGCGCATGGCGGACTTTCACATCGAATCGCGTTCGGCGACCTTGCCTTATGCCACCGATGATCTGGAAACCCTCAAGGCCACGGCTTTTAAGCTGGCTCGGTATCCCGACGAACTCGGGCCCATCCGCTTGGTCGGAGTGAGCTACTCGGGGCTGGAGACTGCCCGCCAGGACGTACTGTTTCCCGAGCTAGACCGAGTAGTGGTGCGCCCGCCGAGCAAAGCCGATGACGATTACGAGGCTGGCGTGTCCGACAACTCGCTGGATACCTCCCGCGTGGAAATCAGTATCGAGGACGAGCCCGATACGTCTTGGCGGGCTACCCAGGACGTCTATCACCCGGACTATGGCCACGGCTGGATTCAAGGTGCAGGCCACGGTGTGGTGAGCGTGCGATTCGAAACGCGCGCCACAGGGCCAGGTCGCACCAAGTCCTTCGCAGCCGATGATCCCGATCTGGTGCCGGCCGACCCCCTAGAGTCGCTGGCCTGGCCGGAGTTGTTTGCGGAGTTAGAGGACTAGCGCGCGTACTGCTTAGGTGCGGCGGCGGTCTCAAAAACCTTCACCACGGGCGTGCCCGTGGCCAAGGCTGCGGCCAACAGGATGCGTGCCTGTCCCGGGCGAAACTCGCCAGCATTGACCGCGCCTTTGTCCGCCAAGGTGGCGCCGCCGCCGGTCCCGCCATAGGCCAGTGAGGACTTGCCATAAGGCACACGCGTGCTGACGACGACCGAGATGCCCGCATCGAGCGCGCGGGCCACGCCTTCGCCCATCCCTGCCCCTATGTTGCCTGAACCCAAGCCTTCGATGACGAGGCCGGCAAAGTGGGAGGAGGCGGCGTCGACAAGCACGGCTTCAGCGCCCGGATACGCGGCAAGGATGGCTACTGGGTGCTGCGCCAGCGCAGCCAGGGGGAGGGGGAAGATGCTGCCTTCGCCCACCGGCATTGACTCGAAACCGTTGAGATGGAAGGTGTGGTTCTTGCGGGCACCGCGCGCCGGGATGCTCATGCCGCCGAACTGGATGAAGACGCCGGGCTGGGCCTGTTTGATGAGCGCGACGGCGTCCTGGAGATTGCGCGGGCCATCGCCGTTTGGGTGATCGAATGAGCGCTGTGCGCCGGTCAACACCACCGGCTTCGTGCCGGGATCGAAGATGGACAGCGCCATGGCTGTCTCTTCCATGGAGTCGGTGCCATGGGTGATGAGGATTCCCTCGACCTCGGCACGGTGGAGCAACTCGTGGACCGTGGCAAGCAGCTCATCGAGGTCCTCCAACGTGATGGAACTGGAGTCGAGCTGGCGGAACTCGATGACCTCGATGTCGGCGTCAAGGGAATCCGCGAGTTGTTGGCCGCTTACGGTAGGGACCAGAGAGCCGTCTTCTTGGGTGGTGCACGCGATGGTGCCGCCGGTGGCGATGAGTGCGATAGTCATGGCTTACACACTAGCGTTGAGCCTAAAAGGCCGTCTCGCTGGGCGCGGGTCGCCCTGAAATGGATGGGGCGTGGGTAGTGTGGTGTAAAGAACTGCGACGTCGGGTGTGGCGTCGCGAAACCCAACGTGAGGAGAAAAAGTGAAGTTCACCAAGCTCAGCGTCGCGATTATGGCAGTGAGCGCTGCTACCGCATTGGCAGCCTGCTCTTCTTCCGATGAAGTTGAAAAAGCTGGCCCAGCAACTATTGAGAAGAGGCCGAGCTCCGAAGAAACCTCGATTGCCTCCGCAGAAATCCCAGACGCAGCGGCACTGAATGCCATCCTGGCTAAGGCAACTGACCCCAACGTGCCGGTGGAGGAGAAGACCAAGACCGTACAGGGCTCGGAGCAGGCTCCGGAGCTTTTCGACGTCATGGCTGCATCGCAGGCCGAGTCCGGCGCTGTCTTTGAGGTCGTGGCCCCAGTTCTGCCTGGTTACACCCCGGAGTCGGCGCTAGCCACCGTGAACTTCTCCACCCCTGACGGCCAGGGACAGACTGCGGACCAGGTTGAGTTCGTCTTTGAGGACGGCGATTGGAAGCTGTCGAAGAACTGGGCTTGTATCTTGGTCTCCAACATCGTCCCTCCGGAGCAGGTTCCGCCGATGTGCGCTGATACTGCTGGCGGTGCGGGCGCTCCTGCTGAGGGCGCACCAGCTGAAGGTGCTCCTGCTGAGGGCGCTCCTGTTGAAGGCGCTCCTGCTGAGGGCGAGGTCCCACCAGCAGAGGCACCAGCGCAGTAAGAAATATCCGGGCTGTGGCCCGGATTTTTTATTGGGTCGGTGGCCCGGTGTGCATTCGAAGCATCGTTGAGGCCCCGCGGCGGCGCGGGAGCGAGCACAAAGATGGCCCGAATACGTGCGGCTACTCGGCTGGGTTGAACTGCAGATCCGTTGTGGTCGAGTGCACCACGCGCAGATCGGAGTCCTCGGTGCCGTAGATGATTTTGGTGGCGATGGAAACATCGCCGTCGGTAGGCAGCGGCTGCTTCAGATCCACGGTGAGCTCGCCCTTGGAATCCGTCGTGGAGCTCAAGACCTTAAGCTCCTTGTTCGCGAGGTCCGTTCCCTCCGCCTGGCCTTCGAAAGACAAGGCGCCAAGCGAAGGGCGCTGCTGCACCGAAACATCCAGCTTGACCACATCGCCGGCCAGCTCTTTCACCGTGTAGGTAGTGGTCTGCAGCAACGTCGACTCACCCGCAACGCGGGACTCCACGGTCCACTTCGCGCCCCTGCCAATCGCATCTTCAGGGAACACCACCGGCAGAGAAGTCAGCTTCATAATCGCCTGCTCAGTAATGCCGCGGGCCTCGTCGGTGCCACTCTGCGGTGCCGCCAAACGCAGCGAAGACATCTGGCCTGAGTCCACCGCACGCCAGCCAAACTGGAAGCCCTCACCGCTCGCTGCATCAGCATCACCGGAGTACTCCGGCACGCCGGTTGAGCCAAAGACATTGCGGGTAGCTGGCAGCTGGCCTTCGACGTTCTCCGTAGCCTTGTCCACGCTGACCTCTAGCGAGAGAGTGGTGGTCGCGGATTTGACCTTAGCCGGATTGAAATCCTGCGCCGCGGAGGACTTAAGCAGGTCTTGGCTAAAACCTTCCGAGACGGTGTACTTAATCTTTTGCTCTGCATCGAGGTCATTGAAAGTCAGCACGCGCTTTTCCCCGGTGCCGGTGGATTCAACGGTGATGCGCGGGGCGTCGACAGGCAGGCCCACGGGCTCGTCGACGCTGGGTGCCGGCTTTTCATAGGAGCACGCGGCGAGCGGAGCGGTGGTAAGGACGAGGGCGGAAACTGCGGCTAAAGCTTTAACACGGAACACAGTATTCCAAATTACCGGAAGGGGGTGTTTAGAATGATTCGGGTGAGTCAAAAAAGAAGGAGTTTCGTCGGCATGATGGCCGCGGTGGTTATCGCGGTGGCTGTCATCGACCAAGTGTTTAAGCAAATCATGTTGTCCATCCTCACTGAGGGGGAGCCGATGAATGTCATCGGCGGATGGTTCCGCTTCTACCTTCTATTCAACCCCGGCGCTGCCTTTTCCATGGGTGGCGAGGGCAACACCTGGCTGTTTACCACTATTCAGCTGGCGTTTGTTTTAGGCGTAGCCATCGCTGCGCCACGGATGCGGGATAAGTGGCAGGCCGTCGGACTGGCGATGATCGCAGGCGGCGCTCTCGGCAACCTCATCGATCGCCTCTTCCGCGAGCCCGGCTTTTGGTTTGGACACGTGGTGGATTACATTTCCGTGGGCCGCTTTGCGGTGTTCAACCTGGCGGATGCATCTATTACCTGCGGAGTCGTGATGTTCGTCATCGCGATGTTCCTCGAAGAACGCGAAAAGGGGGAAGCGGATGCGCGAGAGTCGTAGATTGCCGGTCCCCGAGGGCCTCGAAGGCATGCGTGCCGACGCCGCGTTGGCTAAGCTCATCGGCATCTCACGGGTCAAGGCCGCAGATTTGTGCGCGGCTGGCGACGTCGAGGTCGACGGCACCATCGTCGGCAAGTCGGATCGCTTGGAGGCAGGCGGCTGGATCGACGTCATGATGCCCGCCCCCGAAGAGCCGCTGGTTCCCAAGGAAGAGCTCGTTGAGGGCATGGACGTGCTCTACGCCGACGACGACGTCATCTGCGTGCATAAGCCCGTGGGTGTCGCCGCGCATCCGACGTTGGGCTGGGAGGGCCCCACGGTCATTGGCGGTTTGCGGGCGGCGGGTTATCAGCTTGCCGACGCCGGCCCTACCGAGCGCAAGGGAATCGTTCACCGTCTCGACGTGGGAACCTCCGGCGTGATGGTCGTAGCTGCCAGCGAGCGCGCTTACTCGCAGCTCAAGGCGGCGTTTAAAGAGCGCACCGTCACCAAGACCTACCATGCCGTGGTGCAAGGCCTGCCGGATCCCATCGTGGGAACCATCGACGCGCCCATCGGGCGGCATCCTTCCTCGGGCTGGAAGTTCGCGGTGGTCGATGGCGGAAAGCACGCCGTCACGCACTACAAATTACTTGAGGCCTTCCGCGAGGCGAGCCTGTTCGAGGTGCACCTGGAAACTGGCCGCACGCACCAGATTCGCGTCCACATGTCCGCCACGGGGCACCCCTGCGTGGGCGATCCGATGTATGGCTGCGACCCGAACCTGGCCAAGCGGGTGGGCCTCATCCGGCAGTGGCTGCACGCAGTGTCATTAGGGTTCATTCACCCCGGCACCGGCAAATACTTTGAAGTCACAGCACCTTACCCGGAGGACCTGCGGCATGCACTCGAGGTTTTGCGCGGATGAAGCACCCCCCGGAGATCTATCGGCGGCGTCGTATAGCGGCGGCCGTATTGACGCTGCTACTTGTCGTGTTCGTGCTGCTGTGTTTTGGCCTGTTCGGCACCAAGTCCACCGTGGCCCTGCAAGGCGACCAACTAGGGCCCGATAACGAGTCCCGTGCGGACTACGTCGAACGCGTCGCAGGCAGTGTGGCAACCGCTGACGAACCGACCTACGCCCTGGTGAGCTTCCGGGAATCCTTGAACGCGCAGCAAGTCAACGCGGTGGTGGAGCCCGCCACGCGAATGAACGCGATCATTATCGGCATGGCCGCGCCCATCGCGGTACCGGAGCCTGTCAATGGCGCCAGCCGGGCTGACGTCATCGACACGGAAATCACGCGTCTTCGCGATTCCTATCAGGGAGTCGGTCAGGTGGAAGTTCCCTCGAAGATTGATGCGGTTATCGTGTGGTCGGATGGCGATAGCTTGCGCACGATTGCGCAAAACAACATGGTGGAAGCAGTAGAAGCCGCGCCTAGCGACGCCGCCTGGGGTACCTTTGGCGTGCGCCCGTTGTCGTCCCTGAAGGAGTAAGCATGAAGATTTTTGCCGATACCAGCACTTGGATGCCCAACTATCGCTTCGGCTACATCTTGGTGTGGGCGGGCCTTGTCATTGGCCTCGTGGCACTTTTCCTCCAGATCGCCAGGGGCGGGGAGGCGCTGTCCATTGGGGTTGCCGGGTTCGTGGTGCTCTATAGCGCCGCGATGGTGGTGCTAATGCCAGGCTGGGCGTTGAATGCCGAGGAGGAACAGGAGCGGCGTCGGAAAGCGAAGGAAGCCCGCCGCGAGCTGCGTTAATCCTCGCTGATGGTGTGCAAGCGCTTGGCGCGGCGGGAGGCGCGGTGCATGCGGGCGAGGTCTGCTAGGTAGATAACGACCGCGACCCAAATGATGCCGAAGCCAATCCAACGCTGCGTGGACATGTGCTCGTGAGTGACGAATAGTGCCCACAGCATCTGCATGATGGGGGTCATGTATTGCAGCATGCCCACCGTGGCCAGAGGCAGCTGCTTGGTGCCCTTGGCGAAGCACAAAAGCGGGAGCGCGGTGACTAGGCCAGAAGCGACGAGCAACACGATGTGCATGGGGCCTTCGGTTGTAAACGTGGATTCGCCGCGGATGCTCAGCCACGTGAGGTAGCCGATGGCCACTGGCAGCATCACGATGGTTTCTGCGGCCACGGAACCGGTGGAGGAGACGCTGAGCTGCTTCTTCATCAGGCCGTAGATGCCGAAGCTGCCCGCGAGCGCCAAGGAAATGTACGGGGCTTGGCCGGTCATGAAGGTCAGCCAAAGTACGGCGATGAATGCCACGCCAACCGACGCCGCCTGTGCCTTGTTGAGCGATTCCTTCAGGAAGATGATGCCCAAAGCCACCGAGACCAGCGGGTTGATGAAGTAGCCGAGTGCCGCGTCGGCCACGTGCCCGGTGTTGATGGCGATAACGTACGTGCCCCAGTTGATGGTGATGGCCACGCCGCAGGCCAGCATCCAGGCCCACGTGCGCGCGCTGAAAGCTCGCAGCTCCCGCCAGCCGCCCGAGATGAGGAGGAAGCCGGTGACGAGGACAGCCGTCCATACGATGCGGTGGGCGAGGATCTCAAAAGGTCCGGCGGGCAGCAGAAGCGGGAAGAAGGCGGGGAAGAAGCCCCACATGAGATAGGCGGCAACGGTGTAAATCATCGAGAAACAATGTACTCCTTCGCCATATCGTGGGAAACAATTCCTATCAGCTGGGTGCGTGCGCAGGGCTGATGGCGGGGCTTGACGCGCCCGCTAGACTGTCCGCATGGCGAAAAACTCATCCTTTGTTCACCTTCATAATCACACCGAGTTTTCCATGCTGGACGGCATGGCCAAGGTGGACATGTTGGCAGATGAGGTGGTGCGCCAGGAGATGCCGGCGGTGGGCATGACGGACCACGGCAACATGTACGGTTCTAACGCGTTCTACAAGAAGATGACCAGCGCCGGCGTGAAGCCGATTATCGGCATCGAGGCCTACATGGCGCCGGAATCACGCTTTAACAAAAAGCGCGTGCTGTGGGGTACTCCTGATCAAAAGCGAGACGACGTTTCCGCATCGGGTGCTTACCTGCACCAAACCATGCTGGCGGAAAACGCGACGGGTCTCAAGAACCTCTTCAAGCTCTCCTCGCTGGCCTCCTACGAGGGCCAGCTGGGCAAGTGGCCACGTATGGATGCCGAGCTCATCGCAGAGCATGCAGAAGGCATCATCGCCACCACCGGTTGCCCCTCGGGCGACGTCCAGACTCGTCTGCGCCTAGGTCAGTTCGACGAGGCCCTCGAGGCCGCAGCGATGTGGCAGGACATCTACGGCAAAGACAACTTCTTCTTGGAGCTCATGGACCACGGGCTCGACATCGAAAAGCGCACGCGCGATGGGCTGCTAGAAATCGGTCGTAAGCTGGACCTGCCGCCGCTGGTGACCAATGACTGCCACTACGTGCTGGAAAGCCAGGCGCCCTCGCATGAGGCAATGTTGTGCGTGCAGACCGGCAAGACCTTCATGGACCCGGATCGCTTCAAGTTCGACGGCACCGGCTACTACATCAAGTCCGCTGCGCAGATGCGCGAAATCTGGGATGACATGATTCCAGACGGTTGCGATAACACCCTATGGATTGCCGAGCGCGTGCAGGACTACGGCGAGATTTGGGAGGAGCATACCCACGACCGCATGCCGATTGCGGATGTGCCGGAAGGCCACACGCCAACTTCTTGGCTGACCCACGAGGTGATGGAGGGCCTGCAGGATCGCTTCCCAGGCAAGGAAGTGCCGGAGGAGTACGTGAAGCGCGCTGAGTATGAAATCAGCGTCATCGACATGAAGGGCTATCCTTCCTACTTCCTCATCGTGGCCGAGCTCATCAAGCATGCGCGATCCGTGGGCATTCGCGTGGGGCCGGGGCGTGGTTCCGCGGCAGGCGCGCTGGTGGCTTACGCGCTTACCATCACCAATATCGATCCAATCGAGCACGACCTTCTCTTCGAGCGATTCCTTAACCCGGAACGTCCATCCGCACCGGATATTGATATCGACTTCGACGACCGCCGCCGTGGCGAGATGATTCAGTACGCCGCTGATCGCTGGGGCGAGGATAAGGTGGCGCAGGTGATTACCTTCGGCACTGTGAAGACCAAGCAGGCCATTAAGGACTCCGCGAAGGTGCACTTTGGCCAGCCGGGTTTCCAAATGGCTGACCGCATCAACGGCGCGCTGCCGCCCGCCATCATGGCGAAGGATATCCCGCTGGCGGGCATCATGGACCCGGATCACGAGCGCTACTCGGAGGCCACCGAGGTCCGGCAGATGATTGAGACGGACCCGGACGTCAAGAAGATTTATGAGACGGCGCGTGGTCTCGAGGGCGTCGTCAGGCAGGCAGGCGTGCACGCGTGTGCGGTGATTATGGCGTCCGTGCGCCTCATGGACCACATTCCGATGTGGCAGCGCCCAGCCGACGGCGCGTACATCACCGGCTGGGATTACCCGGCATGTGAGGCCATCGGCCTGCTGAAGATGGACTTCCTGGGTCTGCGAAACCTCACCGTCATCGGCGATTGCCTGGAAAACATTAAGAAGAACCGCGGCGAGGAAATCCACCTGGAGGAAATCCACGCCGACGACCCCAACGTGTCGAAGGTATACGAGCTGCTTTCCCGCGGCGAGACCCTGGGCGTGTTCCAGCTCGACTCCGGCGGTATGCAGGAGCTGCTCAAGCGCATGAAGCCGACGGGCTTTAAGGACATTGTTGCGTCGCTGGCACTGTATCGTCCGGGCCCGATGGGCGTGAATGCCCACTGGGATTACGCAGACCGCAAGAACGGGCGCAAGGAGATCACGCCTATTCACCCAGAGCTGGAGGAGCCACTGCGTGAGATCCTCGATGAGACCTACGGTCTTATCGTGTACCAGGAGCAGATCATGCGTATCTCCCAGAAGGTGGCCAATTACACCGCTGGTGAGGCGGATGGCTTCCGCAAGGCCATGGGTAAGAAGAAGCCGGAAGTCCTGGCCCAGCAGTACGACAAGTTCTGGGGCGGCATGCAGGAAAACGGCTACTCCAAGGACGCCATGGATGCGCTGTGGGGCACGATTGAGCCCTTCGCATCCTACGCGTTTAACAAGTCGCACGCCGCAGGCTACGGCCTGGTCTCCTTCTGGACGGCCTACCTCAAGGCCTACTACGCGCCGGAGTACATGGCAGCGCTGCTGACCTCGGTGGGTGACAAGAAGGATAAGTCGGCTATCTACCTGTCCGACTGCCGCCACCTGGGCATCCACGTTTTGTCGCCGGACGTCAACGAGTCGGTGGAGAACTTCCAGGCAGTTGGCGAGGACATCCGTTTCGGCATGGGTGCTATCCGCAACGTGGGCTCGGAAGTGGTGGAATCCATTGTTAAGACGCGCAAGGAAAAGGGCGCGTACACGTCGTTCTCGGACTACCTCGACAAGATTGAGCTCACCGCCTGCACCAAGCGCGTCACGGAGTCGCTCATCAAGGCCGGTGCCTTCGATTCCATGGAGCACCCACGCAAGGGCTTGATGCTCATCCATGAGGATGCAGTCGATGCCGTGCAGACGACGAAGAAGGCGGCGGACAAGGGGCAGTTCGATCTCTTCGCCGGCTTTGGCGGTGAGGAGCAGGCGGAGGTTGCTTCGGCGTTTGCCATCGATATCCCTGACGAGAATTGGGACCGCAAGCATGAGCTGGCTCTCGAGCGTGAGATGCTTGGCCTTTACGTTTCCGGTCACCCGCTGGATGGTTTCGAGGAGGCCCTTGAGGCGCAGACCGATACGCCGCTGCCGAAGATTCTCTCGGGCGAGGTTTACAACGGCCAAGAGCTGGTCATCGGTGGCATCATCTCGGGCGTGGACCGCCGCTTCTCCAAGCGCGATGGCTCCCCGTGGGCCATTGTGAACATGGAAGACCATAACGGCGCCCAGGTGGATATCTTGGTGTTCAACCAGGTTTATTCCCTGGTGGCGCCGCAGATTGCCGAGGACAACATCATCCTGGCCAAGGTGCAGGTGAAGATTCGCGATGAGCGCATGTCCCTGTTCTGTTCCGACATTCGTGTTCCGGATTTGGGCCCGGGCGGGGGAGCGGGTCTGCCGCTGCGGCTTACCATGCGCACGGACCAGTGCACGATGGAAAACATTGCGAAGCTCAAGCAAGTGCTGGTCAACAACAAGGGTGAGTCAGATGTTTATCTCACGCTTGTCGACGGCGCGGAGTCCACGATGATGGTCTTGGGCGAGCATTTGCGCGTGGAACGCTCTGGCAATCTCATGGGTGACTTGAAGGCGACAATGGGAGCCGGAATCCTCGGATAGGACCTTGTGGATAGACCGCTCTGACTATCGAAAGATCGTACCTATTGGGTAAAAATAGCCTAATGGGTACGATTTTCTTTTATTTTTAAACCTTGAGCTGCGGGTTTGAATTTTTGAATTTAATTCCCGGAATGTCATTTGAGGGCAGGCCGTGTCGGCTAATCTAGACCGCATAGTCTAGAAAATATCGACAAAGCAACATCGACACTGGAGGCCCAAACGCTCATGGTCAATAAGATTCGCACTACCCACGTTGGCTCCCTGCCACGCACCAAGGAACTGCTAGAAGCGAACCTGGAGCGCTCCGCAGGAACCATCTCCGATGAGAAGTTCCACGAGATTCTGGATCGCTCCGTCGACGACGTGGTCAAGCGTCAGGTCGACATGGGCATCGACATCCTCAACGAAGGCGAGTACGGCCACATCACCTCCGGCGCGGTGGACTACGGCGCATGGTGGAACTACTCCTTCACCCGTCTGGGTGGCCTGACCATGACCGATAAGGACCGCTGGGAGATCGGTGACAAGATTCGCTCTGAGCCGGGCAAGATTCGCTTGTCCTCCATGAAGGACCGCCGCGACCGCGCCCTCTTTGCCGACGCCTACAATGATCCAGATTCCGGCATCTTCACCGGCCGTAAGAAGGTTGCGAACCCAGAGTTCACCGGCCCGGTTACCTACATCGGCCAGGACCAGGTCGATGCGGACGTGAAGCTGCTCAAGAACGCAATGGACAAGGCTGGAGCGAAGGATGGCTTCGTTGCGGCCCTTTCCCCGGGATCTGCCGCGCGCCTGCCTAACAAGTACTACGAGGAGGACTCTGACCTCGTTCGAGCTTGTGGCGAGGCGCTGAAGTCGGAGTACAAGACCATCACCGATGCGGTCTGACCGTGCAGTTCGACGCCCCGGACTTGGCCGAGGCATGGGACAGTGTGGTCCCAGAGCCGACCGTGAAGGACTTCCAGGCCTTCTTGCATGAGCGCATTGAGATCCTTAACGAGTCCATCAAAGACATCTCGCGCGAGCAGACCCGCCTCCACATCTGCTGGGGCTCCTGGCACGGCCCGCATGTGACCGACATTCCTTTCGGTGACATCATCGAGGAGATTCTGCAGGCGAAGGTCGGCGGCTTCTCCTTCGAGGGGGCCTCGCCGCGTCACGCTCATGAGTGGCGCGTGTGGCAGGACCACAAGCTGCCAGAGGGCACCGTCATCTACCCAGGCGTGGTCTCGCACTCTACCAACGCAGTGGAGCACCCGCAGCTTGTGGCCGATCGCATCATCAAGTTCGCTGAGCTCGTAGGCCCGGAGAACGTCGTGGCCTCCACGGACTGCGGCCTGGGCGGGCGTCTGCACTACCAGATTGCGTGGGCGAAGTTGCAGTCGCTTGTCGACGGCGCCGAAATCGCTACCAAGGAGCTGTTCTAGTACGCGCCCTGGCTGTTGCCGGGAATGCAGAAGCAGCACGTACCCTTCTCCTTACGGGAGGGACACGTGCTGCTTTTGTGTTTTAAGGGGTATTAGACATTGACGCCTGCGTTGCGCAGCATCTCCTTGACCGGCTCGAGGAGGGCCGGGTTAGACTTAGCGACCATTGCGAGAGCCTGGACAACCGCAGCGACGCCGGTCAGGGCGACGGAGATCCAAGAGAAGACTTCCTTGGTCCCCTCAGATGGGCGAGCGGACTGTGCCCACTCCGGCATCTTCGACCATTTTTCCTCTTCCTTGGCCTTATCGGCAGCGTTTTGCTCTGCAGCAACGCAGTCCGGGGTCTTCGGCATGCCGGAGGAACCGTAGCCGTTGAAGATTCCCTTGAGCAGCTCCTGTGGGCCCATGAAGGAAGAACCTGCGGTGCCGTTCTCAAAAGCATCCTTGTGGGCCTGCTTAGCTTTATCAACCTGAGCTTGGCATTCAGCGGACAGTTCCGGTGCGGGAGCGGCTGGAGCGGCGTTAGCGGCGACAGGGGTGATGAGAGCAAGACCGGTGGCGCAAGCGGCGACCAAAGTCGTGGAAAGTCGCATAAGAGTTAGTTCTCCTTGAGAGTTGGCATCAAAGCCGATGGGATTTAAATCTCCTATACCATAGCAAGGTCTTTATAACTTGGAGAAATCTAATTGTCTAAAAGTATTTTTCCAGTTCGGAACGCAGATTTTCAGGCAAGACTCGCAGAATGAGGTCGCGCACACCGGGTGCAAAAAGCATGCCAACAATCGCCGCAATGAGAGCGAAGATACCTACCACGGTCCCAGCAGAAGAGCCCTGCGCTGAGCCACTGGAGAAACCGCCATCGGAGTCATCCTTGTCATCTGCGGGAGGTTCGGGGAGCAAATTCTTGATGTCATACGTGGTGGTTGTTCCCGAAACCTCGTTGCCCACGATCAGCATGTAGTTGCCGGTCGGGGAGTCCTTCTTGTCTACGAAGGCAAAGCCCTCTGGTCCGAGGTCACCGGCCTGGGGGAATTCGTCGGTGCTGAAGTCACGGTTGTTGACGTAGGTGGTGAACTTAGCATTTGTGGGCTCGGTGACGTCGTAGACAAAGATGCCGCCAAGGCGCTCAGCGCCAACGAACGCGTAGGTCTTGTCGCCCACCTTGCCGATGGCTAGTGCTTTTGGTTCAGGGCCCTTGTTATCGGAACGGTCGTCGAACTCCGCGGACTCGTTGTCGGCGTTGTGGTTGAGAACGGCCTCAGCATGCAGCTTGGCGCTGATTTCCTCGAACTGGGAGCTAGAGTCGAAGACGACATTGCCAGCTTCATCGTAGATGCTAAACGAGCGCGTTCCATAGGAGTAGACCTCGTCGAAGCAACCCTTTTCCTCATTCCAGCCAGAAGCGTTAGTGACCTTCAAGTTGCCAGCGACCTTCTTGTTGGCAACTTCGTCAAGGACGACGTCGCCAAGCGCGCCCTCGCACACCTTGCCTTCTTTGATGAGGTCCTTGAGTTCGGTCTCTTCGGTGTAGACATCGGTGCCGCCCTCGTCCTCGGCAACGCCCCATTCACGCGCGTCGCCCTCGTTCGCGGTGGCGAAGTAGGTCTTAGCGCCGGCCTTGAATGCGCCGATGGAATCCGGCATGGACAGGCCCTTGACGCCTAGGGTGCGCAGCTGCGCCGCGCCATCCTTGTTGGAAGTATCGAGTGGAACCTGCGAGTGATCAGTGATGTGCGCAGGAAGAATCTTGGTGACCGTCGCCGAGGCGATGTCGAGGACCGCGATGGCGTTGGCCTCCTGAATCGTCACATAAGCCACCCCGTCCGCAGAGGTGATGTACTCCGGCTCGAAGTCGATGGAAGGCTTAGCGTCGTGCGCCTCCGGGCCGAATACACGTACGCCTTCTGGCAAAGTGGTGCCGTCGAAAGCACGGAAGTCTGCGATACGGGCGTCTGCCTCGGTGGGCGCGCTGACGGTCTTGGGCAGGGCAATTACGGAGACCGAGCCCTCTGGGTCCACGGCGTAGTCATCGCCAGTGGCGTTGAGCTCGTTGGAGGGCTCGCCCTCGTTCGCCAGCAGCGCGTAGGAACCATCTGCAGTGATGTGCACGTTGTCAGGCAAGGAGCCAACGCCGACGCGGCCCAACTCCTTGCCGGTGCTGACATCGAAGAAGAGGGCTTCGCCCTGCTGCGTCTTGTCGGCTTGCTGTACGGCAGCAACTGCCAAGCCATCGCGGCGTACGGCGACGGAATTGATCTCTTTGTCTCCGCCTGCGGAGACAGTGGAAACCTTCTGCGGATTCGCGGCGTCGGAGGCGTCAAGGATGTCCACCTCGCCGGAGACCGCGTTTACGGTGAGTATGCGCTTGGAAGCGGGGTGGAAAGCCACGATTTCTGCGGCGGACTCCGCGTAGATTCCAGACTCATAGGTGCCCAGCGGCGTCAGTTTGAGGCCGGCATTTTTGGCAGAGTGCTCGACTGGCTTGGCCACGATTGCAGCGTTAGCTGGAACTACCAGGGAGAACCCAGTAGCTGCAGCTGCGCACAGCGCAAGGACGCGGCGGCGAAGGGGGAAACGGTCAGCGTGAATCACGGTTGTGCGCTCCTTTGAAGAAAAAGTTGGAGAGAAGGCATGAGAAAAGTAGGCCGCGCAATGGTTTATAGCGGGCTCAAAGCGCCTCGAGATACCTTTGCTACTCAAGATGAGCGGGGCAGAAAATTAACGCAACGGCGAGGGAAGTTTTAAGTTAAATTCCGGTTAATCGGTCGATTGCTAGGTAATGTGCTCCGCGCCAGCGCTGCGCGCTAAACTTGGCACCTATGACTGATACCTCCGTTGCTTTTGAGCCCATCCATGCCTCTGATATTCAAATGGCGCAGGCGCGAATTAGCTCGGAAATTGCGCCCACCCCGCTGCAGTACTGCCCGCGTCTTTCCCTCGAGACCGGCTACGAGGTCTATCTCAAGCGCGAGGACCTGCAAGACGTGCGCTCCTACAAGATCCGCGGTGCGCTCTTTGGTATCTCCAACTTGTCGGAGGAACAGCGCTCCCACGGCATAGTGACCGCCTCTGCCGGCAACCACGCGCAGGGCGTGGCCTTTGCCTGCCGCTCCATGGGAATCCAGGGCAAGATTTTCGTCCCAGAGCCAACGCCGAAGCAGAAGCGCGACCGCATCATGGTCCACGGTGGGGACATGGTGGAGCTGGTGGTCACCGGCGCCAACTTTGACGAGGCGGCAGCTGCCGCGCATGCCGACGCCGCCGCCCGCGGCGCCATCTTCATCGAGCCCTTTGACGCCCGCGACACCATCACCGGCCAAGGCACCGTGGCCGCAGAGGTCCTCTCGCAGCTGTCCGCCCAAGGCAAGTCCCTCGATACCATCGTCGTTCCTGTTGGTGGCGGCGGGCTCATCTCCGGCATCACCTCTTACCTCGCGGACATGGCACCGCGGACGGCGATCGTGGGGATTGAGCCGGCGGGCGCGGCGTCGCTAAGCGCGGCGTTTGATGCAGGTGAACCCGTGACCTTGACAACCGTCGATCCCTTCGTCGATGGTGCCGCAGTCAAGCGCATCGGAGCGCTGCCTTTCCAAATACTGGAGGCAAACCAGGGGCGCCTGCACTGGGATATCGCTTCCGAGGGCCTGGTGTGCACGGAACAGCTGGGGCTCTACCAGAACGAAGGAATCATCGCCGAGCCTGCGGGCGCCTTGTCCGTGGCGGGTTTGCGCGAGCTGAAGCTGGCTCCGGGCAGTGTGGTCGTGTGCGTTATCTCGGGCGGCAACAACGACGTCCTGCGCTACGCGGAAATCATGGAGCGCTCCCTGGTCCACCGTGGTCTGAAGCACTACTTCCTGGTCAACTTCCCGCAGGAACCGGGCCAGCTGCGTCACTTCCTGCAGGACATCCTGGGGCCAGATGATGACATCACGCTCTTCGAATACTTAAAGCGCAACAACCGCGAGACGGGCGCGGCGCTGGTGGGCTTGGAGCTCGGACGCGCCTCGGACATCGAGGGCTTGCTGCAGCGCATGGCCGATTCCAAGATTAACGTGCAGCAGCTCAAGCCGGGCACCCCGGAGTATGACTTCCTCGTGGCTTAGGTACGCTAATTAGCTGTGCTGACTAGCTATGAGCGCCCCGCGCTGGGGCAGGTGGAAAACGAGATTGAGATTAAGCGTTCGCGCTTCATCACGCTCGTGGACCGCGTGACGAATGAGGAGGAAGCACGCGCGTTTATCGACGCCGCGCGGGAGCGCTTTCCGGACGCCCGTCACCATTGCTCGGCGTATATCTACCACGTGGATGGGGCGAACCCCGTGGAGCGCTCCTCCGATGATGGCGAGCCCTCCGGAACCGCCGGAAAGCCCATGCTCGATGTGCTCAAAGGCTCCGGGATGCTGGACCTGTGCGCGGTCGTGGTGCGCTACTTCGGCGGCGTCAAGCTGGGCGCGGGCGGCTTGGTCCATGCTTATGGCGGCTCCGTGAGCGAGGCGATCGAGCTTGTCTCACGGAGTACGCGTGCTCTGCGCGAGCTCTACACGGTGGAGTTTTCTCATGCCGATGCCGGGCGCTTGGAGGCGGAGCTGCGCAACCGCGGATACGACATCACTGATACCGCCTATGGGGCAGCGGTGGTCTACACGCTCGCCATTGAGCCGGGCGGCAAAGAAGACCTGGATGCCACGATTGCGGCGCTGACACAAGGCGTGGGTCAGGCAAAGGAAGCCGGTACCGCGTGGGTGGAGCTGGCTAGCTGACGCTGCGCTAGAATAGCCGCTATGACTATGCAGCGACGCCCTAACAATCCGATCGAGCTTAAGAAGCAACAGGTACGCAAGTACTCCCGCAATGCGGTGGTTTCCGTGGTGGGCGGTGTTGCTGGTGGCGTGCTGCTCGGCTTGGCACTGACGGGCTTTTGGACCTGGATGACCTTGGGCCTCATCGTCGCTGTGGTCGGCGGTGTCTACAACTGGACCAAGGTCCAAAAGATCGTCAACGAGAACAACAACCGTTAAGCGCGGTTTTCCTTTAGCCATGCCCCTCCAACCTGACTCCAAACCTGTCCGCATTGATGCGTGGGTGTGGTCTGTCCGCATGGCCAAAACTCGTTCGGAGGCCGCAGACGCAGTCAAGGCCGGGCACGTCAAACTCAACGGGAACGCCACCAAGCCCTCGCAGCAGGTGGTTCCGGGGGATCGCGTGCGAATCTGGCGCAACCACCACGAGCACGACCTCGAGGTTCTTGCAACCGTGTCGAAGCGCGTGGGTGCTCCCATCGCGCGCACCTGCTACATCGACCACGCGCCGCCGCCACCGCCTAAAGAGTTCATGCCTTCGGTTCCGGTGCGCGAGCGCGGCTCCGGACGACCCACCAAGAAGGAACGCCGCGAGATGGATAAGTTCCGCGGCGGCTTCCGCTAGTCCTGCTTTGCCGTATGCGCGCGGTAGTTTTGTAGCGCCTTGAAGCGGCCAGCTAGGCGGCGCTTGCGATCGTTGCGGTCGCCGACGTCGGCAGTGGCGTCGATGTGTTGCCTGCCGAACTTGTTGAGCAGTAGATCGTCGATAAGGCGCACTTGGCCCGGGCGGAACCTGTAGCGAATGGCGTCGTGGACGAACGCAATGTCGCCTGCGTTGAGCAGCGCCTTGAGCTGGCTCATCGTGGTAATGCCGTTGAGCTCGAGAATCTCCAACAGGAAGCGGTAATGCTCGGAGCGTGAACGCGGAAAGCGGCCGCCTACCAACACTGCCAGAACGCCGGGGAGGGTCTCGGGGCTAAGCTCTACGTCCTCACTGGTATCCGTGGAAGGATCCTTGAGAGCAGCGATCTCGTCGAACTGCTGGTCTGCGAGCTCGATGAGACCCGCCGCCAGAGTAAACAAACGGTCCACCTGCGCTGAAGGCACGGACGTGCCCTGCTTGTAACGGATATCGTGCTCAAACTCAGCCCATGCGTGCTGCAGTACGGTGCGGATCTGGACTTCGAAAGTCCAGCCCTCGTAGGCCACGAGCTCCTCGATAGCGTTAGTCACGCGCAGCACCAAGTGGTGGGAACCGTAGCCAAAGCCGCCGGAGATACGGGTCTCTGCCGCTTTGTCCACTGAGCGGACCACGGTGAAAGAATCACCGAGCACCTCCAGCGCCTGCGGAATCGCGGTGGAGTGAAAGACCGTCACACGCACGCCGAGGATATCGTGAATATCGTCCCAGGGATTGGGATAGTAGGCCCCGCCGTTGGCGTGGCGCTTCTTGGCTTTGGCTTTCAGCGAAGGCCAGCGCTTCACGCGGGTAGAGACGCGGTCGAAGATGACGCCGGCGTCGTTAAGCAGGTCCTCGATGGCGTCGTTGAACTCATCCGCGGCCTGGGGATGCTGCCGGACCCAATCGTGGTACTGGTTGCTCAACTTAGAGATGGTGGATTCGCTCACCCTCGCCGGCCTCCTGACGCCTCTTGATACGGGCCCGCGGCCAGACGGTGGCGCGGGCATAATGTTCCTCTACACTTCGAGAGGAAATCCGTTAGCCCATACTAGTGGCTGCGGCGACAATACCGCGCCGCGCAACCGCCTTTGCTCAGACAGCTTCTGAGACCAGTAACGCGCTCGCTCGATTGGTGCATCCTTGAGCGCGATGACGGTGCGGCGATCCGGGATGAGGTAGGTTATCTTCTGCGCGCGGATGAGACGCTGCAGATGCTGGTCCAGGATGGCGAAGGTCTGTGGGTGCGCCAACCACGAGCTCGTTGGTGCGCCCAGGGCCTCGACCTGGACTCCTCCGGTGCAACCAGGCAGCAGCTCGGTGGCGCGGCGGGTGCGAAACTCGAGGCCTTGGTCCGTTAGCGCCCGGCGTTGTAGGTTCGCCGCTGCAAGGTCCCATGCCTGCCGTGTGGACAGACTGAGCTCACCAAGGGTGCGATGCGATACCCAGGCCAATGGGCCGCTTGACGATGCCGCGCCCGTAGGGTCCGTCGAATACTCATCGCAGTGCAGGAATAACATCGATAGCTCCCGCGAAAGCTGCACCCCTGCGGGCGTATCGCCGAATCCTTGGTCCGTGAGAGTAACGCCGTTGAAGTCGCTGCGCCGTGCAAGAGCAGGCAACAGCCCGGCAAGAGTGATCGCCTCAAAATCGGGACCAGAATCCAAGTTCGGGAACTTGGGGTGAAAGTGGCGGTGTTGGTGGGAGAGTGGTGCGGTGATTGTAGTGGTCATGGCGAGGACATTCCTTGAGAGCAAATCTTGGTGAGAGTCTGCCTTTGTTGGACTGGTCTCGCCCGCAAATGGTTCCCTAAACCTGCGGAATTATTTAAATCCCCGCGCAAGAAGTCTAGAAGGGCGGCTGGGCGTCGAGCTGCAGCTCTTCAAGAAGCTTGGAAGCAGGCCACAGCTGGATTTCCTGGCCTTTCTCGATGAGCTCCTCCGCACGCTTTTCTTTGGAGGTCTTCGTGGCCCATTCGCCCAACACCAAGATGGTGGTCTTCTTCGTGACGTTCTTGCCCACCTGACCGCCACGTTCGGCGATGCCGCGCCATAGCAAGCCCTTGTCGAAGGGCTCAAACTCACCAGTCAAGGTAACGTTCTGGCCAAACAGCGCGCCTTCGGGATCGGCATCAAGATTCGGATCTGGGATGGTATCCGGAGTAGCCACGGACTGCCACGGGGCGGGACCGCGGTTGGTCTTCTTTGCAGAAGAGCTCTTTTTGCTGGACGTGCCTGCGCGCCGGGTGTTGTCGCGGAAGTCTGTTCCGGCTCCGAGGTCAGCCGCAGAAGTTGGCGCGGTGTGTGCACGCAGCACCGGGATAATCGCCGCGGAATCGAGCTTGCCCAGCGTGAATTCGCGGTGTCGGAACAGCTCGTGGATGGAGCCGGTGTGCCCGAAACGGCGAGCCAAGTCCACGACGATGACGCCAGCAGCGCGCGCATCCGCGGTGGCCTCGTGGTGCTGGAAATCCTCCGCGCCGCAGAATGATGCCACCGTGGGCAGCTTGTGGTTAGCCACGTCGATCACGCCGGCCTTCGAGGCGTCACGAGCCAAAGCCAACGAACAAGCCAGAGTGATTTCCGGAATGGAGGCGCTGGCCTTGAGCAGGCCGCTGCGCAGTGCAGTCGAATCAAACTGCGCGTTGTGGGCCACGAGAACATCCTCGCCCAGGAACTCAAAAAGCTCCGCCGCGGCCGCAGCAAAAGGTTGGGCATCCGCGACATCCTCGGGCGTGATGCCATGAATGGAGATATTGATGTCGGCGAATTCCTCAAGGCCCGGCGGGGGAGTGCACAGCCAGGTGCGTGACTCCACTTCCTGGCCATCGCGGAAACGCACCGCACCGATCTGGCACACCGAGCCCCAGTTGTCGTTGGCCGTTTCCACGTCAACTGCCGTGAAGTTCAGCCCGGTGACTCCAGCACCGCCCGCGGGCGCCTCGCCCTTGAGCGCCGCCTCCACCGCCCGTGCAAAAGCGGCGGCATCCTGATTCGGTGCGAAGAGCACGCGCTTGTCGACGCCGTCTAACTCCACGTACCCAAAGCTCGTCGCCGATGGCTCGGCGACGGTCACACCGGTGACTTGGTCAAGCTCGATGCGCTCTTGCTTGGCATGCCCCAAGGAAGCCGCGAGCAGTGAAGCAGAAAACACGAGCTCCTTAGTGGTGACATCGACATGGGTGCCGTGGGCGTGAAAAGACACGAACTACCTTTCCGAGGAAGCGGACAAATTCTTAAGCGTCGAAGACTGGTGGCTCTTCTTGGCGAAGGATCAGCGTCGAGCGCGGTTGAACTGTGATCGTACCCTCCGCATCAATGTAGGTTTCCTCCGCGGGGTATCCGCCGGAATCGGCAGTATCGACGATGAGACGCCAGCGTGCACCCAAGTCTTTGGTGGGCAGGGTGAACTCAATGTCACCGTGGTGGGCATTGAAGATCATGATGAAGGAATCATCGGTGATGCGCTCGCCGCGGGCAGTGGTCTCAGTAATCGCGTTGCCATTGAGGTAAACCATCAGCGCGCGGCCAAAGTCATGGTCCCAGTCATTCTGCGTCATGAGCTTACCGGAAGGAACGAGCCAGGCGATGTCGCGATCCTGCACGTCCGAGCCCAGCGGGCCACCGGCCAAGAAGCGTTCACGGCGGAATACCGGATGCTCGCGGCGAATGCTGAGTACGCGCTTGGTAAACCCAAGCATTGTGGCGCTCTTTTCCTCATCCAACAAGGACCAGTCCATCCAGGAGGTTTCATTGTCCTGGCAGTAGACGTTGTTGTTTCCGTCCTGGGTGCGGCCAAATTCGTCGCCGTGGCACAGCATCGGTGTGCCCTGGGACAGGAGCAACGTGGTCAGGAAGTTGCGTACCTGGCGTCGACGCAGTGCCTTGACTTCTTGGTCATCCGTGGGGCCTTCAACGCCGTGGTTCCACGAACGGTTGTGAGACTCGCCGTCGCGGTTGTCCTCACCGTTAGCGGAGTTGTGCTTCTCGTTGTACGAGACTAAGTCACGCAGCGTAAAGCCATCGTGTGCGGTGATGAAGTTGATCGACGCGGTTGGGCGACGGCCGTTGTTGGCGTACAGGTCGGAAGAGCCGGTGATGCGGGACGCAAACTCACCCAGCGTGGCGGGCTCGCCACGCCAGAAGTCGCGGACCGTGTCGCGGTACTTGCCGTTCCATTCGCTCCAGATCGGTGGGAAGTTGCCCACTTGGTAGCCATTATGGCCCACATCCCACGGCTCAGCGATGAGTTTGACCTGGCTGACCACGGGATCTTGCTGTACCAAGTCGAAGAAGGTGGCGAGCTTGTCGACGTCGTCAAGCTCACGCGCCAGCGTCGACGCCAAGTCGAAGCGGAAACCGTCGACGTGCATCTCCGTGACCCAGTAGCGCAGGGAGTCCATGATGAGCTGCAGGGAGTGAGGGTGGCGCACGTTCAAGGAGTTACCCGTGCCGGTGTAGTCCATGTAGTGGCGCTTGTTGTCATCCACCAAGCGGTAATAAGCGTGGTTATCGATGCCGCGGAAAGCAATTGTTGGGCCCAAGTGGTTTCCTTCGGCGGTGTGGTTATACACCACGTCGAGGATGACCTCGATGCCTTCCTCGTGGAATGCGCGGACCATGGCCTTGAACTCGGCGACCGCCTCGCCTGGCTTCTTGGCATGGGCGTAGTCCAGGTGCGGTGCGAAGAAACCGAAGGTGTTGTAGCCCCAGTAGTTGCGCAGGCCGAGATTGCGCAGGCGGTCATCCTGCAGGAACTGGTGCACCGGCATCAACTCCACTGCGGTAACGCCGAGTTCTTTGAAGTAGTTGATGATGGCTGGGTGCGCCATACCTGCGTAGGTACCGCGGAGCTCTTCTGGTACGTTCGGGTGGGTCATCGTCATGCCCTTGACATGGGTTTCGTAGATGACCGTTTCATTGTCTGGAGTGCGCGGACGACGGTCACCCGCCCAATCGAAGAATGGATTGATGACCACGGAAAGCATGGTGTGGCCGAGGGAGTCTTCCTCGTTGCGGCCAGTGCCTGGTTCTTCGGCATGGATGTCGTAGGAGTAGAGGGAAGCATCACCGTCGAAGTCGCCATCGAAAGCGCGCGCATAAGGATCCACAAGGAGTTTGTTGGGGTCACAGCGCAGGCCATTGTCTGGATCATATGGACCGTAGACACGGTAGCCATAACGCTGGCCGGGTCCGACGTTTGGCAAATATGCGTGCCAGACGTGAGCATTGACTTCGGTTAGCTCAACGCGTTCTTCGGAGCCATCGCGATCAATGAGGCACAATTCAATCCGCTCTGCGATTTCAGAGAAGATGGCGAAGTTGGTGCCAGAGCCGTCAAAGGTTGAACCCAGTGGGGCAGCTTTACCGGGCCATGCTTGAGTCGGGGAAATTGCATCAGCCGTGGTGTCAGCGTTGGACGAGGCTTCAACCGGGGAAACAGAGGTTTCAGTCATGCATTAGAGCCTAATGAATCAAGCGGACACGGTCGTGGCGTGAACGGATTTAGCGGCAAACCCGCACGAAAAGCGGGTAAGGGGGAGCAAAGTGGAGGATTAAAATGGGGCGCGGAGGCCTTTGACGATAATTTCCACGCCCCGCCGAATGTCAGGGACATGGTCGATTGTTTGACCTTCGCCTGCGGTGGCCAACAACTGTTGTTGGGATTGTTCCATCTGCGTAGCTCCTAGCACCAAATGCGCGATTGCTAAGGCTGCGGCATGAATGCTGTCATCTGAAACCGTTTGGTCGCTGATCGAATCAAACGATGCTGACAGCTTGTCGATGAGGGTGTCCCATGCGTGAGAATCGGGGAAAGCCAAACCCGCACTTGCTACTTCAGCGCCGTCCCTCCAGCTAATCAGGGTGGCATGCAGGTTCATGGCAAAATCAACTGGGTTGGAACCCTCGACTGGGGAGAGGATCTCCTCTGCCATGCCTGCGATGAGGGCTTGTTTGTTGGCAACGTGCCAATACAGCGCACCGGGGGCAACGCCCAACGTGGTGGAAACTCGGCGCATCGTTACGTCTGCAAGCCCGTAGGAATTGAGGAGCTCAAGGGCTGTGAACAAAATGCGGTCTCGGTGTAGTTGCACGGTGACATCTTACCTATTTAAATCTTGGGTTTTGGTTATTCCAGATAGAAAGCGCTTGTGCCGACGTCGAATCTAGGGGTTGGCCCGCAAGGTTGATAGGACGTGAAATGCGGGGTGATTACTGGAGGTAACTCGACGAACTCGATGATGGGACTAACGTTTGACAGTGATCTCCAAGAAGCGACAAAGTTTCACAGACTTCTTTAAGGTTGCCGCCATGTAATATTCACCGTCGACTTGTTAGTATTGACCAGAACCAAAACTTGCTTGGACACTTGAACACAAGGTCTATCATCACGTCGTGTTGAGGCACGTTGTGATGAATCGAGCAAAGCCGTATATCTCAGGAGCCCAACCCTTGTCTTTTCTAACCCCTGCGAAGAAGTCCCTCGTTGCCGTAGCAATGGTGCTGCCGATGGCACTGGTAGCGTGTGGAAGCGACGATGAAGCGAACAACGCTCAGTCTGACGATAAGAAAACATCCGCAGCCCCATCCACAAAGTCCAAAGCTTCTGAGAGCGCAGACAAGTCGGCTGCGCCAAGCAAGGACGCTAAGGCTAGCGATGAGAAGGATGCAAACAAGGAAAAGAAGGACGCGGACGCCGCTGCTGCTCCAGAGACTTTGGTGAACCCTTTTGAAGGCGGCGCTAACCCGCTCGAGAACGCTGCTCCGGTACCACCGGTTCAGGGCGAGCCAGCAAGCCAGGCTGATGTCGATGGCATTAACCAGCTGGTCCGTGGTTTGTACGAAACCACCACGATGCGTCAGTTCTTTAAGTACATGCCGGATCACACCTGCTCTGCAGTGCTGAATGCTCAGGGAGCTGAGATGGCCAACATGGACTACAACCAGATTCCGGACGTTCCAATGAACGACTTGAAGAACATGCTCGCTGCTTCTGGCCAGGATACAAGCCAGCTCAATGGCTTCGATTGGAATGCTGTTGGTGTGGAATCCATTAACGATGTTGTGGTCAATGGCGATGACGCCTCTGCAACGGTGAACGTCAAGACTAACCAGGGCGTGGACAGCTCTACCATGCGCTTCCGTCGCGAGGGTGGTAACTGGACTTTCTGCGGCGAGGTTTAAGTTTTAAAGCTAAGTATCGAAGTCCTTTAGAAAAAGGGGGAGTGCTCCGGCACTTCCTCTTTTGGTTTTCATGTCTCGCGTCTACAGTCAGGCCTCGTCACGTATGGTGTCCCATCCTCAGATTTCAATCCCGCGCCCTTTCGGCTTTGGTGCGGGGCTGCTAGCTCTAATTCTCGTCGTCTACTCCGCGGTTGGGGCTCTGTGGGGTCTGTGGCGCCCCACATTGTCTGGGCGTCGAGTTGAAGGCGGCGGTTATGCAATCGAGAACGTCGCGGACGTGCAGTTCTCATCATTTATCGTATACGTGCTGCTCGTAGGGTTTCTGGGGCTTGTCTTTGGCATGATTTCTTATATGCGGGGCGAAGCATACCGTGGGGTTGGGCAGCTACTATGGGTGGGCATCTCCTGTTTGGCGGGTGCCGCTGCACTCTATGTGGTGGGTGGTGTCACGGCACAGGCTGCGCCGGAAAATCCTGGGGAGTTAGTCGAGTTTGTTCCCAAGTTCACGCCGGGGGTGGCCTGGATAGTTTCGCCGTTTATGGCTGTCTTTGCCTATTGGTCGGCGGTGTTCGTGGACGTTCCAACGTCAGCCGGGTCCGGGAAGGCCGCTTCGGTGGAAAGCTGATTTCGGGGTCAATTATTTAAGAGCGTAGGGTCGGAAGTTCCTGCTGCTATCCTGCGCTTTTGGGTTTTGACAGCCTTTTGCAGAATGAGACACTTGCCAAGACAGGTAAGTACGCAAGCGTGGAATAAAACCTAGTTCGAATCCCCGTATTCGTGCATGCCGGGGCCCTCGTGGGGCCCTAGCTTACGTTTTAAGGCCATTCGACAGGAGAATTGCCCACCGACTCCCGCGAAATGTCATCGATTCCGTGCAAGATGTGCTTGATGCCTCGTCCTAAGGTGGTGAGCATCTGCGCGTCGCTCATTCCGCCACCGGTCATGACCGCGTAGTCCAAGCGGACCTGCAAGCCATCGGAGTTTGAGTGGCAAAATGCCGCCGCCGAGTGGTTGGCGCGATTCCAATCATTGCAGGTCAGGAATATGCGGGTGAAGTCTTCCCCGCGGAAATTCGGATCCCAGTGGCCTTTGATAATGAAACTCGGCCCCACGTCGACTACGAATGCGAACAAAACGTCGTTAATCCACGCGTAGATGGACTGCGAAGAATCGGTTTGAAAGCGGTTTATCCCGAGCTTGCGCAGAATCTCCTCAATTCGTTCCACGTCGACCGGACGAACCGTATCTGATTCCTCGTCCGTATGGTCCATCTCTAACGACGTAATCGACAGTGAGGGTGGTGCCTGCCGGAGGGAAGGGAAGGCGTCGCCAAGCGCTTCTAAAAACAGCTCCGAATTACGCAATGCCGGGGTCAAGGTAGCCTCTAGCTGTTCGGTGGTGGGGGAGTCTTGGACCACCAAGAACGTGTGGCCCCACACTGTCACTGCGGTGGGGTCGTCATAGTCGAGCACTATGCGTGGGGAAATGCAGTCATGGTTCCAGTCGTTGGCGAATTCGCCTGCTGCGGAGACCTCCGCGAAGCTCAGGTGGCCGCTCGGTGTCGTATAAAACCGCAACACCGGTTCGCCCTCCGGATCCATGCATACACGGGTCTCTCCCAGCGTGGAATGGGGGAAAATGAGTAACTCATCGCTGACGTGAATGCAATGGATGCCGTTGGTTGCCGCAATGCGTGCAACGCTCATGAGCAACAGCTCGCCCGGAGAAGGGCTCAGTTCGGATTCCGGATCGAATTCGTCCATGCGCGAGCCCTGCCTTCCTTAATCTACGTACCGATGATGCGTGGATATGGTGCTGCTTAATTCTATTACCTAAACATGGCCCCGCGCTGCGAATTTGGCGTTAGTATATTGGTTTGGCTATAGAAAAAGTCCAAGAAGTTGTGGCCTACAATGAGGCCACAGTGGTCCCCTAATTGGCCAGCGGAATCTAGAAAACCAACCGAAAAGGAAGATTCAAGCATGTTGCACACCATCGACCTCCGCGGAAAGCAGCTCACGGCATCCCAGTTGCGTCGTGTCCTTCCGCGCGGAGGTGCAGACGTTGCCGCCTATGTGGATAAGGTTGCTCCGATGGTCCATGCGGTCCGTGACGGTGGCGCTGGTGCCGCACTTGGCTTCGGCGAGCAATTCGACGGCGTGCGCCCCGCAACGGTGCGTGTGCCTGCTGAGGAATTGGCCAAGGCAGCAACGGAACTCGACGACAAGGTACGCGCAGCAATCGAAGAATCCATCAAGCGCGTTCGTAAGGTGCACGCCGAACAAAAGCCTAGCTCGCACACCACGACGCTTGCCCCAGGCGCCACGGTCACCGAGGTGTTCCAGCCCATCGAACGCGTGGGTCTATACGTGCCGGGCGGCAAGGCGGTGTACCCATCCTCTGTCATCATGAACACGGTTCCAGCCCAGGAGGCCGGTGCTTCCGCGCTGGTAGTGGCGTCGCCGCCGCAGGAGGAGTTCGGCGGTCTGCCGCACCCCACCGTTCTTGCAACCTGCCACATGCTCGGCGTTGACGAGGTGTGGGCCGTCGGCGGTAGCCAGGCAGTGGCACTTTTGGCCTACGGCGACGACGAACCCGAAACGGGCGAGGCCGCGTTGGAGCCGGTGGACATCATCACTGGTCCGGGCAACATCTTCGTCACGGCCGCCAAGCGCCTAGTGCGCGGCGTGGTGGGAACGGACTCCGAGGCGGGCCCCACGGAGATTGCCATCTTGGCGGATTCCACGGCGAACCCTATCTACGTGGCCTATGACCTTATCTCCCAGGCAGAACACGATCCGCTGGCGGCGAGCGTGCTCATTACGGATGACGCGAATTTCGCTGCGCTTGTCGACGCCGAGGTTGCCGCACGTTTCGAGGTCACCCGCAACGCCGATCGTGTGCGGGAGGCTCTCGAAGGTGAGCAGTCCGGAATTATCTTGGTAGATGACCTCGAGGCAGGCATTGCCGTAGCGGATGCCTACGCCGCAGAGCACCTAGAAATCCACACCACGAATGCCCGTGAGGTAGCCGAGCGCATCAAACACGCCGGCGCCATCTTTGTGGGTGATTACTCGCCGGTGCCGCTGGGCGACTACTCGGCGGGCTCTAACCACGTGTTGCCGACTTCCGGCACCGCGCGCTTTAGCGCGGGCCTGTCCACCCACACTTTCTTGCGCCCGGTCAACCTCATCGAGTATGACCGCGCTGCGCTGGAAGATATTTCCGCTAACGTCATTGCTTTTGCTGACGCCGAGGCGCTTCCCGCTCACGGCGAATCCATCGCAGCCCGTTTTAAGGAGAACTAGAACCATGGCTGAACTCAACGATCTTCCGCTGCGCGAAGAACTGCGCGGAAAGTCCGCCTACGGTGCTCCGCAGCTGCGGGTCGACAACCAGCTCAATACCAACGAGAACCCTTATCCACCGAGCGAGGCGCTGGTCAACGACTTGGTGCGCACCATTGAGAAGCAGGCGACGAGCCTCAACCGCTACCCAGAGCGTGACGCGGTAGAGCTGCGCACGGCGCTTGCTGAATACATCACCAAGCAGACCGGCGTGCGCGTGGGCGTGGAAAACCTGTGGGCCGCCAATGGCTCCAACGAGGTTTTGCAACAACTGCTGCAGGCATTCGGCGGCCCAGGCCGCAAGGCATTGGGCTTTACCCCGAGCTACTCCATGCACCCCATTCTGTGTGCGGGCACCCAGACGGAGTTCATCGCGTGCCCACGCGGTGAGGACTTCTGCATCGATGAGTCCGCTGCGCTCGCAGCCATTGCGGAGCACCAGCCTGACGTCGTCTTCGTGACCACGCCCAACAATCCTACTGGCGACGTCACCCCAATCGAGCTCGTGGAGAAGATCATCCAGGCCGCTCCCGGAATCGTGATCCTGGACGAGGCTTACATGGAATTCTCCGACTCGCCCTCGGCCACCACACTGCTGCAGAAGTACCCCACCAAGCTCGTGGTCTCCCGCACCATGTCCAAGGCCTTCGACTTCGCAGGTGGCCGCTTGGGCTATTTCGTGGCTGACCCAGCCTTCGTCGAGGCAGTCATGCTCGTGCGTCTTCCGTACCACCTGTCGGTTCTGTCGCAGGCGGCCGCCACCGTCGCTCTGCGCCACAGCGAGGACACGCTTGCCACAGTGGCCAAGCTGGCGACTGAGCGTGACAGGGTCGTCGCCAAGCTGCAGGAGCTCGGCTACTTTGTCGTGCCCAGCGAGTCCAACTTCGTATTCTTCGGGCGCTTTGTAGACCAGCACACGGTGTGGGAGCAGTTCTTGGAGCGTCAGGTGCTCATTCGCGACGTCGGCCAAGCGGGCTTCCTGCGCACCACCATTGGCCTGCCGGAGGAAAACGACGCCTTCCTTGCCGCCGCCGAAGAGCTTGCCGGTAAAGTATTGAACGCTTCTACACCGGCTGAATGCGAAGGAGACAAGTAATGGCAGATCGCATCGGCACCGCCGAACGCGTGACCTCGGAAGCCCAGATCCAAATCGAGATCAATCTCGATGGCTCCGGCAAATCAGATATCAGCACTGGACTGCCGTTCTTTGACCACATGCTGGGCGCGTTTTGCACGCACGGCAGCTTCGACCTGAAAATTCACGCCCAAGGCGATATCGAGATCGACGCTCACCACACGGTCGAGGACACCGCGATTGTGCTGGGACGCGCTATTGCCGACGCCCTCGGCGACAAGGCCGGCATCCGCCGTTTCGGTTCCCAGTTGCTGCCGATGGACGAGACCCTCGTCGAGGCTGTCATCGACATCTCTGGCCGCCCGTACTTTGTCATGAACGGCGAGCCGGAGAACATGAAGTGGCAGGTCATCGGTGGCCACTACGCCACCGTGATTAACCGCCACTTCTTCGAGACCTTGGCTACCCATTCCGCGACCACGCTGCACCTCAACGTGCGCTACGGACGCGACCCCCACCACATCACCGAAGCGGAGTACAAGGCCGTGGCCCGCGCGCTGCGCCAGGCCGTGGAGTCTGACCCGCGCGTGAAGGGAATTCCTTCCACGAAGGGAGCGCTCTGATTTCTGGCAACATCATGATCCTGATCCTGTTCCTCGTGGCGGGTCTGCTCTTTGGCGGCGCATGGTCGGCGTACCAGCAGGGTTCTAAGTTCTTTACGCTTGTCGCAGCTGTTCTCGGGGCGGTCTCCGCAGCGGCGGCTTTAGCGTGGATGTTTGGGGTGATGGGGCAGTGAGCCGTAAGGCACAGGCGTCCGTGTGGTCGGTACCTGGATACGCAGCCACGATGGTGGCTGTGGCGGCGGCCTTTGGCGCGTGGTCGATCCTCTTGCCAGTAGTTCCCCTCGCGGTTCTTGACTCCGGCGGCTCGGCCACCCTCGCTGGCTCGTCCACGGGTGCCTTCATGGCTACGACGGTCATGACACAGATCGCGACCCCGCGAATGCTGCGCAGCTTTGGTTATCGTCCGGTGATGGCTGCGGCCGCACTCCTGCTTGGCGTGCCCGCCTTCGGCCACCTCCTCGGTAACGAGGCCTGGGTGGTGCTGCTTTTCTCCGCGCTGCGCGGAATTGGCTTCGGCGCGCTGACTGTGGCCGAAAACGCGCTCATTGCGGAGATCACCCCGCCCCGCCTGCTCGGCAAGGCCACCGGCATGATCGGCGTATTCATCGGCTTCTCGCAGATGCTGTTCCTGCCCGCTGGTATCGCCATGGGGCAGGCGTGGGGATTCGGTACCGTCTACATCACTGCTGGAATTATCGGCATCGTGGGCTTTCTCATGTGCTTGCGGGTGCCGCGGCTGAAGGCGGCGCGGCCAAGCGCGGCGCCGCAGCAATACGCGGTGGCGCCGATGTGGAAACTCGTCGCCGTGCCAGCGCTCGCGTTGACCACCTTCTCCATGAGCTACGGCGTGGTGTCCACGTTCATCGCTCCGGCCGCCCGTGAACTGGACCCGGTGAAAGGCGCGGCCGTCGGCGGGCTCCTGCTGTCTGTCGTGGGTGCTGCAGCGATGGTGCTGCGCTACTTGGCGGGTGTGGTCGCTGATCGACTCGGCAGGCCCGGAACCCTCTATATTCCGGCGCAGGTCGCTGCGGCGCTGGGCGTGGGGCTTATCGCGCTGACGCTGGCACAGGGCTGGTCCCTGTGGCTGCTTGTGCTTGGCGCGGTGATTTATGGTGGTTCCTTCGGCATCGCGCAAAACGAGGCACTGCTGTCCATGTTTAACCGCGTGCCGCGCGAAAAGATTTCCGAGGCCTCCGCCGTGTGGAACATCTTCTACGACGCCGGCACCGGCCTAGGTTCCACCGTCTTGGGCGCCATCGTCGCAGGCTCCGGCTATAGCGGCGCCTTCGGGGTGGGCGCGGCGATTATCGCGGGCGGACTGCTGCTCACTGTCACAGATATGGTGCTGGGCAAGACCCGCGTGAGCGAAACTCACGATATCCAAACACGGTTGAGAAGGTTGCGTAAGGTATAGCCCATGACACGGAAGAATGTTGTTCTGCTGGACTACGGTGCAGGTAACCTGCGTTCCGCGCAGCGCGCGCTGGAGCACGCGGGGGCCGAGGTCACCGTGACTGCAGACCCAAAAGTTGCCGTGGAGGCAGACGGCCTCGTGGTGCCCGGAGTCGGCGCTTTCGCCGCCTGCATGGAAGGGCTGAAGAAGGCACAGGGTCCGCGCATCATCGGCCAGCGCCTGGCGGGCGGCCGGCCGGTACTAGGTATCTGCGTGGGAATGCAGGTGCTTTTCGACGCCGGTAACGAGCATGGTATTGAAACCGCCGGCTGTGGCGAGTGGCCAGGCCGAATGGAGAAGCTGCAGGCAGACGTGCTGCCGCACATGGGCTGGAACGTCGTGGAGATTCCGGAGGGCTCCCAGATGTTCGCCGGTATTGACCCGCACGAACGCTTCTACTTCGTGCATTCTTATGGCGCGCGTTCGTGGGAGCTGAGCACCGAAATTACCGAGCCGCCCAAGGTTGCCTGGGCCGAGCACGGGGGCGACCGCTTCGTGGCCGCAGCAGAAAACGGCGCGTTGTGGGCTACCCAGTTTCATCCGGAGAAGTCCGGGGAAGTAGGGGCCCGTTTGTTACGCAACTGGATGAACACGCTTTAAATAGGATTTGAAACTATGAGCTTTACTTTGTTGCCCGCTGTCGACGTCGTCGATGGCCAAGCCGTCCGCCTAGATAAGGGCGAAGCCGGAACCGAGAAGTCCTATGGCGCACCCTGCGAAGCTGCGGAGAAGTGGCAGGCGCAGGGCGCGGAGTGGCTGCACTTCGTGGACCTGGACGCAGCGTTTAACCGCGGCTCTAACTACGAGCTGATGGCTGAGATTACCTCCTCGCTTGATATTCAGGTCGAGCTCACCGGCGGCATCCGTGACGACGAGTCGCTGGCCCGCGTGCTGGCTACCGGCGCACGCCGCGTCAACATCGGTACTGCGGCGCTGGAGAATCCGGAGTGGATCGAAAAGGTGTTGGCAGAGCACGGCGACAAGATAGCCGTTGACCTCGCCGTGCGTTTGGAGGATGGCGAATGGCGTACCCGCGGCAACGGCTGGGTGTCCGACGGTGGCGACCTCTGGGAGGTGCTCGAGCGCCTCGACGCTGCGGGCTGCACGCGCTTTGTGGTCACTGACGTGTCCAAGGACGGCACACTGGAAGGCCCTAACGTTCAGCTGCTGCGCGAGGTCGCCGCGGCTACCGACGCCAAGGTAACGGCGTCGGGCGGCATTTCTACCCTCGATGACCTTCGCGAGCTCGCACTTTATGAGAACCAGGGCATCGACTCCGCGATTATCGGCAAGGCGCTCTACGAGGGTCGGTTTAGCCTCGAGGAAGCCTTGGCCGCCGTGGCCGAGGTGGAACCGCTGCCGGAAGAAGACTACATTGACCCCATCGAGGAGCGCTAAGCCATGACCCAACCCCGTGAGCTGGTGGCCTTTGCCGAGGCGGCCGTTGACCAAGTAGAGGAGCTTTTCCGCTCCGGCTTAGGCGCGCCGCCTGCCCATTTTAAGGGCGAAGGCGACTTTGCCACCGAGGTAGACCTGCAGATTGAGCAACAACTGCGCTTGCACCTCACGCAGCTCACGGGCATTGAGGTCTATGGCGAGGAATCCACGAGCTTCGGCGGTGATGATGCGGCAGAGTTTGGTTCCACCATGTGGGTCGTCGACCCCATCGACGGTACGGCCAACTACTCCGCGGGCAATCCGCTGTGCGGCATCTTGGTCAGCCTCATCCACGAGGGCGCGCCCGTCGTGGCGGTCGCGGACTTCCCGCTGCTGGGGCGCCGACTCGTGGCGGCCGACGGCATGCAGCTGCGCTCCATCGGTGGCCCCGCTACCGGCTTCGACGAGGCCCGCGGCCACGTCGGCTGCTCCTCGCACTTGCCCACGGACATCTTCCACGAGATCCGCGAGACCGGCCTGCGCCCGCGCATGACCGGATCTGTGGGCGTGGACTCCGCGTTTGTGGCCCAAGGAGTGTTTGACGGCGTGGTCAACTTCTCGCCGCACCCGTGGGACAACGCTGCGGGTGCCCTGCTCATCAAGGCAGCTGGTGGTATCGCCACCGATCCCGAAGGCAACGAGTGGACTCCGTCCTCCCGCGGCCTTGTGGCTGGCACCCCGCAGGTGCATGCCGCGCTCCTCGACATCGTGGCTCGCCACCGCTAGCTTAACTTTCCAATTTTTATCTTTTAGGAGGACGCAATGGCGCTGGCCGTGCGTGTTATTCCTTGTCTTGACGTAGACAATGGCCGCGTCGTCAAAGGCGTGAACTTCGAGAACCTGCGCGATGCAGGCGACCCAGTCGAGCTTGCTGCTCGCTACGACGAGCTCGGAGCAGACGAGCTGACCTTCCTCGATGTCTCCGCGTCGAAGGATGGGCGCGGAACGATGATCGACGTCGTCAAGCGCACTGCGGATCAGGTCTTCATCCCGCTGACCGTGGGCGGCGGCGTGCGCTCCGTGAGCGACGTACGCGAGCTCCTGCGCGCCGGGGCGGATAAGGTTTCCGTGAATTCTTCCGCGATTGCGCGCCCGGAGTTGCTCCGCGAGCTTGCCGACGTCTTCGGTTCCCAATGCATCGTCCTTTCCGTCGACGCCCGCCGGTGTGCTGAGCAGCCTTCCGGCTTCGAGGTCACTACGCACGGCGGCACGAAGTCGGCGGGCCTTGACGCTATCGAATGGGCTGTGCGCGGTGCGGAGCTGGGAGTGGGGGAGATCCTCCTCAACTCCATGGACGGCGACGGCACCAAAGCCGGCTTCGATATCGAGCTCATTGAAAAGGTGCGCGCGGCGGTGAACATCCCTGTGATTGCCTCCGGCGGGGCGGGCAAGGCGGAGCACTTCCCGCCGGCCGTAGCCGCGGGTGCCGACGCAGTACTGGCCGCCTCCATCTTCCACTTCGGTGAGGTCTCGATCGCGGAGGTCAAGGACGCGCTTGCCGAGGCCTCTTACGAGGTGCGCCAGTGAGCAGCCCCGCAGACTACGAACTCGCCCCTTCCATCGCGGCGCTCCTTAAGCGCAACGAGGCCGGTCTGGTGCCCGCCATCGCGCAATCCGAGCAGGGCGAGGTCCTCATGATGGCGTGGATGGATGACCACGCGCTGGCCCACACCCTGGCCACGCGCAAGGGCACGTATTATTCGCGCTCGCGCCGGTCCTACTGGATTAAGGGCGAGACTTCGGGGCATACCCAAGAGGTCCTCGGCGCCCGTCTGGATTGCGATGGCGACACCATCCTGATTACAGTTCGCCAAGAAGGCGCGGCCTGCCACACGGGGGACCGCACCTGCTTTGATTCTCATGACCTTTTGGGAGGCGCTTTTTAGATGGCACGCCGTATTGGCCCGCTCCTTATCGCAGTTGGAGCAATCCTGTTGTGGCTTTCATCTCGCATGACCTGGGCCATCGCGTCAGTGGAGGACGATAAATCCGGCTTCAGCATCGTGGACATGATCGGCTCCTTCTGGTCGCTGGAGCTTATCGCGTTGACCTTGGTGCTCCTCGTGGGCGCTGTCGCGGGTGCTGCGCTGCGTCGTACAGCGCGCCGCGTGGTGGCTGCTGTATGCGCCGTCGCGGCCGCTGCCGTGGCATGGAACCCAGTGTCGTTGCTGACCTACGGCGCGGACGCCGCCCGCGCCCAGGAACTCCTGCGTGCCGGCTCCTCCGACGAAAATGCCGTCAACGGCGCACACATCTCGGACTGGGCTATCGTGATTGGCACCGAGGTCTCCAAGGGCGGGCCGGTCATCGCGATTATCGGCGCGGCAGTGGCCCTGTTTGGAGCGGTCCTCCTGGTGCGTAAGCCGGGCGTCGATAAGCCGCGCTCCACCAAGTACGAAACCCCCGCCGCCCGCCAGGAGATGATCGCCGAGGAACTGGAAACCACCACCGACTCCGGCCGCGTGATGTGGGACGCCCTCGACAATGACATTGATCCCACGGATGTAAAACGGGACTAGATTTTAGATTCGAGGTGTTGACGCGATAGCCTAAGTGTGATCTAAAACGCCCTTATGGAGGGAGGTGCTGATGTCCACACCTATCGCGGTAGACCACCTGATAGCAGGTGTGCTTGACGACGTCGCCGTGCGCGAGGCCCGCGTCTCCTTTCAGGATATCAAGGCTCGCTCCCGCTCCATGGAAGAGCCCCGTGACGTACGCGCTGCGCTGTTGCGTAACGGCTGCTCGATCATCACTGAAATCAAACGCGCCATTCCCTATGCGGGCGAAATCGCTCACCTGGACTCGCCGGAATCGGTGGCGGCGATGGCGCGCCAGCTGGCGGATACCGGCGTGCATTTGATGGCGTGTCAGACGGATAGGCGCCGTTTCCATGGTTCTTTGGAAGACATGCGCGCGGCGCGCTCAGCCATTGATATCCCGATGATTTGCCGTGACATCGTGGTGGACCCCTATCAGATTCACGAGGCGCGCTGTTACGGTGCCGACGCCGTGCCGCTGCAGGTGGAGCTTTTGGAACAGGCACGTTTGGAGGCTCTGCTCGACCGCATCGAGTCCTTAGGGATGACGGCCATCTTGGAGGTCCGGTCCTGCGACGAGGTTGACCGCGCTATCAAAGCCGGCGGCAGCGTGGTGGCCATTAATGCGTGGTCGGTGGTCTCGGATGCGATTAACCGCGAGGCCTTTTCGGAGATTGTGCCGGGCCTGCCGGAATCGATTGTCCGCATCGCGATTGGTGGCGTGAATTCGCCGCGCAACGTGCTCTCCTATGCTTCGCAGGGGGCGGATGCGGTGTTGGTTGGCGAGGCGATCATGGCCGCCCAAGACCCAGCGGCTACGGCGCGTTCCTTGGTGGCGGCGGGCCAACACCCGGCGTGTCCCTCGCGCAAGATGGACTAGGCGGCGTCACATAGGGCAAACTATTTAGCGTGCAAATCCTCGCGAACATCCCTTCCCCGCCGCAAGGCGTGTGGCAACTTGGTCCAATCCCGCTGCGTGCGTACGCACTCTGCATCATTGCAGGCATTCTGGTGGCGATGTGGATGACTCACCGGCGCTACGTAGCGCGCGGCGGCAACCCAGATGTGGTGTGGGATGCCGCGATTGTCATCATCCCGGCCGGAATCATCGGCGGGCGTTTGTACCACGTCATCACTGACCACGAGAAGTACTTTTGCGCGGACTGCAACCCGGTCGATGCGCTGAAAGTCACCAACGGCGGACTCGGCATCTGGGGCGCGGTGGCGCTTGGCGTGTTTGCTATCTGGGTCATGTTCAAGGTCAAAAAGGTGCCCATGGCGCCGTTTGCCGACGCCGTCGCCCCCGGCCTCATCCTGGCCCAAGCCATCGGACGCTTGGGTAATTGGTTCAACCAGGAACTCTACGGGCGCCCTACCGACGTTCCGTGGGCACTTGATATCTTCTACCGCGTTAACGAGGCGGGGGAGTACGCACCAGTCTCCGGGCACTCCACGGGCGAGGTTATGACCTCCGTGCATCCGACCTTCCTCTACGAACTGGTGTGGAACGTGCTCGTGTGCCTGTTCCTGTTGTGGGCGCAAAAAGCTTGGAAACTGGGCCATGGTCGTCTCTTTGCCCTCTACGTGGCGGGCTATACGTTGGGCCGCTTCTTCGTGGAGAACATGCGAGCCGACGAGGCCACGTTGGTATTCGGGCTGCGCATCAACGTCATTGTTTCGGTGGTTCTGTTTGTGGTGGCGCTCATTGTGTTCTTCCGTCTGCCGCGCGGGCAGGAAAGTCCGGAGGAGGTCAATCCACGCGGGGATGAGGGGGGCGTCGTCAAGAGCGTCGGCTGAATCACACTAGGAATTTGGCAGCGTTTATGCTTCTTTGACGCGTGGCCATTCTGCCCGCTCACGCCCGTTTATGACCGTTTTAAGGTCCTTTTTACCCGGTTTCCCAAAGATTTTTCTGTGGGCGTGAGGTTTTGTGTTGGCTTTTGCAGTGGCCGTTGAGCGCGAACGCGGGTACGTTGGGTGGCGTTAGCATTTCCGACGTGAATAGGGCTTTCAATGCTGGATAGAAGAACCAAAATCGTTTGTACTCTGGGACCGGCCGTGGCAAGCAAGGACGGAATCCTTGGCCTCGTGCGCGAGGGTATGGACGTAGCACGCCTCAATATGTCCCACGGTGATCACACCGATCACGAAGCCAACTACCGTTGGGTTCGTGAAGCAACGGACGAGACTGGCCGGGCAGTCGGCATCCTCGCCGACCTGCAGGGGCCAAAGATCCGTCTCGGTCGCTTCGTCAATGGCGAAGAGATGTGGGCAGACGGCGAAATCGTCCGCATCACCGTGGATGACGTCGAGGGCACTCACGACCGAGTTTCCACTACTTACAAGAACCTGGCCAACGACGCGAAGCCAGGTGACCGCCTGCTTATCGACGACGGCAAGGTCGCCGTTGTCTGCAAGGAAGTGGACGGCAACGACGTCGTATGCGAGGTCACCGAGGGTGGCCCAGTGTCTAACAACAAGGGTGTTTCCCTGCCAGGCATGGACATTTCCGTGCCTGCCCTGTCCGAGAAGGACATTGCCGACCTGCGCTTCGCCCTGAAGCTGGGCGTCGACATGATTGCGCTTTCCTTCGTGCGCTCGCCAGCTGACGTGGACTTGGTTCACGCCATCATGGATGAGGAAGGCCGTCGCATTCCTGTCATCGCGAAGCTGGAGAAGCCAGAGGCAGTCGATGCTCTGGAGTCCATCGTTCTGGCTTTCGACGCCATCATGATTGCTCGCGGCGACCTCGGCGTTGAGGTTCCGCTCGAGCAGGTTCCGCTCTTCCAGAAGCGCGCTATCCAGATTGCACGCGAGAACGCCAAGCCAGTCATCGTGGCTACCCAGATGCTGGATTCCATGATCAGCAACTTGCGCCCGACCCGTGCCGAGGCTTCCGACGTCGCCAACGCCGTCCTTGATGGCGCCGATGCCGTGATGCTCTCCGGAGAAACTTCCGTTGGTATCGACCCGCAGAACGTCGTCCGCACTATGAGTCGCATTGTCCAGAACGCTGAGTCTGGCGGACAGGTTCCGCCGCTGTCGCACGTTCCACGCACCAAGCGCGGCGTTGTGTCCTACTCTGCTCGCGATATCGCAGAGCGCCTCAACGCGAAGGCAATCGTTGCGTTCACCACCTCCGGTGACACCGCAAAGCGCGTGGCTCGTCTGCACTCCAAGCTACCGCTGCTGGCCTTTACACCGGACCCAGCTGTCCGTTCGCAGCTTGCCCTGACCTGGGGCGCTCAGACTTTCTTGAGCGACGCTGTCGACTCCACTGACGACATGATGGCCACCATCGATCGTTCTCTGCTTGCTATGGAGAACTACAAGGAAGGCGACCTCATCGTGGTTATCGCCGGTACTCCTCCGGGAATCGCTGGCAACACCAACATGATTCAGTGCCACCTGCTTGGTGAGAGCAACTAATTCTCACTCGTTGACTCCCTGCCTCGCGCAGGGGGTTTCGTGGTTTTGGGGATAACTTTGTTGTCGGGTCATCTGAGGCTGTGAAAAAAGCAGATTTTTGCGGGAGTTATCCACAGGCTTAGAAATCGCTCTTGTAGGGGCCTGGGAAATGCTTCTAGCGTGTGAGGTATGAACCTTCAGACGTATTTTCAGGCGCGTGCCCTCGGCGTGGAACTCCTCGCCGAGGCAGCTGCGCTGAGTAAGTCTGACATGGTTTCCATGGGAGCCGCGCCTGACGACGCCGACTTCCTGCTCACCCTCGCAGCGGCTTACTATGGCAAGACACCTTTTAGTCGCAAACAAGCGCAGGCGGTCGCCGGTGCGCGGCGCCAGCGCCATGGTCTCAGCACGCTGGGTCAGATTGAGAAGTATGTCTCGCGGGTGCGCGGCCAGCGACAAGCGTGGGACCTGCGCGTCGAGCTGTGCCAGACTCCGGGCAACCGTATCGACTTTGTCGCCCGCAAGCGACTGCGCGAAATCCTCACCCCACCGCAACCGGCTCCGAAGGTTACACACTCCCGTCACGCCAACGGACTCGGGTCCATCCGCATCACCGACACTGCGCTAACCATTGCCGACTTCCGCGCCCTGCTCCGTCATGCAGAAGGAGAGCTGGAAGGATTCCGGGCTTTGGTCGCAGGAGGAAGCGATAGCGGGGTAGTAAAAGTTCATACCTCGGCGATTGTGTATCTGGACCAGCTCGACCGCATCGTTGACGGCGACGGTGAGGAAGTCACCATCGAGCTCAGCAATGGTGCGGTCATGTCTGGGGCGCAGTACATTCAACGAGCGCTTTCCCACCATGGCGAGGCCGTGCTGGTGCATCCGCTGGAAGGCCCCATAGACGCTTTCCGGACTCAGCGCGTGGCCAACGATAAGCAGCGTGCAATCCTCAAAGCACGCTTCCGCCATTGCGTATGGCCAGGCTGTAAGGTGCCTTTCGACGAATGTCAGATCCACCATATCGAGTCGTGGCGAGGTGGTGGGATGACTAACCTCGACAACCTGGTTCCGTTGTGCGCTTATCACAATGGCCTCAACCAAGACGACCCTGCCGGACCAGCCCACCGCGGACGTATCGGCCGGGTGGGCGGCCGGCTGGCCTGGATATCGCCTAAGTCAGGCAAGCCGGTGTTTATCAAACAAGACCTGCGGCCGCCGCCTTAAGATTCGACCACCACACGCGCAAAAGGCGCTAGGGAAGATCCCTAGCGCCTACTAGTCGTGCCTGCGGTTAGCGGTTAATCGGAGCGGGGTTGAGCTTCCACACTTCGTTGGCGTAGTCGGCAATCGTGCGGTCGGAAGAGAAGCGGCCAGACAGGCAGATGTTGAGCCATGCCTTTTTCGCCCAGTCGAGTGGGGCGGCGACGTAATCATTCGCCATACGGTCGCGTGCTTCGCGGTAGGACTCAAAGTCACCGAGGACGTAGTAGATGTCCTGGGCATGTACTCCCTGGCCGTCGAGAAGCGAAGAGCGCAGGTCCCCAAACATGCCGGAATTCTCGTGGCCCAACGTGCCGTTGTTAAGCGCATCGAGGACACGCTTGAGGCCTCGAACCGTGTTGTACAGCTCGCCTGGGTTGTAAGATTCGCGCAGGGACGGAATCTCCTCGTTGCGTGCGCCGAAGATGTAGGCGTTGTCCTCGCCAACGGCCTCCACGATCTCAACGTTCGCGCCGTCCATCGTGCCCAGCGTCAAAGCACCATTCATCATGAATTTCATGTTGGACGTGCCGGAAGCCTCTTTACCGGCAACGGAAATCTGCTCGGAAACATCCGCCGCTGGGATGATGTGCTCGGCAGGAGAGACGTTGTAGTTCTCTACGAAGACCACGCGAATGATGTCGCGGGTGTCCTCGTCGTTATTCACCAACTCCGCAATGGTGTTGATGAGCTTGATGATTTCCTTGGCGCGCACGTAACCCGGAGCCGCTTTGGCGCCGAAGATGAAGGTACGTTTCGGTACGGATTCGCCGTCTTCCTTGATACGGAAGTACAGGTCCAAGATGTACAGGGCGTTCATGAGCTGGCGCTTGTACTCGTGCAGGCGCTTAATCTGAACGTCGAAAATCGAATCCGGATCTATCTCGGCGCCTTGGTGCTCCTTTACCCACTGGGCGAAGTCCACCTTGTTCTTGTGCTTGATCTCCATGAGCTTGCGCAGAACCTTCTCATTCTCCGCCAACTCAGCCAGCTCAGCGAGCTTGGTGAGGTCAGTGACCCACTCATCCGAGCCGGACTGCTTGGTCAAAAGCTTGGCCAAGCGCGGGTTACACATCTTCAACCAGCGACGCGGGGTAACGCCGTTGGTCTTGTTGTTGAACTTCTTCGGCCACAGCTCGTGCCACTCGGACAGCGTGTCGGCCTTGATGATCTCCGTGTGCAGTGCAGCCACACCATTGATGGAGTACGCGGCGTAGCAGGCAATCCATGCCATGTGCACCTGGCCATTGGACACAGGCGCCATGTAGTCTATGCGCCCTTGATCGAGGCCCCTGGTAGCCATGTCCTCGCGGAAGCGGCGGTCGATTTCCTCCACGAGCTCCCAGATGCGCCAGAAAAGCTTCTGGAAAATGGAGACTTCCCAGCTCTCCAGCGCCTCGGCCAGCACGGTGTGGTTGGTGTAGGCAAAGGTCTCGGTCACGACCTTCCACGCGTCGTCCCACGACAAATCGTGCTCATCAAGCAGCAAACGAAGCAGCTCCGGGATGGCCAGAACCGGGTGGGTGTCATTGAGTTGGATGCTGTTGTACTTAGCGAACCCGCGCAGGTCGGAACCGTGGTGCTCGATGTAGTTATCGATCATCGCCTGCAAGGACGCAGATACGAAGAAGTATTGTTGGCGAACGCGCAGCACCTTGCCCTCGTAGGTGGTGTCGTTGGGGTAGAGCACGCGGCAGATATCCATGACGCGCTCGCGCTCGACAATCGCGTCGGTGAAGCGCTGTGAGTTGAAGGCATCGTAATCGAACTCATCGATCGGCTCAGACTTCCACAAACGCAACGTACCCACGTTGTCGGTGCCGTAGCCAGTGATTGGCATGTCATAAGGAATCGCGCGGACGTCCATGTCGTCGAAGTGAACGCGGCGCTGCTCGGAAGCGCGACGAATCACAAACTCGTAGCCATTTTCCATCCACGCATCTGGCTCCTCTTTCTGGCGGCCATTCTCGAAGGACTGGCGGAACAGACCGTAGCGGTACAACAGGCCATAGCCGGTCACCGGGTAATCCTGCGTGACCGCGGAGTCAAGGAAGCACGCTGCCAGGCGGCCAAGGCCACCGTTGCCGAGGGCCGCATCGTGCTCGGCTTCGAGGACGTTGGAAAGCTCGCGTCCGCCCTGTTTGGCGGCGGCCTTTGCCTCGTCGACGAGGTCCAGGTTCGTGAGGTTATTCAGCAGCGCGCGACCCTGCAGGAACTCGGCGGAGAAGTAGTGCTGCTGGCGGGTAGCGGCATAAGCGGCGCGGGTGGCCTCCCAGTTGTCGGCGATTTGCGCCATGACGGCAGAGGAAAGACCGGACCAGAACTTGCGGTCGGTCGCCGTGGCGGGGCGAACGCCGGCTGCGGAGCGCACGTGCGCAGGAACAGTGGACTGAAAAGCGGAGTGCTTTGGCTGGCTCAATGTTTTACCTATCCCTAAGAAGAAGATTTCCGTGTGTCAGCTTAACGGTATCGGTTCAGTTGCGCTGGCATGCGCTTGGCGACGCCGCTATTTCCCCAAGTAGGCCAGCACCGCCGCGGCAGCTGCGCGGGTACCGGATTGAACGGTGGGGGCATAGTCCGGCAGGAACGTCGACTGGTGGTTGACTGGCGGATTGTCCGCGAATTCTGCGGGCGTGGAGCCGACGAACCAGAAGTAGTAGGGAACTCCCCAAGCCTGCGGCAGATAACAGAAGTCTTCGGATGCAGTGGAAGGGGAGGCGGTGACGGACTGTTCGTCGAAGACGTCGTCGAAGATGCTGCGAACGGTTTCGTGGGTGGCTGGGTCGTTGTCGGTGACCTCGCCGTGGGCGAAGTACTCGAAGGTCGGCGGAGTAGGAGCCCCAGAGGCCTCGCACTCGGCGCGCACCATGCGCTCCAGCGACGCGTAGACGCGGGTGGCGATTTCCGGCTGGTAGTAGCGCGTGTTGAGCACCAGCTCGGCGGTCTCAGGGATGATGTTGTTCTTATCGCCCGAATGCAACTCGCCGACAGAAATAACGAAGAAGTCATGTGGAGCAACCTCGCGGCCCACGATGGCCTGCAGGCGAGTGACGATCATCGCCGCTATATATGTCGGGTCGATGCACTCGTGGGGCATGGATGCATGCGCGGAGCGGCCAAAGACGCGGATGCGGAGCGAATCGCAGCCAGCCATGATGGGTCCAGGACGTGACTGCACGTCGCCCGCTTTACCCGGCATGATGTGCTGGCCCAGGCAGATGTCGGGCTTCGGTACACGGGAGGTCAGTGAGTCGGAAATCATGAACTTTGCGCCCATCGACGACTCCTCCGCCGGTTGGAAAAGCGCGAGGAAGGTGCCGGTCCAGGCGTCGCGGTGGGCGTCGAGAAGCGCACATGCTCCCAGCAGAGTCGTGGTGTGCATGTCGTGGCCGCAGGCGTGCATCTTGCCGTTCGTGGCGGCAAAGTCGACACCCGTTTCCTCCGCGACAGGCAGCCCGTCGAAGTCCGCGCGCATCAGTGCCGTAGGGCCGTCGCCGTTGCGGAAGATCGCGACGATGCCGTGGCCACCGATGGAGTCGACAATCTCGCAGTCGAAAGCGCGCAACTTCTCCAGGATACGGCCCGCGGTTCGTTCCTCTTCGTGGGAGAGCTCGGGATGGCGGTGGAGGTCTTCGTAGAATTCGCGCTGCCAGCTTAGGTCAACGCCACTGGTCGTGAGGAGGTCTGCGATTTTAAGGGAGTCTGCCATAGCTAATCTTCTTCTAGTTTGGGTAGGGTTACCTACATGCCAATTATTCAGTTTGATGTCCTTGTGCCGGATGCCCAAGCCGAGCGCGTCGCCGAAGTCTTTAGCACCGCCACTCAAAAGCTCCTAGATAACGGAACTCTGTCTGCCGCAAACGTTACTCGCGTGGCCGATCCCAAAATCCCAGAGGGCCTCGATGCGCAGCTGCGCCAGACCTACCGCGATGAGCACGAGGATCGCGAGCTAGAAGACGCTAACGTTTACCGCTACGACATCAACGTCGAAGGAGTAAAAGGCTCCGTCAATCAGCTGACGATGGTGCTCGCGCGCCTGCTTACCCCGCATGCGGTGCTCCCGAAGGACCACGTCTTGTTGGAAGACGAGGTGGCACACGAGCGTCCTGCTATCTTCCCATGGTCCGTCCAGGTGCAGCCCTAGCTTGCAAACTTAGCTGCTAGCTGGATGGCTGCTTCACGCAGTTGCTCGATGACGTCGCCTTCCTCACCCAGCTCCACGCCTATCGCGCCGTCGGGCAGTGGGGCGTCGATGCTCCCGGCGATGATGCCTAGGGGAGTCTTGTCCGCCAGGTCCGCGAGGGTTCCCACGACCTTGCCGGTGAGCGACTGCTCGTCGAAGCGGCCTTCACCGGTGATGATGAGGTCTGCCTGAGAAATCTTCTCGGGCAGGCCCATTTTTTCTGCCACGTAAGCTCCGCCGGCAAGCAACTCGAAGTGCTCGTCGTTGCCCCACAGCGTTTCCGAGAGCCAGCGCAGCGCAATGGGGATGCCGCCTGCGGCGCCGAAGGATTCGGCGGTTTCGTCGACGCCCGTTACCTCGCACAGCTGCAGCAGCGCACCCGCGAGCAATGCAACTTGTTCGCCCTCGGCGCCCTTTTGTGGGCCGTACATGGTGGCGGCCTGGACAGGGATGGCGCGGGTATCTGCGAGGAGCGTGTAGTCGAGCGCACCCGCCTTGATGTTGAGCTGCGCAGTATCGATGCTTGCCAGGCGCACCAGCGGGGCGCCGCCCTTTGGCAGGGCATAGCCACGGTCGTCGTGAGCCGCTGCGCCCAGCGCCGCAAGGATGCCCATGCCGCCGTCGATGGTGGCGCTGCCGCCGAGGCACAGCACGATGTGCTTGGCGCCGCGCGACTCCGCGTCAGCGATGAGCACACCCGTGCCATAGGAATCCGAGTGCAGTGGGTTCAACGCATCGGCGACGGCGGGCAAACCGGTGGCGGAGGCGACGTCGATAAGCGCTTGCTCGCCGGCCAAGTAGTAGCTGGCCTCGGTGAGTCGGCCCACGGCGTCGGTAGTCGGAAGCGTGACGGTCTGCACTTCAGCTCCGAAAAGGGCGGCGGCGTTAGCGAGGATTTCTGCTGTGCCTTCGCCGCCATCGGCCATGGGGAGGGTGGTGATGGTGGCGTCGGGAAGCGCGGCGCGCAAGCCCCCAGCGATGGCTGCGGCGGCTTGGGCTGCGCTTGCCGTTCCTTTGAAAGAGTCTGGTGCGACGATTATATGCATGCGGAAAAGTATAGGCGTAGGGGTGTTTCTGCTCATACCGAGTTGCATTTTTGGTCGATTAATAGAAAACTACTTCTTGTTCTGCAAGACATAAGCCGCCCTGCGGCCGCAGCGAAAGGTGACCCACGTGTCGATCGACCAGCAAATCTCCGAATACTACGACAAGCTCCTCAAGCGCAACGCCGGCGAGCCAGAGTTCCACCAGGCATTGTTCGAGGTCTTGGATTCCCTCAAGATCGTCTTGAATAAGGATCCTCACTACGCTGATTACGGCCTCGTTGAGCGCCTGTGTGAGCCGGAGCGTCAGCTGATTTTCCGTGTTCCGTGGACCGACGACCAGGGCAACATTCACGTCAACCGTGGCTTCCGCGTTCAGTTCAACTCCGCGCTTGGCCCGTACAAGGGCGGCCTGCGTTTCCACCCGTCCGTGAACCTAGGGATCATCAAGTTCCTGGGCTTTGAGCAAATCTTCAAGAACTCCCTGACCGGCCTGCCCATCGGCGGCGGCAAGGGTGGCTCTGACTTCGACCCGAAGGGCAAGTCCGACGCTGAAGTCATGCGCTTCTGCCAGTCCTTCATGACTGAGCTACACCGCCACATCGGCGAGTATCGCGACGTTCCTGCGGGCGACATCGGCGTCGGCGGCCGCGAGATTGGCTACCTGTTTGGTCAATACCGTCGCCTGGAAAACAAGCACGAATCCGGCGTCCTTACCGGTAAGGGGCTGACCTGGGGTGGTTCCTTGGTGCGCACCGAGGCTACCGGCTACGGCCTGGTCTACTTGACCTCCGAGATGATGAAGGCCCACGGCGAGTCCTTCGAGGGGGCAAGGGTCATCGTCTCCGGTTCCGGTAATGTGGCCATCTACGCCGCAGAGAAGGTTCAACAGCTCGGCGGCACCGTCGTAGCGATGTCTGACTCCGCTGGTTACGTCACCACCCCGAATGGCGTGGACATCGAGCTGATTAAAGACATTAAGGAAGTCCGCCGCGAGCGCATTTCCGCCTATGCTGCAGAAGCCGGCGAGGGAGTGGAGTACCACGCAGGTGGCAACATCTGGGAGGTTGCTGCCGACGTCGCCCTGCCTTGCGCAACTCAGAACGAACTCGACGTCGACTCTGCTAAGGTCATGGCAGCGAACGGCGTCCGCTACGTCGCTGAAGGAGCAAATATGCCGTGTACCGCGGATGCTGTCCACTACTTCTTGGGCTCTGACGTGAACTTCGCGCCGGGCAAGGCTGCTAATGCCGGCGGCGTTGCAACGTCTGCTCTGGAGATGCAGCAGAACGCTTCGCGTGATTCTTGGTCTTTCGATTACACGGACCAGCGCCTGCACGAGATCATGTCAAACATCTTCAAGAACATCGACAAGACTGCCAAGGAATACGACATGGCAGGCGACTACGTCGCTGGTGCGAACATCGCTGGCTTTAAGAAGGTTGCTGACGCCATGCTCGCCCAGGGTGTCATCTAAGACTTAAGGTACCTGCATAAGTGGAAAGAGCTCTCCGGGGCTCTTTTTTCATGCCAACTTCAAGTCGAACTTGAGATTTTTGGCTAAAGTGCCGCGTGGGATACGTGTGACGAAAGTTTCTTTGGTTACTCTGAGCGCATGTACCGCGTATTTGAGTCCCTCGATGAACTTGTTCGCAACCTGGAGCAGGCTTACTCCGTTCCCATGACCGCCAACTGCATGGTTCCGCGCCACGAAATGCTGGCGCTTCTTGACGACCTTCGTAACGCCCTACCTGTCGAAATGGACGACGCCCAAGACGTCCTCGATAAGCAGGACGAAATCCTGGCTGGCGCCGAGGAGCGCGCCGCCCAGATTGTCGCCGACGCCAACGCGCAGGCTGATGAGATCATGTCCCGCGCGCAGGAAGACTCTGACGCCATGCTTTCCGACGCCCAGCACCGTTCCACCACCATGGTGGCTCAGGCAGAAGACGACGCCAGTGCCATGATCGAAAGCGCCCGTGCCGACGCGGACCGCACCATCGCACAGGGCAACAAGGAGTACGAGCGCAGCGTCGCTGCCGGCCAGGCCGAGCAGGACCGCTTGGTCTCCGAGTCTGAGGTGGTTCGCCGCTCCAACGACGAGGCACACCGCATCGTCGAGACCGCCCACACCGAGTCCAACCGCCTGCGCACCGAGTGCGACGAGTTCGTTGATTCCAAGCTGGGCGAGTTCGAGTCCACGCTGTCTGGCCTGCTGCGCACCGTTAATTCTGACCGCCAGGCGCTGCGTCGTGGCGCCGGTGTGCGTGCGCGCGGCACCGAGCGCAGCTCGGAACGCTACGAGCGTTAAATCCTGTCCCTAGCGGGGTTCTGCTAGGGACGTCGCCAGTGGCCCCTGCTGGTGGCCAGACGGTCTGTCGTACACCGCCTGGCCATCAGCAGGGGTCGTTGTCTTTGCTGCGGCGGCAATAGCGGCACTCACGAAGGCAGGGAGCCCGAAGATGGCCCAAAGAAGCAGGCACATGCTCGACGGGCTGGATGCGAAGGCGTCGAACTGCGTGAACGCTTCGACGACGTACATCAGGGCGACCATCGTGCTGATTCCGGCAATCGTCGAGGCGGTAGTCATGAATACGCCCGCCACCGATTCGCGGGAGTACCACGTCAGCCAGCCCACACCAACGCCGAGTGCGCCGGAGGCGATGATGATAGTGACGTCGAAAGGCAGTGGCAGCGCGAAGAACGCTCCGAGAATCATCCCGAACATCAATCCGCGCCATGCAACCGAGCGCAGCGGATATCCCTGAGCAGTGCGTTTGGCATGGCGATGACAGTAAGCTGCGACACCAACGAGCAGGCACACGGGAGTTACGCAATAGAGGGGAAACGCCCAACCAAGCTGGGACAATTCGCCGGGCAGGCCTGCGGTGTCGAAATTCATAAGAGCTAGCGTAGGGGCGTTTAGGTCATGTGTGAACCCTATAAACATGGTGCATAGGGGCTTGTGCGGTGGGTTTCAGGTAATCCCCAGGTATGGTTGCGGCGGCTAGGTGCGGCGTCGGCTAAGAGTATGACGCCCCACAGGGTAGGCTATGAGGCGTTATGGCAGATGTATTGGAATCACCGCTGAAATTTAATGTGGCCGAGTTGCTGCGCAGCCAGGGCGCTGCCGCGATGCCTGAGCAGCGCGTGCAGAAGGGACCCGCGCCGGAGCGCATCGGTGTGGAAATGATCGCCGTCGAAAAGGGCGACGAAATCACCGTCGACGCCACCTTGACGCCGCTGGGATCGGGCGTGCTTGTCGACGCCGCCGTTACCGGCACCCTCACCGGGGAGTGCGCGCGGTGCCTTAAGGAGCTCCATCCGGAGCTGGACCTCCACGTATCGCAAGTATTCGCCGCGGATGAGGGCTTCATTGGCGGCGACGAAGCCGACGCCGAGGACCAAGGCTCGGGCGACGAAGTCCCGGAAATCGTCAACGACGAGCTCGACCTTCTGCAGACCGTCATTGATGAGGCGGGCCTCGGCTTGCCCTTCGCACCGGTGTGCGAGAACGGCTGCGACATCGAAACCCCAGAGGGTGTCACCACCGGAGTATCCGGTGAGGAGGAAGATAAGGTCGATCCTCGATGGTCCGGACTGGAGAAGTTCCTGTGAGCAAGAAAAATAAGCTAACCGGTGAAGAGGCTCTCGAGCACGCATATGCTGCGGTCGACCATGCGCCACTTCTGAAGTCTTTGGGCGTCGAGCTGGCCGATGAAAACCTGCGTCTGGCCCTGACGCACCGCTCTTTTGCCAACGAAAACGGCTACCTTCCCAACAACGAGCGGCTCGAGTTCTTAGGCGATGCAGTCCTCGGATTGTCTGTGGCTTCGAAGCTGTACGAGCAGTACCCGTCGCGTCCGGAGTCGGATATCTCGAAGATGCGTGCTTCCATCGTGTCTCGCTACGGCTTGTCCGATATCGCCCGCGAGATCGAGCTTGGCCAGCACATTCTGCTGGGCAAGGGCGAGCAGTCCACGGGCGGTCGCGACAAGGATTCCATCCTTGCGGATACCACCGAGGCCATCTTTGGCGCCATCTACCGCCAGTACGGCTTTGAAACCGCACGCGACGTCATCCTGCGTCTGTTCCAGAAGAAGATCGACAACGCTGTCGTCTCCGGTCGCCACATGGACTGGAAGACCAACCTGCAGGAACTCTGCGCTGAGCTCAAGGCGCCGATGCCGGTCTACACCGCGACGTCGACGGGCCCTGAGCATGATCAAACCTTCACCGCTGTGGCTACCGTCGCCGGCCTGACCGTAGGAAATGGTGTGGGCCACAACAAGAAGTTGGCCGAGCAGCAGGCCGCGCAAGAAGCGTGCCAAACGCTGCGCGAGACTCCGCTTCTCGTTCAGGGCACCGCAAACCGCGAGCTTTAATGCCGGAGCTGCCCGAAGTTGAGTCAGTCCGCCGCGGGTTGGAGGGTTACCTTCCCGGGCGGACTTTCGAGCGCGTTGAAGTCCTGCACCCGCGCGCGAACCGTGGGCAGGAAGGTCCTCTCGACCAGCTGTTGGTGGGGCGGGAGATAGGCGGCGTCGCAAGGCGCGGCAAATTCATGTGGATTGAGTTCGCCGACGAGAATCTCCACGACCCCGGTCGCGACGTCCTCTTCGTGCACTTGGGCATGTCCGGCCAGATGCGGGTGGGGGAGACGGACTCGAAACATGTGCGGATCAGGGCGTCGTTAAGCGGCGGCGTGGACCTGTCCTTTATTGACCAACGTACTTTTGGCTACTGGTTGTTGGCCCCGTGGCTGAAGATTGCGCACATCGCCCCGGACCCCCTCGAGCCTGATTTCGATATCGTCGCGGCCGCGCGGCGGATTCGCGCGAAGAAAACCGCGGTGAAGACCGCCCTGCTGGACCAGACGGTGGTTTCGGGCATCGGCAACATCTATGCCGACGAGGCTTTGTGGGCCGCGCAGGTGCAGCCCCAAAAGAAGGCTTCTACACTGCGGCAACGTGACGCTATAGCGCTTATCGACGCCGCCGCCTCCGTCATGCGCGCCGCCCTCAAGGTCGGTGGCACGAGCTTCGATGCCTTATACGTCAACGTCAATGGTGAGTCGGGGTATTTTGAGCGATCCCTGCACGCGTATGGGCGCACCGGAGCGCCGTGCGACAGGTGCGGAACCGAGCTGGTGCGCGTCGTAGTGGGTGGTAGATCCACCCATTTTTGCCCCCGCTGCCAGACCTATTAATGGATCGATAGGGGATACATAGCGTTAAATATTCTCCATGGAATTTCTTGAGAACGCTGTGACAACGTTCAATGACTCAGTCTGGACCTATCTGATCCCATGGATCTTGATCGCTGCCGGACTCTTTTTTGGTTTCCGTACCGTTTTGGTGCAAATCCGAATGGTGCCGGAAATGTTCAAGGCCGTGGTTGAGCGCCCGAAGGGCGTCGGTCGCGACGAAGACGAGGACTACGGCGGCATTTCTGCTTTTAAGGCCTTCACCATTTCGGCGGCGTCGCGCGTGGGCACCGGCAACGTGGCTGGTGTGGCCGTGGCCATCTCCGTTGGCGGCCCGGGTTCTGTCTTCTGGATGTGGCTCATTGCGATTCTGGGCGGTGCGACTGCGTTTGTCGAGTCCACCCTGGCGCAGGTGTGGAAGGTCCGCGAGGGCTCCGCTTATCGCGGTGGCCCGGCCTACTACATGAAGCGCGGTCTGGGCTGGGGCCCGCTGGCTGCGATTTTCTCGGTGGCTATCGCGTTTACCTTCGGCTTTGTCTACAACGCTTTCCAGACCAACGCGATTGCTGACTCCATCGCGTTCTCCTTCGGCTGCGAGGACACCATGTTCCGCGCTATCGTCGGCCTGATTGTGGCTGCTGTGGCTGCACTCATCATCTTCGGTGGAGTGCAGCGCATCGCGAACATCACCCAGGTCATCGTTCCTTTCATGGCTATTGCTTATCTGCTCATCGGTGGCTTCGTGGTGATTATGAACTTCGACAAGGTGCCGGGCATGATTGGCGACATCATCGGCCACGCCCTCGGCTTCAAGGAGATCGCCGGTGCTGGTTTGGGTACCGCGATGATGAAGGGTATCCAGCGTGGTCTGTTCTCCAACGAGGCCGGTGAGGGTTCTGCTCCTAACGCAGCTGCCACCGCAACGGTGTCCCACCCAGTTAAGCAGGGCCTCGTGCAGACCTTGGGCGTCTACTTCGATACCTTGGTGGTCTGCTCCATCACGGCGTTCATTATTTTGCTCGGCCCGTCCATTGCTTATGGTGAGGAGGCTGAGGGTGTTTCCCTGACCCAGGCGGCTTTGGCTTCTGAGGTCGGGAACTGGGGCATTCACTTCGTGACCTTCATCCTCTTCTTCCTGGCTTTCTCTTCAATTCTCGGCAACTACTACTTGGCCGAGGCCAACGTTGAGTACCTGACCCGCAGCAAGGTAGTCCTCAACATCTTCCGCTTGGTCGTGCTTTTCTTCGTGTGGTTCGGTGCGGTCGGCTCCCTTCCGTTCGTCTTCGCACTGGCCGATACCGGCGCTGCGACGATGGTCTTCCTCAACATCCTGGCTATCGTTCCGCTCTCAGGCGTGGCCATCAAGCTGCTCAAGAACTACAACGAGCAGCGCCGTAAGGGCATCGATCCCGTCTTCCACCGCGACATGTTGCCGGAGCTTAAGAACGTCGAGTGCTGGGACGGCTCTGACCCAGTTACCCGCCGCAGTCCGGAGGACCGCCAGCGCCTGCAGCACCAGTACGACCTGGGCGACCACTCCAACTTGAGGGAGTACTAAATGGAGCGCATGACTGCGTTTGTCCACGGTTCGGTCCAGGGTGTGGGCTTCCGCTGGTGGACGCGTTCGCGCGCTTTGGAGCTAGGCCTTGCCGGCCATGCCACCAACTTGGCTGATGGCCGCGTGCAGGTGGTGGCGGAGGGCCCATGCGTCGACTGCAAGCGTTTGCTCGAGTTGTTGCGCGAGGAGCCTTCAACCACTCGCCGCCCGGGCGTGGTCACCACCGTGGTGGAGCAATGGTCGACGCCGCGGGGCGAAAGCGGATTCATCGAACGCTAGCGCCGTAGTAGTTGCTAAACTTTCACGAATGCACCTCAAATCGCTCACGCTCAAAGGCTTTAAGTCTTTTGCGTCTGCGACGAACCTAAAATTCGAGCCCGGTATCTGTGCCGTTGTGGGGCCCAATGGCTCGGGCAAGTCGAACGTCGTTGACGCCTTGGCGTGGGTAATGGGCGAAGGCAGCGCCAAGACCCTGCGCGGCGGCAAGATGCAGGACGTCATCTTCGCCGGAGCGGGCGACCGCAAGGCGCTGGGGCGCGCCGAGGTCACGCTGACCATCGATAACTCGGATGGCGCGCTGCCCATCGACTATTCTGAGGTCTCCGTTACCCGCCGCATGTTCCGCGACGGCGCCAGCGAATACGAAATCAACGGCTCTAAAGCCCGTTTGATGGACATTCAGGAGCTGCTATCTGATTCAGGCATCGGCCGCGAGATGCACATCATCGTCGGCCAGGGAAAGTTGGCGGAGATTCTTGAATCGCGCCCTGAGGACCGCCGCGCCTACATCGAAGAGGCCGCCGGCGTGCTCAAGCATCGCCGCCGCAAGGAGAAGGCGCAGCGCAAGCTTACCGGCATGCAGGCCAACTTGGATCGCCTCCAGGATCTTACCGACGAACTGGGAAAACAACTCAAGCCGCTGGCGCGTCAAGCAGAGGCAGCCAAGCGCGCCGCCACGGTGCAAGCAGATCTGCGCGACGCGCGCCTGCGGATCGCCGGCGACCAAGTAGTCCAACTGCGCAAGAAGTTCGCCGACGCCAAGCACCAGGCTGCCATGCTGGCGGAGCAGGTCGCCGAAATCACCGAGCAGCTTGAGGAAGCCTCCGGCGTGCAGCTCGAAATCGAGGCTGAGCTCGGCGAGACCATCCCCAAAGCCGAGGCCGCTCAGAAGCTGTGGTTTGACCTTTCGACCCTTTCCGAGCGAATCTCCGCGACCCAGCGCATCGCCGCCGAGCGTGCCAGCAATGTCGGCGCGCAGGTCGCCTATGCAGGTCAAGACCCCGAGGAACTCGAGGCCCGCGCACTCCGCGCAGATGAGGAGCACGCGGAGCTGCTCATGGTCGCCGAGGAGGCCGCTGAGCGTCTCGAGGGCATCCGCGAGGAAGTCGCGGAGCGCCGCGCAGCCTTCGAAGAGGCCGAAAAAGAACACATGGCGCAGCTGCGAGCCATCGCGGACCGCAGAGAGGGCGTCGTCAGGCTCATCGCCGCTGAGGATAACCTGGCAAGCCAGGTCACCGCAGCAGAAGAAGAGCTGCAGCGCCAGGAAGAGACCCTGCAGTCCACCAAGTCTCGCACGCGCACGGCGCAAGCCGAGGCAGACGATGTCGCCGACAAACTCCGAGCGCTCAATGCCGAGCGCGAGCCTCTCGAAGAGGCACACGTGCGCGCTGCCAGCGAGTCGAGCGCCGCCGACAAGCGCCTCGAGCAGCTGCGCGACGGCCAACGCGAACGCGAGCGCGCCGTTTACACCCTGCGCTCGCGTATCGATACCCTGGCGCAGACGGCGCCTGAGCACATCGACCTGGGCGAGGACTTCCAGCCGCTGGCAAACTTCATCTCCACCAAACACGAGACCGCCGTCGCGGCAGCATTGGGTGCCTTTGCAGAGGCCCAAGCCGGCGAGGTCACCGACAGCGTCGTTGAAAGCCTCAACAACGCCACGCGCACCCCGCTCATTGACATCGCCAGCAACGCTGCCGCACAGTGGCGCTTGGACTCCGACCTTCCCTCCACAGCCACGTGGTTGCTCGACGAAGTGGTGCTGGTGCCGGAGGTGCAGGCTGCGGTCACACGCCTGCTTTCCGACGTCGTCCTGGTCCCGGATCTCTCCGCCGCCCGCGAGGTGGTGCGCGAGGACCCGCGCCTGCGCGCCGTGACCCCGGAAGGCCTGCTGGTGGGCGAGGGCTGGGTCGAGGCCGGCACCGGCGCTTCCTCCACGGTAGAGGTCTCCGCCCGCATCGCGGAGGCTGAGTCCCAGCTGGAGTCCGCTACGCAGGAGCTCGAGGAACTCTCCGGCACGTTGGAGGGCGCCAAGATTGCAGCTGACGAAGCCCGCGTTGCCGCGGCGTCGGCTAAAGCTGCTCTCCGCGAGCACGACACTGAGGTCGAGGCCTGGCGCCGCGACCACCAGCGTCTTATCAAGCAGCACGAGGTCAACAAAGCCGAGCACGAGAAGGCCGCCGCGCGCGCAACCGACATCGAGGTCAAACTCGCGGAGCTGCGCGAGCAACTTGCCGAAGCTCGGGATCGCCTTGCGCGCGTCGACGATGACGAGCACGACAACGAGCCTTCCTCCGTCGAGCGTGACTCCGCGTCGAGGATACTCGAGCAGGTCAAAGCCATGGAGATGGAAGCTCAGCTCGCGGCCCGCACCGCCCAGGATAGGGTGGGCCAGGCTGCGGGCAAGGGGGACGCGCTGCGTCGCCAAGCAGAGCATGAACGTCAGGCAAAAGCTCGCCATGAGCAGGCGATGGCGCGTCGCAAAGCGCAAGCTGCCCTGGCTGGCGCGGTGTCCAAGCACGCCCAGGACCTGGCTACCCGCACGGCCCATGCCTTGGAGCGTGCCACCGCCGAGCGCGATGACTTGGTCAACCAGCGCAACGTCTTGAACGCCCGCTTGCAGTCCGCGAAGCAGCACGTCTCTGCCACCCGCCAGCAGCTCGACCACCTGACCTCCAATGCTCATGACTCGGAGATTGCGCGTTCCCAGGCGCAGGTGCGTGCCGATGAGGCGGAAGCGAAGATTGTAGAACAGCTGGGGATCGCCATCCCGGACCTGCTCAAGGATTACACCCCGGGCGAGGATTTCGACCGCGGCGCCGAGACCGCGCGCCTGAAGCAGGCGGAGAAGGACCTCAACTCGTTGGGCAAGGTCAACCCGTTGGCGCTGGAGGAGTACAAGGCTTTGGAGGAGCGTTACTCCTTTTTGTCAACGCAGCTTGACGACGTCATCCAGGCCCGCAAGGATCTCTCGGGGGTTATTGAGGATGTCGATAAGCAGATCCTGCAGCTGTTCACTGATGCCTGGAAAGACGTGGAAGCGGAGTTCCCGAAGGTCTTCCAGACGCTGTTCCCAGGCGGTGAGGGACGCCTGATTTTGACGGAGCCGGACGACATGTTGGCTACCGGAATTGAGGTGGAAGCCCGTCCGCCGGGCAAGAAGGTCAAGCGTCTGTCCTTGCTCTCTGGTGGTGAGAAGTCCTTGACGGCGTTGGCGATGCTGGTGGCGATTTTCCGCGCGCGACCGAGCCCGTTCTACGTGATGGATGAGGTTGAAGCCGCGCTTGACGACGTCAACCTCCGACGTCTCATCGCCCTTTTCGAGGAGCTGCGCAAGGACTCGCAGCTGATTGTGATCACGCACCAGAAGCCGACAATGGACGTGGCTAACGTCTTGTACGGCGTGACTATGCGTGGCGACGGTGTCACGCGTGTGATTTCCCAGCGCATGAGTCCAGCTGGCGCTGCGCCGGGAACTGACGCTGCGGCCCAGGACGCCACCCGCCTGGGCGTCGACGCGCCGCGCGGACCTGCCGCTGTTGACGGCGCAGGAGATACTGACGGCAATTAATGTACGGCAAGTGGTGCCCGATGGGGTTAAGCCTGGCACTATAGAGGGCATGAATACTATCTCGTGGATTCTTATTGCCGTAGCTGTCATTGTGGTGCTGGCTATCGTGCTGATAGTTGTTGGCAAGAAGCGTGGTGATTCGAAGAAGGTTTCCTTCGAAAAGCCCGCCGAGGAAGCACCGAAAGAGCTGACCCAGGAGCAGAAGTCTGGCAACTACCAGGCTAAATCCGGTTTTAACTTCGCTCCGGCTGGTAGCGGCGCCGACAAGCAGCCAGAAAAGGTTCCTGCTGCTCAGCCTGCAGCCCAGCCTGAGGCAAAGCCTGCAGAGGCGCCAGCCGAGCCAAGCGATACCCGCGATGCAACCGAGCTCGCCAATGCCCAGCTCGCAGACGAGGACGTTGAGGCTCCTGTAGCCGAGGAGACTCCAGAAGTTGACTCCACCGATACTGCGGCGGGCATTGCCGCAGGCGCCGACGAAGAGGAGCCAGTCGCGCAAGACGTGCCAGACCTTCCAGAGGCTGAGGAAGCGGCTGTCGCTGCGGAAGCGCAGACTGCGGGCGCTGAGGCCGCTCTTGATGCTGAGCCGGAGGATCTGCAGGTCTCCGAGGACGCTGAAGTTATTCCAGCGCCGTCCGAACCAGATGCTGACATCGAGCCGGCGGGCGGGCGCCTGGGCCGCTTGCGCGGCCGTCTGTCCCGGTCCCAGAACGCTATTGGTCAGGGCCTCTTGGGCATCCTGTCTGCAGGCGACCTCGACGAGGACGCCTGGGAAGAAATCGAAGACACCCTCATCATGGCAGACCTGGGCACCAAGTCCACGCTGAAGGTCACCGAGTCCCTGCGCGACAAGATCGCTGAGCGCGGCGTGTCCAGCGAGGAAGAAGCACGCGCGATGCTGCGTGAGTCCCTCATCGAGGCCGCCCACCCAGAGATGGACCGCTCTATCAAGGCCATGCCAAACGAGGGCAAGCCGGCCGTCATCATGGTCGTCGGCGTCAACGGCACCGGCAAGACCACGACCACAGGCAAGCTGGCTCGCGTTCTCGTCGCCATGGGCCACAAGGTGTTGCTGGGCGCGGCCGATACCTTCCGCGCTGCTGCCGCCGATCAGCTGGAGACCTGGGGGCGCCGCGTCGGCGCCACGACCGTTCGCGGTAAGGAGGGGGCTGACCCCGCATCCGTTGCTTTCGATGCCGTGGCAGCCGGCGTCGACCAGGGTGTCGACGTGGTACTCGTCGACACCGCCGGTCGTCTGCACACCTCCGTCGACCTGATGGATCAGCTGGGTAAGGTCAAGCGCGTCGTCGAGAAGAAGACCGAAGTAGACGAGGTGCTGCTGGTGCTCGACGCCACCGTCGGCCAGAACGGCCTGACCCAGGCTCGCATTTTCCGCGAGGTCGTGGACATCACCGGTGTTGTCCTCACCAAGCTTGATGGCACGGCCAAGGGCGGCATTGTCTTCCAAGTACAGGAGGAACTCGGTGTACCGGTCAAGTTGGTTGGCCTTGGCGAGGGTGCCGATGACCTGGCTCCATTCGAGGTCGAGGGCTTTGTCGACGCCCTGCTAGGGGAGAAGTAGCAGCGTCGTTGCACTCATGCGTGAAAAGCCGCCGGGAAAACCCGGCGGCTTTTTCTGTACCTATTTTGCTTCTAATATCGAGTAGCCGTTAGAATTTTGGGAAAGGTTGCGTCGAAAAGCCCAGCTCCTGCGGTGTTTTTCTGGCAACCTAAAACGTCCCAGCGTCACCTTGGGCACAGAAACAATGTGCTTTGCTCTAAACCACAGTGGTACTGTGGATACGTCTTATTTTTTGCACGCTCAAAGTTATAAATCTCTAAACAATGGTTCGTGAGGCTCATCTTTCGTGACACTTCTGTATGTTGTCCTCCTCGCAGCTTTGGCAGTGGTTCTTGCCCCGGTGACCGTCCGGGTCGCCGATCGCGCCGCCGGCTATCCGCTAGCCGGCATTTTTGTTGTGGCGGCAGTTCTCCTTGCTAAAGAATTCGGAACTCTATCCGAGGGCAAAGAAATTTCCTTTAGTCGCACCTGGGTTCGCGATGTCGTGGACTTAGGTATCGACGTCAATTTCGCCCTCCGCGGCGATGCCCTCGGCGTTTTCTTCGCCATGCTGGCACTCGTTATCGGTGCGGTGGTATTTACCTATTCGGCGGCCTACCTTCCTGCGGGCAAAGGCAACGTCAGCTTCTATACGCTGATGACTTCCTTTACAATGTCCATTCTGCTGCTAGCTCTGGCGAACGACGTCATTTTGCTGTTCCTCGCCTGGGAGCTGGTGTCCTTGGCGTCGTTTATGCTCATTGCTCGCTCCGGCAAGGCAGGTGAGGCAGGCTCGCAGCGCACCTTGATTCTTACCTTCATCGGCGGCCTGACCCTGCTTGCTGCCGTGGCGATTGCCGCGACCGCGGCGGGAACCACGAATCTGGAGGAGATCCTTGCCTCCGGCGTGTGGGCACAGCGTCCTGGTCTTACTGCCGGTGTTGCCGTCCTGATTGCGTGCTCGGCGTTTACCAAGGCAGCGCAGTTCCCCTTCCACTTCTGGCTCCCCGAAGCCATGGCAGCTGCGACCCCGGTCTCGGCCTTCCTGCACGCGGCCGCAGTGGTTAAGGCGGGCGTTTACCTGCTTATTCGTTTCTCCACTATCTTCCACGACGTGGCGGTATGGAACTGGTTGCTGATAGTGGTCGGCATGGGCACCGCGGTGATGTCCGCGGTCTTTGCCGTGCAGAAGACGGACCTGAAGAAGCTCACCGCTTATTCCACGGTCTCGCACTTGGGCTGGATTGTGGCCACCATCGGCGTCGGAACGCCATTCGCTATCACCGCGGCCCTCGTGCACACGCTGGCTCACGCGCTGTTTAAGTCCTCTATCTTTATGCTGATCGGTGTAGTCGACCACGAGGCCGGCTCCCGAGACATCCGCCGTCTGGGCGTGTTGTGGAACAAGATGCCATTCACGTTTGCCTCGATGGCTATCGGCGCGGCGTCGATGGCCGCAGTTCCGCCGCTTCTGGGCTTTGTCTCGAAGGAAGGCATGCTGACTGCCTTTGAAGAGGCTCCAATCGGTGGGGCAGGGCAGGTCATCTTGCTGCTCGTCGCCGCGATTGGCGCGTTCTTTACCTTCACGTATTCCGCGAAGATTGTCTTCGGCGCCTTTTTCGACGGTCCGCGCAACATGTCCAAGGTCCACGAGGCGCCTGTTCGCCTGTGGCTTCCGGCTGCGCTGCCGGGCTTTATGTCCCTGCCGCTGGTGTTCTTCCTGGGCACCTTCGACAAGCCTTTGGACTTGATGGCCGGTTCTGTCGGTATGCATTCCCACGCACACCTGGCTTTGTGGCACGGCATTAATGTTCCGCTGATCATCTCCACCGTGGTCCTACTCGCGGGTATCGCGGGAGTCTTCGTGCGCAAGCAGCTGTGGGCCGCGTTTGAGGGCACCAAGCTGGTGCCGCGCACCGGTAACGAAATGCTCAACCTCGTGCAGAAGTGGGCCACCTCCATCGGCCGCTTTGTAGGCCGCATGTCGGATACTCACAACCCTTCGCGCCTCATGCTTCCGATCGTCTTGCTGCTCATCATCTTGGCGGCCGCGGGGCTCATCAGCGAGGGCGTCGACGGCGTCGCTCTGGCGCCCCGCGTCGATGGCCTGGACAACCCTTGGGATCTGCTGCCGCTCTCCATCGTGGCGCTGTCCATGATTGGCCTCGTCCGCACCCGCAACCGTCTTACGGGTGCTGTGATGATCGGCATTGCCGGTACCGGCGTGACCCTGCAGATGTTCCTGCTGGGCGCGCCCGACGTCGCCCTCACACAGTTCACCGTTGAGGCACTGTCGGTCATCGTCATGATGATGGTCCTGCGCTACCTGCCGGAGAAGTTCCACCCAGTGCAGGACACCTCGCGTAAGGCTGGCTCGATTGTGATCGCAGTCTTCGCTGGTGTCGCCGCATTCCTCGGCGTTTGGGGCCTGATGGGTCGCCACGAGCGCTCGGACCTTGCCATGTGGTACTTGAACAACGCTCCGGATATCACCGGCGGCGACAACGTCGTGGCCACCATCATCGTTGAGTTCCGTGCACTCGATACCTTGGGTGAGCTTTCGGTTCTGGGTATGGCCGCAGTGGTTATCGCAGCGGTCACTTCGACGCTGCCGCGTTTCCCGTTCACCTCGGGTACTCGTCCGGCGCCGTTTGGACAGTCCCAGCTCAACTCCGTTCCGCTGCGCAAGGGCATTGCGATTGTTATCCCGATTCTGGTCATCATGTCCGTGGTTGTGTTCTACCGCGGCCACCAGGCCTCGGGCGGTGGCTTCCCGGCGGCGCTGATTATGGGCGCGGCTATCGGCTTAACCTACCTCTCGCGCGGTTCGGACGAGATTGTCTTCGGCCGCATGACCCCGATTCATCTGACAGGCATCGGCATCATCGTTGCGCTGACAGCCGGTTTCATCGGCTACATCCCGCATCACGGCGAGCCGGGCGGCTTCCTCACCGCCATCCACGGCCATGCTCTGGGGCAACACTGGACCACGTCGCTCATCTTCGATCTCGGTATCTACCTGGCAGTGCTGGGTATGCTCACCATGGCCATCAACGCTTTGGGTGGCTACCTGCGCCCAGGTACTGAACGTGACTACCTGCCGTGGGTGCACGACGACGATTCCGCGTTGCCTACGACCCCACGCGTGGTGCTTGACGACGTCGATGATCCTTACCCCGAGCCCATCAATCCCTCGAGCAACCCCTTGGCGCTGCTCAACAAATCGGAAGCTCGAACCAAGAAGGAATCCCCTCGCACTATTCGAAAGAGGGGCGAGGATAACTAATGATTCTTGCACTGACTATTGCACTGCTCATCGGCTCTGCTGTCTACCTCATTCAGCAGCGTGGCCTGGTCCACATCGTGTTGGGCATGATGGCCTTCGGTCACGGCGCGAACCTGACTCTTCTGGCAACGGGGGTGTACTCCTACCGCGGTGAGTCCTTCCCATCGCAGGTACCAGCTGACCAGATGGCGGATCCGCTGCCGCAGGCCTTCGTGCTGACCGCCGTGGTCATTTCCATGGCGACCTCGACGATTTTGCTCACCATGGCCGCTATGGGCGCCAATGATGACACGGACATCGTGGAGCCGGTTGATGACAACACTATTGACCACGCGTTCTCCACGCTGGGTCGTGATTCTAAGAATCGAGAGATTTTGCAGCGTTCTGCCAACAAGATGGATCGCCTGAAGGAACTTGACCAAGCTGAGGAAGGGGAGAAGTAATGGCTGAACTCGTCAGTGCACTGTTGCCGCTGTTCCCAGCGGTGCCCCTCGTCGCTGCGGCGTTGGCTCTGCTCGCGCCGTGGCGCGGCGTGCGCGATTCCATCATGCTTGTCATCCCCGGCGTGGGCATTTTCGCGGGCTTCGCGTTGCTGTTATACACCATGAACAATGGCGTCGTGGCGCACACGGTTGGTTTGTATCCAGGCAACGCCGGTATCGCGTTTGCTGCGGATACCTTCTCTGCTTTGATGATCGTCACCACGATGATCGTAGCCTTCGGCGCCAACTGGTTCGCCATCGTGGGCGGCGAGACCAAGTCACGCTATTACGCGTCGCTGACCCTCATCCTAGTCACCGGTGTGTGTGGCACCTTGCTGACTGCGGACCTCTTCAACTTCTTCGTGTTTATCGAGGTCATGCTGTTGCCGTCTTATGGCCTCATCACCATGTCGGGTACGTGGTCTCGCCTTGCTGCGGGCCGCGCGTTCGTGTTGGTCAACCTCTTTGCGTCCACTTTGCTGGTGGTCGGCGTCGGCTACATTTACTCGGTTACGGGCGTGGTGAACCTCGCGGCGCTCGAGAGCGCAGCCGCGGGTAACGGCCCAGTGACCGTCGCTTCCGGCATCGTGGTCATCGCCATCGCGGCGAAGGCCGGCGTGTTCCCTGTACAGTCTTGGCTGCCACGCACGTACCCCGGAACCTCCGCCGCTGTTATGGGCTTGTTCTCGGGCCTGCATACTAAGGTCGCGGTCTACATGCTCTACCGCCTCCGGGTCCACCTCTTTGACATGGACCAGCGCTGGGGCACCCTCATCATCGTGGTCATGATTGTCTCCATGATCATCGGTGCCTTCGGCGGTATGGCCGAGAACTCGATCCGTCGCGTGCTGGGCTACCAAATGCTCAACGGCATGCCGTTCATCCTCGTGATGATGGCATTTACCACCCACGACCCGCAGCGCGCTCTGGGCGCGGGCATCCTGTACACCATCCACCACATGCTCACCGTGGGCTCGTTGATTCTGGCCTCGGGTGCCATCGAGGAGACCTACGGCACGGGCCTGCTCTCCAAGCTGTCGGGCCTGGCTCGCCGCGACCCGATCATCGCCTGGATTTTCGCAGCCGGTGCCTTTTCCGTGGTGGGCTTCCCGCCATTTTCCGGTATGTGGGGCAAGGTCCTCATCGTCGTCGAGATTGCGCGCACCGGTGACCTATGGGCATGGATTGTCATCGCCGTCATCATCATTGCATCCTTCGCCGCCTTCCTGTCGATGCTGCGCGTGTGGCGCGAGGTCTTCTGGGGCAAGGATCTGCCGAAGGAAAAGGTCCCCGCTGAGCTCATCATCCGCAAGAAGCTGATGGCGCCGTCGGCTGCGCTCATCATGGGCTCGCTCACCATGTTTATTTTGGCGGGCCCAGTCATCGACGTCACGATGCACGCCGCCGAGGACCTGCTCGACACCGAGGCCTACACTCAAGCTGTGCTTGGCGACGCCCCCGTTGCCCTGCCGGACATCGACTCCATCCAGGGAGGTCGCTAAATGAAACTCTTCTTTCACTCCTGCGTGTATGCGCTGTGGCTGGTGAAGGAAATCTTCGTCGCTGGCTTTGGACTGGCGGCTGAGTCCTTCAAGCCAAAGAACAATTACCACCCAGTCGTCGTGCGCTACCCGCTGCGCGTGACGGGCGCGTGGGAAATCTTCTGGTTTACATCCTCCATTACCGCTACCCCTGGCACACTATCGCTGGGCCTGCGCGAGCCGGTGGCCGAGGGCTTGCCGCGCATTGTGCTCGTCCAAGCCGTCATGGGCGACGATCCAGTCGAGATCATGGAATCCTTGGCCGACATGGAAGAGCGCCTCGCCCCGCACGTTAAAGAGCTGGACTACGGCGTTCCCGGCCAGAGTGACACCAAGGTACTCGACCCGGCTTTCTACGAGTACCCACTCGAGACGCTCGGTCGTCACATGCGCGCGCCGGACATCGCGCAGGTTGAGGACACTCCGCTTCCTGCCAACGAGACTGAGAAGTATTCCGTGTGGCCATTGCGCCCTGAAAGGAAAGGCGAATAATGCTGGATTTCGCGCAATTTAGTGCTTTCGAATGGGTCATTTTCGTCTGCATCTTCATCATGGGCGGCGCCCTTGCCTCCGCGTTGCTTCTAGCTCTGCGCTCCCGCGACGAGCTGACCCGCACGGTCATGTCAGACATGGCCTTCTATGGCATGCTTTGCATGTACATCGCGTGGACGATTACGAACCACGCGTCGATTCTCTACGACATTGCCATGCTGGCGGCTATCGCGGCCGGCGTGCTCCCGACGCTGTCGATGGCGCGCATCATCTCGAAGGGACGTCGATAAGCATGGCGATTTACGAGATTATCGCATCCATCCTGCTCATCGTGGCCACCATCCTCGTGGTCGCCACCGCAATTGCACTCTGGCGCGCTCCTGACGCCTTGACCCGAGTCAATCTGCTTGGGCCCACCGTCGGTCTGGCTGTGCCGCTTTTGCTCGTGGCGAAACTCATCGTGGACTTCTCGGAAAACGGCTTTTCGCTGTGGTCGCTGGTGCGCGTGCTCATCGCGTGCTTCGGTGTCTGGATTATCGGCTCCGTGGGCTCGTTCTACATGGGCCGTTCGATTTATGGAGTCACCGTCACGGACGTGAAGTACGCTCGCCGTGTTCATAAAAAACTGCGCACTGTCAAGGCCGACGAAGACGAGTTCTAACTGACCCCTTGTCTTTTCTATAGAAAAGATGTGGAAGACGACGACAGATCAAGTAATTGCCGCTTCCGGCAACTCCTCATGAGCCCAGGCATGGCGCTCTTCTACGGCGGAATGTCGGGGCGTCGTCAAGTGCTCAACATGATGATGCCTTTCGGAGTCATGGCCGTGGTCCCCGTCATCTACGTCTTGTGGGGCTGGTCCATGTCCTACGGCTCCCGGTCCGTCGCTGGCCTCTTCGGCAGCCCTTTCCAATTCTTCGGCCGCAGCGGCCAAAATCGTAGACGACGCGGGCAACTACGTCGAGGGCGCCTCTGGCTACCCGAACGTCATCGATATTGCCTTCCAAGTCACCTTCGCCATCATCTCCACCGCTCTCATTTCCGGCGCGCTGGCTGGCCGTGTGAAGTTCTCCGCGTGGCTCTTGTTTACTAGCCTGTGGACCACCATCGTCTACATCCCGCTGGCACGGCTGCAATGGTCCTAGCGCTGGTCGTAGGCAAGCGTGCGGGTTCCCGGGCAAGCTCGCGCGTCCGCACAGCCTGCCCATGGTGATGCTCGGCGCCGCGCTCCTGTGGCTCGGATGGTTCGGCTTCAACGGTGGATCCGCCTTCGCCGCTGATGGTGTGGCGGGCCTGGCGCTGGTTGCTGACGGATCTGGCGTCTTTACCTGCGACGTCGTCTACGGCCTCAAGTTGTTGGCCGTCCAGGCTGTCATTGCGGTGGTAGCCATGGATGTCTCTGCTATTGGCACCTATCTCATTGCCTTGCTTATCAAGACGACCATTGGTTGGAGAATTGATGCAGAAGGCGAGTCTGGCGGAATCGATGTTGCGCAGCACCGTGAGTCCGCTTATGACCTAAGCAGTGGTGGTGACTCCTCCCGTGGGCGCATGGGCGCTACTATTAACGGGCAGGGAAACACTTCCACGTTGGGCACTGCGCCCGTTATCCCGCCGCGTACCGAAGTCAAGGAGTAAGACATGAAACTCATTACCGCTGTTGTTAAGCCTTTTACGCTGCCCGATATCCGTGAAGCACTGGAGCAGCTCGAGGTTCATGGCCTTACCGTTACCGAGACCCAAGGCTTTGGCCAGCAGCGCGGTCACAGCGAGGTCTACCGCGGCGCCGAATACGCTACCGACTTTGTTCCGAAGGTCAAGTTGGAGATCGTGGTCTCCGATGAGTCCGTCGATGAGATTATTAACGCCGTCGTGGAGGCCGCCTACACCGGCAAGATTGGCGACGGCAAGATCTGGGTAACCCCAGTTGAGGACGTCATCCGAGTCCGTACTGGCGAGCGCGGCGAAGCTGCTGTTTAAGATGCACAACGCCGCCGAGCTTCGAGCACAAGCGTATGAAGCGGCGCTCGCATTAACCAAGACCCTGGAGTTGCCAGAGGGGACCGCCCTCGCAGCTACAGGGTCTTTTGCGCGCCGCGAGATGACGCCGTATTCCGACCTCGACTTCCTCCTCATTCACGCGGATGGCACGGAGGTTGATGAGGACGCGGTGGCAGATATTTGGTACCCCATTTGGGAGGCCAAATACCACTTGGATTATGCCCTGCGCACCCCTACCGAGTGTGCGGAAATCGCTGGGGCCGATCCCGCGGCAGGTTTCGCGCAACTGGATCTGTCCTACGTGGCGGGGAACAAGGCGCTTGTCGACGAAGCGCGCGCCAAGATTATTTCCCAGTGGCGGATTTTGCTGCAGAAGCACTTTGACTCTTTTCTCAACACTGCCATCGCGAGGTGGCGGCGGTCCGGAACGCTGGCAACGATGACCAACCCGGATATCAAGAACGGCCGCGGTGGCTTGCGCGATATTCAGTTCATCAGGGCCTTGGCATTGGGCAACTTGGCAGATACCCCGCGTTTGGAATCTGAGCGCGACCTGCTGCTGGATGTTCGCACTCTGCTGCATGTTCACGCCCACCGGCACCGCGACCTGCTCGACCCTGAGTTTGCGGCCGAAATTGCGGAGGAGCTGGGTTTTGTAGATCGCTACGAGCTTTCGGCTGCGGTGGTCAAGGCGGCGTCGACAGTGGATAAGGCCATGGAGAGGGCATTGGCCACAGCACGGGGCGTCGTGCGCAGGCGCCAGCGCCTCGGTAGCCGCAAACCACTCGATGTCGGTGTTGTGGATAGTGGCGGTTACGTCACATTGGCCCGTAATGCAGATCTCGATGATCCGGGCCTCGGGCTGCGCGTGGCCGCGGCATCAGCGCGGACCAACCGCCCTATCGAACCAGGTGTATGGAAGTTGTTGCCTGCATCGCCTGAGCTACCGCAGAGGTGGAAAGCTGCCACTACCGACGCCTTTTTTACCATCTTGTCTTCTCCCACAGACACACCTCGTCTGATTCAGGAATTAGATCGGGTAGGGATGTGGGAGAAACTCGTTCCCGAATGGGCTCATATTCGTGGCATGCTGCCCCGCGAGCGTAGCCACGCACACACGGTGGACTACCACACGATGCTGACGGTGGCGCGGTGCGCCGAGGTGCGCACCACTGTCGCCCGCCCAGACCTTCTCCTGCTCGCGGCGCTCTACCACGACATTGGCAAGGGCTACGACCGCCCCCATGCCGCCGTCGGAGCGGAGATGGTGGCCAAAGCTGCCGCTAAGATGCGATTAAATTTGGCGGATCGCTCTCGAGTGCAAACCCTAGTAGCTGAGCACACGACGCTAGCCAAACTGGTTTCTCGAATGGATCCTTGCTCAGATGAGGCGCGCGATAAGCTGCTCGCGGCAGTCCATTATGACTACCTCACGCTGTCCCTGCTCCTCGTCTTGACCAAAGCCGATGCCGAATCTACAGGGCCTAATGTATGGAACCCGCGTTTAGAGTCCGGAATAAAGGTCTTGAGCGAGCGTGCTTTTGACCAGTTGGAAGCGCTCACACCCACTAAACCGGTGGTTTACGCCGAAGAGGAAATAGCTTTGAGCACTGACTATGAAGAGCGCACGCTCACCGTGACGTGGCGGGGCAAATACCAGCGGGAAGTTGTTCGCCCTTTGGCGCTCATCGCGGCGCTGGGCTGGACCATTGTGTCTTCGCGGATGGCGCGCGTTTCGGATGCGCAAGGGGAGGGGTTTGCCGCGGAGTTCGATGTGCGCACCGTGGCGGAGAGCTTCGATGCCGCGGCGGACGAGGCACGGTTTATCCAGTCTTATAAATCAGGCGTATTCACGGTACTACCGGAGATTGACGGGGCGCCGACCACTGCGATGTGGACCGGCGGGGTGTTCGAGGTTCGCACAGTGGAGCGCACCGGTGTGCTGGGACACGTGCTGGCGAAGCTACCGGACTGTGAGTGGATCACCAGCTATGTTCCGGGTGCCACGATGGTCCTGCACGCGAAGCCGCTTGGCGACGTCCCCCGCGCGACATTGGTCAGGAATGTGACCCAAGCGCTTGTGAGCGGCTAAGCTGGGGGAGTTAAAAATTACCCGAGATTCTGAGGGAGCACTCACTCGTGTTTGAGTCACTGTCCGATCGCTTGCAAACAGCCTTGTCAGGTCTGCGTGGCAAGGGCAAGCTGACCGAGGCCGACATCAATGCCACCGCCCGCGAGATTCGTCTCGCGCTGCTGGAGGCCGACGTCTCGCTCACCGTCGTCCGTGCCTTCATCAAGCGCATCAAGGAGCGCGCCGCTGGCGCAGAGGTCTCCGAGGCGCTGAACCCGGCGCAGCAGGTCATCAAGATCGTCAACGAGGAGCTCGTTGACATCCTCGGTGGCGAGACCCGCCGCCTGCAGTTTGCCAAGAACCCACCTACGGTCATCATGCTGGCCGGTCTGCAGGGTGCTGGTAAGACCACCCTCGCCGGCAAGCTGGCCAAGTACCTGTCCAAGCAGGGCCACACCCCAATGCTGGTGGCTTGTGACTTGCAGCGTCCAGGCGCGGTCCAGCAGCTGCAGATCGTCGGCGAGCGTGCGGAGGTCGCGGTCTTTGCTCCGGACCCGGGTACCTCCATCGATTCCCATGAGCACGAGATGGGCACCTCCCACGGTGACCCAGTCGCCGTCGCCCAGGCGGGTATTGAGGAAGCCAAGCGCTCCCAGCACGACATCGTGATCATCGATACCGCGGGCCGCCTCGGTATTGATGAGACCCTGATGACTCAGGCACGCAACATTCGCGACGCCGTGAACCCAGATGAAGTCCTCTTCGTCATCGACTCCATGATTGGTCAGGACGCAGTCCAGACCGCCGAGGCCTTCCGCGACGGAGTCGACTTCACCGGCGTGGTCCTGACCAAGCTCGACGGTGACGCCCGCGGTGGTGCGGCGCTGTCTATCCGTGAGGTCACGGGTAAGCCCATCATGTTCGCCTCCACGGGCGAGAAACTCCAGGACTTTGACGTCTTCCACCCTGAGCGCATGGCTTCGCGCATCCTGGGTATGGGTGACTTGCTCTCGCTCATCGAGCAGGCTGAGGCCACCCTCGACCACCAGAAGGCCGAAGAAGCTGCTGCCAAGCTTGGCACCGGTGAGCTTACCCTGAATGACTTTTTGGATCAGATGCTGATGATCCGCCGCATGGGCCCAATCGGCAACCTGTTGAAGATGATGCCGGGCGGCAAGCAGATGAACCAGATGGCAGAGATGGTCGATGAGAAGCAGCTCGACCGCATCCAGGCCATCATTCGCGGCATGACCCCGCAAGAGCGTGAGAATCCGAAGATCCTCAACGCCTCCCGCCGCAAGCGTATTGCGAACGGTTCCGGCGTTTCGGTCTCTGAGGTCAACCAGCTCATCGAGCGCTTCAACGAAGCCAAGAAGATGATGTCCAAGATGGCTGGCCAGTTCGGCATGGGCCCAGGCATGGGCCGTTCTGCGACCAAGAAGAAGGCCAAGGGCCGCAAGGGTAAGAACGGCAAGCGCAAGCCTGCCAAGAATCGTCCACGCGGCGGCATGCCGGGAATGCCTGGTGGAATGCCGTCCATGGAGGAACTGCAGAAGCTGCAGAGCCAGATGGGTGGCGGTGGAATGCCAGGAATGCCGGGCATGCCGAAGATGCCCAAGGGAATGGAAAACATCGATCTCAACAACCTCGACTTTGGGCAGGGCAAGAAGTAAATAGATTCCCACCACGAGGGGGCGGATGCGCGTTGCGTGTCCGCCCCTTTTTGTCTTCGCCGGTTTGGCCCCTATTTTTTCTACGGCTAAAGTTGGATTTAAGAACTTCCGAGTCCAAAGGTCACCGAACGCGCCATGAAGCCCACCCCAGTTGTCCGCCAAGTCCACCATGACATCAACGCGAAGCCCTTCATCGCCATTTGGGAGGTAACACGCGCCTGCCAGCTGGTATGTCAGCACTGCCGCGCCGATGCGCAGCACGAGCCAGCTCCCGGACAGCTGACCACGGAACAGGGCAAGGCGCTACTGGACTCCATTGCGAGCTATGACAAACCGCGCCCCATCGTGGTGCTCACCGGCGGCGACCCTTTTGAACGCGGTGACCTCGGAGAGCTCACCGAATACGCCACCTCCCTCGGACTGAACGTGTCGCTGTCGCCGTCGGTGACACCGCGTCTCACGCGTGAGCGCTTGGAAGGGCTGCGCGCCGCTGGCGGTTCCGCATTGTCCCTTTCCCTTGACGGTGCTACCGCCGAGACCCACGACTATTTTCGCGGATTTTCGGGCATTTTCGACCAAACTATCAAGATGGCTGAAGTAGTCACGGACGTGGGCTATCGACTGCAGATTAACTCCACCATCACCAAGAACAACGTCAGGGAAGCACCTCAGCTGCTCAAGCGCGTTATCGAAATGGGTGCGAAGCTGTGGAGCGTGTTCTTCCTCGTTCCCACCGGCCGTGGCACTGGTTTGAAAGCGCTGACGCCGCTCGAGCGCGAGGACGCCATGCATTGGCTGCACGACGTCTCCAATCGCGTCGCCATCAAGACCACCGAAGGCCCGCAGTATCGACGCGTCGTCATCGAAGCCCAGCGGGGAATCGAATACGAGGGCGGCGAGCTCTATAAGTTCCTCACTGAGGAAACCGAGCGAGTTCTCGGGCCCGCGGATGCCTCACATACGCGCCGCCCCCGCCCGCCGATGGCCATCAATGCTGGATCCGGGTTCGTCTTCATTGATCATCTGGGCGACGTCTACCCGAACGGCTTCTTGCCCATGCATTGCGGCAACGTCAAGGAGCAAACCCTGCCGGATATCTATGCCAATTCGCCGGTGTTTAAGAAACTGCGCGATCCTGCACAGTGGTCGGGCAAGTGCGCGGTGTGTGAGTATGCAAGTGTCTGTGGCGGCTCGCGCTCGACCGCATTCGCGATGACGGGCGATCCTTTGGCCTCCGATCCCACGTGTGCTTATGTTCCGCTTGCATGGGAAGGTCAGAAGGACAAGCTTGACGACGCCGCCCACGTTAACAACAGCTAACTTAGACGGCGTCGTTGTCGAAGTAATAAGGGTAGGGAACCGGCTGAGGTGCTTCCGAAGTGGGGGACGAAGTTTTCGGCGTCGAAGACTGCGGCGTGGGCTTCGGAGTTGATGATGGGGATTCAGGCGGGTCCTGTTTTTGCTTCTTGCCTTCGAGGAAGGGAGCGATAGCTTTGCGCAGCATGGGGGCTGCGGACTCTGCAAAAGCATTGCTGATGTGGTGCATATCGCGGTACACCATGGTATTTCCGATGACAACGGGGCAAGCGCCGTCCTTGTCACAGAACCAAGAAGAGGTGTCCAGGGAAATCATGTTGTCATACTTAGACAAGATCTCGGCGCCTGGATCAACAGGCGCGTAAACCTCGTCAAAAGTCATGCCGCAACCTTCAATGTCTTCGGTAGCTACGTAGCATTCATCAAACTCGCGGCCTTTACCGGCGTCATCGAAGCCCCAGGGGTTATCACGCAGACCGAGGAAAGGTATCTTCTCTTCAGCCAAGCGGTCCCAGAACTCGATGTATCCGGCTGGGACGTAGTCCGGACCTTGACCAAGTGGGCCCGAAGGGCGGGTGGTGTTGGAAATGACCAGAGCCGGCTTGGCGTCGACGATGCGTTCAGTGACCATCTCGCCCCACTTATTGCACTCAGGGGTGACTGTGAGGTCGTCGCCAAGCTCAATCGGGCAGTCCTGTCGCAGCATCGGGACAATCTTGAAGTGCATTTCGCGGCCCAGGCGGTCAAGGCCAGCTATCCACTGCTCTGCGTGAGAACCGCCAACCACATAGACTTCAGTCTTTGCTTCACGGTCACCAAATGTGCAAGGTGTGCCGTCGAGGCGTGCGCTAGGCAAGTAATCGGCAGGCATGTCTTGGCCGATGAAACAGAAGGCCACAGCAGTTGGAGGCATAATGCCGCCGACCAAAATAGGGTCTGGCTTAAACTCCACGCCCTTCGGGGTGTCAGCGTCCATGGCAAATGCGGCTGCGCCTGGGTACAGCTTTGGATCGAGGTTTTCCGCATTCTCGGAGTAGATGGTGCTCATCCACATCGGTTGGATTAATAGCAGGCCAGCTACACAGGCGCTGATAAGCACACCACCAACAGCGCGCAAGGAACCAGGTGTGCGCTTCATCGATGCAACAGCGCTGTTGACTGGAAGATCATCCTTGGTCGGGCGATTGCGAGCCTGACGCAGAGGCTTTTCCAGGAAGCGGTGCGTGAGGTCTGCGAGGACCAAGGAAATCGCGATGATAATAACGCCCAGCCACCACGGCGGGGTCTGCAGATCCAATGCCTTTGTGGACAGGATCAACAGTGGCCAGTGCCAGAGGTAGAGCGGGTACGCGACGTCGCCAAGCCAGCGTGCCTTTGGGGAAGCCATGTGGCGGGAAATAGATCCGCCGCCACCCAAGATAATTAGGACAGCGCCGCCGAGCGGAAGCAAGGAAAGCGGTCCCGGGTAAGCGGTGGTCTCTGCGATAACGGCGCCGGTAAAAACCAAGCACACGAGGCCGAGCCCGGTGAAGAAATTGGAGAATCGAGTCGGGATATTCCACTTCGAGCCGTAAATCGCGAGTACGGCGCCGAGCGTTAGCTCCCATGCGCGGGACCACGTGGAGTAGTAGTTAGCGGGCGAACCGTACAGCCCCTCCCGAGATGCATAGGCAAAGGATGCGATCGTAGCGACGATAAGAATGGGGCCAGCGATTTGATTGACAGTGGGGAAGCGCACCTGCTTGAGGCGCTTAGGGTCCTCGGCTGGGCGCAGTTTCATGATGGCCGCGAGAATCAGCGCGAAAACGATGCCCATGATGTAGAACTGGCCCTGCACAGCCATTGACCACATGTGCTGCAGTGGCGAGGTGCTTGCAGAGGCAGCCGTGTAATCCGCGTTTTGCCTCGCTAGTTCCCAGTTCTGGAAGTAGAGCATCGTGGCTGTAATTTGCTGAGCCAGCTCGGTGCGCGTGAGTTCCGGCGTGAAAGTGCGTACCAAGAAATAGGTGGCGCCGATAACTAGAACGAGGCTTGGTACGAGGCGCCTGAGTGTGCGCCAAATCGGCCACCATGGATTCAGGGATGCATTTGGCTTGGTGGCATAGCGAAGCTGCGAGCCCAAGAAGAAGTAGCCAGAAAGTAGCAAGAAGACATCGACGCCGCCGGACACTCGCCCGACGAATACGTGATAAATAACCACGAGTGCGATGGCGATGCCGCGAAGACCGTCTAGGTCGTAGCGGTAGCGGAAGCTGCGTGGCGAATCTTCAGTCATAATTTCTCTCAGCAGGCCGGGCAATTGCAAAAATATTTTGAATACTCTTGTGTGGGACCGCCCTAGAGGAGGGCGCAGTGTTCAATCGCTTAAGGTAAGGCCTGAAAGGGTCATGGGTTTGCGTCAAACAGATTACTCTGTTGTGGGCCCAAGGACATAACGGTGCGGCTACTAAGCGGCAGAAGTTGCTTAGGCCGTTGCGCAGATTTCATTTTTCATTCGCGTGGCGCTAAACTCGTTTAGGTTGTCTGTCGCGTGCTTCTTTTGAAGAAGAGTATGCACACGTGCGGATTGCACCTCAAACTTAAAATTCTGCGTAACGCCGGTACCGCCTACGGACGGCCGGCATGTCACGCGCAGAGTAAATCCAAGGGCTGAACCGGCGCACCGCTATCAGGTTGTGCGTGTCTGAACTGCCCGGTGACTAGAAAAGGAGCCAATCATGGCTGTCAAGATCAAGCTGCAGCGTATCGGTAAGATCCGCAACGCTGAGTACCGCGTCATCATCGCTGATGCACGCACCCGCCGCTCCGGCAAGGCTATCGAGAACATCGGTATCTACCAGCCGAAGCAGGAGCCTTCCCTCATCCAGATCGATTCCGAGCGCGCACAGTACTGGCTGGGTGTCGGCGCACAGCCGACCGAGCCGGTTCTCGCGCTGCTGAAGGTCACCGGTGACTGGCAGAAGTTCAAGGGCCTGCCGGGCGCTGAGGGCACCCTGAAGGTTGCTGAGCCGAAGCCGTCCAAGCTGGAGCTGTTCAACGCTGCACTGGCTGAGGCTAACAACGGCCCATCCATCGAGGCCATCACCGAAAAGAAGAAGAAGGCTAAGGAAGAGGCAGAAGCTAAGGCTGCTGCTGAGAAGGCTGCTGCTGAGGCTGCTGCAGCAGAGTCCGAGGAGTCCGCTGAGGCTTCTGAGGAGTCCGCAGAGTAATCTCGCCGCGCTTTTGCGTAACTAGATCTTCTAAGGGGCGCCTGTTACCTCCCGTAAAGGGGAACGGTAACAGGTGCCCTTTGCTATTTCGCTTCCGAGCGCACGTTGCCTGGGTAGTTGCGAAAAGGATTTTCCGGATTCTTAAAATCGGTGCCGCGGATGGAGGCAGCGAAGGCGGATTTGGCGATGTCGAGCTTCATTTGCTCCGGCAGCGCGGTGGCGAGGTGGCGAGATGCTTGAGGAGCTCATCAATCGAGGCGTCGGCAATCGCGTGTAGCGGTTCCTCCTGATCCATGATCAGTGGCGGTCCGCCGAGGTGGGGGCACGCCAACGGTACTCATGATTTGGCTGTGTTATCACCGTTTTAAGCGCTGGCTATTGTTTCTCCTGTCAACATTGTGAGCAGCATAATTGCCGGTGAATCGCCGTCAGATTCCACCGCGTCAACCCGGTGTGGAACATAGGCTGGCAGGTGGATGATCTGGCCTGGCCGGAGGAGGGCTTCTTTGCCTCCACATGTAAACAAGACTTCTCCGCGCAACGTTTGCAAGGTAATCGGATGTGCGGCCTTATGGTCCGGCAAACTTTGGCCCGCGTTAAAGGTGAATAGGATGAGGTTGCCGCCATCGGCGCTCAACACGCGTTTGACGGCTGGGCGCGGGCGCTGCGCGTTTGGTTCCGGCGCCTCCGCTAGGAGGTCTAGGTTGAACATTTTATCGCCGTGATGGCTGGCATTGCCGAAGGTGGTTACGTCATTGATTGGAAGCTCTGCCATGGGCTTCTCCTTAATCTAAAAGCGGTGGTCTCATTCTCAACGGTACCCAAAAATATCGGATTTAATAAGTCTGAAACCGTATAAAATATCGCAGTTCGTGCCGTCAGTTGGAAGCGATTAAAGTTGAGCAAATGGAACTAATGATCGGCCGTGTCATCAAATCGCACGGAATCAAAGGCGAGCTGAGCGTCGAAGCCACCACCGACGAGCCCGAAATCCGCTTCGCGGTGGACGAGGTGCTCCATGGCCGCCAAGGAAAGAAGGAACACGAACTCACCATCAAGGCAGTTCGCGTGCACAAGGGGCGCCTGCTCATCACCTTTGAAGAGATAAAGGACCGCACCGCGGCAGATTCGCTCCGCGGCACGCAATTCTTCGCCCCGCCGCTCGATGACCCTGACGATGACGGTTTCTACGACCATGAGTTGGAAGGCTTGCGCGTCATCCATGATGGCAACGACATCGGCGAGGTCACTGGACTTACCCATGGGCCAACCCAGTCCTTACTGGAGGTGCGATTGGAATCTGGCAAGGAAGCCTTGATTCCCTTCGTTGAAGAAATCGTTCCCGAGGTCGATCTCGACGAAGGCACCTGCACCATCACTCCACCGGAAGGATTGTTGGACCTGTGAGGCTCGATGTCATTACGATTTTCCCCGCGTACTTGGACCCGCTGCGACATGCTCTGCTGGGCAAGGCCATCGAGCAGGGCAAGCTATCTGTAGGCGTCCACGATCTGCGTGCCTGGGCTACGGATGTCCACAAATCTGTGGACGATTCCCCCTTTGGCGGCGGCCCAGGCATGGTCATGAAACCGGAAGTCTGGGGCCCTGCGCTTGACGACGTCGCCAGTGGTGCCGCGCGCACCACGGACCTGGAATCCTCCCTCCCGCACCTCAATAGGCCGCGCCACGACGACGTCGAGGGCGTGGAGGCCATCGGCTACGAGCGGTCGGTAGGGGAGGACGGCGTTGCTGAGGATCCGTCCTTGCCGCTGCTGATCGTGCCGACCCCCGCGGGTAAACCTTTTAGCCAAGCAGACGCGCGCGAGTGGTCCAACGAGGAACACATCGTCTTTGCCTGTGGCCGCTACGAGGGCATCGACCAGCGTGTCATTGACGATGCAGCGCAGCGCTACCGCGTGCGAGAAGTCTCCATCGGGGACTACGTGTTGATCGGCGGGGAGGTGGCGGTGCTGGTTATTGCTGAGGCCATCGTGCGCCTCATCCCAGGCGTGCTGGGCAATAAGCGCTCTCATGAGGAAGATTCATTCTCCGATGGTTTGCTCGAGGGCCCGAGCTACACCAAACCACGCGAGTGGCGTGGGCTGGCCGTGCCTGAGGTGCTGACCTCTGGAAACCACGCGCGGGTGGATGAATGGCGCCGGCAACAGTCGCTAAAACGTACGCTGGAACGCCGTCCGGAACTGCTCGAAAAAGTTGAGCTGGATAAGAAAGACAAGAAGTTCCTGGAGAGTCTTCGTAATGGAAGTTAGTACTGACCTGTCAGTTTTGATGACGGAAAAAGAGTGGAACGAGATTCTCGAAGGCATGCCAGAACAGCTGGCTGCAAACGGTTTTGAACCGGCGAATATTAGCGCTGAGGTCGTCTCTTTCACGTGTGAGCCGGATAATGTGCTCGTCAACGAGTACATGGACAAGCATGGCTCCGCGCCGGTTAGTGAGAATGTCTGGCGCGTCATCGTCAATGGAACCTCAACGTTGCCGCTGACCAAGGTGACCGCGGCAGTGGTGGACTGCCTGCCACCACACATTCTGTGGTACGGAACCTCCGAGATCGGTCACACCGAGTTCGGGTTGGGCACCGCCTGCGCGTGGCAACCATAGATCTTTAGGTAGTAACTGGGTGACGAAAATGGGGAGCCTCGCCCTCTGATTAGTTGCTGCAGAACCATCTTGCGAGCTGTGGAAAGAGGAATGTTCCCCGAAATCAATCGTCGTTGCTAGAGCCTGTCTTATCGTGAAGTCATCAAAAGGAAGTTTCCTTACTTCACTCTCTCTTTACTCGATACAAGGCAGGTGCACCGCATGTCCATTCCCAACAATTTCCCCCAGGCCAACAACGGCGTTGGTTTCACCTATCCGGCAGATAACTACCTGGCGCCCACAGAGCAGCGCGGCGGGATTTCAGCCGGCTTGGCAGTGGCTATTACGGCCATCGTTGGTCTTTGCCTAGCTGCAATCGTGGCGGGCGTCATGGCGTTCATGGGCAAAAGCGGCGGCTCTGATGCTGCTGCTGGTGCGGCCTCCCCAGTGCCCGTCTCCTCTGCACAGGACGTCGCCCCAGTAACTGTCACTGAGCAGCGCCCAGCCACCGTGACTGTGCAGGCGCCAGAACCCGTCGCACCCGTTCAGCGCGTTACACATGCTCCGTCCTACTCCTCTGGATACACCAGCTATCGAGCGCTCACCGGCAACACCTCGCAAAGCTTTGCAGCAAATGTTTATTCATCCTTTGTAAGCAACTACGCCGCGACCGGCTCCCCGAACGCAACGCTGAAGGTTTATTCTCCGGTTACCGGCGGCAACTACTACATGTACTGCTCCGGCACGTCCTCCTCTGTCCGCTGTTCTGGAGGCGACAACGCAGCAGTTCTCATCTACTAACGCCCTGCGAGCACGTCAAAGCGTTACGCTTCCTGGACGAGTCGCCCCGACACGAATGTGTTGGGGCGTTACTGCGTGAGGGAAAAGTAATTGAGGAGTTGGAGCGCTCATCGCTGGGATGAAAAGGCGGTGCGGTACCTTTGTTGAGTCCAGAAAATCAGCCACAAAGGTGAGGATTTCTTTTGAAGATTGCAGCTACCATTGCCGCAGAAATTGGTGTAAAGGAGTCTCAGGTTGAGACTGCTTTGACGCTTCTGGCGGAGGGAAACACCGTCCCATTTATCGCACGTTACCGCAAAGAAGCCACTGGTGGTTTGGATGATTCGCAGTTGCGCACCATCGAGGAGCGCGCGACGTACCTGCGCGAATTGGAAGAGCGCAAAGAGGCAATTTTGGCGGCTATCGATGAGCAAGGAAAGCTCACCGACGAGCTGCGTGCACAGATTCTCGCGTGCGAGACCAAGGCGCGTTTGGAAGACCTGTACCTGCCATACAAGAAGCGCCGCAAGACCAAGGCCGACATCGCTCGTGAGGCCGGCCTGGAAGAGTTGACGGACAAGCTCATTGAGAACCCCACGGCCAATCCAGAAGAGATGGCGGGGCAGTTCCTGACTGAAGGATTTGAAGACACCAAGAAGGCTCTCGAGGGCGCGCGTTCCATCATCATCGACCGCTTTGCTCTCGACGCCGACCTTGTGGGTGACGTGCGCGAGCGCATGTTTAGCCAGGGCACCATGGGGGCCAGTGTAGTGGCCGGAAAAGAAGCTGAGGGCGCAAAGTTTAAGGACTACTTCGAGTTCTCTGAGCCCTTTGATCAGCTGCCTTCGCACCGGATTTTGGCCTTGCTGCGTGGTGAAAACGAGGGCGTTCTCCAGCTCAACCTGGATGCCGGTGAAGACGAAGTCTATGAGGGCATGATTGCTGAGCGTTTTGATCTCGCGGTCAAGGATTCCAAGTGGCTTTCCGACGCCGTGCACTGGGGCTGGCGCACGAAGCTCTACATCTCTTCTGGCCTTGATGTGCGCATGCGCCTGAAGGAGATCGCCGAAGAGGGCGCCTTGAAGGTCTTTGCCACCAACCTGCGTGACGTTCTCCTTGCCGCGCCGGCTGGCCAGCGCGCCACCATCGGTTTGGATCCGGGCTACCGCAATGGCGTGAAGTGCGCGGTGGTGGATTCCACTGGCAAGGTAATCGACACTGCAATTGTCTATCCGCACCAGCCACAGAACCAGTGGAGCCAGGCAGTAAATACTCTGGCCACGCTGTGCGCGAAGCACTCTGTGGATCTCATGGCCATCGGCAACGGCACCGCTTCCCGTGAGACGGAGAAACTGGCCAACGAGATCGCTGACATGCTGAAGCAGGCCGGCGGCCAGCGTCCGACGCCCGTCGTTGTCTCCGAGTCGGGTGCTTCGGTGTACTCGGCCTCCCAGCTTGCCGCGGATGAGTTCCCAGACATGGACGTCTCCCTACGCGGTGCGGTCTCCATCGCTCGCCGTCTCCAGGATCCCCTGGCTGAGCTGGTAAAGATCGATCCGAAGGCCATCGGCGTTGGCCAGTATCAGCATGATGTTAACCAGACTGCACTCGCTCGCACCCTCGATGGCGTGGTTGAGGACGCCGTGAACGGTGTGGGCGTGGACCTGAATACTGCTTCCGTGCCGCTGCTAGAGCGCGTCGCAGGTGTGAACGCCACCATCGCCACCAACATCGTGGCCTACCGCGATGAGAACGGTTCCTTCGCATCCCGCAAGGAACTCAAGAAGGTTCCGCGCTTGGGGCCAAAGGCCTTCGAGCAGGCAGCAGGCTTCTTGCGCATCAATGGCGGAACCGATCCGCTCGATAGCTCGGCAGTTCACCCTGAGGCCTACCCGGTGGTGGCGCGTATCGCGGAGTCCACGGGGCTCGGTGTGGCTGAACTTATCGGTAACTCCAGAGTGCTGCAGAAACTGCAGCCGGCAGACTTCGCTGACGATACTTTCGGTGTCCCCACCGTCACGGACATCATCGCTGAGCTGGATAAGCCAGGCCGCGATCCACGCCCTGAGTTCAAGACCGCTACTTTCAAGGAAGGAGTGGACAAAGTCTCAGACCTGGTACCGGGCATGATTTTGGAGGGGACCGTCACCAACGTTGCGGCCTTCGGCGCCTTCGTGGACGTCGGAGTGCACCAGGACGGTCTGGTACACGTTTCCGCGATGAGCAATAAGTTCATCTCCGATCCGCACGAGGTCGTGCGCTCCGGGCAGGTAGTAAAGGTTAAGGTCATGGAGGTTGACGTGCAGCGTCAGCGCATCGGCCTCTCGCTGCGCCTCGATGATGAACCAGGCCAGCCTGCACAACGCCAGGGTGGCGGCAAGCGTGGTGGCAACACTGGCAATGGCGCCAAAGGTGGCCGTGGAGCGCGCGGCGGCCGCGGCAATTCCGGTGGACGTCCTGCCGGCGGCTCCATGGCGGATGCACTGAAGAAGGCCGGCTTCGGCAAATAAAATCTATTAAATGTTGCTTCGTGGCGCGTTAGTGCAGTGCGGCGAGTTAATGATAAGTTTGGCGAAACAAACAAAAGGGTGGCTGCAGTCACCATGCCTTCATGAGGGAGATTTTCGCCTTGCATCAGAAACAAACACCGTTCCACGCCACGCAGCCGGCTGCCCATGCCGTGCAAGAAACGGAAGCGGAAGGGTGGCATCGCATCCTGGACTGGCGCCCGCGGAGCACACTCTCGCGGGTGCTGATTGTTTTCCTGCTGGTAGCGCCAGTCATCCTCGCAGCCACGATGATGTGGGCGATGTGGGACCCTTCCAAGTACATGCGGCAGATTGACCTGGCGGTGGTCAACGAGGACGCAGGCGTGGAAAAGCAGGGCAAATACGTCAACTACGGCGATCAAGTAGTAGAAGGCCTCCTGGAAACTGACTACCTGAACTTCGCCGAGATGAACGCCCAGGAGGCAAACGATGGGTTGTTAAAGGGCAAGTACCTGATGGTGGTGACCATCCCAAAGGTTTTCTCGGAGCAAGCGGTCACCATCATCAGCGATAAGCCGGTCAAACCGCAGATCCACTTCGCCAGCAACGACTATTACGGAACGAATGGCTCGGTGATTTCTTCGAGCCTGGTTCCGCAGGTGCAGACCAGCGTTGAGAACGCGATTTCCAAAAAGTATGCGGATCAAGTCATCGAGGGCCTGGTCAAGCTCAGCGATGGCATCGGTGCCGCAGCCGCAGGCGCAAGCCGTCTTGACGAGGGCGTGGGCAAGCTGCAGGCCGGCGGCGAGAAGGCGGTGACCGGCATCGACAAGCTGGATGCCGGAGCGGGCGAGCTCAACAACGGTGCGGGGCAGCTGCACGATGGCACTGGCCGGCTAGTCCAGGGCGTAAGCGAGCTTTCCACGGGCGCGGGCCGGCTTGACGACGGCGCGAATAAGCTGGCGACGGGCTCCGATAAGTTGCTGGAGGGCACGGGCAAGCTTGGCGAAGGCGCCAGCCAAATCGAAGGCGGCGTCGGCCAGCTCACCGGCATGCTCATCCCACTCCTGCAGCAAGCACAGTCAGTGGTGCCGAGCCTCATCGGCTTGGTGGATGTGCTGCGCGGAATGGGAATGACGGACCAGGCAGACCAGCTTTCCGCTTTGCTGACGAAGCTGGATCCGGCAAATAGCAGCAACATGGTCTCCCAGCTGGAGAAACTGCGTGATGGTACGAAGCAGCTGAATTACAACTTGTCCGACCCGAATTCCGAGTACCTAGGTGGCATGCTCAAGCTCAACCAGGGCACGCATCAGCTGGCGGAGGGAACCGGCCAGCTGAAAAGTGGAGTGGGCAAGCTATCGACCGGTGCCGTGCAGCTGAATGAAGGCGCGGGACGCCTGGCAGAGGGCACCACGAGCCTCAAGGATGGTACCGGTCAGTTGAAGAGCGGCGGTGCCCAATTGAAAGACGGCATCGATAGGCTCAAGGATGGTTCGGGTCAGCTCGCCACGAAGCTGGGCGAGGGCGCTGCGAAGGCCCCGCGTATTACCCAGCCGGACGTGACCGCACAGAATATGGCGGTGCCGATCAACTTCACTGAATCCAACGTCCATCCGGTGCAGACCGGCGTTAGTGCCGTCGACCCAACCAAGAAGGAAATCACGGGCGGCGTCTCGATGCTTCTGGTGCTCGTCTTTGGCTTCCTAGCCATGCTGCTGCTCGCTATGACCCTGCCTTATTATCTGCGTGGCATTTTGCCCGCATTCGCGCTGGTTAGCGGCATCAACTTCTTGTTGTTGCTGGGTATGGCGCTGATGTCCACGCTTATGGGCTGGCACCCGGCAAGCTGGCCGATGATGCTGGGAGTGCTCGCAGCAATCGCGATGGTGGGTGCTGCCACCTACCAGCTGCTGCTGGTGACCTTCGGGCGCAGGATTGGCGCCATCTTCGCGGTCGGCGTTTTTGCCATGGGCGTCATGGTCTTCGGCGGCGTGTGGCCCACGGCGGCCATCCCGGCACCGCTGCGTTTGCTGCATCCATTGCACCCGATGACCTATGCCAAGAATGCCTTCACCCGCGCCACCGATGGCATTCATGACGGCACCTTCGCCGGCGGCATCATGGTCTTGTTCAGCGTCACCGTCTTGGCGGTAGCCGCTAGCTACCTCATCTTCCGCGCACGCCACCACGGTACCGCGCGCCTATTGGACGAGCACAAGGTCATGACAGCGACCACGGCTTAAGCGGCGTGCGCGAGCTAACTAAGCTCCCGGTGTAGGCGCTCCGCGCCGCCGGGGTAGCTGCGCAGCCGCAGTCCAAGCCCTGCGGCGAGCTCGCCATAGCGCAGCGCGAACCCGGCGCTCCGGCTGCCAGAATCACAAATTACCCAGACGGTGCCGCCAGCCGGAGCATCTAAAGAGCCCAGCGCCTCGCGCACCATCTCATCGCCAGCGGTGCCTGCAGCAATCGTGTGAAAAGGCAGAGCGCGCTGGCGCAAGTTCGCCGGCAGCGAGCTATAAAGCAGTGCGGACGGGTCGCGGATGTCGAGGAAGCACTCCGCAGCTTCGCCAGCGCTAGCAGCAACGCCAGCGCTAGCAGCAACGCTGGCGTTGGAGTCGAGCTCGGCATGAGCCTCCAGTGAGGTGCATAGTGCGCGCCCGGGATCGGCGCTGACGCGGAAGCTGCGCAGACTAGCTGGGTACGCGGTGTAGCTGGATACCTGGCCCACGGTGGTGTCGATTCCGGTGAACCAGCCAATCGCGGCGGTGGCCATCAGCCCGCCGATGACGGAGGTGGTAGCTCCCAGAACACCGGCGCTGGCGCAATCGGGAAGGGCATCGGCAGTGGGAGCGGCAGGGAAGAGGTCGCGCAAACCGCAGCCGCGGCCATCCGGGGTGAAAGTGCCTGAATGCCATAGTGCTACGTCGCCGCGAAAACCCAAGACGGTGCCCCAGACCAGCGGAGTCGAGGTTGCCTCGCAGGCGTCGGCGATGAGGTACTTCGTGTCGAAGGTATCTGTGCCGTCGATAACGAGGTCTGTGTCCTGACACAGATGCAGTGCATTGTCTGCGCTAAATCGGGCGACTTTCGCCTCGATGTGTATCTCTGGCTGTAGCTCGCGGGCGCGCCGGGCGGCGACCGCGGCCTTGGGCTGGCCCACGTCATCCACACCGAAGAGCACCTGGCGGTGGATATTGCTCAGCGCTACCTCGTCATCGTCGATGAGCGTAATGTGCCCGATACCCGCGGCGGCCAGCTGCTGCAGGACCGGGCAGCCCAATCCGCCCGCACCCACGATGAGCACGTGCGCGCGGTTAAGCGCAACCTGCGCATCCTGGCCGATTAGCACCTGTTGGCGCGCGGTGCGGGCAGACTCGAGTTCGCTAAGGCCCACTAGAGCACCTCATCGGCCCAGCTGGCAAGGCCTTCAAAGGTCGAGGAGGCTTGGGCATGCTCGCGGCGCGGGATGCGTCCTGCTTGGCGGGCATAGTGCCCGGCGGCCACCGCATGACGCATAGCGTGGGCCATGGCCACGGGGTCTTGGCAGCGGTTGATAGCGCTGGCCAGCAGAACCCCGTCACAGCCTAGCTCCATCGCGAGGGCGGCGTCGGAGGCGGTGCCGATGCCGGCGTCGACAAGCACGGGCACACTGGCGCGCGCGGCGATGAGCTCGATGTTGTGGGGATTTAAGATACCCAGCCCCGTGCCGATCGGCGCGCCCAGCGGCATCACGGCGGAAGCGCCCGCATCCTCCAAGCGCAGCGCCGCCACTGGGTCATCGCTGGTATAGGCCAAGACCGTAAACCCCTCTGCCACGAGGAGCTCGGTGGCGTCGATGGTTTCTACGACATCGGGAAGCAGCGTGTGTTCATCCGCGATGACTTCTACCTTGACCCAATTGGTGCCTAGCGCCTCGCGTGCCAGCTGCGCCGTGAGCACGGCATCGCGCGCGGTGCGGCAGCCCGCGGTATTCGGCAGCGGCTCGATGTTAAGCCGGCGCAGCAAGTCAAAGACGCTCTCGCCACCTGCCTGCGCGCTGTGGCGGCGCATCGCCACGGTGGTCAGCTGCGTGCCGGAGGCTACCAGCGCTTTTTCCAGCGCGTCCTGGCTGCTTGCGCCTCCCGTGCCCATGATGAGCCGGGATTCAAAGCTCTTATCCGCGATTGTCAGCACTTTACTAGCCTCCCTGGATTGCAGTAAGAACATCGATGACCGCGCTTTCTTCGAGGCGGGTGTCTTCCCACGCCGAGCGCGGAACCACCGCGCCATTAATAGCCACCGCAGTGCCCGCTTCTGGTGCATTGACCTCGGCAATCAGTGATGCCACTGTTGCTGCGGTGGTATCCATCTTCTGCCCGTTGTAGGTGATTGTCATCGTGTTCCTTTTACCTGTCTTGATATAGCTGTCTGTACTTCGGCTCTAGCGCGCAAAGCGCAGCGGGTCACAGGCCGAAAGGTCGATGCTGGGGTCCTCGCCGAGGACGAGCTCGCGCGTACACCGTGCGCCGAAGGCGGCTAGCAGGATGCCATGGCGGAAATACCCAGTGGAGACAATGAGCCTGTCACTCACGCGCCCCAAGTAGGGAAGATCATCAGGCGTGCCCGGGCGGGCGCCGGTGGTGGCTTCTAGGAACTCGCAATCCTCGATGCCCGGCAGCACCCGGATGGCATCGCGCAGCAAGTCATAGACACCGCCGGCCAGCGGGGCATGGAGGCTATCCTCGCGGCTGGTCGCGCCCACGGCGATGGTTCCGTCGCCGCGTGGAATCAGATAGATAGGGCGGTCTTCCACGAATCCGCGCACCACGCGGTTTAGTAGCGGGCGGCGTTGCTCTGGCACACGTAGGCGCAGGATGTCGCCATAGACTGGGCGCAGCGGTTGCGACCATCCGCTAAGACCATTCGCCCCCAGTCCGGCGGCCAGCACCACCTGGTCTGCGGCGAAGGTACCTTCTTCGGTGTGTACCATTCCGCCGTCGACTCCATCGTCGATGTGTGTGACCTTTGTGCGGTGAAAGCGCACGCCTAAGTTTTCCGCGGCGTCATATAGCGCGAGCGCCCATTGCCGGGGGAAGACCTGCGTATCCCCAGGAATTGAGACGGCGCCGGCCAGGCGTGGGCTCAGCCCCGGTTCGAGGGAGCGCGCCTGCCGCACGGTGATGCGCTCGACCTGCATGCCGTGCGCATTCTGGTAGTCCATGAGCTCTGACAAATGCTGGGAATCGGCGCGGTCCGCGGCTACCACGAGCGTGCCTTCGTCGCGGTAGCCGGTATCGAGGTCGCTGTGCTTGGCGACGGCCGCGATAAGCTCCGGATACCACTTGCCTGAGGCCTGCATCAGCGGAAAGAGCGGGTCTTGTTGATAGACCACCTCCGCGGCGGGAGCCAGCATGCCGCCGGCATGGTGCGTGGCGCCGGATGCCGGCGCTGGGTCGAAGACATCGACATTGATCCCTGACTGCGCCATCTCTACTGCGGTGGCAAGGCCAATGACCCCGGCGCCGACGATGGCAACGCTTGAGCTGGCAGTGCTCATGCGCGACCTTTCTCGAATTCGCTCAGGAGACGCTCGCAGTAGGCGGCCGGGTCCGGGGCATTCATGATTCCGCGCACGACGGCCAGGCCGTCGACGCCGGTTGCAGCGAGCTCGGCGGCATCATCCGCGGTGACGTCGCCGATGGCGACTACGGGCAGCTGCGAGGCGGCGACGATCTCTGGGTAGCCCTGGAGCCCCAGCGGGGTGCGCCCGGAATCCTTCGTCGGGGTAGCGCGGAAGGGACCGCAGCCGACGTAGTCGAGGACGTCCGCGTACTGGTTCGCGTCCCTAATTAACTCAAGCGTTCCCGTGGTCAGGCCAATTATGGCATCGGGGCCGAGCAGCTCACGCGCGGCACGTGGGCAGAGATCGTCCTGGCCGATGTGCACGCCGTGTACGGGCGCGCCCGCGCAACGCAGAGCTAGGGCGACGTCGACGCGGTCGTCGATAAGCACGTGCGCGCGCGGATTTACCTCGTGCACCGTCTCGGCCACGCGGGCGCCCAAATCATAGAGCGAGCGGGCAGAAATAGGCTTTGAGCGCACCTGCACCACGCCCGCGCCGCCACGCACGGCGGCCGCGGCAATCTCCGGTGTCATATTGGTGCCGGTGACGAAGTAACAGCGCAGATCAAGCACGGCCGGCTGGCTCCTTGTCTGCCGTTTGATAGAGCTTGGAGCCTTGAGCCTTGAACTCGGCTGACATCATTGCCTCGCCCGCCTTGGCATCGACGGGGAAGCTCGGCATGCCCAGGGAATCTGAGAAAGTATCGCGAATATCCTGGCTAATCCGCATGGAGCAGAACTTCGGGCCGCACATCGAGCAGAAGTGCGCGGTCTTAGCAGGCTCGGCGGGCAGAGTCTCGTCGTGGTATTCCTGTGCGGTTTCCGGGTCGAGGGAAAGCGCGAATTGATCGTGCCACCGGAACTCGAAGCGCGCCTTGCTCATCGCGTCATCCCACGCCCGCGCGCCGGGGTGCCCCTTTGCCACGTCGGCGGCATGCGCGGCGAGCTTATAGGTGATGACACCGGTCTTGACGTCGTCGCGGTTGGGAAGGCCCAGGTGCTCCTTTGGGGTGACGTAGCAGAGCATCGCGGTGCCGCCCATTGCAATGTGCGCGGCGCCGATGGCGGAAGTGATGTGGTCGTAACCAGGCGCGATGTCGGTGACCAAGGGGCCGAGTGTGTAGAACGGGGCGTCGGAAGCCCAGTCCTGTTCCAGCTCGTTGTTTTCCTGGATCATGTTGAGCGGGACGTGGCCGGGGCCCTCCACCATGACCTGCACGTCGTACTCCCAGGCCCGGCGGGTGAGCTCGCCGATGGTCTTGAGCTCGGCGAATTGCGCGGTGTCGTTTGCGTCGGCAAGGCTGCCCGGGCGCAGGCCATCGCCCAAGGAGAAAGCTACGTCGTACTGCGCGAAAATCTCGCAGAGCTCGTCGAAGTTCTCGTAGAGGAAGGACTCCTTGTGGTGAGCCAAGCACCAGCCCGCCATGATGGAACCGCCGCGGGAGACAATTCCGGTGACGCGCCCCGTGGTCAACGGGATGAAGGGCAGCAACACACCGGCGTGGATGGTCATGTAGTCAACGCCCTGTTCGCACTGCTCGATGACGGTGTCGCGGAAGATCTCCCAGGTGAGGTCCTCGGCGATGCCGCCCACCTTCTCCAGCGCCTGGTAGATGGGCACGGTGCCAATTGGCACAGGGGAGTTGCGCAGGATCCACTCGCGGGTGGTGTGGATGTCGTCACCCGTGGACAGGTCCATCACCGTGTCTGCGCCCCAACGGGTAGCCCAGCGCAGTTTGGACACTTCTTCGGCGATAGAAGAAGTCACTGCGGAGTTGCCGATGTTGGCGTTGATCTTGGTGAGGAACTTGCGGCCGATAATCATCGGCTCCGATTCCGGGTGGTTGATGTTGTTCGGAATGATGGCGCGGCCGCGGGCCACTTCAGAGCGGACAAACTCCGGATCGCAGTGCTCGCGTAGCGCCACAAACTCCATTTCCTTGGTGATGATTCCCTGGCGTGCATAGTGCATCTGCGTGACTCGCTTGCCCGGCTTGGCGCGCAAAGGAGCGCGCTTTTGCCCGCGCCATTCCTGGGATGCAGCGCCGCGGCGCTGCGCGGACTTGCCGTCGTCGGCCAGATTGCGCTCGCGGCCGGCGTACTCCTCGACGTCGTCGCGCTGAGCGATCCATTCGCTGCGCAGCCCCGGAAGGCCCACCTCCGGCTCACACTCTGGACCGCGTGTGCGGTAGACACGGAAAGGCTCGTTTGGCCCCGTTGGGGAGTCATCTAGAGCGATTTCGGTCTCCGGAACTTCCAGTCCGTTTGCGCGGATGGGGGAGTAAGAATGCTTGGGGTGGATCTCATTAGGGGTAGCCGTCATGGCGCCTTCCTCTCTTCCTTCGCTGGTGCTAACCAGACAGGTTCAAACGGTCTAGACGCGGTCTTGGCGCCTATCTCAGCCCACTTCTTCGTGGGCACCCGTGGGGTACTTGCACCGATCACAATAAAGGTCCGCGCCGTGTTTGTCTTGCAATTACCCAAATTTGGTGTCAGGGCGGCCGATATGGAACAATTCCACTGTTCTATGTAACAGGCACGAACCGGTCAGCTTCTTCAAGGTTGAAGGGGCGCTAGGGTCCTCTGTCTTAAACTGAAAAGGAAAAACAATGGCTAACCTCATTGACAAGGTAGATGCAGCCCAGCTGCGCGACGACGTCCCGGCTTTCCGCCCGGGCGACACCCTCGACGTAAACGTAAAGGTTATCGAGGGCAACACCCAGCGTGTTCAGCTCTTCAAGGGCGTTTGCATCCGCCGCCAGGGTTCTGGCATCCGTGAGACCTTCACCGTCCGTAAGGTCTCCTTCGGTATCGGCGTTGAGCGTACCTTCCCGGTTCACTCCCCGAACATCGAGTCCATCCAGGTTGTACGCCGCGGCCGCGTCCGCCGTGCAAAGCTGTACTACCTGCGCGACCTGCGCGGCAAGAAGGCTCGCATCAAGGAGCGCCGCTAGTTCTAGCGCCGAAAGCGCCCGCCTCCGTCTTCGTTCCTCATTCGAGGTTCGAGAGGGGAGCGGGCGCTTTTGCTATGTCTGGACTGTTAGCTTTGCTCTAGTTTTCTTGGTTTTGGTCCTGCGCTTAAATCTGTGCTGAGCCGGTGCCTGGCTGCGGGGTGGAGCCCTGGGCCATTCGCTGCTCGGTGAGCATTTGCTTAATGTCTTGTTGGTCGCTCCTTACCTTTTTCGCCCACCAGACGACGCCCGCGACGATCGCAACGATGATCAGTAGCGGTACGAGTATGAAAAGAAGTTCAATTATTCCTATCGACATAAACAGCACGCTACTTCAGGCGGAAAAGTAGTTCAATACTTTTTGATGGAAGCTTGTGGAGCTCGCGGGGGACTGATGGGGGATTCGGCGAGCTTAGAGTTCGCTGAATGCTTTCGTCGGGGTGCCGGTTTTCGGGCCCATTGTTGCTAGGATTTAGCCCGTGAATAACGAGAAGGAATTCGAAAACCAAAACAGTGAGATTTCTGCTGCGCCAGGTAACTCCGGTGCAAACGAAGATGTCACTGGCCGCCAGGTCGCTACCGAGAAGGTCACGCCGGTAGAAAAAGGCTTTGACAAGGGCGAGAAGAAAGAGATGCCCTGGATTCTGGAAACGCTCCTCGTTATTGTGTGTGTGCTTGCGGTCGTCGGTTTGGTACAGACCTTTATTGGCCGCCAATACGTCATCCCGTCTGGTTCTATGGAACCAACCTTGCATGGATGCGACGGTTGCACGAATGACCGCATCTTCACAGAGAAGATTTCTTACTACGGTGACAAGGGCCCAGAGCCTGGCGACGTCGTGGTCTTTGAGGGCACCGAAGACTGGAACCGTAACTACGTGTCGCCGCGCTCGAACAATAGCGTGATCCACGCGATCCAGGACGCACTTAGCTATGTGTCTTTGACCCCGCCAGATGAGAATACTCTGGTCAAGCGTGTCATTGCTACTGGTGGCCAGACTGTTTCCTGCCAGGAAGGTGATCCAGCAGTCATGGTTGACGGTAAACCCATCGAGCAGGACTATGTCATGGATCCGCCAACCTACCCTGTGGATAAAACCACCGGTTCCGAGGCATGCGGTGGCGCATACTTTGGTCCAATCACCGTTCCAGAAGGCAACATTTGGGTCATGGGTGACAACCGCACTGCCTCCGCGGACTCCCGCTACCACATGCAAGATCAGTACCATGGCACGATTCCCGTAGAAAACGTTCGCGGCAAGGTCATGTTTGTGCTGTTCCCGTTTAGCCGCATCGGTGGGATCGATGACCCAGACATCCAAGCCTAGGGGGTCTGGGGCTAACAGTCCCCGCATTCGTGCTGCAAAGCCGCGGCGGGCGGAGGAAGAGCGCGTCCGTATGCGCGATTTGCTGCCCACGGTCGTGGCCGTGTTTGTGTTCTTGGCTCTAATGCAGACTTTCGTGGGCCGGATGTATCTCATTCCTTCGGCCTCCATGGAGCCCACGTTGCATGGCTGTGCGGGGTGTAAGAATGACCGCATTGTGGTCCAAAAGCTCAGCTACTACTTCTCCGATCCACGCCCTGGCGATGTCGTGGTCTTTGCCGGTGAGGATTCCTGGAACGCCTCTTTCCAGGTTCAGCGCTCCGACAACGTGTTGGTACGCGGACTGGAAAATGCAGGTGCCGCAATCGGCTTGCTGCCCAACGGTGAGAACATTTTGGTCAAACGCGTCATAGCCACAGAAGGCCAGACGGTGTCCTGCGAAGCAGGGGATCCCGCCGTCATGGTCGATGGTTTACCCATCGACCAGTCCTACGTGAAAACACCCGCCGAAATGCCCGTCGATGAAGCCGTAGGCTCGGATGCTTGCGGCGGTGCTTACTTTGGTCCCGTGACCGTCCCGGAAGGCAACATTTGGGTCATGGGAGACAATCGCACTAACTCGCTCGACTCGCGTGCGCATTTGGGCGATCATCTGCAGGGCACCATCCCCGTGGACAACGTCCGTGGCAAGGTAGAGGCCGTTGTTTTTCCTATTCCGCGTGCTCACCTGGTCGATGACCCTGACGTTCAAAATGCGGCGTCTTAAACAACAACGCACCTACGAGGTGGCGCTGAGCAAAGCAGGTTTGGGTCCTGTCGCCGGCGTTGATGAGGCAGGGCGCGGAGCCTGCTGCGGGCCGATTACTATTGCCGCCTGCATCCTCCCGGACAGAATCATCCCGGAGCTCGACAAGCTGACGGACTCCAAAAAGCTCAGCCCGGCCACACGTGAAAAACTCTTTCCCATCATCAAGGACAAGGCTGTGGCCTGGTCCGTGGTGCATATTGACGCGCGGGACATCGACAAGCGCGGCATCCAGCACGCCAACGTTTCAGGGATGCGGCGGGCGGTAGCGCGGCTTGATGTTCGCCCGCATTACGTGCTTAGCGACGCCCTGAAAGTCCCCGGCATGCCCGCACCCCAGCTGCCGATTATTGGTGGTGATGCGGCAGCGCGCTGCATTGCCGCGGCGAGCGTGCTGGCCAAAGTCTCCCGTGACCACATCATGGATGAACTCGACGTGGCCTATCCAGGCTATGGATTGGCGGGGCACAAGGGATACGGCACCGCGGCGCATCAGGCTGCGATTGTGAAATTAGGCGCAACCCCAGAGCACCGGATGGGTTATGCCAACGTGGCGAACGCTCATGCGGAATTTCTCGCGCGCGCCTGAATCTGATTACGAAGTTTCCGCGTTAAGCTGATTCACGTTGACCCTGACATTGGAGGAAAGCTAGTGAGCGCAGAGGAACTCGACAACTACGAGGCAGAAGTAGAACTCTCCCTCTACCGTGAATATCGGGACGTCGTCAGCCAGTTCTCCTACGTGGTGGAGACCGAGCGTCGTTTCTACCTCGCCAATGCAGTGGAGCTTATTCCGCATACTTCGGGTCCTGACGTCTACTACGAAGTACGCATGTCCGATGCCTGGGTATGGGACATGTACCGTTCCGCGCGATTCGTGCGCTACGTTCGCGTGATCACCTACAAAGACGTCAACATCGAAGAGCTGGACAAGCCAGACTTCGTCCTGCCGGAGTAGAAGCCTCCGCGGAGCGGCCATACCTCCGCCAGAAATTCGCCCTAAAGTCGCGCCCCATGCGGGATTTCTTCATCCATCGCGATGAGTTATCCACAAAAGGGGCGCTGTGCGCGTTTTGGGGCTAGCGCGTCCTGTCCTCTCTCGGCTGAACTGGCGTGTGCAGGTGTGCTGCATGGACCGGATTCGGGGGAGAGAAAATGTACGGAAAAATGAATAAACGGCACTCGCTGGGCAAGCGGGGCGAGGCTTATGCGGCTTTGTTCTATCGCCAGCGCGGTGCGGAGATTATCGCAGCGAACGTCAACTACGCCGTGGGGGAAATCGACCTCATCGTGCGGGAGGATGACACGTACGTCTTTGTCGAGGTCAAGACCCGGGCGTCGGATGCTTACGGGGTGGCCGAGGCGGTGACTGCGCGCAAGTTGGCGCGCATGCGCAAGGCGGCGTTGCGGTGGCTTGAGGGAAAGCCGCGGTGTTATGTGCGCTTCGACGTGCTGGCACTGGTGGATCAGGGCGCTGAGTTCGAGGTCACGCACTATGAGGGGGTCGAAGATGGCGCTCGGTAGATGCATGACCACGGCTTTGGAGGGCGTGATTGCGCACGTGGTCACGGTGGAGGCCAACGTGGGGGCCGGGCTGCCCGGCGTGCACGTGGTGGGCCTGGCGGATACGGCCATTTCGGAGTCGCGTGACCGCATTCGCACCGCGGTGGTTAACTCGCGGCTGCCGTGGGCAAAAACGCGCGTGGTGGTTTCGATGTCGCCTGCAGCGTTACCGAAGTCGGGTGCGCACTTCGATTTGCCCATGGCCTTGGCGATTCTGGCGGCGCAGATGCCGCCCTCGGAGCGCCTGGAGCGTGCGTTGGTGTTGGGGGAGTTGGGGCTGGACGGCAGCGTGCGCCCGGTCTCTGGAATCATCCCAGCCTTGTTGGCGGCGCGCTCACAAGGTTTCGAGACGCTGGTGATCCCGCCAGGTAACGCGGCTGAAGCTACGCTGGTGCCCGATATTGATGTGGTGGTCGCGGCCACGCTGACCGATGCTTTTGCATGGGCCTATGGTGGGCGCGATCTGCCGAGTGCTCGAGCGGTAGATGCCCCTGCGCATACGCTTGGTGACGGCCCGGACTACCGCGACATCGCCGGGCAACGGGAGGCCAAGTGGGCAGCTGAAGTCGCTGCGGCCGGTGGTCATCACCTGATGTTGGTGGGCCCACCTGGCTCGGGTAAGTCGATGATTGCGGCGCGGCTGCCGTCTATCTTGCCGGCGTTGAGCACTGATCAGTGCGTGGAGGCGACAGCCATCCATTCGCTCGCGGGAACACCCGGTGCGGTCGTCGTGCGCGCGCCGTTTATCGCGCCGCATTCCTCGGTAACGCGTGCGGCCTTGCTGGGGGGCGGTTCGGGCAATCCCCGTCCTGGTGCCGTGAGTCTGGCGCATCACGGAGTGTTGTTCCTCGACGAGGCGAGTGAGGTCTCTGCACGGGTGCTCGATGGCCTGCGTGCGCCGCTGGAAGAGGGGCACGTCCGGATTTCTCGTGCACGCAGGGAGATTACGTTCCCGGCGCGCTTCCAGCTGGTGCTGGCGGCGAACCCTTGCAGGTGTGCTGCGGAGGATGCTTCGAAGTGCACGTGCCGGTCGTCGGACAGACGCAACTATCTGAGCAATCTCTCTGGGCCATTGCGGGATCGCCTCGACATGGTGGTCAACGTTTCGGGCCAAGCCGCAACCCTGAGCGCGGAAGGTGAAGAAGACTCCGCCACGATTGCGCAGCGGGTGGCGCAGGCGCGCCAGCGGGCAGCTGCCCGCTGGCGTGACGACGAGCTGTCGGTGTTCAATAACGGTGCTGTTCCAGCCTCCTATCTGCGGCGACACCGCCCAGCTACGGAAACTGCCATGGCGATGCTTGCAGCGTATTTGGCAGACGGGGAGTTGAGCCAGCGCGGTGTGGACCGCGTGCTGCGCTTGGCATGGACCCTGGCGGATCTGGACGCAAGCCCGCAACCGGACATCGACCACGTGGGCAGAGCGCTCGAGCTGCGCGGCGTCGGTGTATTGGAAAGGCTGGCGGCATGAGCGAGCTGAACTTATCGACACCTCTGCACACCTGGGTTTATCTCAACCGTGTGGTGGAGGGCCCATCCCGCACGTTGCACGGATTGCTTTCGCAGTACCCAGCAGAGGAGATTGCGCACGGAATCTACAACGCGGCCGACTGGATTGGACCGTTGAAGACTGAAACTGCCGGGAGGCGGGATTGGCTGCGGCAAGAAGAGGACATTGCCACGGCAGAAGTCGTAGGAGCACGCCTTATCACCCCGGAGGACGCGGAGTGGCCGGAGGAGGAATTCACTCGGGCCTTTGGTTTCTATCATCAGGGGTTCTCCGATGCGCCGTCTACATTCGATAGTCAGGCTTTCCCACCTCATGCGTTGTGGGTGCGCGGAGCCAATGTGCGCCAGACGGTGGCTCAGTCCGTGGCGCTGGTGGGAACGCGGGCTATAAGCCGCTATGGCTGGGAGGTCTCGCGCATGCTGGCAACGGGATTGGCGCGCCATCAGTGGACTACGGTGTCGGGCGGCGCGCTGGGAGTAGACACGGCTATACACGAGGCGACGCTGGAGCACAACGGGCTCACCGTGGCCGTGGCGCCATGCGGCATCGACCGGGCCTATCCCGCACGTAACGGCAAACTCTTTGATCAGATAACGCGCAGCGGTTGCCTCATCTCTGAATTCGCGCTGGGCACTACACCGCAGCGGCATCGCTTCTTGACGCGCAACCGCTTGGTTGCGGCGCTTTCTGCAGGCACTGTGGTGGTGGAGGCGGCCTTCCGTTCTGGGGCCTTGAACACGTTGAACTGGGCGGAGTCGATGGGCCGTGTGGCCATGGCTGTCCCCGGCCCGGTTACGACTTCGGGGTCGTTGGGTTGCCACATGCGGATTCAGGATCAGCGCGCGCAACTGGTCACCTCGGTCGATGAAATCCGCGGATTACTTGGAACTGTGGGAGGCGTGGACGCTGCTGGGCAGTATGAGCTCGACTTCGCTCCTGACAAAGTGCAGCAGCTTTCCCGGAATGAGCTCAAGGTTTATGACTCGACTCCGCCTTTGGACGAGGAAGGCGTGAGCGCAGAAGACATCGCGGCGGAGGCAGGAATGCGTGTGGCGCTGACGGTGCACCTGTTGGTGGCTTTGCAGAAGCTTGGCCTCGTGGTGCGCGAGGGAAAGCGTTGGAGACGCAGCGAGTGATGCTGGAGTACACTGCTGTGACATGAGTAAGCGAGTAGAGGAGCCCACGGGGCAACTGACCGAGGCAATCGAGGATTTTGCCGAACACCAGTTGTTAGTCCGTGGGCGCTCTGCGGCAACGGTCAAGGGCTACCGCTCGGACCTGCGTGATCTCGCGCGTAGCGTACCGGACTTCGCAAGCTTTGACCTTAATGCTCTGCGCGCCTGGTTAGGCGAAGCGGTTGCACAGGGCAAGTCGCGAGCTACCCTCGCGCGCCGAACTGCTGCCGCCCGAGCGTTCTCCACCTGGGCGGTGCGCGAAGGCCACCTGCAGGCTGATGTGGCAGCGCGACTCGTTAGCCCGAAGGTGGGCAAACATCTTCCCAAGGTTCTTGCTGCAACCGAGGCTGGTGAGCTTGTAGGCAACGCTGCCTCGCACGACGAGGTTCATTTCCTACGTGACAGCGCTATGCTCGAGCTCCTCTATGCCACCGGCATGCGTGTTGCGGAACTGGTGGGCCTTGATGTCGGTGACCTTGATCTGCACCGCCGGACCGCACTGGTCACGGGTAAGGGAAACAAGCAGCGCGTCGTACCCTTTGGCGACGCGGCGTCTAATGCGCTTGCGACCTGGATTGAAAAAGGACGCCTACAACTAGCCGGCGACACTGATGCGGTGTTTGTCGGCACTCGCGGCGCGCGTATCGACCAGCGGCAGGTCCGCCGCGTGGTAGAAAAGGCTGCGCAGATCACCGGCGCTACTGGCCTTACCCCGCACGGGCTGCGCCATACTGCCGCAACGCATCTGCTTGAAGGTGGTGCGGATTTGAGGGTGGTCCAGGAGCTGCTGGGGCACTCCTCTCTGCAGACCACACAGGTCTACACCCACGTATCAGCGAAGCGGCTCAAGGACGTCTACTCCCGCGCCCATCCACGGGCTTGAGCCGGATGACCGGGGCGTCGAGAAGCGAAAGCGGATCGATGTAGGTCTTTTCCACACCGTCGATAAGCGCGCCCCAATGCAAACCCGGCTTACCGTCAACAGGCGGGGCTAGCCTCCCAATGACTTGGCCCTCGCGTACGTGATCGCCCTTGTTGACGTGCGCGAATACCGGTTGATACGTCGTCCGCACACCATCCGCATGGGCGATCGAGACCACCGGTTTGCCGGCCACCTTGCCCACGAAATAAACCGTGCCTTCGCCTGCGGCCAGTACCTCGCCGCCGATGGGTAGATCCAAATCCACACCTCGGTGACCGGCGCTCCATTTCTCCTTCGGTGGATCAAATCCCTCCAGAACCCGGCTGGGGGCTGGACTGCCAGTGGTGGGGTCGACGTAGGCGAAGGCTACTGGCATGGCGGATAGGGCAACGCACCAGAGCGTGAGAATGACAGCAATGAGCGGGACTTTGGGCAAGCGAAACATTTTCATGATGGCAGTATGGAGGCGCCGCTTGCAGTGTTGGAAGAACGAGAAATCTCGCTGTGGATAAAGTGCGACGCGAGATAATAGTGATGAAGATGTGGCGATTGTAGGGGAGATGTCACGCTAAAACTGTGGAATTCGCACGTCGTTTTGGATTTCTTCCCTGGGTGTGGCTAGAATTTGGCCCAGCAGTGTGTCCGGCTTGCCAGGCGCATTGACTACGCGCGGCGAAGTCGTCGCTTCCTGGGTTAAGGAAGAGACAGCGTCGTGTCGACGTGGTCCCCAAGAAATTGGGGTGTTGACCGGTGCCTTCGTTGCTAGGGTGCGGAATAAAACACCGCACATTTTTCATGCAAAACCTAAATCAGCTATAGAAAGCGAGCGAATCATGGCAGTTGTAACCATGCGCGAGCTCCTCGACGCTGGTGTGCACTTCGGCCACCAGACCCGTCGTTGGAACCCGAAGATGAAGCGTTTCATCTTCACCGACCGTAACGGCATCTACATCATCGACCTGCAGCAGACCCTGACCTACATCGATGAGGCTTTCGAGTTCGTCAAGGAGACCGTTGCACACGGCGGCACCATCCTTTTCGTCGGCACCAAGAAGCAGGCTCAGGAAGCAGTTGCTGAGGAAGCAACCCGCGTTGGAATGCCTTACGTCAACCACCGTTGGTTGGGCGGCATGCTCACCAACTTCCAGACCGTTTCCAAGCGTCTGAAGCGCATGAAGGAGCTTCAGGCAATGGACGCAGCTGAGGACGGCTACAAGGGCCGCACCAAGAAGGAAATCCTCATGCTCACCCGCGAGCGCACCAAGCTCGAGCGCGTCCTCGGCGGCATCTCTGAGATGTCCAAGGCTCCGTCCGCACTGTGGATCGTTGACACCAACAAGGAGCACATCGCAGTCAAGGAAGCTCACAAGCTGAACATCCCGGTTGTCGCAATCCTCGACACCAACTGCGATCCGGATGAGGTCGACTTCCCGATCCCGGGCAACGACGACGCAATCCGTGCCACCAAGCTGCTCTCCGGCATCATCGCCACCGCAGTTGAGGAAGGCAAGAAGGCTCGCGAGGAGCGTCAGCTGGCTGCAGCTAAGGAAGCTGCCGGCGACTCCGCTGAGAAGGATGCTCGCGATGCAGCTGAGGCTGCTGCTGCTTCCGACCCAGCATCTGCTGAGTCCGCAGAGTAAAAATTCTAGAGTCCGCCCCCGCTACCGTTGGATCACGGCCGCGGGGGTTTACTCTTCTGCACAAACTCACCCCCAAGGGCGGCGCAAAATTACTGCGTCGAGTACTCTGTTCCATCGAATACTGTTTGAAACCAAGGAGGATCGCCCCAACTATGGCGAACTACACTGCTGCAGACGTTAAGGCACTGCGCGAGGCAACCGGCTCCGGCATGCTTGATTGCAAGAAGGCACTCGACGAGTCCAACGGTGACTACGACAAGGCCGTAGAGTTCCTGCGCATCAAGGGTGCAAAGAACGTTTCCAAGCGCGCTGAGCGCGAGGCTACCGAGGGCCTGGTTGCTGTTTCCGGCAACACCATGGTCGAAATCAACTGTGAGACCGACTTCGTTGCAAAGAACGAGGCATTCAAGGCTTTCGCTACCAAGATCGCTGAGGCTGCTGGCGAGGCTAAGGTCAACTCCGGCGAGGAGCTGAACAACCTCGAAATCGACGGCAAGAAGGTCTCCGAGATCGTCGACGAAGAGTCCGCAAAGACCGGCGAGAAGCTGCAGGCACGCCGTGCAGTCACCGTCGAGGGCGACAACGTCGCTGTCTACCTGCACCAGCGTTCCGCTGACCTGCCGCCGGCAGTTGGCGTTCTCGTTTCCTACGAGGGTGATGCAGAGGGCGCACACGCTGTTGCTCTGCAGATCGCAGCTATGAACGCTGAGTACCTCACCCGCGAGGACGTTCCTGCTGAGGTCGTTGAGAAGGAGCGCGAGATCGCTGAAGCTACCACCCGCGAGGAGGGCAAGCCGGAGGCTGCTCTGCCGAAGATCGTCGAAGGTCGCCTGAACGGCTTCTTCAAGTCCGTCGTTCTTCTCGAGCAGGCTGCTCTGTCTGACTCCAAGAAGACCGTTGAGCAGGTTGCCAAGGAAGCTGGCACCACCATCAAGGGCTTCGTCCGTTACGAGGTTGGCGCCTAAGCTTTAATCGGCTTTCACGCTTGAGCCCTGCTGCACTTGTTTGCAGCAGGGCTTTTTGCTTGCTTGAGCACGAAATATGAGCCAGCGAACATGTGTGGGTAAGATGGAGCGGAATTAAAAACAGCCGCATTAAGGAGACGATGAAGGCCGTGACTAACCCTGACACCAAGCGAACCGGATACAAGCGTGTGATGCTGAAGCTGGGCGGTGAAATGTTCGGAGGTGGCAAGGTCGGCATCGACCCTGACGTCGTGGAGAACGTTGCTCAGCAGATCGCCGACATTGCCAAGCAGGGCACTGAGGTTGCCGTGGTTATCGGTGGCGGAAACTTCTTCCGTGGTGCAGAACTGTCCCAGCGCGGCATGGACCGCGCACGTTCGGATTACATGGGCATGCTTGGCACGGTCATGAACTCCCTTGCGCTACAGGACTTCCTCAAGCAGCAGGGTGTCGACTGCCGCGTCCAGACCTCCATCAACATGGCACAAATTGCGGAGCCATACCTGCCGCTGCGTGCAGACCGCCACCTGGAGAAGGGCCGCGTGGTCATCTTCGGCGCAGGCATGGGTATGCCTTACTTCTCCACGGACACCACGGCGGCACAGCGTGCCCTCGAGATCGGGGCAGAGGTGCTCTTCCTTGCCAAGGCTGTCGACGGCGTCTACTCCGACGACCCACGCACCAACCCAGATGCGGAGCTTTACTCCGAGATCACCCCACGAGAGGTCATCGAAAAGGGCCTTAAGGTCGCAGATGCTACCGCGTTCAGCCTGTGTATGGACAACGATATGCCGATTTTGGTGTTCAACCTTCTGACCGAAGGTAATATCAAGCGCGCCGTCAACGGTGAGCAGATCGGCACCCTCGTAAAATCGCAATAGGAATTCCAATAGGAATTAAGGTCACGTCCTCCCACAGAGGGCGCCTTTACCTGCTAGATTCTTTTCCAGTTACTTTATATTCGAAAAGGGAGTTATAGCCCAATGATCGACGAGATCCGGCTCGAAGCAGAAGAGCACATGACCGCTTCGGTGGAGCACACCCGTGAGCAGCTGATCACCATCCGTACCGGTCGCGCAAACCCAGCAATGTTCAATGGCCTTGTTGCCGAGTACTACGGTGCGCCGACCCCGATTACGCAGATGGCAACCATCTCGGTTCCAGAACCACGCATGATGCTCATCAAGCCTTACGAGCAGTCCATGATCCACGAGATCGAGAACGCAATCCGTAACTCGGATCTCGGCGTTAACCCGACCAACGACGGTCAGGTTTTGCGCGTCACCATTCCACAGCTGACCGAAGAGCGTCGCCGCGACCTCGTGAAGCAGGCCAAGGGCAAGGGCGAAGACGGAAAGATTGCTATCCGCAACATTCGCCGCAAGGCCATGGACCAGTTGAAGAAGCTGCAGAAGGACGGCGACGCCGGCGAGGACGAAGTCGTTGCAGCCGAAAAGGAAATGGAAAAGACCACCGCTGGTTACATCGACCAGGTGGACAAGCTCGTTGCCAACAAGGAAAACGAGCTGATGGAGGTCTAAGCACCTCGAACCTGGCCGCCGGGCGCTATCAGCTCGGCGGCGCTTTTTGTGAGTATCCCATCTTCCTGTGGAAGGAGCGCGCGTGACTAGCGAGTCGAATCGTCGTCTGCCCAAGCCCAAGAACGGCGCCGGCCGCAACCTGCCGGCAGCAGTGGGCGTGGGAGTGGGCCTCGGTGCGCTCGTAGTCCTTGCTGTGTGGCTAGGACCCTTCGCGTGGTACCTCGTCGTGGCGGGAGCTGTGGCAGTGGCTATGTGGGAGGTCCTCACGCGCCTGCGCGAGCACTCTTTCTTCATTCCGCGCACCCTGCTTATCATCCTTGGCCAAGCCATGGTATGGATTTCGTGGCCGCTCGGCGCCCCTGGCCTCGTGGCGGTCTACGTCGTGGCTGTGTTGGCTTTGATGTTCGGGCGGCTGTTCCACAACGGACGCCATCGCCCGCCAATCAACTATCTGCGCGACATGTCCGTGGGTCTGTTCGTATTGACCTGGATTCCGCTCTTCGCCACGTTTGCGGCGATGCTGTCTCGCGTGGAGACTCCGTTTGCGTCAGGCGCGGCGTCGATTGTCGCGTTCATGCTGTGCGTGGTGGCTTCCGATACCGGCGGCTATGTGGCAGGTGTGATGTTTGGCGCGCACCCGATGGCGCCTGCAGTCAGCCCCAAGAAGTCCTGGGAGGGCTTCCTCGGCTCCGTCATCTTCGGCGTCATAACAGGCGCACTCAGCGTCAAGCTCCTTCTGCATCATGACGCCTGGGTAGGCGCAATCATGGGCTTGGGCCTTGTCTTCTGCGCAACGCTCGGCGACTTGGTGGAGTCCCAGTTCAAGCGCGAGCTTGGCATCAAAGATATGTCCCAAATTCTGCCCGGTCATGGTGGACTCATGGACCGCTTGGACGGAATGCTTCCCTCAGCCATGGTGACGTGGGTGGCTGTGAACTTCCTTGCAAACTTCCACGGTTTTTAGAATTCACCCCGAAGCCCAAAAACAAATATTCTCCCTACCGCACAAGCGAAGAAGCTTGAGGGCAGGGAGATTCGTTGTTTTAGCGGTGTTGCTTGGCTTGCTTGCGTACCTGGCGGCGCAGCTCGAACATGCGCCACATGCCGACGAGGGCCATGATGAGCGCGCCTGCAATAGCAAAGATGAGGTATGCAATGCCAGCAGGGAATTCACCGGACCAGTTGAGGAAGTTCATCGGCACCTTCTGCTGATTCTGCAGGATAAACACAATTAGCACGATGAGCAGCAGGAATCCCACGATCAGCGCAACCCAGGTGCTGGCTGCAAAGGAGCCCTTGACCTTGGCGTCTTCACTCGAGGAATACGTAGTCTCAACCTCAGAGTGCGTTGCCGGGGCAGTCTCCGTCACGTAATCACTGGTGTGCTCGCCAGCGGCGGTGGGCTCATTGGCGGGAAATTCTTGATTTGTCATATAACCATTTAATCCTGTGGGCTGTCGGTTACGCCACTTTAGGCCGGTCTCAATTGGGTAAAAGTGCTGAAAACGTGGAAAAATGGGCGGAACCATGGCTGAACCTTTGAAACTTAATTTCTCCGCCCCTCGGCGCGGTTTGCCGCCGAAGCATTTTGCGGATCTGACTCAGGACGAGCGCATCGCTGCGCTCGCCGAACTTGGCCTGCCCAAGTTCCGCGCCAACCAACTAGCCAATCACTACTACGTACACCGCACCGCAGACGTCGAAGAGATGACTGACATCCCAGCGAATAAGCGTGCCGAATTGCAGGAACGGCTTTTCCCAACTCTTATGGAACCCATCCGTCAGACCTCCACTGACGACGGGGAGACTACGAAGTCGCTGTGGCGCCTGCACGACGGCACCATGCTGGAGTCGGTGCTCATGCGGTACCCGGGCCGCGCCACGCTGTGCATTTCCTCCCAGGCCGGCTGCGGTATGGCATGCCCGTTCTGTGCCACCGGCCAGGGTGGCCTTGATCGCAACCTCTCCACAGCTGAGATCGTCGAGCAGTTCCGCCTCGCAGCCAAGCTCATGGAGGACGAGGGCGGCCGCTTGACCAACGTCGTATTTATGGGCATGGGTGAGCCGCTGGCTAACTACAAGCGCGTTGTGCACGCAGTGCGCCAGATTACCGGCCAGGACCTGGAAGGCTTCGGCCTTTCCCAGCGCAACGTCACTGTGTCTACCGTTGGCTTGGCCCCAGCAATTCGCAAGCTTGCCGACGAAGACCTGTCCTGCACCCTGGCAGTATCGCTGCACACCCCGGACGACGAACTCCGTGACTCGCTCGTGCCAGTCAACAACCGCTGGCCGGTAGAGGAGGTGCTGGATGCTGCCCGCTACTACGCCGACAAGTCCGGCCGCCGCGTCTCCATTGAGTACGCGCTTATCCGTGACAAGAACGATCAGGACTTCCGCGCAGACATGCTCGGCCAGAAGCTGCACCGCGCGCTTGGCTCCAAGGTCCACGTGAATGTCATTCCGCTGAACCCTACGCCGGGTTCCGAGTGGGACGCAGCGCCAAAGGCTCGTCAGGACGAGTTCGTCCGCCGCGTCATTGCTCAAGGCGTGCCGTGCACCGTTCGCGACACCAAGGGCGACGAGATCGCCGCCGCTTGTGGCCAGCTGGCTGCCGACGAACGCGAGTCTGCCTAAGCATTCATGCGCTGGCTCGCGCATAGCCGCCCCAGCGCATGTTCCCGCGCCCCTCAAGCACAACGAAGCCCCCTCGTCCCAAAGGACAAGGGGGCTTCAGGGTCCTAAGACTTAGCGAACAGCCTTACGCGCGGTGCCGCGCTCGACGCGCAGGTGGGAAACGCGGGAAGGCTCGATGTTCAGGGCACGCAGCTCGCCGTCGTTAAGCTCAGCGTAGGCGCCGGAAACCGTCTTCTGGTCGTATACCCAGTCCGGCTCGACGTGGCCAACAGGCTGGTTGCGAGCGGTAACAGTGCGAACCTGGGAGAGATTCGGGCGAAGCGCGAAGAGCACCAAGCCGAGAGCAATGACGATAGCCAGTGCAGCGAGCCACACGGTCTCAACGTGTCCCTTGTGGTTACCGAAGTTGTAAGCAACCAGGAAGATCACGGAAATCCAGCCGGCGATCTGAACGCCAGAGCGGCTGATGCGGGACCAACCAAAACCTGCGGACGGGACGTCCTCAGTGGAAACGCCGTCGAAAACCTGCGGTGCCGGCTTGTGGGAAGACACTTGCTCTCCTTTGCGTGTACATGGCGCACTCTGCGCGCGCGCATGAAATGCCATTTATTCTGTGTAGTAGTTTAAATCATCCTCGCCGCGTTAGCGAAGAAACACCCCCGGCAATTTCGTTCACGCAATTACTGACCCACCCGCTAGGGTTGGAGAGGTGAGTACACAGGGCATTCTTATTCTCGGATCCACGGGCTCCATCGGCACCCAGGCACTGGAAGTTATCGCCGATAACCCGGATAAATTTACCGTCGTAGGCATTGCCGCCGGCGGTTCAAATCCGCAGCTGGTCATCGAGCAAGCGCAGAACCTCAACCTTTCGTTTGACCACGTTGCCGTGGCGAATGAGCAGGCCGCGCACCAGGTCTCGGAAGCCCTTGGCGGACAGGTTCGCTCCGGTGCAGATGCCGCAGAACAGCTTGTGCGCTCCATCGAAGCAGACAAGGTGCTCAATGCACTAGTTGGCTCGATGGGCTTGCGCTCCACGATTGCGACGCTGGAAAAGGGGGAGTACCTCGCATTAGCGAATAAGGAATCCCTCGTCGCGGGTGGTCACATCGTGACTCAGCTGGCTAAGCCGGGGCAGATTATCCCCGTCGATTCCGAGCACTCTGCCATGGCGCAATGCCTGCGCGCGGGTGAGGACGTTGAGCTCGGCAAGCTCGTCCTCACCGCATCCGGCGGTCCTTTCCGCGGCTGGTCCCGCGAAGAGATGTGGGACGTTACTCCACAGCAGGCCGCGCAGCACCCCACCTGGTCTATGGGGCAGATGAACACGCTTAACTCCGCCACCCTCATCAATAAGGGCCTAGAACTCATCGAGGCGACGCTGCTCTTCGACATCGAGCCCGAGCGCATCGACGTCACGGTACATCCACAATCAATCATTCACTCGATGGCCACCTTCACCGATGGCTGCACGATTGCGCAGGCATCGCCGCCCTCGATGAAGCTGCCGATTTCGCTGGCGCTGGATTGGCCACATCGCGTCCCCGGTGCGCAGCCATCACTGGACTTCTCCCAGTCTCATGACTGGCGCTTTGAGCCGCTTGACGACGTCGCCTTCCCCGCCGTCCAGCTCGCCCGTCAGGCTGCAGCTGCCGGCGGCACGCACCCAGCCGTGTACAACGCCGCCAATGAGGAGGCTGCCGCAGCCTTCTTGTCTGGCCGCATTCATTTCCCAGAAATCGTTGATGTGGTTGGGCAGGTGTTAGGGGAAGCCTCCCAGTTTGCTCGTGTACCCTCAAGCGTCGATGAAGTAATCGCCGTCGAAGGCGAGGCCCGCCGGCGCGCAAATGTGCTGGTGGATTCTTTGGCTCAATAGAAAGCTTTCACCACCATGGCAAACATCCTGGGCATTTTCCTGTTCGCCCTAGGAATCGGCATTACCGTTGCCTTACACGAGGCGGGACACATGTTTAGTGCCCGTGCTTTTGGCATGCGCGTGCGCCGTTTCTACATTGGTTTTGGCCCCAAGATTGCGGCGTTTACCCGCGGTCACACCGAGTATGGTCTGGCTGCGGTTCCCGTGGGTGGATTCTGCGACATCGCTGGAATGACTGCTCAGGATGATTTCCTTACCGAGGAAGAAGAGCCTTATGCGATGTATAAGAAGCCCGCGTGGCAGCGCGTCATCGTGATGTTCGGCGGCATCGCCGTGAACCTTCTTCTGGGCTTTATCATCTTGCTGCTCATTGCCATGACTACCGGCCTTCCTAACCCAGACGCTGACGTGCGCCCGCGCGTGGGCGAGGTTGTGTGCTCCGCTGACCAGAACCTGCAGGGTGAGCTCGAGAAGTGCCAAGGTAAGGGTCCAGCTGGTGAAGCAGGCGTGGAAGTGGGCGACATTGTTCTCGCGATCGACGGCAAGCCGCTGGAGAGCTTCACCCAGCTGCGCGAGGAAGTCATGGCGCGGCCAGGGGAGACGGTCCAGTTGCGCGTCGAGCGCGATGGTGCTGTGCAGAACTTCGACGTCACACTCGATAAGGTCAAGCGCCTCAACAGTGAGGGCAAGCTTGTCGACGCCGGATCCATCGGCCTGAGCAACCAAGTCATCGATATCGTCGAGAAGCACGACTTCATCGGCGCTTTCCCCGCAACAGCGCGCTACACCACGTACGTTCTGGACGCCACTGTTGGCGGCATCATTCAATTCCCAGCGAAAATTCCTGGGGTGGTGGCGTCCATCTTTGGCCACGAGCGTGACGTCAATGGCCCGATGTCTGTGGTCGGCGCTTCCCGCGTGGGCGGTGAGCTCGTCGAGCGTAGTTTGTGGTCGACCTTCTTCATGATGCTGGCGACGCTGAATTTCTTCCTCGCTTTGTTCAACCTCATCCCGCTGCCTCCTTTTGATGGCGGTCACATTGCAGTGATTTTCTACGAGAAAATTCGGGATGGTATCCGCAGACTTATGGGCAAGGAGCCGAAAGGACCAGCCGATTACACTGCGCTAATGCCGGTAACTTATGTCATCGCGGCCCTCTTGATGACTGTTGGTGCGCTCATCATCGTGGCCGACGTGGTCAACCCGATTCGCCTCTTCGGCTAGGAGTCAGGACGGGGGAATTTTGATGCTCGGTGCTAGAGTGAGGACGTTAAGCCCCCATCTAATTCCATGCTTTAACAAGGAGCGCATATGTCGAACCCCATCGGTCTCGGTATCCCGGACGGCCCACCACCAACCTTGGCTCCGCGTCGCAAAACCCGTCAGCTTTTCGTGGGCCCAGTCGGTGTAGGTTCCGAGCACCCGATTTCGGTGCAGTCGATGACCACCACCAAGACCCACGACATTAACGCCACCCTGCAGCAGATTGCACAGCTGACGGCCACCGGCTGCGACATCGTTCGTGTCGCTTGCCCAAAGCCTGTCGATGCCGAGGCACTTCCGGCCATCGCCAAGAAGTCTCCGATCCCGGTTATCGCTGATATCCACTTCCAGCCGAAGTACATCTTCCAGGCTATCGACGCTGGCTGCGCCGCTATCCGCGTGAACCCAGGCAACATCAAGGAGTTCGATGGCCGCGTCAAGGAGGTTGCTAAGGCAGCCGGCGACGCTGGCATCCCGATCCGTATCGGTGTCAACGGCGGCTCCTTGGATAAGCGACTGCTGGAGAAGTATGGCAAGGCCACCCCTGAAGCTCTCGTTGAGTCCGCTATCTGGGAGGCTGGACTCTTCGAGGAGCACGGCTTCGGCGACATTGCCATCTCCGTAAAGCACTCTGACCCAGTCCTGATGGTTGAGGCTTACCGCCAACTGGCTGCAAAGACTGACTACCCGCTGCACCTCGGTGTGACCGAGGCTGGCCCTAAGTTCATGGGCACCATCAAGTCCTCCGTTGCCTTCGGCGCACTTCTGGCCGAGGGTATCGGTGACACCATCCGTGTTTCTCTCTCCGCTGATCCGATTGAGGAAATCAAGGTCGGTGACCAGATCCTGCAGTCTCTCAACTTGCGTCCGCGCAAGCTGGAGATCGTCTCCTGCCCGTCCTGTGGCCGCGCTCAGGTCGACGTGTACAAGCTAGCCGAGGAAGTAACCGCAGGCCTCGAGGGCATGGAGTTCCCGCTCCGTGTCGCCGTCATGGGTTGCGTTGTTAACGGCCCAGGCGAGGCTCGCGACGCCGACCTCGGTGTTGCATCCGGTAATGGTAAGGGCCAGATCTTCGTTAAAGGCGAAGTGGTCAAGACCGTGCCCGAGTCGCAGATCGTGGAGACTCTTATCGAGGAAGCAATGCGTATCGCCGACGAGCAGGGCCTGGAGGCTGTCGAAGGCGCCAAGGCTGAGGTTCGCGTGACCCGCTAGTATCGCTGCCATAAATTCACAGTTTTGTCCGCCCCGCACTCCGGTGTGGGGCGGACTTTTTGTGTCTCTAGGCTGCTACGATGCCCAACCATGAAGAAGATGGTGGCGCTGTTGTGTGTGGCTTCGGTAGGGGCGTCGTCGCTTGTGGCGTGCACGCCCAAGCCCGTCTCGGCGGAGCCGGTTGCGGAAGAATTCATTTCAGAAATGGAATCCCGCAACAACGAGGCATTGGCGGAACTTGTCGATGACCCCGATGCCACCACATCGACGCTCGACGCTACCTTCTCCGGTCTGCAGGCCGAAGGACTCGACATCGAGCTGGGCGAGGTAACACAGGACGAGACGCATGCCACCGCGAAGTACCAGGTGACGTGGGACCTTCCGAAGGACCGCACGCTCAGTTACGACACTGAGATGACCTTGACCAAAAAGGACAAGGACTGGCAGGTACGTTGGCAGCCGAGTTTGGTGCATCCGAACCTCGGAGCCCACCAACACTTGGAGCTGCGCGCGATTGCGGCAAAACGTGCGAGCGTGGTGTCCTCCGATGGAGTGGAGTTGATGTCGCCCGGCCTGCAGTATCGCTTGGTGGTTAATACCACTGAGGCGGGAGACCTGCGTCCATTAGCTGCCAAGATATCCAGCGCCCTGGGCGAAGCACATTCCCAGGATGACTCAGTGCCGGAGAAAGAAGCCGGCGAGTTGGCGAAAGAGCTGGAGAGAGTTGAAGGCGACTACTCCGTGGTGATGCTCAATGAAAAACAGGTAGAAGCAGTGCGTGCCCGCCTTGGGGAGCCGCAAGGGGTCCGCTTCAACGAAGAGCCAGCGTTGATTACACGGGAGACTGGTTTGGCGCCTGACATTTTGGCGCGTGTGCGGTCCCTGGTGTCAGATGAGATTGATGGCAAGTCAGGATGGTCTGTGTCCGTGGTTAACGAAAATGGTGCGGCGCTTAGCGACGTCGAGCTCCACGAGCCGGAGGCATCCCCTTCGATCCGTGTTAGCTTGGATTACAACGTTCAGCGCGCGGCGCAGGAGGCTGTGAACCTGCGCGCCGACTCGGAGGCGATGCTGGTTGCCATTCGCCCCTCTAACGGAGAGATTTTGGCGGTTGCGCAGACCGAGCGCGCCGATGAGAAGGGTGATATCGCGTTGCAGGGCCAGTTCCCGCCGGGCTCGGTATTTAAGATCATCACGGCTTCGGCGGCTGTGGACAAACAGGGTGCGACTGCTGACACTATTGTTCCGTGCCCAGGCACGATGAACCTTTACGGCCGAACCGTAACCAACTACAACGGCTTTTCGCTGGGATCGGTGCCGATGCGTCAGGCGTTCGCGCAGTCGTGCAACACGACCTTCGCTGAAGTTTCTACGAATCTGAAGGAAGGCGAGCTGAAGAATACGGGCAAAGAGTTTGGACTTGGGCTCGATTACGAGATCCCTGGTCTGACTACCATTACAGGCTCCATCCCGGAGGGCAAGACTCCGTTGGACCGTACTGAGTCCGGCTATGGACAGGGCGCCGACCTTGTCAGCCCCTTTGGAATGGCGCTGGTTTCGGCTACTGTCGCTGCGGGTAAGACCCCGCTTCCTACACTGATCTCAACGCATAAGACGAAGGCCTCAGAAGAGGTGCAGCCGCCTTCCTCACATGTCCTCGACAATATTCGAGAGATGATGCGCGCAGTTGTTACGGGCGGTACCGCAGCCGGAATGCAGGCTGGCGGCACGATTTACGGCAAGACCGGTGAGGCGGAGATCAATGGTGGTTCGCACGCATGGTTTACCGGCTACCGTGACGACGACATCGCCTTCGCAACTCTGGTGGTATTGGGCGGAGGCTCTGAGACCTCAGTGCAAGTGACAGATAACTTCTTGCAGAAGCTCGATAGCTATCGAGCACAGGGACATCCCGCTGCGCCTACAGGGCAAGAAGGCTAGCTCACAACTGAGAGGTCTGGTTAGCGGCCACGTGGGGGAGGGGACTACCATGGTCAACCATGAGTAATCGCGCAAAACTAACCCCCCAAAAGCCCACCCCAATCCGCACCGTTCCAGACTCTATCGAGCGCCCGGAGTACGTGTGGAAGGACTCCGTCCAGGAAGCAATGGGTGAGCCTTTTGTCCAGACCCCTGAGGTCATTGAGGCCATGCGCGAGGCATCCAAGATTGCGGCTAACGCGCTGCAGGAGGCCGGTAAGGCTGTGGCGCCCGGCGTGACCACAGATGAGATTGACCGCATCGCGCACGAGTACATGCTGGACCATGGTGCATACCCATCCACGCTGGGCTACATGGGTTTTCCGAAGTCCTGCTGTATTTCTTTGAATGAAATCATCTGCCACGGTATTCCGGACACCACCGTGATTGAGGACGGAGACATCGTCAACATCGACGTCACTGCGTTCAAGAATGGTGTCCACGGCGATACTAATGCGACCTTCCTGGCCGGGAACGTCTCTGAGGAGCACAAGCTTCTGGTTGAGCGTACCCACGAGGCAATGATGCGCGGCATTAAGGCGGCAAAGCCGGGCCGTGAGGTTAATGTCATCGGCCGTGTTATTGAGTCTTACGCCAACCGCTTCGGCTACAACGTTGTGCGCGACTTCACCGGCCATGGTGTTGGCCCCACCTTCCACAACGGCTTGGTTGTCTTGCACTACGATTCCACGACCTACCGCGACATCCTAGAACCAGGAATGACCTTGACCATTGAGCCGATGATCAACCTGGGCTCGTTGGACTACGAGATCTGGGACAACGATTGGACCGTTCAGAACGTCGATGGCAAGTTCACAGCTCAGTTCGAGCACACCCTTGTGATAACTAACGATGGTGCCGAGATCCTAACTTTGCCGGACGAAGCCTAAGGCGACAGGCCTAAGCAAAAGAATAGGGCGCGCCTCTGTGTAAGGAGGAGCGCCCTATTACTCATAGTGGCATTGGTCGATGGGCTTTCTGCCATCAATATGAAAAGCTCTAGAAACTTCTACCGAGAACTAGGGGAGGAACCGGAGAAAGAGGACTCAGCAGAAGCCACAGCGGTACGGCCGAATGCTACGGCGATCGCAGTTGGTCGAGGAGAAACCATTTCTCAAGTGGTGAAACTATTAGCCGGAAAGTTTCCTGGCAAGACGAATGTGGATTTGGCCACGGTCAATGTTTGCCTTACCAGTCCAGTCCCAGGAGGGCATTTTCAGTCACTTCAGGTAGCGCGGGGTGGATCCAGTACTGCTTACGCGTGAAATCGCGCATGTCAAGGCCGTATACCATTGCTGTGATGAGCTGCTGGATGAGTGTCGAAGCCTGTGGGCCCATGTAATGGGCTCCTAGGAGGCGTCCAGTTTTCCTGTCGGCCACCAGTTTGCAAATCCCCGTGGAGTCTTCCATAGCCCAACCGTATGCAACGTCGCCGTAGTTTTGGACCTTGACAGTAACGTCGGAGCCTTGCTCGCGTGCGTCTGCTTCAGTGAGACCTACAGAGGCGATTTGCGGATGGGTGAAAACTGCGGCTGGAACGAAATCATGTGGCATCTTCTGCAGATCCTCAGGATGCAGGAGATTGTGCTGCACTGCACGGGTTTCGGCGTTGGCCACATGCTTGAGCATGTAGGGGGAGGATACGTCGCCAAGCGCCCAAACGCCCGCGACCGAAGTACGGCCGTACTCGTCGACCTTGATACGTCCGTCTTCGCGCAGCTCAATGCCTGCCGAGTCCAAGCCTAGGAGGTCTGCATTTGGTTTGCGGCCAGTCGCCACGAGGATAGCTTCAGCCTCTACGGTAGATCCGTCGTCGAGAGACAAGGACACGCCACTGTCGTTTTGGGTCAGCTGTGTACCGTTCGCGATACGCACGTCGAAGCGTTCGCGTGCAATCTCGTTGAACCGAGAAACGATGTCCTCATCCAAATGACGAAGCAGCTTCTCCGAGCGGTTGACCACCGTAACCTTGGTGCCCAGTCCGTCAAACACGTGCGCAAACTCCATCGCAATGTAACCGCCGCCCACGATAATTAGGCTCTTTGGCCGCTTGGGCATCCGCATGATGTCTTCATTGGTGTAGTACTTAACACCGGATTCTGCATATACCTCAGGAATGGTGGGGCGGGAACCCACGGCGATGACGATTTGATCGCCCGTGATGACGTCATCTCCAACCGCAATGGTCTTCGGGCCAACGAAAGTTGCGTGCTTGTCGAACACCGTAATGTTGGGGGTCTCGTCGCCACGGCGATAAGCCTCGCCGCCCTCCGCGATCTTGTCGATGCGATTGACAAAGACTCGCTCGATGATGGACTGCCAGTCGACGTTGTTTACCTGGGCGTCAATTCCGAGGCGCTGACCTTCCTTGGCGGCGTATGCAAGGTCTGCTGCGTAGACGTACATTTTGGTGGGGATACAGCCTACGTTAAGACAAGTTCCGCCAAAGGTGCCTTCCTCAACGATGGCTATCTTTTTGTTCTCGAAATCCTCGGATGGAATCGAGTTTCCTGAACCAGTTCCGATGATGATCAGATCGAAATGTTCTGCTTGTGCGTTCTGCGGCGTTGTCGTAGACATAGTTCTCCTTATTTATAGGGGGTTGGATTAGGTGTTGTGGTGGGCGGGATAGTTGTTAGAGCACCGTGGGTAGCCATTCGTCGACTACTCGAAATGCTTCGTTCCGGATCGGCTCGCGAGATAGGAAAACATCATGACGAGCTCCTTTAAGCGGGCGAAGGGTGTAATGAGAGCCAAGCTCTTTGGCCCATTTTTGTGATTGTTTGACGTCAATGACCGCATCGGCGTAGTTGAGCTCTTCCGAATATGGAGCTGAGAACATCGACTTTGTTGAGGTGAGTGTGAGGATCGGTACGCCGACATCAACACGGCCAGAATGAATAATGTCGAATCCCTTGAATACTGCGCGTGCCCAGCCGATGTATTTCTTATGGCCGCCCAACGGTTTCTTTTCAAGGTCGTAGTCCCATTCGCCGTAGCGGCTGGCATGGATCGAATCGCCAAAGGCGGTGAGATTGCCGCCGTGGAGCGCAATATGCGGGGTGACCTTGCCGAAGAAATAGAACAAAGGCTTCGCGGCCTTGAAGGCGAGGGGTGGAATGCCCATCATGTCCAGCCATGGGCTGTTTAGTACTAGCGCTGCGATTCGTTCGTGTCGAGCGGGGTCGGTGCGACGCAAGGCGTCGAGCCACAGCGGCACGATTATGCCTGCTGTTGAATGCGCAACCATGATGACCTTTCGCTGCGGCAGGGCATTGAGAGCGGCATTGAGGTCCTTCTCGTAGAAGTGCATGTCGGAGATGTAGTGCCACTTTTGGTGGGGCTCGTGAGAGCGTCCACACTTACGCAAATCAATTCCGTAAAATGCATAACCTTTGTTATGAAAATGCTCCGCTACGTGTTTATGGAAGAAGTAGTCGGTCATGCCGTGCACCCAAATCATTGCGACACGGTCGCTGAGATCCTCGTTATCTGGGTTGTAACGGATCAATGTGGCGTGGACGTCGCCTTCGCCGTCAGGATCCGCGCCCAAGGGCAGATCCGCGGCCATAAATCCTGGGCCCAGGATGTCATCAGTCCATTGCAAGGTTGACTCAGTCATACCGACCAGTTTAGGCATACAACGCAAATCCGGTGTTGCGGTGGCGTAGTGATGTGGCTGGGGAGATTTTCACCGAAGGAGACAAGATGCGTAGGGGGCAGCCGCGTGTGAAAACCGGACTTTTCCCGCATACGGAATCCCCATTTTGATGCTAAAGGCGTAAGGTGGGTAGGTAATGCGTGACGCGTCCCTTGTTATGTGCCGTTGCCAGAGATGCTGTGCTTGTGTTTAAGCCAGCATGTTTAAGACAGCGGAGCGTAAAAGGTAGGCGAAAACGTGCAACGCTAGAAGACTGCGTTCGACAGCTCTGGGCTGTTCGAGCGAGTGATAATTTTCAATCTGAAGAGGTAATAGCAAGGTGTCCTCCGACAAGAAGACAGCACAAGTTGTAGATGAGGTAGATGTAGCCCTCGTTGGCGCAGGTATCATGAGCGCCACCCTGGGTGCCATGCTCCGTGAGCTGGAGCCAAGCTGGACCCAGATGGTTTTCGAGCGTCTCGACGGACCTGCACTTGAGTCCTCCTCCCCATGGAACAACGCTGGTACCGGCCACTCTGCTCTGTGCGAGCTCAACTACACTCCAGAGAAGAACGGTCGCATCGACGTTTCCAAGGCGCTGGGCATTAACGAGAAGTTCCAGGTTTCCCGCCAGTTCTGGGCACACCAGCTCAACAACGGCATCCTGACCGACCCAAAGGCTTTCATTAACCCGGTTCCGCACGTTTCCTTCGCCCAGGGATCCATCCAGGTTGATTACCTCAAGCGTCGTTTTGATGCTTTGAAGGACAACCACATGTTCCCGAACATGCAGTTCTCTGACGATGACGCTACCTTCCAGGAAATGCTGCCACTGATGTCCAAGGGCCGCGACTTTAACTCCCAGAAGGTTGCTATCTCCTGGACTGAAGCAGGTACTGACGTAAACTTCGGCGCCCTGACGAAGCAGTTCTTCACCGCTGCTAAAGCCGCCGGCACCGAGATCCGCTACGGTCATGAGGTCGTCGACATTAAGCGCGATGGCTCTACCTGGAAGGTCTACTCCAAGAACCTGCACACCGGCGACTACAGCGTTGTCCGCGCGAAGTTCGTCTTCGTCGGTGCTGGTGGATACGCTCTTGATCTTCTGCGTAAGGCTGGCGTTCGCGAGGTTTCCGGTTTCGCAGGCTTCCCGGTTTCCGGTCTGTGGCTGCGTGCTAAGAACCCTGAGCTGGTCAAGCAGCACCACGCCAAGGTTTATGGCAAGGCTGCTGTGGGCGCTCCTCCAATGTCGGTTCCGCACCTTGATACCCGCGTTATCGACGGTGAACAGGGCCTGCTCTTCGGCCCATACGGTGGTTGGTCCCCGAAGTTCCTGAAGAAGGGCTCTTACCTCGACCTCTTCAAGTCCATTCGCCTGGACAACATTCCTTCCTACTTGGGCGTTGCAGCTCAAGAGTTCGGTTTGACCAAGTACCTGGTTTCCGAGGTTCTCAAGGACTTCGACAAGCGCGTCGAGACCCTGAAGGAATACGTTCCTTCCGCAGACCCAGCAGACTGGGAGACCGTCATCGCTGGCCAGCGCGTTCAGGTCATCAAGCCAGCCGCTGCACCGCAGTTCGGCTCCCTCGAGTTCGGTACCACCCTGGTCAACAACCCAGACGGTAACATCGCCGGTCTGCTCGGCGCTTCCCCAGGCGCTTCCATCACCCCGGCCGTCATGGTCGAGTTGCTGGAGCGTTGCTTCGGTGAGCACATGATTCAGTGGGGCGATAAGATCCAGGAAATGATTCCTTCCTACGGCATCAAGCTGTCCAAGGATAAGAAGCTCTACAACGAGATGTGGGACTACACCCAGAAGACCCTGAAGCTCGACCAAAAGTAAGCCATTCCGGCTGCTTCACAAGCGCACCCCACCACATCACAAACGTAAATTGGTGGGGTGCGCGGCGTTCCGCTCCAGCTGCCTTAAGTGCCGCAATAAGTCAGGTAGCCCTCGGTATCACCGGGAGTTTCAAATTTTTCGTTCGGCTGCGTTGGATGCGTGACTGCGTGAAGGAACTCTTGGAACAAATCCAGGTCCAGCAGGGCCGCCTCAACATTGTGGGGGCGCGGAATGACGCGCGGCAGCGGAGGCACCGCAGCCGCCGCGGCGCCTGAGGCACGTTTGCGGTAGTCCTTGAGGAAAGAAGTGTCGGGCGCATCTGAGCAATCACGAAGCAGGTGGCCCAACGCATCAGGCTCACCATGCAAAGCCTTTGCCAGGCCCTGATTAGCAAGAGTGAAGTCAGCACCCGATTGCGCCAGCGCCGCGAAGTACTCGCCACCCTCTTCGAGGCCAAAGCGCTGCTGGAAGTCACGCTTGCGTTGGTCCTCGAAGCGCTCGTAGAAGCCATTGATGGTTTCTTGGGCATAGGTGATAGCGGCGTCGGAGGAGGCGTCGAAAAGCGGCAGCATGCTCTCCGCCAGCCGGGCGAAGTTCCACCCGAGAATTTCTGGCTGATTGCGAAAGCGGTAGCGTCCCTGCGCATCGATCGAGCTAAACCACGTGTCAGGGTCGTAGGCCTCCATGAAGGCACACGGCCCGTAATCGATGGTCTGGCCCGAAAGCGTGGTGTTGTCAGTGTTCATCACGCCGTGGATAAAGCCCACGTGCTGCCACGCGGCAACGGTAGCAATTTGTGCGTCCATCGCACGCGAGTACAGCTCTTTGTAGTCGCTGCCGGGATAATGCCGCGCGATGGTGTAGTTGGCAAGGTCCTCCAGTTGGCCGGTTTGCGCAGCGTAGTGGAATGAACCGATACGAATGTGGCTGGCAGCCACACGCACCAAAACGCCTGCTTCCTCCACCATCTGGCGCTGGATCTTGCGGCCGGTAGAAATAACCGCCAGAGAGCGCGTCGTAGGAATTCCCAGCGCATGCATGGCTTCCGAGAAGAGGTATTCGCGCAGCATCGAGCGCAAGGTGCCGCGTCCATCAGAACCAAGGCGTGAGTACGGGGTGGGGCCCGTGCCCTTGGCATGGAGGTCCCAGCGGCCAGAATCGTTTTCTATCTCGCCGAGCAACAGCGCGCGGCCGTCCCCCATCGAGGGGTTGAACTGCCCGAATTGATAGCCCGCATATGCCATGGAGTGGGGTTGCTCATCGGTGCTGCGGCCCAGCAAGAACTCAATACCCGCTGGCGAACGCAGCCAGTCGACGTCCAGCCCAAGCTCGGCGGCCAATGCCTCGTTCACGATGACTACCTGCGGCTGGGGTTGTTCCTCGCCGCGGCTTGGGCGGACCATCCCCGGCAAGCTGCGAGCGAAAGTATGGGAAAGCTCGAAAGGAATCTTCATTCCTATGACTCCAGTTCGCCGCGCACTCGAATGTGGATGGATCCGCCCACCCAGATGTTCGCGCCGTCGTCAGCAATGTGCACCAGGCCATCGCGTCCTAACTGGCTGCCCTGGCGCGCGGTGTAGCGAGCAGGAACGAGCCCGCGTTCACGCATGAATTGCGCGGCACCGCCGTTGAAAGAACCGGTGACTGGGTCCTCAAATTTACGGGTGAAGGCACGAACTTCGTAAAGGGGCTGGCCTTCGGTGGGATTGGCCGCAAGGCCCACCACGCCGACTTTGATATCGCGGGAGTAAGAGGGACGCAACGCGCGCACGGTGTCCGCATCGGCGAGCTGCACGAGGCGCCATCCCGGGCCGTTGTCCACCCATGCGGCATCAACGATGTCGTCGCTGCTCACCCCCAGTGCGTCTGCTGTCTCCGCGAGTTCTGATTCGCTGAGCGTACCCGAGCGCTGGAGCTCCGGCGTGGCGAAGGAGAAGACGCGATCCTCTTGCTTGATACGCACTAAACCAACACCGCACTCTTGGACCAAGTCGCCTTCCTTGCCAGTGAGCTCAGCGAAGACGCGGGCTGTGCCAAGCGTTGGGTGCCCAGCAAAAGGAAACTCCTCGTGCGGCGTGAAAATCCTGACGCGGTAGTCCGCATCGGGAGTCGTGGGGTGCAGCAGAAAGGTCGTTTCAGAGAAGTTGGTCCAGTTGGCTATGCGCTGCATCTGTTCGCTGCTGAGCTCATCAGCACCAGCAATGACGGCTAGCGGATTGCCAGAAAAGGCAGTGGTGGCAAAGACATCTACTTCGAAGTACTCGTGACGCATGGCCACCAGCATACGGGTCTGGGTCTATCCTAAAAGGCATGAGCGAAGCACTCTTTAGCCGCATCGAACCGATCCAGGTGATGGCTGACGGAACCGTCAAACAGGTCAACCCTTTTTCCGGCACCGAAGTGTGGACCGTACCCGGCAGGGGAAACCGTCCGTTCTCCCACGCCCCGGAGAGCCCCGAGCCCCTAGCAGTAGGGGCACATACCTCCACGTGTGCGTTTTGCTCTGACCGCAAACTTGAAACTCCGCCTGAAAAGTCACGCATCCTAGGCTCCGGCGAGGTGCTCCGTGGCGTGGGCGCAGCGGACCTAGACCATACAGAGCCTGCGTTTCGCCGAGTGCCCAATCTCTTCGAGATCGTCTCCTATGACTACTGGACCGCGAACTACCAGTACAAGATGGATGACGAGTCGGCCGAGCGAATGCACGCCTATATCGCCGACCCCGCAGGCCGCGAACACGTTCTCAAGACCGTACGCACCAAGCTGAAAGCCGCGGGCAAGGACGCTGAGATGAGCGAGGAGGAACTGCTCGCGCAGGCCGGCTGCTTCTTCGGCGGTGGGCACGACGTCATCATTGGCTCCCGCCACTTTGTCGACGGCGCTACGGATGACTCGCAGCTGGCGTCCTCAGGCACGCTGAGCCCAGACGATCACTTCCTGCTGACGTCCTTCACCGCGGACTCCATGCGGGATCTTTACGCCCGCAACCGCTACGCCGATTACGTAGTGGCCTTTCAGAACTGGCTGGCACCCGCCGGAGCGTCCTTCGAGCACCTGCACAAGCAGCTCGTCGCCATCGATGACCTCAGTATGTCTGCCATGCGGGAAAATGACATCCTGCGCTCGCATCCCAATATGTACAACGATTGGGCCGTGGGGTACGCCGCACAGCATAACCTGGTTATCGCTGAGAATGACTACGCGGTGCTCTTCGCAGGCTTTGGTCACCGCTATCCCACGCTGGAGCTCTTCTCCAAGTCGAGGCACTGCGCCCCCTGGGAGCAAACTCCGGGTGAGATCCGCGGAATGTCAGACCTCATGCACGCCGCACACGCGGCCGTGGGCCCAGATGTTGCGTGCAATGAGGAATGGCACCACAAGGCACCTTCGGTTGATGTGGCGCAGCCGTGGCGCGTCATGATTAAGCTGCGCGTGTCGACGCTCGCCGGTTTCGAGGGCGGTACCAAGGTCTACATCAACACCATTTCTCCGTGGGACCTGCGCGACCGCATCGTTGACTCAATGTACAGCTTGCGCGAGCGCGGGAAGCTGGCTTCGGGCATCGCGATTGCCACCGAGTGCCGGCTGGAGCGCAACAGCCTGCGCTATCTCTCATCTCGCCAAAGCTAGACCGCTTGTCAAAAGCTAGACCACGAGAGTGAGTTCGAGCTTGCCCGGCTGCGGGCCCTCGACCGTGAGGCCTGCCGCCGAGGCGATTGCTGCGACGTCGTCAACGGCGTAGGCATCAGCGGGGGAGAGCGCCAAGATTCGTGCCAGCTGGCCCTTGTAATGCTTATTGAAGTGCGAGACGACCTTGCGCGAGCCATCCTCCTGGACTGACTCCACGCGAATGGTGACCGCCTGTTTAAACTTGCCCAGCTGTTGGTAAGTGCCCGAGCGCATGTCCACGACGAGCTCACCTGATTGCGCAACCTCAGCGAGTTGCTCCGTGATGGCCTTCCCCCAGCGCGATTTCAACGTTGGCGTTTCGCCGTCCTTGGTCGGCAGCTTCGTTCCTCCGGAGAGGCGGTAATGCGGAATCATGTCGCTGGCGCGGGTAATGCCAAACAATGCGTCGCCAATGGCGAGCCGAGCGCGTGCGGCAGGCGGCAACGTGGCGGCATCGAGAGCGTCGTAAAGCACGCCCGTAAAACGCTCAATCGCGGGCATCGTGGGAGAGTCGAAAAGCTCGGTGTTGGATTCTGCTTCCGGCCGCAACTTTTCAGAGATACCGAGCACCTCGAGCGCCTTGTCGACGTCGAGTTGTGCCAGGTCCACGGCTATGTCCTGGCGGACAGGATTGAGCGCGGGGAAAGAAAGCTCGTCCCAATTCAGTGGGGCGCCGTTGCCGCCATGGGCCTTTGTTTCAGAAGGTGGGAGGAGAATGAGCATAGGTAAATACTAGCGATGTAGAGTGCTAAGCATGATTACTCGCCTTTCAAATCTCTTCCTTCGCACTCTGCGCGAAGATCCGGCAGATGCCGAAGTCCTCAGCCACAAGCTTCTCGTTCGTGCAGGCTACGTGCGCCGCGCCGCGCCGGGCGTGTACACCTGGCTGCCGCTGGGTCTGCGCACCCTGACCAAGATTGAAAACATCGTGCGCGAGGAGATGAACGCCATTGGCGGCCAGGAGATGCTCTTCCCGGCACTTCTGCCGCGCGAGCCTTATGAGCTGACTGATCGCTGGACCGAGTACGGCGACAACCTCTTTCGCCTGAAGGACCGCAAGGGTGCTGACATGCTCCTCGGCCCAACCCACGAGGAGATGTTCGCGGGTGCCGTGAAGGACATGTACTCCTCCTACAAGGACTTCCCAGTTACCCTGTACCAAATCCAGACCAAGTACCGCGACGAGGAGCGCCCGCGTGCGGGCATCCTGCGCGGCCGCGAGTTCGTGATGAAGGATTCTTACTCCTTTGACATGACGGACGAGGGCTTGGACGAGTCCTACATGCGCCACCGCAAGGCTTACCAGAACATCTTTAACCGTCTGGAGATTGACTACGCCATCTGTAAGGCAACGTCTGGTGCCATGGGCGGCTCTGCTTCCGAAGAGTTCCTGGCTGTTTCCCCGGCAGGCGAGGACACCTTCGTGCGCGCCACCGAGGGCGATTATGCGGCCAACGTTGAGGCAGTGGTGACCCCAGCTCCGGAGGAGACCCCGCTGGAGGGCCTTGCTGAGGCTAAGGTTTACGAGACCCCGGATTCTGAGACCATTGACACCCTGGTGGAGTGGGCGAACTCCGAGGGCATTCAGGTTAATGGCCGCGCTGTGACCGGTGCGGACACCCTGAAATGCATGGTCATCAAGGTTGCTCACCCAACGGTCAACGACGGCGCGACCGAGAAGGAGTGGGAGCTGGCTGCAGTTCTCATCCCGGGTGACCGTGCGCTTGATGAGAAGCGTTTGGAAGCTTCCCTGGAGCCTGCCGAGTTTGAGCTGGCTACGGATGAGGACTTCAAGGCAAACCCATTCCTGGTCCGCGGTTACGTAGGCCCGCGTGGCCTCAACGCCAATGGCGTCAAGGTTTATGCGGATCCGCGCGTGGTGAAGGGCTCCTCCTGGATCACCGGTGCGGATGAGAAGAACCACCACGTGGTGAACTGCGTGGCTGGCCGCGACTTTGAGATCGACGAGTTCATTGAGGCAGCTGAGATCAAGGAAGGCGATCCAGCACCAGGCGGCATGGGAACCTTGACCCTGGAGCGCGGCATTGAGCTCGGCCACATCTTCCAGCTGGGCCGCAAGTACACCAAGGCTTTCGACGTCCAGATTCTGGACGAGAACGGCAAGCGCGCCGTTCCGACCATGGGCTCCTACGGCATTGGTGTTTCCCGCATGATGGCTGTTCTGGCTGAGCAGCAGGCGGATGAGAAGGGCCTGCGCTGGCCTGTCGACGTCGCGCCGTTCCAGGTACACGTCGCCGTTGCGAACAAGGACGCCGCTGCACTTGAGGCAGGCCAGAAGCTGGTGGAGGATCTGGATGCTGCAGGCATTGAGGTGCTTTTCGACGACCGCCCCAAGGTTTCCCCAGGCGTGAAGTTCAAGGATGCTGAGCTCCTCGGCATGCCGTTCATCGCCATTCTCGGACGTTCCTTTGCGGACGGAATCATTGAGCTGCGCATCCGCGGTGGCGAGACCCTTGAGGTCCCAGCCGATGAGATCGTGGACAAGCTCCTCGAGCTCGTGCGCGGTTGAGTCGTGCCGTTAGGGTGCGCTGTTAGCGCGTGCTGTTAGGGTGCGCTGTTAGCGCGTGCTGGTAAGGCGCAGGTACCGCTGCATGTAAATAAGGCTTCCAATCTTGTGATTTGGGGCCTTATTTGCGTATATAGGTACCTGGCAGCTGGGGCCTCACCGGCTGCGCGGGTTCGCGGGGCGTTTCCGAGTGGGGGGCGGTTTGTGGGGTGCTGCTTCTGGGTGCGGTGCGCGGGGTTGAGGCGAGCCGTTAGAGGGCGAGTACCGCTCTGTGTAAATAGGGCAGCTGTTTTCCGTGTTTTAGGGGGCCTATTTGCATACAGAAGTACGTTGCTGGGATGCAAAGCGGTGGGTTGCTGGGAACACACTAAGGCCCTGCGCTCTAGTTGCTTTCGTGAAGCCTGCTAGAGGGCAGGGCCTTATGGCACGTATGGGTGTGGCTTTAGTAGCCGCCGACTGGGCCACCGCAGTTGGGCCAAGCGCCAGCGCCCTGGGTGGCAAGCACCTGTTCAGCAACAGCGATCTGCTGCTCCATGGTTGCTTGGTCTGCGGTCGGTGCGTACTGCTGTCCGCCGAATCCTGACCAGGTTTGGGCGCTGAACTGGAGGCCGCCGTAGTAGCCGTTACCAGTGTTAACCTGCCAGTTGCCGCCGGACTCGCACGCTGCCACCTGGTCCCACGCGGAGACCGGTGCGGCGTTGGCTGCCGGGGTAGCCAGTGCTGCGACGCCCAATGCAGCGGCAGCGGATAGGGTTGCAAACTTCTTCTTGGAACGCATTGAGAAAGTACTCCTTCTCTTTGTGTCTTCTAAAGGTCTCAAGCCGAACACCCGGAATATCCACGCGGTATCTACACGATCTACACGCGGTATCTCCGGTGAGTTCATGACCGTCCAAGGTAAAAGCTGCGGTGGTGCACATGCAATGAAATGCGCCGTAGAATCCCCTGAGGTTTTGCTGGCCGCGTGCAGGGGATTCCAAGGAGGGGGGGAGCTAATCCGCATCGTGCTTTTCTGCGAATGGGTGCGCAGGCCACCAGAACTTCTCGCCGAGGATCTGCACCACCGATGGGACCAGGACGGTACGGACGATGAGGGTGTCTAGAAGCACGCCGATGAACACGGTGATGCCCAGCTGGGCCAGAACCACCAGCGGCAGCACGCCGAGTGCAGCGAACACTGCCGCCAGCAAGATACCGGCAGAGGTAATCACGCCACCTGTTGCCGAAAGCGCCGTCAAGATGCCGCGGCGGGTGCCAATCTCACCGGCGTCCTCCCGGGCGCGGGTGATGAGGAAGATGGTGTAGTCGATGCCCAATGCAACCAAGAACACGAAAGCGAACAACGGGGTGTTGGACGCGAAGCGGTCGAAGCCCAGCATGTAGTGGGAGATCCACCAACCCAGGCCGATGGCCGCCACGTTGGTCAGCAACACGGAAGCGACCATGATGACCGGTGCCACGAAAGAACGCAGCATGATCACGAGAGCACCAAAGATGAGGGCTAAGACCAGCGGGAAGATAACCTTGCGATCCCGCTCAGCGGCTGATTCCTCATCAACCAGCTGCGCATCGGCACCGCCTACGAGCACGGCGCCATCGGCGCGCTCACCTTGGTGGTCGCCGAACTTCTCACGCAGCTGTAGGAAGTCCGCGCCGGAGACCTGCAGGAGGCTCCATCCCTTAGCGCTGCCTTGCTCCTGCGCAGTAGCACCCATTGCCTCGATGTCCCTGGTGGTGCCAGCCGGATCCTGGGTTGCTACGAGCGGCGGGGTAGAGGACTGGTCAGGGAAGGCCTCCTCGAGGGCCTCGCCGGCGCTGATGGATTCAGGGGTATCGATGAACTGGTCCGACTGCGTAAGACCCGTCGAGGTCTGGAAGTAACCGATGGAGCAGATAGCCAGGATGAGCAGCGACACCGCAGCAATACGCTTCGGAGCCTTGGCCGCCAGTCCGCCAATCTTGTCCCACAGCTTGTGATCCGGAGTATCGCCTTGCTGCGGACGGCGTGGCCAGAAAATCCAGCGGCCAAAAGCAACCAGAACGCCAGGCAGGGCGAACATAGCGAACAACCAAGCCACGAAGACGCCCACAGCAGCGGCCGCACCGAGCCCCTGCGTGGTTGGGATGAGGGAAAGCAAGAGGCAGAGAACGCCCAGCACCACGGTTCCTGCCGAGGCCGAAACGGTTTTCAGCGTCGGTACCCATGCGCGCGCCATGGCCGCGTAGCGGTCCGCGGTAGAGGTCAGTTCGTCGCGATAGCGGGAGATAAGCAGTAGTGCGTAGTTGGTGCCCGCGCCGAAAACAAGCACGGACAAGATGCCCGAGGTGGACTCGTTCCACGTCACGCCGAATGCGTCAAGAACGTAAGTGTAGACAGCCGCGGCCACACGGTCAGCGACACCGATGACAAGCAGCGGAAGCAGCCACAGAACAGGGGAGCGGTACGTAACAATGAGGAGCACCGCCACAATGCCCGCGGTTACTGCCAGAAGCATAAAGTTGGCGCCTTGGAAGACGCTCGCGAGGTCCGCCTTGATTGCAGCAGGGCCGGTGACCTGGGAGGTCACGCCCTCTGGAAGAACGGCAGCGGCGTCCTCGCGCAGCTGCGTGACCTTGTCAGCATTCTCGGTAGACGTACCCGCCTCTACCTGAACCGGGACGATGGCAGACTGCCCATCCTCGCTCGGGATGAGCGGGCCGCCGAGCTCCTTTGCCACACCACGCAGGGCATTGACATCGAGTGGCTTATCCGAATCAAAAAAGACGATGGCAGCTTGTGCCGACTCGCCTTCGGATTCCTGCTTGGAGATCTCCTCCTGTAGCTGGGCCACCGTGGTGGAGTCCATGTCCTTGGGCAGCGAGGCAGTCGAGGACTCAGGTTGGTCGAGGCCGCCCAGGCCGATAGCCCCGATAGCGAGGATGACGAGGACGAGCGCTAGCCACCGAAAGTGGCGCATCTTTTGAGAATTCACTTACGCCACTTTACGAGCTACCCAATGTACGGGGTTAAAAGATAGCGCGCTGACAGGGTGCTTGGATGCTCTAGAGACCGCGTGATTGAGCGGCGACGGCGATGAGCCAGTTGCGCCATGCCACGCGCTCCTCGCCTTCGGCGGTGGGGGCGGCGGCCTTCGAAGCGGCATCCTCCCACTTCAGAGTGTCATTCCACCCCAATTTGTCCACGTAGCTCTGGGCCGAAGAAGCGTCGGTGGGAAGAGCGACGCCAGCAACTGCCGTCGGTTGATAAGCCACCGCCGGTTGCGGAACCTTAGCGACTTCCCCGATTGCGCCTTGCAGGACCTCAATGCGCTTTTCGTGCAGCGACAAACGGTTGTCGATGTCTGCTTCTATCTCCGGTGATGCATAGCTACGCGCGAAGTCGAGGCCGAAGACTTGCTCGTACTCCCAGTTCAACAAGCTGGTAGCGCTTTCCAGATCTGCTGCCTCGAGCTCCGGGATCGCGGGCAACTCGGCGCCGTCCCAGGCATCCAAAACAATGGCCTGGTTAGTCACTAATGCGCGGGACTCAGAGCTGACTTCGCTCAACGCGTCACGGGTGCGATGCGCAGCTTCGTTGAGGGTTTTAGCCACATCGACGTCGGAAAGCGGCGCGTCAGTCGTGCGCTCTACCGTGCACGAGCGGGGAGCGTTACCTTCGTTATTGAGGCCGCACAGACGCTTCACCTCCGCATAAAGTGCGTCGGCCTGGTCAGCGCGCAGGGATGAAGCATTGGCGTCGACATCGGCAAGATTCTGGGCATCATTGTCCGCGCTGCGGGCGAGGGCTACTAGAGTCTCGTCGGGCCGAGGGCCAAAGTAATCCACGACGGAGTCCACGGCCTGGCACCCGCTCAACGCGGGCACGAGTGCTGCAAGTGCGGTGAGGGTTGCGATGGGAGTCAAGGCGCGGCGATTCACTCAAAAGACCTTACACGCAACAGCTGGGCGCAGCAGTTAGGCTAGAACGCATGGCTTTTCCAGATGCAGCACAACTTACTGAACTACTCCAGCCACTGCTGGAGCCCCGCGGACTCGATGTGGAGGACGTAAAGACCACCAAGGCTGGTAAGAAGTCCCAGGTTATTATCCGAATCGACGGCGACCAGCGCCCAAGCTCGGACGTTTTGGAGGAAGTCTCCAACCAGATTTCTGAATTCTTCGACGCCAAGGAGGAGTCCGGTGAACTGAACTTCGGTGCCGGATACACCCTGGAGGTCTCCACGCCTGGCGTCGATCTGCCACTGACCGCGCCCCGTCATTGGCGCCGCAACCGTGGGCGTCTGGTCGCTTTCGAGCTGACCCCAGGCAAGAGCGAAGTGGCGCGCATTGGCGCACTTTCCGACGACGCTTCTTCCGTAGCGCTCATCACACCGGTGAAGAAGGACGTGTACTTTCGCATCGAGCGATTGGAAAATATTGCCCGCGCGGTGGTAGAAATTGAGTTTGCTAAACCTTCTGCTGCTGAGCAGGAGGCAGCGCAACAGACGTTTGAATACGCCGAGCAGAACTCGGCAACCCGAGAGGATGAAAAGTGAATATTGATCTAGAGGCACTCCGTACGATTGAGTCTGAGCGTGGCATCCAAGTAAAGGACCTGCTTGAAGCAATCGCGGGTGCCTTGTTGTATTCGTACCTGGATTACCGCGAGCAGTCGGCTGCGAGTAAGTCCGAGGGAACCAAGTCCCGCGTTGATATCGATGCAGACACCGGTGCGGTCACCGTCATCGTCACCGAATCTGATCCGGAGACCGGCGAGGTCATCAGCGAATATGATGACACTCCAGAAAACTTCAGCCGCGTCGGCGCCCAGGCCGTGCGTGAGGCAATCATCCGCAAGCTGCGTGAGGCAGAGGCCGAGGTAACTTACGAGTCCTACTCCGAGCTGACCGGCCGTGTTGTATCTGGCATCGTGCAGCGTGACGTGCGCGCCAACGAGCGTGGCGTGGTTGTGGTTCAGCTGGGTACCGAGCTGGATTCGCAGGATGCCATCCTGCTGCCAGCTGAGCAGCTACCAGGTGAAAAGCTTGAGCACGGTGACCGCATCAAGGCTTACGTTGTAGGCGTGACCCGCAACGGTGCACAGGTGCAGATAACTTTGTCGCGTACCCACCCGGAGTTGGTGCGCGGCCTGTTCGAGCTTGAAATCCCTGAGGTGGGCGACGGCGCCGTGGAGCTCGTTGCTATTGCCCGCGAGGCTGGCCACCGTTCGAAGGTGTCCGTCATCGGCCATGCCAAAGGGCTTAACGCCAAGGGGGCCTGCATTGGTCCACGTGGCGAGCGCGTCAACAACATCATGCGCGAACTTGGTGGCGAGAAGATTGACATCATTGACTACAACGAGGATCCTGCGGTTTACGTTGGCAATTCTTTGGCGCCGTCGAAGGTGGTTCGCGTCGAGGTCGTTGACCCAGATGCGCAGGTCGCACGCGTAACCGTGCCGGACTATCAGCTGTCTTTGGCCATCGGTAAAGAAGGCCAGAACGCGCGCCTGGCCGCGCGCCTGACCGGTTGGAAGATCGACATCCACTCGGACGCTGCACAGGACTAAAAGACCTAATTAAGGATCTGCCGCATTTTCGCGTAAGCTAGATAGCGGCCCACATGCAGAAAAGCTGGGGCGTTTTTCAAGCGATCGTTTATGTAGGGAGTTGGATGTCACCTCGACAACCACACACAAGGCTCCGTACGTGCATCGCTACGCGCCGCCGCTTTCCTGACACGCAGCTACTGCGGGTTGTCGTTGATAGCGCCGATCCCACTGGCCGCCGTGTCGTGGCAGATCCACTTCGCCGGCTTCCCGGAAGGGGAGCTTGGATTACCCCGGATCTCACTGCATTAGAGCTGGCGGAGCGCACCCGAGCCTTTCGACGCGCGCTTCGGTTATCCACTGACGTGGATACAGGTCACGTACGTGAGTACCTGGAAACGCAGGCGAAAGCCGGCGCAACCTAGGTGCATTCGTGGAGGCATCGCGCTTCCATGAGCCAGAGTTAAAGGAAGACCGAACACTGATGAGCACACAACGATGAAGCATCAGCGATGAAAGTCCATAGCCATTAACTAGGGGTCAGGCCACAACGGCCTTGGCTCCTAGTCACAATCACAAGGAGACAAGTGCCCGGAAAGCTACGTGTTCACGAGCTCGCAAAGCAGCTCGGTGTAACCAGCAAGGAACTACTCGCCACGCTCAAGGAGCAGGGCGAATTCGTTAAAACCGCATCTTCAACCATTGAACCCCCAGTGGTGAAGAAGATGCGCGCCCACTATGAGGCGCAGTCCGGCGGAGAGAAGCCATCCGGCGATCAGCCTGCCAAGGCGGCAGCGGCTGACAAGGCCGCAAAGCCTGCAGCTAAGACCTCCGCAAAGCCAGGCGCAGCGGCGTCTGCACCAAAGCCAGGTGCGCCGAAGCCAGCAGCTGCCAAGTCCGGTGCTGCAAAGTCCGCGCCAAAGGAAGCTGCACCGACTGCAAAGGCCGAGGCTTCCCAGAAGGCTGCCGCTTCTGCAGCTAAGCCAGGTCCGAAGCCGGGCGCATCGAAGCCGGCTCCGAAGGCTCCACAGAAGTCCCAGGCAAACGCAGAGGCTAAGTCAGCACCGAAGCCGGGCGGCGAGCGCCCGACTCCGGGTAACTCCATGCCTCGTCCGATGCCGAAGCCAGGCGGCTCCCGCCGCGTGGCCAACAACCCGTTCTCCACTGGCGGTGCCGGTGGCGACCGTCCAGGACCTCGTCCGGGCGGTTCCAAGGGCCCACGTCCTGGCGGCAAGCTAGGCGATAACCGTGGTGGCAAGGGCGGCGGACGCTCAGGCCAGGGTGAAGGCAACCAGCGTCAAGGCCAGGGGCAGGGCGGGGGACGCCGCCCATCGCCGGCCATGATGCCTTCGCATCCGAACCCGGCAGCTATGCCATCTAAGTCCTCCAACGGTGGCGGCGGTGGCCGTGGCCGCGGTGGGCGTGGCCAGGGTGGACCAGGCCAGGGCGGCCCGGGCGGCTTCCGTGGTGGCGGTCGCGGCGGTCGTCGCGGCGGCACCGCCGGTGCATTCGGCCGTCCAGGTGGCGCACCACGCAGGGGCAAGAAGTCCAAGCGTCAGAAGCGTCATGAGTTCGAAGAGCAGCAGAAGCATGAGGTAGGCGGCGTACGTTTGCCTGACGGCAAGGGCCAGACTGTACGTCTGCGCCGAGGTGCATCTTTGGCTGACTTCGCTGAGAAGATTGGTGCAGATCCAGCAGCATTGGTACAGGCTCTGTTTAACCTCGGTGAGATGGTTACCGCAACCGCCTCCGTTTCCGAGGAAACCCTGCAGCTGCTGGGCGCTGAGATTCACTACGACGTCCAGGTCGTCTCCCCAGAAGACGAGGACCGTGAGCTGCTCGAGTCCTTCGACCTGCAGTTCGGTGAGGACGAGGGCGGCGAAGAGGCGCTCGAGAAGCGTCCTCCAGTCGTTACCGTCATGGGTCACGTTGACCACGGTAAGACCCGCCTTTTGGACTCCATCCGTAAGACCAACGAGCGCGAGGGCGAGGCCGGCGGCATCACCCAGGGCATCGGTGCATACCAGACCACCGTTGAACTGGAAGATGGCGAGCGCACCATCACTTTCCTGGATACCCCGGGTCACGAGGCGTTTACCGCTATGCGTGCGCGTGGTGCAAAGTCCACCGACTTGGCAATCTTGGTTGTCGCAGCGGACGACGGCGTCATGCCGCAGACCGTTGAGGCTATTAACCACGCCAAGGCTGCGGACATCCCAGTCGTGGTTGCTGTTAACAAGATCGATAAGCCGGAGGCATCCCCGGACAAGATCCGTGGCCAGCTCACCGAGTATGGACTGGTTCCGGAGGAGTACGGCGGCGATACCATGTTCGTCGACATCTCTGCAAAGCAGAACATCAACATCGATGGTCTGTTGGAGGCAGTTATCCTGACTGCCGATGCAGCTCTCGAGCTGACTGCTAACCCAGAGATGGACGCACAGGGCGTAGCCATCGAGGCTCACCTCGATCGTGGTCGTGGTCCAGTTGCCACTGTCATCGTTCAGCGCGGTACCCTCCGCGTTGGTGACTCCATCGTCGTCGGTGACGCTCACGGCCGTGTCCGCCGCATGCTCGACGAGTTCGGCAACGACGTCGAAGAGGCAGGTCCGTCCCGTCCGGTTCAGGTCCAGGGCCTCAACGGTGTGCCAGGCGCTGGCGACAACCTCCTCGTGGTCGAGGACGACCGCGTGGCCCGCCAGATTGCTGCACAGCGTGATGCTCGCAAGCGTTCCGCTTTGCAGGCAAAGGCTCGCAAGCGCGTCTCTCTCGAGGATCTGGATGCAGTTCTCAAGGAGACCTCGACCCTCAACCTCATCCTCAAGGGCGACAACGCCGGTTCGGTGGAAGCCTTGGAAGATGCGTTGTTGGACATCAAGATCGACGACGAGGTACAGCTCAACATCATCGACCGTGGCGTCGGTGCTGTAACCCAGACCAACGTCTCCTTGGCAGCGGCTTCCGACGCCATCATCATCGCCTTCAACGTTCGCGCTGAGGGTAAGGCAACTGAGGAAGCTAACGCCGAGGGCGTAGATATCCGCTACTACACGGTTATCTACCGCGCCATCGAAGAGGTCGAGGCTGCTCTCAAGGGCATGCTTAAGCCAATCTACGAGGAGCGCGACACAGGCGCTGCGGAGATCCGCGCGCTGTTCAAGTCCTCCGCCGTCGGCACCATCGCGGGCTGCATGGTTACCGAGGGCAAGGTCAAGCGCAACGGCAAGGTCCGCCTCGTTCGCGATGGCAACGTCATCACTTCCGACGCCAAGATCGAGTCCCTGCGCCACGAAAAGGACGACGCAAACGAGATCAACGCCGGCTACGAGTGCGGTATGGTCCTGTCCTACCCGGACATCCAGGTGGGCGACCAGATCCAGGCCTACGAAGAGGTCGAGGTTCCGCGTACCTAGTCCGCAAGCGGAGTAAATAGAATCGCCAGGTGTTTCCCCGATGAGGGGGAAGCCCTGGCGATTTTATTAGCTGTCGCCGGGTCTTTTCGTAACTCCTTCAGCGACCTTTCACACTGATCCTTTTGTTTCTGCTGCAGGACATGGATGCGGAGTAATGTAAGATGAACACGGTTTTATAGATCTTGGTAGAGATCGCTAGTTCGACGGAGAAGGAGTTGCACCATGGTTGACCACGCGCGTGCTGCACGAATGGCTAAGCGTATTCAGGAAATCGTGGCGAGTGCCATCGAACGCGAGATCAAGGACCGTCGCCTCGAGATGGTGACCATCACCGATACTCGCGTCACGGGTGATCTCCACGATGCCACCGTTTACTACACCGTGCGCGGCAAGGACATCGACTCCGAGCCGGATTTTGACAAGGCAGCAGAGGCACTCAATCGCGCGAAGGGCCAACTGCGCAAGATTGTGGGCGATCAGCTCTCCGTGCGCTTTACCCCGACGCTCGCCTTCGAGGTCGATACCGTTCCGGAGGCTTCCGCCCACATGGAGGATTTGCTGGCGCGCGCCCGCGCCCGCGATGCGGAGCTTGCCAAACTGAAGGCCAACGCGAAGCCCGCTGGAGACGCGAACCCATACAAGGATTCCGATCGGGAAGAGGCCTAGGGTGCGCCGCGCCGATTATCAAGGCGCCGCCGACGCCTTGATAGAAGCGAGCAGCATCTGCATCATTACGCACCTGCGCCCCGATGCGGATGCTATCGGCTCTGCCGCCGCGTTGAACCTGGCGTTGCGCCAGCGGGGCAAGCAGACCCGCACCGTCATCGGCCAGGAACGCCCGATTTCGAACAATCTTTTCACCATCCCTGCCGCCGACGAGATTGAGCTCGTCAACACCCTGCCAAAAGGCTATGACCTTTATGTCACGGTGGACTGTGGTTCCATCGACCGCACCGGCGCTCTCATGGGGGAGTTGGAGAAGATGGCGGGCACCGGCCGGGTACTGTGCATCGACCACCACGCATCGAACCGCGGTTTCGGTTCCATCAATCTGATTGATCCGGAGTGCGAGTCCACCACTGTGGTGCTTCTCGACGTCCTCGATATGCTCTCCGTGCAGATCGATCGCGGGATTGCGCATTGCCTTTATGCCGGTCTGGTCACCGACACCGGCAGCTTCCGCTGGGGCCGGCCAGCCATGCACGACATCGCTGCCCGCCTGATGTTCTATGGGCTCGATACCAAACAGATCGCAGTGGATCTGATGGACTCCAACACTGCCGACGACGTGCAGATGGTCGGCCGCGTGCTGTCTGGTCTGCGCATCATCGAGGCCGGCGAGCACCGCCTCGGCACGCTTATTGTGCCCGTCGAGGAAGTACAGTCGCACTCCGATTCTGCCGTGGAATCCATGGTGGACTTCGTGCGCGCGCTCAAAGGCACTGACATGGGCGTGGTGTTCAAAGAGCAACGCGCGGGAGTCTGGGCGGTGTCGCTGCGTTCTTCCACCGTTAACTGCGCGCAGGTGGCGCTCATGTTCGACGGCGGCGGGCACATCCCGGCGGCCGGCTATACGGCCCTGGGCAAACCAGAAGAAATCATTGCTCATCTCGTCGACGCACTTGCCAATTACGACGAAGAAAATGCTGTAGGGGAGTAACCATCATGTGGCGCGAACAGGACAAAGCTTCGGCAGAAGCAGAAGATACTTCGAAGCCAGATAAGGCAGTCACCCGCGTGAGCGCTGGTGAGGTATTTCGCCTCGCGTTTCCGGCGCTCGGCGTGCTCGCTGCCATGCCGCTCTACCTATTGCTGGATACGGCCGTGGTGGGCCGCTTGGGCGCGCATCAGCTGGCCGCACTTGGCGCTGCGGCAACCATCCACACGGTTGTCACCACCCAGCTGACCTTCCTTTCCTATGGCACCACGGCGCGCGCCTCGCGGCTTTTCGGCGCGGGCAAGAAGAACGAAGCCGTAGCCGAGGGCGTACAGGCCACCTACGTGGCCATCGGCGTGGGCATGACTCTGGCGGTCATCATGTGGTTGGGCGCAGGGCACTTTGCGCGTTGGCTAACCGGCAATCCAGAAACTGCCCAGTACACCGCGCTGTGGCTGCGCATCGCCGCCTTCGCTATCCCGCTCAATCTCACCGTGATGGCAGGCAACGGTTGGATGCGCGGCGTTCAAAACACTGTAAAACCGCTGCTTTTTACCCTAGCTGGCCTCATTCCTGGCGCTATCGCTGTGCCAGTATTCGTCCACCAGTGGGGCCTTGCCGGCTCCGCCCTGGCCACCGTGCTGGGCATGGCTATCATGGCCGCGCTATTTCTGCGCGAGCTCCGCCGTGAGCACGTGGGCTCCTGGCGGCTGCAGTGGGGCGTCGTCAAGCGCCAGCTCGTGTTGGGCCGCGATCTCATCGTGCGCTCTGCCAGCTTCCAGGTGGCCTTCCTTTCGGCCGCCGCCGTGGCTTCCCGCTTCGGAACGGCCCAGCTCGCCGCGCACCAGATCATGATTCAGCTGTGGAATTTCCTAACCCTCGTGCTGGATTCTCTGGCCATCGCCGCCCAGGCGCTGACCGGCGCGGCGCTCGGCGCGGGCTCGGCCAAGCACGCGCGCAGCGTCGGCACCAAGGTCACTTTCTACTCCACGGCCTTTGCGCTCGGGCTCGGCGCAGTCCTAGCCCTGGGCATCGGCATCATTCCTGCGCTTTTCACCACCGATGCAGTGGTGCGCGAGGTCATCCGGCTGCCGTGGCTCATCATGATTGCCATGGTGGTTCTGGGAGGCGTGGTCTTTGCACTCGACGGCGTCCTGCTCGGCGCCAGCGATGCCGCCTTCCTGCGTACGCTGACCATTGTTTCGGTGCTCTGCGGATTCCTACCCGGCGTGTGGACGGCCTACGCCTTGGGCGCGGGCCTGCCCGGCGTGTGGTGCGGCCTTGCGCTGTTTGTTTTCATCCGTTTCCTTGGCGTGGTCTATCGCTTCCGCTCGATGCGCTGGGCTGTGGTCTAACCTGAAAGGGAAGAAGAAAGGAGCACGCCATGGCCACCTTATGGGCGGTGTCAGATCTTCACGCGGCAGTGCGTGCTAATTCCAGCCGCATCGATGAGCTCGACCCGCAAGATCCTGCCGATTGGCTCATCGTGGCCGGTGACGTGGCCGAGCGCACCGAACTCGTACTGCGCATCCTCACCAAGCTTTCGCGGCGCTACGCCAAGGTGATCTGGGTGCCGGGAAACCACGAGCTCTTCTCGCGTTCCCAAGATAGGTGCCAGGGCCGCGCCAAGTATGACGAGCTGGTGGAGGGCTGCCGCGAAATCGGCGTGGTGACTCCGGAAGACCCGTATCCCGTCTTCGGCGGGGTGACCATTGTGCCGCTGTTTACCCTTTATGATTACAGCTTTCGTCCACCCGGCACCACCGTCGAGGGCGCCCTAGAGCGTGCCCGTGAACGCCAGATTGTCATGACCGATGACTTCGCCATCGCTCCCTTCGTCGACGTTCGCGCCTGGTGCTGGGATCGCCTTGCCTATTCCATCAAGCGCCTTTCCCGGGTAAGTGGGCCTACGGTGCTGGTCAATCACTGGCCGCTGGTTCAAGAACCCACGCTGCGCATGGCGTGGCCGGAAATCGCCCTGTGGTGCGGCACTCGCCATACCCGCTCGTGGGCGCGGCGCTATAACGCCCAGGCGGTCATCTACGGTCACCTGCATCTGCCCGGCTGCATCAACGTCGATGGGGTAGACCACATCGAGGTCTCACTGGGCTATCCCCGCGAATGGGAGGCGCACGGCCATCTCCAGCAGTGGCCCTATCCGGTCCTACACAGTGATGAGTCTGCGTCCTCGGCGCTTGAGGAGGTGCGCTAATGCTGGAACCAAACCTGTTCCCAGATACCGCCCGCTACTGTTACGTGCGCACCGACGCTTCGATTACGGATCTGATGAATTACACGCAGCTGGACCCGCAGGAGCAATCCTTGGTCTCCCAGGCAGTTGACGTGCGCAAGGCGGAATTCGGAGACGCCCGCTGGTGCGCGCATCGCGCTTTGCAGGAGCTGGGCTGTGAAAGTCAGGAGCCCATCATGCGCGGCGAGCGGGGCATGCCGCTGTGGCCGCACGGCTATACCGGTTCCATGACGCATACAGAGGGCCTGCGCGCGGCAGTAGCGGCTCCGAGTAAACATGTGCGCTCCATGGGCCTCGATGCCGAACCTGCCGAGCCATTGCCCGATCACGTGCTGACCATGATTGCGCGCGCAGGGGAGATGACGCAGTTAACGCGGCTTGCCGACGCCGGGATTAGCTGCCCCGATCGCTTATTGTTCTGCGCCAAGGAAGCCACGTACAAAGCGTGGTTTCCCATGACACATCGCTGGCTGGACTTCGACCAAGCAGAGATCGACCTGCGCCTCGACGGCACCTTGATCTCCTATATCTTGGCCCGGCCGACCCCCGTTCCGCTGATTAGCGGCCGTTGGATGATCCGCGATGGCTTCGTCATCGTTTCCACGGTGGTGCCCGCGGTGGGCTTTTAGTGGCGGGCTCTCAATAGCCCACCCACGGGCCTAAAGCGTCGACGGCCGCGCCACGAAGACCGTGGACAGGCGCTTGCCCTTTTCCTTGATGAGCGCAATCGAGTGACCATCAGGATCTACCGCCGCATAGGTGCCCTTTAGCCGGCGCGGCTCGAGCCATTTGCCCATGGCGAGCGCCTTTGCCTCGTCTTCGGTGACCTGAAGGACAGGGTAGGAGCGGGCGAGCGCCTCGTCGAGGCTAAGCGATAGGGCCGGAGCGTCAGCGAGCTCGTCGAGGGTGCGGGCGTCGTCAAGCTTAAATGGCCCCACCTCCGTGCGGCGCAGGGCGGTGAGGTGACCGCCCACGCCGAGCGCCTCACCTAAGTCGCGGGCGAGGGAGCGAATATAGGTGCCAGACGAGCAATCAACGGTGACGTCGAGGTCCAGGTACTCACCTTCGATGCGGTGGGCGAGGATGTCGAAGCGGCCGACCGTAACCGGGCGGGCGGGGATTTCTACCTCTTCGCCCTCGCGCACGCGCTCGTGGGCGCGCTTTCCGTCGATCTTGATAGCAGAGACCGCAGCGGGGCGCTGCATGATGTCACCGGTGAGAGCTGTGACCTCTTTATTGACCTGCTCCATATCGAGTTCGCTTGCAGGCTCGCCCCAGGTGCGCTCGCCCTCGGCGTCGTCAGTATGCGTCGCCATGCCAAGGCGAATGGTGGCGTCGTAGGACTTGGTTGACGCGACCATGTGCGCGAGGAACTTGGTGCCGCGTTCCAAACCGACCACCAAAACGCCGGTGGCCATCGGGTCGAGGGTGCCTGCGTGGCCCACCTTGCGGGTGTGAAATATGCGGCGGAGGCGGCCCACCACATCGTGTGAGGTCATGCCTTGCGGTTTGTCCACTACCACCAGGCCAGAATTTGCGAGCGCATCAGTCATGCCCTGCAGTCTATTCCACGCCTCGCCGTGCATTAGCATGGTGGCCGTGGATATTTGGTACGGAATCGACAGCATCCCCGGTGACTTTGGCCCGACTGCGGTGACCATCGGCGTCTTTGACGGCGTGCACCGCGGCCATCAGCAGCTGATCAATAATGCGGTGAGCTATGCGCGTGCGGAGGAATTGCGCACGGTGATGGTGACTTTTGATCCGCACCCCGTCGCGGTCTTCCTCCCGGAGCGCGCGCCGCTGTCCGTGGTGACGTTTGAGCGTCGCCTGCAGCTGGCGGAAGAGATGGGCATCGATGCGGTGCTCGTCATCGACTTCACCAAGGAGCTCGTGGGCACGACTCCGCAGAACTACGTTGAAGACTTGATTGTGGGAAAGCTGCATGCGCGTCACGTGGTCGTGGGGGAGAACTTCACGTTCGGTGCGGGCGCGAGCGGCACGGCGGACGCGATGGTGGAGTTCGGCAAAACCCATGGCTTTAGCGTCGACGTGGTGCCGCTGCTTGACGACGCCGGGGTGCGAATCTGCTCCACAAACATCCGCGCTAACCTGGCGGCGGGCGAGATTGCCAAGGCTAACTGGGCGCTTGGCCGCCACTTTTCAGTGACTGGCCCGGTGGTGCGCGGTGCCGGGCGCGGCGGCAAGGAGCTCGGTTTTCCCACCGCCAATCAGTACTTCCCGGACAGCGTGGCTATTCCGGCCGATGGCGTCTATGCGGGTTGGTTCATCCTGGAGCCGGCTGAGGCGCCCGTCGAGGGCAACATGGACCACGGCATGGCTTATGCGGCAGCGATCTCCGTGGGCACGAACCCGACCTTCGGCGACGAAGAACGTTCCATCGAGTCCTTCGTGCTGGATCGCGACGCCGATCTCTATGGGCACGTAGCCACGGTAAAGTTCGTGGATCATCTGCGCGACATGGTGAAGTTCAACTCGGTAGAAGAGTTGCTGGGGGCGATGGCTGCAGATGTGGCCAAGGCGCGTGAGGTCCTCGCCGAGGATGCTAAGGCATGCGGTTGGGAGAAGGACGAGTACTTTCTGCAGGAGGGCTAAATGAAGGTCATTTTGGATCTCGATACCGGGATCGACGATGCCTTAGCGCTGGCCTATGCGCTGGCGCATCCTGACCTTGAGCTCATCGGCGTGACGGTGACTTATGGCAACGTGCCTGTGGAGCTGGGCGTGCGCAATACCTTGGTTTTGCTGGAGCTGCTCGGCGCGGGCGGCGTCCCGGTCTTTGCCGGTGCGCAGCCGGCGGGATTCCAGGTCAAGCCAATTTCCGCATTCATCCATGGCCGCAATGGCATTGGCGACGTCCTGCTTCCGCCGCCGCGCGGGCGCGCGCAAAAAGAATCCGCGGTGGAGTTCTTGTGCCGTGCCGCGCGGAAGCACGGTCAGGAACTGGTGATTATCCCGACTGGGCCGTCCACCACGATTGCGGCGGCGCTGAAAGCTGAGCCGGCACTCGCGGATACTCGCATCGTCATGATGGGCGGCGCCCTGACCGTGCCGGGCAACGTCACCACCTGGTCTGAGGCCAATGTGGCGCAGGACCCCGCTGCCACGGACTTCCTCTTCCGCACTGCACGCGATGTCACGATGGTGGGCTTGGATGTCACGCTGCAAACGCTTCTGACCACTGCGGAGACCCGGCAGTGGCGTGGGCTCGGTACACGGGCCGGACGCGTTTATGCGGACATGCTCGACTATTACATCCGCGCCTACGCCGCCATCGAACCGGACCTTGGCGGTTGTGGCCTGCATGATCCGCTCGCGGTGGCCGTGGCGGCAGACCCTCGCCTGGTCACCTGCTTCGATACCAACCTGGCCTGCGAAACCACTGGCACGACCCCGGGCCGCACCATCGGCGATGTTGCCAGGATGAAAGAACCACACAAGGCTGCCCACGTGGCAGTAGAGGTGGATGCCCCGCGCTTTGCGGCTGAGCTGATGGACAAGCTCAATTCGCTCCTGCAACAGCATTAACGTGCAGCAAGTGACATGTCTTCTGCGAATTGTGCCAAGAAGCCGAAGTTTGGGTTTGAGGTAGAAAAGCTGTTAGAGTTATCGCTTGGCTTTGTGACTGCGGTCCGCAGCAGTTAAAGGCGCTTAGAATTTCATGCGGACTGAAATACAATAGGAGAAATCCAACATGGCTTTGAGCACCGAGAAGAAGGCAGAGATCCTCAAGGAGTACGGCCTGCACGAGACCGACACCGGCTCCCCAGAGGCACAGATTGCTCTGCTAACCTCCCGTATCAACACCCTGACCGAGCACCTGAAGTTCCACAAGCACGATCACCACTCCCGTCGTGGTCTGCTGCTGATGGTCGGTCGTCGCCGCGGCCTGCTGAAGTACCTCGCAGCTAACGACATCGATCGTTACCGTGACCTCATCTCCCGCCTGGGCCTGCGTCGCTAAGCCTTCCGGTTGCTTTCAAACCCCGTCTTCGGACGGGGTTTGTTGCGTTTTAGGGCCGTCTTGATCACGAAGCAGGTATTGCGGCCCCGGAGGCGGTAGCTTGGCACCATGGAACCTTATATCGGCATTGTCGTTTTTGAACTTGAATCGGTAGAGCCCAGTGAGCCGTCGTATTTCCGGGAAGATTTTGTCCTCGTCCGTGCCACAGACGACGATGAGGCGCGCGCGAAGGTCGAGGCGCTGGCGCGTAGCCAAGAATCGGCAGAGCATCCCACAATCGTGATGCGCCACATCGTGGATGTCGCGCCCGCACTCGACGGCACGGTCGAGGGAGACGTGGACGTCTATGCGCGCCACTTTGCGTCGCTTGAGGACTATGCGCGCTTCGAAATGATGCTGGGAGGGCGCGACCCGTTCGCCTAGTCCCGAGCGTGGGCTACACGAGGAGCACTGCCGTGAGGACGTTGATGGTAGCGTGCACGGTGGCGCCGGGCCATAGAGAAGCGCTTTTCTCGCGCAGCCAACCCATGGCGAAGCCGGTGGCAATCTGCAAAACAAAGAGCGGGATGAGGCTGATATCCAGCATGGCCAGCGGTAGGTGGATGAGGCCGAAGAGGAGGCCCTGCACTGTAATTCCCGCGCCGGCATTCCAGCGCTGGGTGATAATTCCTTGTAGGAAACCGCGGAAGAAGATTTCTTCGCCCACCGCGCGCAGCGCCATCGCAAGGAATCCCATTGCCGTTGTTGCAGTCGTGGTCTGCGCGACAACCTCCGGCGGCACAGGCAACAACGCGAGGTAGCTCAGCACCAGCACCACGAGCAGCATCACCGCTGCCCACGCCCACCCGCGCGCCCATGGACGTCCCAGTCCGCAGACGGCGACTGCCGGCTGGCGGCGGAGGAGAAGGTAGATGAGTGTGGGAAGCGACCACAGCAACAACATGACCATGGTTTAAGTCTAAGTCTGGACCGCGAGTCGGGGAGCGTGATGTTTGACATAATCCCAGGAAAGCTGCGGAAATCGCTACTCGTTGTAGAAACCTAACCATTTTTAACCGGCGGCACCGATGATCGCCAAAGAAACCTCCAAAGGAGAACGACTTTAATGAGCGCTAAGAACGCCGTTGAGTTCAACATTGATGAAGAATTCGGTATCATCGAAGCAATCGCCACCCTTGGCAATGGCGATTTTGGCACCCGCACCATCCGCTTCGAGACTGGCCTGCTGGCTCGTCAGGCGGGCGGCTCTGTCACCACTTACCTGGACGAGGACACCATGCTCCTGTCCACCACCACTGCCTCCAACCAGCCACGTGAAGGTTTTGACTTCTTCCCGCTGACCGTGGACGTCGAGGAGCGCAGCTTAGAGTAGAGATAAATCCTCAGTCCAATTCCTGGGCTGAGGATTTTTGCGTTAGTTGGACCGGTCAGATTTGGTGAGTGCCGACTTAAAACTAAGCTCCGGCACAAAATTCATGTGTCGGAGCTTGTTTATTTCTGATTAGGCCACGTTCCGTGCGGAGCGCTTGAAGAAGTAATGGGTTAGACACAAGAGAATAAGGGCAGTTACCACCCAAAGGAGCGCGTAAAAGCCTTGAGCGGTCCAGAAAGCAGTATTTGGATAGAATTCGAGGAGCGCCTTTCCGCTATCAAGGGGGGTCGAAGAGATGGTGTTGCCCGGAACTAAGTTGAAAGACTCATCCATGCCAGCTTGATTCACTTCGCTGCGCTCGACGGGCAACAAAGGGTTTAGCCAAGAAGCACCCGTTGTGCCGATCACCAATCCTAACGCGAAGGTAATAGCGACGCTAGGGATCGACTTCTTAAACAAGATGCCGGCTAATGCAGCAACAGATACGAGCACAAGCGTAGCTAAGGTGGGGTAGATGCCATGACCAGCGATGTAGGAGTAGCTCATCATATTTTCATGAGGTCCCAAACCATTCGCTCGAAGCTGGCTGACTTCGACGATTCCCCATACGAGTAATCCAAAGATCACAGTTGAGGTAAGTGGGCTGATCATCCTGCAAATGAACAATTTGGAAGGTGAAAAATCCTGACCCAATGCCCAAACTATTGACTTTGATTCGAACTCGCGGGAAAAGAGCGCGACCGCCCAAACAATGCCTGCGAACATGGGCACGATTCCGGCCAGCATTTCGGTCATGCCCAAATACGGCTTAAATTTCACTTCATAAGCCGCTAGAAGGCCCAGTAGAACTAGGATTCCGGCGCAAGCTAGCCAAGCAGTTCTGTCGATACGAAAATAGTGCGTAGCTACCTTAAGCATTAGATTCCTTCTTTCGTGAGGTGGTCCAAAACGAACTTCTCAAAATCGCCGTGCTCCTCATTTTCAATTGTTTCTCGGGGAACCGAAACTAAGAGCTCTCCATGTTCAATAACCCAAAGATGCGAAAGAACAGGGGATAGGTCAGAAACGGTGTGTGAAGAAACAAGAATTCCAACGTTTTCTTCCTTCGCTGCGTATTCGAGAAGCTTACGAACCCAAATCTTTACGACTGGGTCGAGATCTGCCATCGGTTCGTCGAGAACCATAAATCTTTTCCCGCGAGCTAACGCAATAATCAATGCCACTTGGGTGTGTTGACCACCTGACAGCTGCGAAATCTTTGCGTTCATCGGAATCCGAAGCGAGGTGATTTTTTCAGTTGCCCAGTCGAGCTTGAAGTTTTCGTTTAAGTCTTTTGCCAATTGAACATGTTGTTTGACCGTAATCCCGGTGTAAAGCGGACGGCCTTGAGAGACAAAAGCTACCGATGACGCTGCGTTGTCAGTTTTCGGATCATTATTAGACGCTATCGAAACAGTGCCGGAAGCGGCGACGAGATTTCCAGTAAGAACTGACATGATTGTGGACTTTCCGGCGCCATTTCGTCCTACCATGGCGACAATTTCGCCGGATTTGAGTTCTGCAGAGAAGTTATCGACGACAACTGTTTTCCCTCGGGATATTTGTAGATTCTTGGCCACGAGTGAGCAAGCCATTTTTCTCCTTAAATAGTTTTTCTAATAAGGATTACCATCTACTGGTAGCCAGCACAGTTCAATCTAATTGGTGAGTGCTATCTAACAGCCGCGGACAAACCCTACGGCTTTTGAAAGCTTGTTTCACCCGCTTTGTAGACGAGCGTAGTCGCGGCAAAAGCGCAGGATATCTGCTAGGATTGTGCAACGTTGTCATAGACAAATTTTTGAGAAGGCGGCACCGATGATCGCCAAAGAAACCTCCAAAGGAGAAAGACTTTAATGAGCGCTAAGAACGCCGTAGAGTTCAACATTGATGAAGAATTCGGTATCACCGAAGCAATCGCCACCCTTGACAATGGCGATTTTGGCACCCGCACCATCCGTTTCGAGACTGGCCTGCTGGCTCGTCAGGCGGGCGGCTCTGTCACCACTTACCTGGACGAGGACACCATGCTCCTGTCCACCACCACTGCCTCCAACCAGCCACGTGAAGGTTTTGACTTCTTCCCACTGACCGTGGACGTCGAGGAGCGTATGTACGCAGCCGGAAAGATTCCGGGCTCCTTCTTCCGCCGTGAGGGCCGTCCCTCCACCGAGGCCATCCTGGCCTGCCGCCTGATTGACCGTCCACTGCGCCCGACCTTTGTCAAGGGTCTGCGCAATGAGGTACAGGTCGTTGTTACCGTGCTTTCTATGGCGCCGGAGGAGTACTACGACGTCATCGCCATCAATGGCGCTTCTGCTTCCACGCAGCTGTCTGGCCTGCCGGTTTCCGGCGCTGTCGGCGGCGTGCGCATGGCACTCATCGCTGATGACAAGCACCCGAAGGGCCAGTGGGTTGCATTCCCGAACCACGAGCAGCACGAGCGTGCACTGTTCGAGATGGTCGTGGCCGGCCGCATCGTAAAGAAGGGCAACAAGGAAGACGTTGCCATCATGATGGTTGAGGCAGGCGCAGGCATCAACGTTGCAGAGCGCATCAAGGAAGGTGCACCGGCTCCGCAGGAGTCCACTGTCGCTGAGGGCCTTGAGGCAGCGAAGCCGTTCATCAAGACCCTGTGCGAGGCACAGGCAGGTCTGGCTGCGCGCGCTGCTAAGGAAACCCAGGAGTTCCCGCTCTTCCCGCCGTACACCGATGACATCTTCGCCGCAGTTGAGAAGGCTGCCTCTAAGAAGCTGGAGAAGCTGCTGACCATCCCCGGCAAGCAGGACCGCGACGACGCTACCAACGAGTACATGGAGCAGGTCGAGGCGGATCTCCTCGAGAAGTTTGAGGATGAGGATGCCTCCAAGCAGATCCGCGCTGCGTATAACGCTGTCATGAAGGCCATCGTGCGCAAGAAGATCCTCACCGAGGGCTTCCGTATCGACGGCCGTGGCGTCACCGACATCCGTGACTTGGGCGTTGAGGTTGACCTCATCCCACGCGCCCACGGTTCCTCCCTGTTCGAGCGCGGCGAGACCCAGATCCTGGGCGTTACCACCCTGGACATGCTCAAGATGGAGCAGCAGATCGATTCCCTGACCCCGGTCACGGGCAAGCGTTACATGCACCACTACAACTTCCCGCCGTACTCCACCGGTGAGACCGGCCGCGTTGGCTCCCCGAAGCGCCGCGAAATCGGCCACGGTGCTCTTGCCGAGCGCGCACTGCTTCCGGTTATTCCTTCCCGTGAGGACTTCCCATACGCCATCCGCCAGGTCTCTGAGGCTCTCGGCTCCAACGGTTCGACCTCCATGGGCTCCGTTTGTGCTTCCACCCTGTCCCTGTACAACGCTGGCGTTCCACTGAAGGCACCGGTTGCAGGTATCGCAATGGGTCTGGTTTCCGGTGAGGTAGACGGCAAGGAGAAGTTCGTCGCTTTGACTGACATCCTCGGTGCTGAGGACGCTTTCGGCGACATGGACTTCAAGGTTGCAGGTACCTCCGAGTTCATCACCGCTCTGCAGCTGGACACCAAGCTCGATGGCATCCCGTCCAAGGTCCTGGCTAAGGCACTGGAGCAGGCTCGCGACGCCCGCGCCACCATCCTGGAGACCATGGCTGAGGTCATCGAAGGACCAGACGAGATGTCTGGTCTGGCTCCGAAGATCACTTCCGTGAAGATTCCGATCAACAAGATCGGCGAGCTCATCGGTCCGAAGGGCAAGACCATCAACTCGATTACCGAGGAGACCGGTGCTGAGGTCTCCATTGAGGAAGATGGCACCGTCTACATCTCTGCCGCAACTGGTGAGGCTGCCGACGCCGCGATCGAGAAGGTTAACTCCATTGCTAACCCGCAGCTGCCAAAGGTTGGCGAGCGCTTCCTGGGGACCGTCGTTAAGACCGTAGCCTTCGGCGCGTTTGTCTCCCTGACCCCAGGCCGTGATGGCCTCATCCACATCTCCAAGCTCGGCGGCGACGAGCGCATCGAGAAGGTCGAGGACGTCGTCAACGTCGGCGATAAGATCCAGGTGGAGATCGCAGACATCGACAACCGCGGCAAGATCTCCTTGGTTCCAGTCGAGGAAGACTAGTCGCACCCTCCCGACAAGCTGTGTGATGCGGCTGTCTCACAACGGCGCCCTCGCTTGGCAGTCGCAACTATGCCGGCTGCTAGCGAGGGCGCCTTTCCTTGTCTCTAGCGTCATCGGTGACTAGGGGCAAGCCTAAGAGTTGTTGAGGAAGTCAATGACAATACGAGGTGGACCGTCCAAGTACGTGATGGAATAGGGCACTTTCTTATCGAGCCCAATAACGAAGTGAGACTGGGCCTCGAATGCGCTGACAAATTCCACGCTGCGCACGACACCCGCGCCAGGCGTTTGGGCATTGGGCTTGAGCATCGCGTCTCGGAGCTCTTGGCTATCGGGCCTCGGTGTGCTTTCGAGGCCTATTTCGAGAGCGATATTGCCGGAGTAGGGCACGGGGAACCCCGACCCTGGTGCGCTTGTGGACTCGGTGTAGTGTGCCCACCACCGCGGAATGCCGGCGCCCGCGAACTCTATGACTACGCGGTCGTAGCCTTGATGGCTACCAGCACGCATAGTGGTTGGGATTAGTTCGCCTTCGGAGGTTCCGTCGAAGTCGATGTCTGCCGTATCTGGAGTGCCTAGGAAGCCTTCTGGAAGCCCATCTGAGTTCTGTTCGCTGCTCGTCGGCTGCGGTTTTGTGGTCTCCTCTATCGTTTGACTGCTTGTCGGCGGCGTGGTCTCAGAAGGCGCCACGGAAGATAGCGGCGCGCTGTGGCTGTCGTCGTTGGAGGCACTGCCGGCGCAGGCTGAAAGCGTCACCGTGGCCGTGGTTAAGGTGGCGGCCACAACGTGCAGGCGGCGGCGATGAGCAAGCGAATAGGCAGGCGCAGAGAACTTGAGAGGAATCATGCTGACCAGTCTAAGAAAACGGGCTCACGCTTGTGCACAATGTTTAAATCATCCCTGCACTGTCCGCCAGATGCATCGACGCTAATCCTTGAGTTGCACCATTTGGATGAGGTTGCCCACGGTGTCATCGAAAATGGCGACGATAGAAGGGCCGACGTCGGTTGGTTCCATGGTGAAGTCAACGCCCTTTGCGCTGAGCTTTTCGTACTCGGCCTTTACGTCCTCAGACAGGAACTGGGTAAACGGAATACCGTCTTTTTTGAGTGCCTCAGTAAAAGGAGCTGCTGCTGGATGGCCCTTGGGCTCTAGCAGGAGTTCGATGCCGCTGTCTTCGGCTGGACCGGAGGCGTTGGTGACAGTGAGCCAACGGAAGTCGCCGTGGGTGACATCGTCTTTAACCTTGAATCCCAAGGTGTTGACGTAGAAATCGTGGGCGCGAGCGACGTCGTCGACAAGCACGGAAGCAATCTAGATACGCATGGCACAAAGTCTGCGTTGCCAACTGGCGCGTTAGACTGGTCGGCGTTGGGGCAGGCAATGAGGCCTGCGCTAGATGTAGCGTGCTTATACGTATTTAAATTTAGATTGAACATCGAAGATCGAACATTGAACAGGGCAAAGGAGCATTTATGGCTATCAAAGTTGGCGTCTTGGGCGCGAAGGGCCGCGTGGGCCAGGCGATTGTAGAAGGCGTTAAGGCGGCAGATGACCTCGAGCTGGTCGCTGAGGTTGACCGCGATACTGACCTGCAGGTGCTGGTGGATAACCACGCCGAGGTTATCGTTGACTTCACCCAGCCGTCTTCGGTGATGGCAAACCTCGAGTTCTGCATTGGCAACGGCATTCACTGCGTCGTGGGCACCACCGGTTTCGACGCAGACCGCCTGGCACAGGTCGAGGGGTGGACCAAACAAGATGGCGCCGGCAACGTCCTGATTGCACCAAACTTTGCTATCTCCGCCGTGCTGACCATGGTTTTCGCAGCACAGGCTGCGAAGTACTTCGAGACCGCCGAGGTTGTGGAGTACCACCACCCAACCAAGCTGGATGCGCCTTCTGGCACCGCCATCCACACCGCGCAAGGCATTGCGGCAGCCCGCAAGGAAGCAGGCCTAGGAGAGATGCCGGACGCTACCGAGCAGGCTCTCGAAGGCGCACGCGGCGCCGACGTCGACGGTGTCCCAGTCCACGCCGTGCGTACCCGCGGCATGGTTGCCCACGAGGAGGTCATCTTCGGCGCCCAGGGGCAGTCCTTGACCATCCGCCAGGATTCCTATGATCGTTCTTCCTTCACCCCAGGCGTGCTGGTTGGCGTTCGCCAGATTGCAGATCACCCAGGGCTGACCGTGGGCCTTGAGAAGTACTTGGGCCTATAAGTCGGACTATCGGGGAGACATAAGGCACTAAATATGGCACGCATTAGCGAACTGGACGTCCAGCTCATCGCGGCAACGCAGTTCCACCCGCCACAGGGCATCGAGTGGGAGAGGGAACAGGCAGCCTCCGATGGCGAGGCTCTCGTCGAATTTGCCGGCCGGGCTTGCTACGAGTCCTTCGATAAGCCGAATCCGCGCACCGCGGAGAACTCGGCCTATCTACGGCATATTCTGGAGGTCGGCCACGACGCATTGCTGGAGCACGCCACGGCCACGCTGTATATCCGCGGCCTGTCGCGCTCTGCCAGCCACGAGTTGGTGCGCCACCGCCATTTCTCCTTCTCGCAGCTTTCGCAACGCTACGTGCATCCGGAGGAAACACAGGTGGTACTGCCCAAGCTCATTGCTGAAGACGAGCAGCTGACGCGGCTTACCATGCAGGCAGTGGATGAGACGCGTTTTGTCTATAACGAGCTGCTCAGCGCGCTGGAGGGCAAGCTGGAAGATGAGCCCAACGCACTACTGCGCAAGAAGCAGGCGCGGCAAGCGGCGCGCGCCGTGCTGCCCAACCTGACGGAAAGCCGCATCGTGGTTACCGGAAACTACCGGGCTTGGCGCCATTTCATCGGCGCGCGTGCCACCGAGCAAGCGGACACCGAGATGCGTGAGCTAGCGATTGCCTGCCTCAAGCTGTTGCGCGAGCAGTCGCCGGTGGTATTCGATGACTTCCACATCACCCAGCTTGCCGACGGCACCGAAATGGCATCGAGCCCATACGCCTAGTTCAAGTCCGTGGCGGTGGCCATAGCTTGTTCCGCAACGCGACCCCGATGAACAAATTTTCGCGGGAAGCGGGTAATCTTGACGGCTATGAGCACAGGTATGACAGCAAAGACAGGCGTAGAAACCTTCGGCCGCGTCGGAGTAGCCATGGTCACCCCGTTTGACCGCGATGGCAAACTCGATGTAGCCGCGGGGCGTCGTCTAGCAGCTCACCTCGTTGACAACGGCGTAGATTCCCTCATCCTGGCTGGTACCACGGGTGAATCGCCGACGACAACGCTGGATGAGAAGCTAGAGCTGCTCAAGGCCGTCAAGGAAGAAGTAGGGGACCGCGCAAAGCTCTGCGCAGGTGCAGGTACCAACAACACCGCAGTGTCCATCGAGTTGGCCAAGGCTTCCGCAGAAGCGGGTGCAGACAGCCTGCTCGTTGTGGCTCCTTACTACTCCAAGCCTTCTCAAGAAGGTGTGTACGCCCACTTCGCAGCAATTGCCGAGGCAACCGATCTTCCGATCTGCCTCTATGACATTCCTGGCCGCTCGGGCATTCCAATTGCGACGGAGACCATCCGCCGCCTTGCGGAATTGCCGAACATCAAGGCTGTCAAGGACGCTAAAGGCGACCTTGGCGCGGCCGCACCGCTTATTCAGGAGACCGGCTTGGCTTGGTACTCCGGCGATGATCCGCTGAACCTGCCTTGGCTGACCTTGGGCGCCTCCGGCGTCATTTCGGTCGTCGGCCACGCAGCTCCGCGTGCTCTCGCGGATCTCCTTGTTGCCTTCGAAGAAGGCGACCTTGCACGCGCAAGGGAGATCAATGCACAAACTTTGACCCCGCTCGTCCAGGCGCAAGCGCGTCTGGGAGGAGCAACACTCGCAAAGGCTGCCCTGCGTCTGCAGGGCATCGAAGTCGGCGACCCTCGTCTCCCAGTTGTCGCGGCCTCCGCGCAGGAGATCGAGGAGCTTCGCCGTGATATGGAAAAGGCTGGAGTCCTTTAAGAATGACTGAACCCCGTAACCGTTCCCGCAAGGTTACCCGCAAGGCGGGCCCACCAGCGGAAACTGAGACCGCCTCGAATGAGGCGGCTTCGCCGGTTTTTCAGGCACCGACCAATTCGGCGCGCACGGAATCCGGTGAGAACAATTCCAAGAACACCTCCGATGGCCAATCCTCTGGCAACGGCAACAACGGTGGCAACAATTCCGATAAATCGGGCAACAACGAGGGCGGCAACAACCGTCGCTCCCGTTCCCGTGGCTCCCGTGGTCGCGGTCGCGGCGGCAACGGAAACAATAGCGGTAATGAGAACAATGGCAACGGCAACAACGGTGGCCGCGGCCACCGTAACAACAACCGCGGTCGCCGCAACGTGCCGAAGTCAATGCAGGGCGCGGATCTGACTAAGCGTCTGCCGGAACCACCAAAGCAGCCGAAGGATGCCCTGCGCATCTACGCTCTGGGCGGTATCTCCGAAATTGGCCGTAACATGACCGTCTTCGAGTACCAGGATGAGCTGCTCATCATCGACTGCGGCGTGCTCTTCCCGTCCTCTGGCGAGCCGGGCGTTGACCTGATCCTGCCGGACTTTGGCCCGATCGAGAAGAAGATTCACAAGGTCAAGGCACTCGTTGTCACCCACGCTCACGAGGACCACATTGGTGCTATCCCGTGGCTGCTGAAGCTGCGCCCGGATATTCCAATCGTGGCATCGCGCTTCACCATCGCCCTGATTGCGGCGAAGTGTAAGGAACACCGCCAGAAGCCGAAGTTCGTTGAGGTCAACGAGAAGTCGGATGTGAACTACGGTCCTTTCCGCTGCCGTTTTTGGGCAGTTAACCACTCCGTTCCGGATGCACTGGGCATCATGCTGGGCACCCCAGCCGGCAACATCATCCACACCGGTGACATCAAGCTGGACCAGACCCCGCTGGACAACCGTCCGACCGACCTTCCGGCACTGTCTCGCTACGGCGATGAGGGCGTCGACCTGATGCTCTGCGAATCCACCAACGCGAACATTCCGGGTGTTTCCGCATCCGAAGGAGATATCCCGGCTACCTTCCGCCGCTTGGTGTCCAATGCTAAGCAGCGCGTCATCATCGCGTCCTTCGCGTCCAACGTGTACCGCGTACAGGCAGCTATCGACGCCGCCGTTTATGCTGGCCGCAAGGTTGCCTTCAACGGCCGCTCGATGATGCGCAACATGGAAATCGCCGAGAAGATGGGCTTCCTGAAGGTTCCGCGCGGAACCATCATCCCGATCGACGAGGCTGCCAAGATGGCACCGCACAAGGTCTTGCTCATCACCACCGGTACCCAGGGCGAGCCAATGGCTGCGTTGTCACGCATGGCACGCCGTGAGCACCGTCAGATCACCGTCCGCGACGGCGACCTCATCATCTTCTCCTCGTCCCTGATTCCGGGCAACGAAGAGGCCGTTTACGGTGTCATGAACATGCTCTCCCAGATTGGTGCTGAAGTTATCACCAACAAGGAAGCCAAGGTTCACGCCTCCGGCCACGGCTACGGCGGCGAGCTGCTCTTCCTGTACAACGCTGCGCGTCCGAAGAACGCTATGCCGGTCCACGGCGAGTGGCGTCACCTGCGTGCAAACAAGGAACTGGCAGTCTCCACTGGCGTTGACCGCGACCGCGTGGTTCTGGCACAGAACGGCGTCGTCGTTGATCTGCGCAACGGCCGTGCAGAGGTTGTTGGCCAGATTACCGTGGGTAACCTCTACGTCGATGGCGTCTCCATGGGTGACGTCGACGCAGATACCCTGGCAGACCGCACCAACCTCGGTTCTGGCGGCGTCGTTTCCATCACCTGTGTGATTGATAACCGCACGTCCCGACTGCTTGAGCATCCGGCTGTATCCACCACTGGTTTCTCTGACGATGACCGCGGCATCGTGCCGGAGGTTGCCAAGTTGGTTGAGTCCACGATGAACGATCTCGCCGCTGAGGGTGAGAACGATACCTACCGCATGGTGCAGAAGCTGCGCCGCAAGGTATCCAAGCTCATGGATTCCAAGTACAAGCGCGAGCCAGTCATCTTGCCGACCATCATCCCGACAAACTCTGGTCCGCTCTTGGCTGATGACGAAGAGGTAGAGGCTTCCCGCGAGTCTCTCTAAATAAAGCAGTAGCTTTAGGAGCTTTAGGGTAAACCTCTCAAACGACATGTGCCCCGGCAGTCTATGCTGGGGCACATGTCGTTTTCTTCTGCTGAGCGCGCCAAGATGGTGGCGCTGTTCCATAAACTAGGTCCGGATGCCCCTACGCTGTGCGAAGGCTGGACCACTCGCGACCTTGCCGTGCACTTGTGGGTAAGGGAAAACCGCCCTGACGCGGCCGCTGGGATGTTCATCCCGCAGTTGCAAAAGCGCCTTGAGTCGGCGATGCAGGAAGCAGCGGCGCGTGACTTCGATGAGCTGGTTGATGCTTGGGGGAGGGGAGCGAAGAAGACGAACCCAATGCGCTACGTTGATTCACTGCTAAACCTCACTGAGCACTTCATCCACCATGAGGACATTCGCCGTGCCAACGGTATGACCGAGCCGCGCGACTTTTCAAAGGCAGTGGAGAAGGAACTCCACAAGGGGTTGAAAATGTTGGCTCCCCGCATGTTGAGCAAGTCCGCGAAGTCGGTTGTCATGTACCCGGAGGGCCTGGCTCGCATCGTCGTGGGCGATAGCAAGAAGGTGGCTGAGCGCGGGGACGACGTCGTCCGCGTCCTGGGCCCAGTCTCCGAACTGGTGCTGTGGACCTACGGCCGTGACGCCAGTGACGTCAAGATTGAGGGCGATAACAATGCTATCGTCCGATCCAGCCTCTAACTTTGTGTCAAGCCCTTAGGCTGGAATATGCGCAGTAAGTTGTGCCTTACTGTTCATTGAGGATGCAAAAGCGTGTAGAAGCCTTATTCACTAAGGAAAATATCCACCCGAAACTAGTGTGGCGTATGTGAATAGTGGTGCAAGGGCTACTAGAGTGGCGGATATGTCTGTCAAAAACGCACCGTCACGCGCCTCGCACCGTGGCCGCTCCTCAAAGGGAAGCGCCCGCCCTGCGAACCGATCGCGGCCGTCTGGCCGTACCGGTACAGGTAAGTCCTCGAGCCGGGGAAACTCCGAGCATCTCACGCTGACTTCCGCAAACCGCGCTGCTGAGACCTCTTCCGAGAGGACCGGCAGCGCATTTCGTGCTGTCGGTCGTGGGCTAAGCGCGGTTTTTGGCGCCACAGCGCGTGGCATGGGCGATATGGCACGCGGCGTCGGCCGTGGAATGAACAATCTGCGACCGAGTGACGGCGGTGCGGATGATCGCGATATCTACGGCGACTATGACACTGAAGATTACGATGATGTAAGGGAGCCGGAGGAAATTTCTACTCGGGGCAAAACCAAGAAGAGCAAGGTAACCCGCGCCAAGAACAATGGCAAAGGTCGGGGCGAGGACGTCGCGAATAATCCTGAGACTGCGCTGGACCGCTCTGTCGATCCTGAGGGCCGCGTCGCCCGGCAGGAACGCACCATCCAGATTTCCAATCCGGATGCGGTTGCGCTGACCCTGATTGGCATCGCGATTGTCCTCGCGTGTGCGGTGTGGTTCGACATCGTGGGCGTCATCGGTGCCTACCTCACCAATGTGGTGCGCTACGTCATCGGCGCAGGTGCGTACGTGCTACCAGTGGCGCTGGTGGCCCTCGCCATGGCGCTCATGATGGGGGTATCCGGCGTGGCCGGTCACCTCAAGCCACGCGTCGTGGGCGGTACCACCCTCATCATCGTGTGCATGCTGGGCCTCATCCACATCTTTGCCGGACTGCCTGCTCTGTCGTGGTCAAACAATGCTGCAGGTGACGCCGGCGGCGCCATCGGTTTTGTCGTGGGCCAGCTGCTCGAGGCGGCGTTCTCTGCTTATGTTGCGGTTCCATTGCTGTTCCTGTTGATCATTTACGGTGCCCTGAACATCACGGGTATCACTCTGCGCGAGGCCTTCGACTACATCTCGGCGATCTTCAACGACCTCATGGCCGGCTTGCGCGAACGCAAGGACGGATGCTACGAGGACTACGACGAGGAGCTCCACGACGACGCCTATGGTCACGTCAATGACGATATCGAGGACATCGCCGAGGGGCGTGAACGCGCACCGCGTGAGGAACGCCAGGCGCAGCAGCCGCGCCGCGCACGCCGCCAGCGCCCACGCCGCCTGTCGACGCCGATGGATAACTACCCGGCAGACGCAAACGCAACGGTCTCCTTCGACTCCGCTCAAGCGCCGATGCAGGACGCTGATGAGGACGCCGCAGCTACTGCAGCGCGCGCCGAGCAGTCCGCGCTGCTCGATGATGCGGGGCAGCCGACCGAGGTTATCTCACAACCGGCCACGCCGGCGCACCCAGTGCAGCATGGCCGCCCAGAATTCAATTCAACTATCCCGCGCAGCGTCGACGACACCGATGAGATTCCAGTAGTCCGCGACGAGGTGTCAACCACCGTGCTCCCAGCGTCTCCGCGCTCGGCAACCCCGCGCCGTACTTCCCAGGCATCTGCCAGCGCAGCCGGTGCCGCAATCGGCGGTGCCGCCGGTGCTGCCGCTGGCGCGGCTGCGGGTGCTGCGGCAGGAGCGGCGTCGCCAAGCGCTGCTCTCGACTCCGCAGCAGACGTGGTCTCCTCGGCACACGCTGAGGCAGTGCGCCTGTTCCAACAGCGATCCGGGCGCGATGCCACGACCGGCAAGTCCGTCGAAGAGCCAGCAACGCAGTCCCAGCAGTCCGCACCACAGGCGCAACCCGCACAGGCGGCTTCTGCTGCACCGGCCCCGGCACCTGCCCCTGGTGTGGCTAGCGAATCCGACTACGACGTGCCGACCACTGACCTGCTGACCCCGGGCAAGCCTGCCAAGGCTCGTACCGAGGCCAACGACCGCATCATCGAGGCCATCACTGATGTCTTCGAGGAGTTCAAGGTCGACGCCCAGGTCACCGGCTTTAGCCGTGGCCCAACAGTTACTCGCTACGAAATCGAGCTTGGACCAGGCGTCAAGGTCTCCAAGATTACGAACCTGCAGTCCAACCTGGCCTACGCCGTGGCCACGGACAACCTGCGTCTGCTGACCCCGATCCCGGGCAAGTCCGCAGTGGGCATCGAGGTGCCGAACGCAGACCGAGAGATGGTGCGTCTGCGCGACGTGCTTGATTCCCCGGCCATCGTTGGTTCCGACGATCCAATGCTCATCGGCTTGGGCAAGGACATTGAGGGTGAATACTCGTCCTTCTCCGTGAAGAAGATGCCACACCTTTTGGTGGCGGGTGCTACCGGTTCCGGTAAGTCCGCATTCGTGAACTCCATGCTCGTCTCGTTGCTCACCCGCGCGACCCCGGAGGAGGTGCGCCTCATCCTCGTCGACCCGAAGATGGTGGAGCTCACTCCGTACGAAGGCATTCCGCACCTCATCACCCCGATCATCACACAGCCGAAGAAGGCGGCAGCCGCCCTCCAGTGGCTGGTCGAGGAGATGGAGCAGCGCTACATGGACATGCAGTCCGCCCGCGTGCGCAAGATCGAGGATTACAACCGCAAGGTCATCTCCGGCGAGCACCAGGCACCTGCCGGCTCCCAGCGTGAGATGCGCCCGTACCCATACATCGTGTGCGTGGTGGACGAGTTGGCCGACCTCATGATGACCGCCCCGAAGGAAATCGAGGAGTCCATCGTCCGCATTACTCAGAAGGCACGTGCGGCGGGTATCCACCTGGTCCTGGCAACCCAGCGCCCTTCCGTGGACGTCGTGACCGGTCTGATCAAGACCAACGTTCCATCCCGCCTCGCCTTTGCTACCTCGTCGCTGACTGACTCCCGCGTCATTTTGGACCAGGGTGGCGCTGAGAAGCTCATCGGTATGGGCGACGGTCTGTTCATCCCGCAAGGCGGACGCCCGGTGCGTATGCAGGGCGCGTTCGTTTCTGACGAAGAGGTTCAGGCTGTTGTCGATGCCGCGAAGGCACAAGGCCAGCCGAACTACACTGAAGGCGTCACGGAAGAAAAGAAGTCCGAGGCGAAGAAGGAAATCGACGAGGACATCGGAAAAGACCTGGATGATCTGCTTGAGGCCGTCGAACTTGTGGTTACCTCCCAGTTGGGTTCGACGTCGATGCTCCAGCGCAAGCTCCGCATCGGCTTTGCTAAGGCTGGTCGCCTGATGGATTTGATGGAATCCCGCGGCGTCGTGGGTCCTTCCGAGGGCTCGAAGGCACGTGAGGTTCTGGTCAAGCCGGAAGAACTCGACACCATAATCTGGATGATTAAGGGCGCGGATCCGGCTGAAGCCCCGAAGGAAATCCAGGATGAGATGGCGCAGTCTGCTGACGGTGGCGACGCAGCGCTTGACGACGCCGCGTCCTCCGACGACACACGCACCATGCAGGCCACCTACAACCCATCTTCTGGGGCGTTCTAAGAACTGGACTCCAGTTGCGCTGGTGCTTTAATGCCCTACCGATTTAAATGCGGTAGGGCATTTTCTTTTGTGTAATATAGGACGAGTCTTGGAGGGGAGTACCCCGCTCCACAGCGATGATCGTCAACACGGCAGCTCGGATTTATACCAGGGTTCCCGGTCTCGCTGGCCCGCGTCGAGCGGGTGGGGGAGACCTCCGGTCAATTTCGTAACCCGACCGGAGGATATTTATATATGCATGTCCCATTGTGGATCTGGGCGATCACCATCGTCGTCATTCTCGGATTTTTCATCTTTGATTTCTACAGCCACGTGCGATCCCCGCATGAGCCTTCCATCAAGGAATCCGGCTTCTGGACCCTGTTTTATATGGGCCTCGCCGTCATCTTCGGCGGTATCGTCTGGGTGCTGTGGGATCACGAGCACGCCATTCAGTTCTACACAGGCTGGGTGACTGAGCAGGCCTTGAGCGTGGACAACCTCTTCGTGTTCGCACTGATTATGGGCTCGTTCAAGATTCCTCGCCGCTTCCAGCAGAAGGTGCTGTTGATCGGCATCGTGTTGGCGCTGCTATTCCGCCTCATCTTCATCATGCTCGGTGCTGCGATCATCCAGGCGTGGTCCGACGTGTTCTATCTGTTCGCAATCTTCCTTATCTACACCGCAGTCAAACTCATCATCGATGAGATCCGCGACGCTGAGGAGACGGACCCCAACGACATGCTCGTCATCAAGTGGCTGCGCAAGGTCATCCACGTGACGCCGCGCTACCACGGTGACAAGCTCACCCACCGCGAGGAATCCGGCCCGAAGAAGGGCAAGCTGGCTCTGACGCCACTGTTCGTGGCATTGACCGCTATTGGCCTCATCGACGTTATGTTCGCGTTTGACTCCATCCCGGCTATCTACGGCATTACTTCAGAACCGTTCCTGGTCTTTACTACTAACGCGTTTGCCTTGATGGGCCTGCGCCAGATGTTCTTCCTGATTGATGGCCTCTTGGAGCGTCTGGTCTACCTGCCTTATGGCCTGGGCATCATCTTGGGCTTCATCGGCGTGAAACTCCTCTTCCACGCGCTGCACGAAAACAACCTGCCGTTCGTGAATGGCGGCGAAAACGTCAGTGGCATTCCAGAGATCCCGACCTTGATGTCCCTGCTGGTTATCGTGGGCGTCCTCGCGGTGACCGTTGCCGCCTCTGTTTTGAAGAGCAAGCGCGACGAGGCCCAGGGTGGCATCTCGATATCTCATAACCACTATGACTGGGACGAAGAGGGTAACAAGATTGTTCGCACCAAGAGCGGCGAGTTTGTAGGTAAAGCTGCGGACCTACCGCAGTCAGAATTGCCTTAAACCACAAGTTTGAGAGGTGTTTACACCGCACCATAAAGGCCCGGAGAGAAGCACTGTGCATTTCTCCCCGGGCCTTAGCATTTATCGAGGTTGGGCGCTTACTAGCTACTAGCTAAACGAGTTGATGACTGGATTCCACTCGCGGAAGTCGCGGGCGGTGACTGCACCGGATGCAAAGAAAGGATCGTTGTCCATGGTTGCGGCAGCGTCTTCGATGGTGGCCGTCTCATCCGTGAACTGGAGGACAATCAACGCGCCGCCCTTGGCATCTGGGAATGGTCCTGAGCCGAGAATCTTGCCTTCGGCATTGAGGCCGTTGATGAATTCGCGGTGCGCCGGACGGTTATCAGCGATGGCCGGATTTTCAGGGTCATATTCGTAGAGTGCTGCAATGTACTTCATGCCCCTCATCTTAGGGAGTTGGGGGAGTCAGCCGCAGGAGCTTCAACATGGCAGGTAGGATTAGTCCCGTGAATGATTCTCAAGCTCAGCAAAAGGCAGCAGCGGCGTCGGATGTAAATCCCAACGTTTCCAACTGGAATCTGCCCAACGTCTTGACCAGCTTGCGAATTCTTTTTATCCCAGTCTTTGCATGGCTTGTCCTGGCGGACCATGAGTGGTGGGCGTTTGGCCTATTTGTGGTTTTGATGATCACGGACAAGCTGGACGGCGACATTGCTCGTTCCCGCGGTCTGATTACAAACTTTGGCAAGATTGCTGACCCCATCGCAGATAAAGCATTGATGACGGCTGCATTCGTCTGTCTCAATATCATCGGTGTGCTGCCTGTGTGGGTGACGGTGGTTATCTTGGTGCGCGAGTTCGGCATTACCTTGTGGCGCATGGCTTTGCTGCGCCAAGGCAAGGTGGTGCCAGCATCTAAGGGCGGCAAGCTAAAGACTGTTCTCCAAACCATAGCTGTTGCCATGTACCTGTGCCCGCTACCGAGCTGGATGGATATCCCTACTTTTGTAGTTATGCTCGTGGCAGTTGTGGTCACCGTGGTCACCGGTGTGCAGTACCTCATTGACGGTAGGAAGCAGAATTGCTAATGGATTCCCTGGCTAGCCAAGTAGTTGAAACGCTCAAGCGGCGCCGGGAAACCGTGGCGTTTTGCGAGTCTCTGACTGCTGGCCTAGCCGCGGCAACCGTGGCCACCGTGCCCGGCGCCTCTGCCGTGTTGCGCGGGGGATTGGTTACCTACGCAACCGAGGTAAAGTCCCATTTCTTGCACGTTCCTCTGGAGCAGCTGGAGGAACGGGGCGTGGTTTCCGCGCCGACGGCGCAGGAGATGGCCGTGGCTGCCGCCCGTGAGACTGGCGCGGATTGGGCGATCTCGTTAACTGGTGTCGCAGGCCCTGATACTCAGGAGGGCAAACCCGCGGGCACGGTATTCGTAGGGATTGTGGGCCCCAGCGTTGAACCAACGGCGATTCAGACGGAGCACCTTTCTGGCTCGCGCGACGAGATTCGAACGGGTGCTGTAGCCGTAGCATTGAGCCTGCTTCTATCAACTTTGGAAGAAAATTAGCACTGTCGGGAACAAAGTGCTGACTTAGCACGTTGTACAGGATGATGAACACTACAACAGCACTTCTTGAAAAGCCTTTAAACGCCACCCAGGCGCGGGTACCGGGTGCCGTCGAAACCCCTAAACGCGCTCCGGAACCGCTCCTTCGTGAGGCTTTGGGGATCACGCTCCGCGCCTTCCGCGCTGACAAGGGCGTGACTCTCCGCGAGCTCGCCGGCGTGGCCCGTGTATCCCCGGGTTACCTCTCCGAGCTAGAGCGTGGACGCAAGGAAGTATCTTCAGAGCTTCTGGCGTCTGTCTGCCATGCGCTCGAGGTAAGCGTTGCTGACGTTCTCATTGAGGCAGCGGGCTACATGGCACTGCCGTCGATGGATGAGGAACTGGCGTCGACTGCCCCTGCAGCATCTGAGCTCTAACTAGCTTTTAATAGCCCGCGCTCCACAGCGAACTTTATGCCCTAGGCAACGCAGTGAAGCGCGGGCTTCGCTAGTATAGAGAACCGGAGAAATACTTTTTCAGAAAATTTTGAAAGCTAATTAGGAAGGCCCCAGAATACAATGGCGAATCCATTCGTAAAGGCATGGAAGTACTTGATGGCACTCTTCGATTCCAAGATCGAAGAAAATGCTGATCCGAAGGTTCAGATCGAGCAGGCTATTGAGGAAGCACAGCGTCAGCACCAGGAGCTTTCGCAGCAGGCAGCTGCTGTCATTGGTAACCAGCGTCAGCTCGAGATGCAGCTTAACCGTCGCCTGAGCGAAATTGAGAAGCTGCAGGGCAATACCCGCCAGGCTCTCGAGCTCGCTGACAAGGCTCGTGCTGCAGGTGACGCAACCAAGGCTACCGAATACGAGAACGCTGCGGAGGCTTTCGCTGCACAGCTCGTTACTGCTGAGCAGTCTGTAGAGGACACTAAGAAGCTTCACGATCAGGCACTTCAGCAGGCTGAGCAGGCTAAGAAGGCTGTCGAGCGCAACGGCATGGCTCTGCGCGAGAAAGTCAACGAGCGCTCCAAGCTGCTGTCTCAGCTTGAGCAGGCCAAGATGCAGGAGAAGGTCTCCGAGTCGCTTAACTCCATGAACGAGCTGACCGCGAACGGCAACTCCCCGTCGCTGGATTCTGTGCGTGACAAGATTGAGCGCCGCTACACCAAGGCATTGGGCCAGGCTGAGCTCGCCGAGAACTCCGTTTCTAATCGCATGCACGAGATTGAGCAGGCTGGCGTTCAGCTCGCAGGCCACTCCCGTCTCGAGCAGATTCGTGCTGAAATGAACACCACCAAGGCTGTGGAGGGCAACCCCCAGCAAGCAATCGAGGGCAGCCGCACTGCTGGTTCCGCTGCTGACAAGGCAGCTCAGCCAAATGCTGCAGCTGATGATGCTGTCCAGGCTCGTCTCCGCGAGCTGCGCGGCGAGTAAGCCTTAGTTGACGCTACGAAAGTAGCCGATAGCCTCGAGTATAGGAAGGGCCTCACCCTTGGCATCCGCCAGGTGAGGCCCTTCCTGCATGTAGTGAGTTTCTGGGGACTGAAACTCGGGTTCCGAATTCATGGAGCTACTCTAGCAAGCATTAATCACCGACGCCGCGGGCTTGCAGGGCCTCACCCATGGCCTGGGCGCGGCGGATAGAGCGGATGACCACCGGTGTACCGAAGGCGAGCAGTGACGTGCCGGCTCCGCGTGCTTTGCGGGCGTCGAGGACTTCATTGACTGTGCCGAGCATCAGCGGCAACAGACGGATTGTCAGCGACATGGCAAGGCTGAGGTTTTCTACTGGCAGTCCGAGTTTCGCGAAAGGTTGTAGTGCTCGCTCAAAAGCCTCCATCATGTCTGAAACCTTGGTAGTCAAGGTCAGCAAAACGGCCGCGATGATTGAGGCATAGACACTAAAAAACATCACCACTGCGGTGACAAAGTCCTTTTGCCACCACTGAAACGCGGCTAGGGCCAACAAGAGATAAAGAGGCGGCAAAAGTTGGCCCCATGCCACATTGATAGGGATACGTGCAATGGGGTAGAGAGCCACTGCTATCGCGGCGGCGCCGATCGCAGTGGGAATGGATTTAGCCCACAGTGTGGTGACCACAATGAATGTAATGAGAACCACAAACTTCACCCATGCCGGACGCCGGTGGATGATGGTGTCGGCATCAACGTAATAACCGAGGGGGATGTTCTTGGGCACGGCTGGCTTCCTACTTCACAAAGGGTTTCGGTTGGGGTGATTGTTGAGTGGGTCGGTTCTTTTAAGCTGACTTCTTTAGAGCGGCCGTGAGGCCATGAGTTTGCGGTAGAAAGTGATGACCTCCTCGGGTGCGCCGTCGGCAGCAATCTTGTGGTCATCGATGCAGATGACGCGGTCGAAGTCATTGATGAATTCGAGGTCGTGGGTGACCACGATGAGTTGCTGCTCAAGTGCCGCGAACTCACGCCGGATGCGGTCACGGTTGCGTAGGTCGAGCAAGGTTGTCGGCTCGTCGGCGATGATGAGCGACGGGTCCATGACTAGTACAGCCGCCAGCGCAAGCAATTGTTTCTGACCACCTGACAGCGTGTGTGGTGATTGCTCCGCTAGATGTGAGAGCCCGAATCTCTCGAGGGCGGCGTCGACACGCGCCTTCTTTTCTTCCTTAGCTAGTTTCATGCGACGCAAGGAAAAGGCGACGTCGTCACGCACATTTGGCATCACGATTTGGTTCTCTGCATCGGAGAATACGAAGCCCACTTTGCGGCGGACTTCTTTGCCACTCTTCGCTACATCGACGGCGTCGACAAGCACTGTGCCCTTAGTTGGTTCACCCAAACCATTGATGAGACGCGTCAGCGTGGACTTGCCCCCACCGTTGGCACCGATGATTCCAATGCGCTGCTCACTGAGGGTCAGGTTGATACCAGAAAGGATCTCCTTGTCCTCGAAAGAGACGCAGACCCCTTGAAAATCAATTGTTGGCATAGTGCTTAAGCCGCGGATTCAGCCTTCTTTGTCACAGGCTTGCGGCCCATGAGATCCGGGAAAGCTGAGTGCACACCGATGGCGATGATGATCATGATCACCAGCTTGAGCGCATCTGGGCCGAGGAATGGAATCTGTGCCAGGGCAGCTTCGCCCCAGCCCATGCCCGCGCGCAGTGCCAGGCCGACGGTGCCGCAAGCATACTGAATGAGCAAGCTGACAAAGCCGGCGACGGTAATCATGATGGCAAGGCCTGTCTTGTTGCGCGGTGCACGGTAGGCCACAGCGCCGCCGATGGCAGGGGAGATGAGGTAGCCCGCGATGTAACCAACTGTTGGGCCAGGCAGGGCGCTGATGACGCTACGTCCGCCAGCAAGGACCGGAAGGCCTACGAGGCCGAGAACGATAAACAGCAGGCCCACGAAGAATCCGCGGCGACCGCCGAGAACTAGACCCGCCAGGGTAATGACGGCGTTCTGGATAACGATGGGAACACCGGAGACAGGACTTGGAATGGAAATGAACGCAAAAACGATGATGAGAGCGGTAAAGACTGCAGCATATGCGATGTCAGTCGCGACAGAGTTCTTTTTCATGGTGGGGAGATTACACGTGTGTCAACGAAGCAGGAAACCGGCAGTTTTGAACAGCGTTCAACGTGGGGTATTGGCGGCGCTTTATGCCCTAGATGGGGGACTTGTCCTAGGGAGGGTGTGCAAGGCCGCCCTGTAGGATGGCTGGCATGCGATTGACGGAATATCACCAACTGGTTGTCGACGAGTTCGGCGAGTCCGAGGGGAAGTGGATTAGCCATTCCCACGTACTAGCAAAATATGGTGAGACCGCTGACGAGCTAATCGAGCGAGGAGTTGACCCGGGCGACGTGTGGGACGGATTGTGCGATGACTTTGACGTTCCCGAAGGAAGGCGCCTTGGGGTCGACTATCCAACCTTGTAATCGTTAGCTCGGCCTTTCGAACGCGTTGAAACCTTTATGGCCTGAAAATAGAACAGACACGCTGATTTTGGGTGGAAATTCGAACATCTGTGTGTGTATTGTTGTGGGGGATGTCAGGCTGATTCGATAGCTTTTGTCTGTCGGCGGAACCAATGTTGCGCAATAACAGTCTAAAAAGAAGAACTCGCGCTCATCGGCGCGTGAATCATTCTGCGTTAATAATCAAAGTTAGGGAAATAAATGGCAACCAAGAAGAAGTCCACTGCCGCGGCAGCTAAAGGTGATGACCGCCAAAAGGCTCTTGACGCCGCAATGGCGATGATTGAGAAGGATTTTGGTAAAGGCGCAGTCATGCGTCTGGGTGATGACGAACGCCCGCCAATCCAGGCGATCTCCTCCGGTAATACCGCGATCGATATTGCTCTGGGTATCGGTGGTTTCCCGCGCGGCCGTATCGTTGAGATTTACGGTCCTGAGTCTTCCGGTAAGACAACTGTTGCGTTGCACGCCATTGCTTCTGCGCAGAAGGACGGCGGCATTGCCGCCTTTATCGATGCGGAGCACGCATTGGATCCGGAATACGCCCGTCTGCTGGGCGTAGACACCGACAACCTCTTGGTCTCCCAGCCGGATACTGGTGAGCAGGCGCTGGAGATCGCGGACATGCTTGTTCGCTCCGGCGCTATTGACATCATCGTTATTGACTCCGTGGCAGCGCTGACCCCGAAGGCAGAAATTGAGGGCGAGATGGGGGACTCCCATGTGGGTCTCCAAGCTCGTCTGATGTCCCAGGCTTTGCGCAAGATGACCGGTGCGCTTTATAACTCCGGCACTACCGCAATCTTCATTAACCAGCTGCGCGAGAAGATTGGTGTCATGTTCGGTTCGCCGGAGACCACCACTGGTGGTAAGGCGCTGAAGTTCTACGCATCTGTCCGTTGCGACATCCGCCGCATTCAGACCCTGAAGGACGGCCAGGATGCAATTGGTAACCGCACCAAGATCAAGATCGTGAAGAACAAGGTTTCCCCACCATTTAAGATTGCCGAGTTCGACATCATGTATGGCGAGGGCATCTCTAGGGAGTCCTCCATTATCGATTTGGGCGTGGAACATGGCTTCATCAAGAAGTCCGGTTCCTGGTTTACCTATGAAGGTGACCAGCTCGGTCAGGGTAAGGAGAAGGCTCGTAACTTCTTGAAGGAAAACAAGGACCTCGCTGACGAGATCGAGAAAAAGATCTTCAACAAGTTGGGGATCGGCTCTGGTGCAGCTACCGACGAAGATATTCCAATGGACGTGCCAGGTGCGGATGATCCGCTAACTGATGAGGCAGTGGACTTGGTGCCAAACGTCGACTTTGACGACGAATAAATGAACAAGCCCGCCCCAGAGAAGCTCGAGAAGCTACGCCGGGCGCTGGAAGATTATGAATCCGGCGCCACTGGAGGCGGGCTTTTTGATGTCCAGGAAGAAGAAGCCAAAGCCAAGGTGCGCTCGCGCGCGCTGCTGCTGCTCGATCAGCGTGCGCGTTCGCGGTCGGAGCTGCATGACCGCCTGGTGCAGGCCGAGTTTGACCCGGAGGTCGTCGAGTCGGTGCTTGACGATCTTGCGAACGTGGGCCTGCTCGATGACGCGGCATTCGCGCGTGAATGGGTGCGCCAACGCCATGCGCGCCGCGGCAAGTCGGCGCGGGTGCTCGACCGCGAGCTGCAGCGCAAGGGGGTAGCGCAAGCAGACCGTGCGGAGGCGCTCGAGCAGGTGACGCAGGAGTCCGAGCAGTCCATCATGGAGGAGCTCGCTGCTAAGAAGGCGCGCTCGGTGAAGACGATCCCGGAAGACCGTGCGGAGCGCGACAAGGCGCTGCGGCGCATCGTGGGCGTGCTTGCCCGCCGCGGCTTTAACGAGGGTGCGTCGTTGCGCGTGGCGAAGGCGGCTCTCGAGGCGCGCTGCGCGGAGCTGGAAAACGAGTAAACCCCCAGCTGGTTGCTGAGGGTTCGGCTTGCCCATGTGAGGTGTTTATTCCGCGGGGTTGCGGATTTCCTTGTAGCCGGGCGCGTGCCAATCGGCGTTGACCTCGTCCTTGGTGTCGAGGCCCTGCGAGCGATGGTGCGGCACGGCGGCCACGATATTCTTGCGGGCGCGGCCGGCGCGCAGCTGGCGCTCGATGCGTTGGGCCAGCACTGTCAGTCCCCAGTTGATGAGGATCATGATGATGGCGACGACGATGAGCGAAGCCAGGTAGTTCTTGTTGAAGGACGCGGACTGGATACCGGAGCGGACAACTTCGACATAGCCGATCTGGTAGCCGAGCGCGGAGTCCTTGAGGGCGATGACCATCTGCGAGATGAGCGCAGGCAGCATCGCCGCGACGGCCTGGGGGAGCAGCACCTTGAACATGGTCTGCTGGTGGCTCAGTCCCAGCGCCTTAGCTGCCTCGGTTTGGCCCTTGGGCAGAGAACGGATGCCGGAGCGCAGAATCTCGGCGACGACGGAGCCGTTGTAGAGCGTGAGCGCGAAGACAACGGCACCGAAAGCGAGGTGCTTGGACGGCACGAGGTCGTAGACTGCGAAGAGCTGGTAGGCGAAAATCATGAGCAGCAGCACGGGGATGGCGCGGAAGAACTCCACGACCACGCCGCACACCCAGCGGATGGGACGGTGCTCGCTCAGGCGTCCCAGACCGAAGACCACGCCAAAGACGATAGCCAACAGAATGGAGGCGACGGCGGAGAATATCGTGCCCTTGAGACCCGGGAGCAGATACGTCGTCCATGTCTGCGAGTTGAGGAACGGCGTCCACAGCTCAGGGTTGAGCTGGTTGCGCTCGTTCAACTTCATAAACACCCACGCGAGGACCGCGGTGGCGACGATGACGGTGATGACTGTATAGATGGCGTTGTTGCGTCGGCCCTTGGGGCCGGGGGCATCGTAAAGCACTGTGGCGCGTACGGACATCATTTCCTCACCGCCAATTTCTCAGAAAGCTTGCCCAGGCCAAGGCCCATGGGCAGGGTGAGGATGATGAAGCCTGCTGCGAAGATGAGGAAGATGACAAAGAGCTGGCTGGCGTGGAACTCGATGGTCGACTTCATGAGCAGCGAGGCCTCGGCGACGCCGATGACAGACGCGATGGTCGTGTTCTTCGTCAGCGCGATGAGCGTATTGCCCACCGGGACGATGGCTGCGCGGACTGCCTGTGGGAAGACGATGGTGCTAAATGTCTGGGTAAAGGACAGCCCGAGCGAGCGGGCGGCCTCCGCCTGGCCGAAGTCCACGGTGTTGATACCGGAGCGCAAGGACTCGGCGACGAAGGCGGAGGTGTAGAGGATAAAGCCCACCATGGCCAAACGTACGTTGTTGTCGATGAGGAATGTCGCCGACTCGCGGCTCGCGAGCGTGACGCCGAGGGTCTGGTACAGGCCGAAGGAACAGAACAGCACGACCAGCGTGAGCGGCGTATTGCGCACGATCGTGATGTACGTCGTAGCTAGGAAGCGCAGAATGCCGACGGGGGAGACGCGCATCGCGGTCAGGATGGTGCCTAGAATCATGGAACCCAACGCCGACCACAGCGTGAGTTTGATAGTGAGCCAAAACGCGGGCCAGAGTTCTGGACCCAGCTGGCTCCACATGGAGCTCATGGTTTCTCCTCGTTCATTGGGGATGGGAGGGGCCGGGCTTTCGTACCCGGCCTAAGGAGGCGTTATTCCACGAAGGACAGGTCGCCCGGGGTACCCGGCTCGATGGCGTCGCCCTTGCCGAGGTTGGCAGAGACGAGCTTGTCGAACTCGCCGGAGGAGTGCATCTCCTTGAGCGCAGCGTTGATGGCGTCTGTGGCTTCTTGGTCGTCCTTGGCCAGGCCGATGCCGTAGTACTCGTCGGTGAACGGCTTGCCGTCCTTCTCGAGCTCGACGACCTTGAACTTGCCCTCGTTCTGAGCGGCGTAGCCGTTGAGGATGGTCGCGTCCGTGGTCATCGCGTCGATGGTGCCCTGGGAGAGTGCCTCAACGCAGGAGGAGTAAGTGTCGAACTCCTGGAGCTGGACGGACGGCAGAGCCTCCTTGACCTTCTGAGCCGGGGTAGAGCCGGTGACAGAGCAGAGGATCTTGCCGTCGAGACCGTCGAGACCCTTAATTTCCGCGTTGTCGGCAGAAACGAGCAGGGCCTGGTGGGTGACAAGGTACGGGCCACCGAAGTTGACCTTCTCCGCGCGGGAGGCGTTGATGGAGTAGGTCGCGGCGATCATGTCGACCTGGCCGTTCTCGATGAGGGTCTCGCGCTGCGCGGAGGGGGTTTCCTTCCACTCGATTTTTGGCTCAGCCCAACCCTTCTCCTTGGCGATGTGGTTGACGACGTAGGTCGCGACGTCGACGTCCAGGCCGGACATGGACCCGTCGCCCTCGCGCAGGCCGAGACCCGGCTGGTCGAACTTGGTGCCGAGGGTGACGTTGCCAGACTCGATGTGGGCGAGTAGGCCCTCGCCTTCGCCGGAGGCGGAGTCGGAGGAGCCGCCGCAGGCAGCGAGCAGGGCTCCAGAGGCAAGGACGGCGGAGGTTGCGGCGATAACGCGGGTGATGTGGGAACGAGACATGGTGTTTCTCCTTGAGATGAGGATGGGATTAATGGTGGAGGATCTTGCCCAGGAAGTCCCGGGCGCGACCCGATTGCGGGTTGGTGAAGAAAGAGTCAGGGTCGGTATCTTCGACGATCTCGCCGTCGGCCATGAACAAGATGCGGTCTGCGGCTTTGCGGGCGAATCCCATCTCGTGCGTGACGACGACCATGGTCATGCCCTCCTTGGCGAGGTCCGTCATGACGTCCAAGACCTCGTTGACCATCTCCGGATCGAGAGCGGAGGTCGGTTCATCGAAGAGCATGACCTTCGGCTTCATCGCGAGCGCGCGGGCGATGGCGACGCGCTGTTGCTGGCCACCGGAGAGCTGCGCCGGGTATTTGTCTGCCTGGTTGGCAATCCCCACGCGGTCGAGGAGCTGGAGTGCTAGGTCGTTCGCGGCGGACTTGGACATCTTGCGCACCTTGATGGGGCCCAGCGTTACGTTGTCCTTGATAGTCAAGTGCGGGAAGAGGTTGAACTGCTGGAAGACCATGCCCACGTCGGCGCGCAACGTGGCCAGGGCCTTGCCTTCCTCCGGCAGTGGGGTGCCGTCGATGGCGATGGAGCCGGACTCGATGGTCTCGAGGCGGTTGATGGTGCGGCACAGCGTGGACTTACCGGATCCCGAGGGGCCGAGCACGACAACGACTTCGCCGCGCTGGATCTCGAGATTAATGTCGCGCAATGCGTGATAATCGTCGAAGTACTTTTGTACGTCGCTGATGCGAATCATTGGGGAGTCGCTCACATCATTACTTCCTTCCGTATGTTGAACGGGTCATGTTGGGATAATAGGGTGCGCTGTGTCACAAGGTTGGGCAATAGGGTCACGTTTTGATAACGCTTCACCCGTCTGTAAAGAGGATTCCATCTGTCGTAATATAGAAATACCTGGTAAATGAGGAGAAATATTCATGCGGCGAAGTTGGTAAACAGGGGAAGAGCGCGGTTATGAGTTACCCCCGAGCGTCGTTAGAATGAACCGACGTGAGCGCCCCCATGAACACTAGAAACCCCAAGAACGCCGTCACCGGAGTTGATCCGGAGGTCGCCCTCGGCCAGATCGCGCAGAGCGCCGGCACCAACCCGGATGGTTCCGCCCGCACCTATGAGGTGCGTACTTTCGGCTGCCAGATGAACGTCCACGATTCTGAGCGCATCTCGGGCCTGCTCGAAGAGGCTGGCTATGTTGCTGCCGCGGAGGAACAAGAGCCTGACCTCATCGTCTTCAATACCTGCGCGGTGCGTGAGAACGCCGATAAGCGCCTGTACGGCACGTTGGGCGCGCTGAAGAAGACCAAGGAAAACCACCCTGGCATGCAGATCGCCGTGGGCGGTTGCTTGGCGCAGAAAGACAAAGATACCGTCCTCGACAACGCACCGTGGGTCGATGCAGTCTTCGGCACCCACAACATGGCAGCACTTCCCACGCTGCTCGAGCGCGCTCGCCACAACGACGAGGCACAGGTGGAAATCGTCGATTCCCTAGAGGCCTTCCCGTCCGTGCTCCCGGCCAAGCGCGAGTCCGCCTACGCAGGCTGGGTATCCGTGTCCGTGGGCTGCAACAACACTTGTACCTTCTGCATCGTTCCTTCCCTCCGCGGTAAAGAAGAGGATCGCCGCCCGGGCGACATCCTCGCTGAGGTTCAAGCCTTGGTTGACCAGGGTGTTTCCGAGGTCACCCTCCTTGGCCAGAACGTTAATGCCTATGGAGTGAACTTCGCTGACCCAGATCTGCCGCGTGACAAGTTCGCCTTTTCCAAGCTGCTGCGCGAGGTAGGCAAGATTGAGGGCCTCGAGCGCCTGCGCTTTACCTCGCCCCACCCAGCTGAGTTCACCTCTGACGTCATCGACGCCATGGCTGAGACCCCGGCCGTGTGTCCGCAGCTGCACATGCCTTTGCAGTCTGGCTCCGATCGCATCCTGAAAGAGATGCGCCGTTCCTACCGTTCCAAGAAGTTCTTGGCCATCCTCGACGAAGTGCGCGAAAAAATGCCGCACGCGGCGATCACCACCGACATCATCGTCGGCTTCCCGGGTGAAACCGAAGAGGACTTCGAGGCCACCATGGACGTCGTCAAGCGCGCGCGTTTCGCCTCCGCCTTTACTTTCCAGTACTCGCCGCGCCCGGGCACCCCTGCTGCCGAGATGGAGCAGCAGGTACCCAAGCACATCGTGCAAGAGCGCTTCGAGCGTCTGGTTGCCCTGCAGGATTCCATTCAAGCTGAAGAAAACGCCAAGCTCATCGGCACCGACGTTGAGCTGCTGGTCCAGGCCGAGGGGGGCCGCAAGGCAGGGGAGACCCACCGCCTGACGGGCCGCTCCCGCGATGGGCGCCTGGTGCACTTTGCGCCCGTGCTTGTCGACGCCGCTGGCACTCGCACCGAAATCACCGCGGACATCCGCCCTGGCGACGTTGTTCACACCACCGTGACCGATGCTGGTTCCTTCTTCCTCGTGGCTGACTCCGGCGTAACCTCGCACCGCCGCACCAAGGCGGGCGATATGTCCGCAGCCGGTCAGACACCCACCACCGCGCCGATTGGTGTGGGCCTGGGACTGCCGCAGATTGGCAAGCCTGCGCGCCAGCAAGATGACGCCTGCGGCTGCTAGAGGAGTACGCTAGACCACCATGAGTAATCAGTACGAACAAGCCCACGCCGCCGAACGCGCGGCTGCCAAGAAGATGGAACTGGGAAACCACAGGGTCGCCCTCATCATCGCTATCGTGGTGTGGGTTGCGTACTTGGTTCTGCCCTATGCCGGCCCGGCGCAGGGCTGGGAAGCGCTGCAACTGGGCACCACGGATGACGGCGTGCGGATCTCCATCATGGAAAATGTCTCCGCATGGTTCTCCCTCGTGGGCATTGGCGTGCTGACCACCCTGACTGTGGCCACACGTCGCACCAACTTTGCGCTCGCCGCGTGGATGATGGTGGCCATTTCCTTCTTCATTAGCCTGTGGAGCTTCTGGTTCCGCGGTTCCACCGCTGATAGCCCTTCCATCGGCATGTGGGTAGGAACCCTCGCGAGCCTCATCGCCTTCCTTGCATACTGCCAAGTGGCGTTCAAGCGCAGCCCAGAGCAGGTCGCAGCTGCTGAGAAGGCCCGCCGCGAAGCCAGCAAGCTGGACCAGGTGGGAATCCTGCAAACCGAGGCAGCAACCACCCTCGCGCCGGAGGAGAACCCGCTGCTCATCGACGATCGGCGTCGCCAAGCAGCGCGGCGTTACAAGAAGTCCTAAAGCTTGAGCTCCCACGCCGACGATGTAGAGATGACCTCTGCACCAAGGTGCTGGTAGATGCGGTTCATGGCCGGATCGGCGTCGGCTACCGAGCAATAAGCACGGCGGGTATCAGGCCACCACTGAGCCACCTCGTGCAGTGCATGCAGCTTCGCTGACGTGGCTAGTCCCACGCGCCGCCTATCGCGCGCAGTGACCGTGATCGTCCACTCGCATACCTCGGGATCTGCGTCGTGATGGCGCGCCAACTCGGTGAGTGCCACGATACGGCCTTCTTCCTCCACTGCGATGAGAAGCGTGTGTGACTTGCGCGCCCGCAGGCGGGAGTGGGCTTCGGCCAAGCGCTCCCGTGTCCAATTAATAGGCTCCGTGTTGAGATCCCCGTAGACCGCATCCGTGGATGCGACCGTTAGAAGGTCCAAGATGTCGTCGAGGTGATGCTCTGGGATGTCATAGTCCGCGAACACGTGGAAGCTGCGGCCCGCCACCGGGAAAGGCCGGGCAGGGGAGTCGGGGAACTCAACGAACATCTGGTGTTCTGAATGCTTGGGCTGGAATCCCAGCTCCGTGTAAGCGGTGGAAAAAGGATCGTAAGAGTAGTCCGCTTCAGCTGGGTAGAGCATGCCGATTTGCGCCACACTGCGACCAAACTGGCGGGCCAAGGCCATTGCGTGTTCGGCGAGCTGACGCGTTACGGCCAGTGCCTCGGGCTCAAGTTCTTCGCCCGGCAGGGGCAGGTAATCAGCGCCGAGCACGCATTCGATCTCGGCATTCTGGGTCTCCTCGAGCAGCGGAAGGGAGATATGGATAAAGCCGTCAAAGTCGAGCTCCGGGCTGGGCTCTACTGCTGGAATAGTGGGAAAGCCTAGCTTACCGACCTCCAGCGGGGTGTCCTCAGTCAGTCCAAACAAGTAGGTGACGGATTCGGTGGAACCTTGTAGGCGCTGTACCACCCGCGAAGGCGCGGAAGAGGCCGCGGGATCGCCGGAGGCCTCCTGTGCGTAAAGGTTCGCATCGAAGATGAAACTGCGCACGCAGTCGGCGGGCTCCCCGCGGCCGGGTACGATCTGAACGAGCAATTACTTGCAGGTGACCGTTACTTGTCGTTGACTGCAGCGGCAGCTGCGTCGGCGAATTCCTGCCACTGCGCAGCCTGTGCGCGCAGGTCCTCGGCCTTCTTGGCATTGCCCTTGGCCTCGGCTGCTGCAGCCTGAGCCGTCAAGTCATCAACCTTGGACTGGAACTGGGCTACGCGTGCCTGTGCTTCTGGATCAGTGCGGCGCCACTCGGAGTCCTCGGCCTCAGCGACGCGCTTTTCGAGTACCTCGATCTTTGCCTCGTACTCGCGGACCTGGTTACGCGGAACGTAGCCAATCTCCTCCCACTTTTCCTGCAGCTCACGCAGCTTTGCCTTGGCAGTCTCGATGGACTTGGAAGGATCGATCTGGGAATCGTACTCAGCGATGAGTGCGTCCTTGGCCGCAGCGTTGGCGGCGAACTCTTTGTCGCGCTCGTCATTGACAGCGTTGCGTGCAGAGAAGAAGTGGTCTTGTGCGGCGCGGAACTGCGCCCAGAGCTTGTCATCAGCCTCGCGCGGTGCGCGGCCGGCTGCCTTCCACTCGGTCATGAGGTCGCGGTAAGCGCGAGCGGTCTGACCCCATTCCGTGGAGTCCTGAAGTGCTACGGCGCGCTCAACAAGTTCCTCCTTGCGCTTGCGTGCGGCGGCGCGGTTGCGGTCGAGCTCCGCGAAGTGGGCGCCGCGGCGGCGGTTGAAGGAATCGCGCGCACGGGAGTAGCGCTTCCAGAGTGCGTCGTCAGTCTTGCGGTCAATGCCGCGGATCTGCTTCCACTCTTCGAGAATGGCGCGGATACGGTCACCCGCGGCCTTCCAGTCGGTGGAGTTTTCTGCGATGTCTTCTGCCTCGGCGGCCAGCTTCTCCTTGGCAGCGATGCCTTCCTCGCGGCGGCGTGCCTTGTCTGCCTGTGCCTGTTCACCGGCGGTTACGGAGTGCTCGATGACAGCGCCCAAGCGCTTATTGAGTGCTGCAATGTCGCCGATAACCGCAGCGGTAGGCAAGCTCTCACGCAGCTCAGCAGCGGTGGCTTTGATGGACTCAGCCTCGCCAGGATGCGCCTTGAGACGAGCCTCGAGGAGCTCGATCTCGGTGGAGAGATCGTCGTAACGTGCGCCGTAGTGAGCCAAGCCCTCGGCCGGGGTACCAGCCTTCCACTCGCCAATCTTGCGCTCGCCCTCCGGGGCGTTGACGTAGACCGAACCGTCTTCTTCCACGCGGCCCCACTTGGCCGGATCATTGTGAGGAGTCTGCTTCACCGGCTGCGCACCAGGACGAGCGCCTGGACGAGCACCCTTCTTGGGCATTGAACCTGGGGTTGGGATCGACATGGTTGAAACCGCCTTCGTGAAAAGTCGCGCCGCGCGTCACGGCTGCCTAGAGTGTTCTCCCTTACAGTACCTTCTCCTACACTAGGATGAGGAAGCAATGTTAAATCTTTTGGTAATGCCTTCTTCCCCCGCCCTCGCGGCTGAGCTTTCGCCTGCTGATGGCGCCAGCCGGGCCCTTCTTGCCGCTGCTCGCCAACTGGTTGTGGAGTTTGCGGAGGCCTCAAGATTAGGGGAGGAAGCAGCGGAAATCGAGGTGGACATCGTCGGTTCGCGCGATCCGCGTTGGCATACTAACCTCAGCGGCTCACTGCGGGCATGGGGCGCACCCAGCGTCGAGCTTGGTGCAGGAAACTATCTCCCGGAGCTCATGGCGCGGTATGTGCTGGACGGCGTCGTTAAGCACCGCGTCGCCGATACCCGCGACCACGTGGGTACACCGCGTGCCGGCGTCCTCACCATGGTGTGCGTGGATGGCAGTGCGGGGCTTACAGCGCGGGCGCCGCTCGCGCTTGTCGACGGCGCTGCAGATACCGCCCTGTGGTGCGAGTCCCTGCTCTCCGGCGTGGACGTGGACTGCGACGAGTCTTTGCTGGCGGAGACGGGCGTGCTGGAAACCCGCTTGTGGGCTGAGCTTGCAGCTTTGCGGCCCACGCAAGCGGAATTGCGTGCGGCCGATTCCACGCTGGGCGTAGGGCGCTACGTTGCGGGGTGGCAATGCTAAGGCCCATCGCAGTCGTGGGGCCCACCGGATCCGGTAAATCGGACCTGGGCGTCAAGTTGGCCCATGAATTAGACGGTGAAGTAGTAAACGTCGACTCAATGCAGCTCTACCGCGGCATGGACATCGGCACCGCCAAGCTCACCGTCGAGGAACGGGAAGGCATCCCGCACCACCAACTCGATGTGTGGGAGGTGACAGAGACGGCTTCCGTGGCGCGCTACCAGCAAGACGCCGTCGCTGACGTCGAGGACATCATGGCCCGCGGCAAGACGCCCATCTTGGTCGGGGGCTCCATGCTTTATGTGCAAGCACTCGTGGATGATTGGCAGTTTCCGCCCACTGATCCGGCAGTGCGCGCGAAGTATGAGGCGCGGCGTAAAGATATCGGCATCGAGAAGCTGCACGCGGAGCTCGCGGAGATTGACCCAGCCGCAGCGTCGAACATCGAGGACAAGGACCCGCGCCGGACTGTTCGCGCCCTGGAAGTCATCGAGCTTACCGGCAAGCCTTTCAAAGCCAGCCAGCCGCCCAAAGATGCGCCGCCGCGCTGGGACACGTTGTTGCTGGGGCTGCGCACCGAGGCAGAATGGCTCAATCCACGCATTGAGCTGCGTAGCCGGCGCATGTTCGAGCGCGGGCTTGTGGCAGAGGTCGAGGCCCTGCAGGTCGCAGGCTTAGTGGAGGATTCCACGGCGGGCCGCGCAATCGGATACGCGCAGGTATTCCAGGCCCAACGCGGCGAGTTGACGTGGGAAGAGGCCGTTGAGCGCACGATTACTGGAACGCGCCGCTATGTGCGCCGGCAGCGGGCCTGGTTCAACCGTGACAAGCGCATTAACTGGCTGGACGCAGCCGGTGATACCTACCAGCAGGCGCTGCGTATTATTGAGGCATGAAATTTGCCAAGGGACACGGTACTGAAAACGACTTCGTCATCATCGAGGATCACGAGGGCACTCTAGAACTAAGCCCAGAGCGGGTCCGCGTTCTATGCGATCGCCGCGCCGGCATCGGCGGCGACGGCCTTCTGCGCGTGGTGCGCGCTGGCGCACTGGGTGAGCCACTGGCTGAGGGCATTGCCCCTGCGGACTGGTTCATGGATTACCGCAATGCCGATGGCTCTGTGGCTGAGATGTGCGGCAATGGCACGCGCGTCTTCGCACACTGGGTGCGCTCCCGCGGTTTGGTGGACAGCGAGAGCTTCGTCGTCGGTACTCGCGCAGGGGCAAAGCAGGTCACCGTGCATTCCTTCGACGAGCATGATGCGCAGGTGAGCGTGGAGATGGGCCCTGCGGAGGTTACCGGCGTGTCCACTGCCTCGATGGCTGGAGAAAACTTTGCCGGCTTGGGCGTTGACATGGGCAACCCGCACTTGGCTGCAGTGATTCCGGGCCTCACGCCGGAGTCTTTGGCGGATATGGTTTTCGCGCAGCCGGAGTTCGACCACGAGTTCTTCCCGCATGGCGTCAACGTTGAGGTGCTGACACAGCTTGTCGACGGCACGGTATCCATGCGCGTCTTCGAGCGCGGCGTGGGGGAGACCCAGTCTTGCGGAACCGGTACGGTGGCCGCGGCACGAGCCGCGCTTGCCGACGCCGGCGAGGGCGCCGGAACCGTCACCGTCAATGTTCCTGGCGGCCAGGTGCAGGTAGAGATCTTCGACGGGGGTTCACGTCTTACTGGGCCTTCGCGCATCGTGGCTGAGGGCACCACGGTTCTCTAGCTCATGGCTGTTTAGTTGCAGTCTTTGCAGACACAGCTTTAGGCTTTGTCCTCAGGAGTCTCAGGGTCCTCAGGGGTCTTAGGGGACTCAGTGCGACGCAGCTCGCGGTTCTCCTGCGGGCGGCGGTCATATTTCGTGCCCAACGAATGGGCCGCGCGCCGAGCCGCGAGCCAGGTCTCGCGCAGCTCGGTGGCGCGCTCATCGGTGACCTTGAGGAGCGATTCGAGTTCATCTGTCTCGATGTCGTTGCGGTAGACGCGGATTTCGAGCCGGCGCAGGAAACGCTTGGCGCCGCCCAGCTCGTAGTGAAAAGCCTCGATTGTGGGATCCAAGCAATCGAGATCCAACAGCGCTGGACGGTACATGGTGCGATCTGCGATGGAGTCGGTGCTTTCTGAGTTACAGAAATCGTCGTATTCAGCGATCACGTCACGAATATCGTCCGCGGAAAGATCGATGGAGGTACGCAGCGCGGAATGCTCGGATGCATCGGGCCGTCTTGAGGCGAGCAACCACATGGCGCCCGCAACCAAAAGGGCAATAAAAAGACCAGATAGCTTTAGCGTCCCGATGAGCGCAACGGCAGCCACCACCGCGAGGGCGATGGCCAGCGCATGACGACTGCCTGAACCCATACCTGGCCTTTCTGCTTTGCTACTTAGTGTCCGCCGCAGCCGCCGGAGCCGCAGGAGCAACCGCCGCCGGAGCCGCAGCCACCGGTCGGCATTTCGATTGAAGCAGTTAGCATAGCAGTTCCGGCTAATACTTCATCTTTCGCAGGGAGCTCGCCAAAGGAAGCTGGCAGGCACAGATCGAACGGGAAAGCACCGTCCATGACCAAGTGCATGAACTTTTCACCGGTCAGTTGGTTGTGGCGCCACGAGGATTCCATAACGCGAGCTGCGAAACGGCATCCTGGAGTAGGGGCCGCGGCACCGGAGCCGGAGGAAACGATTTCCGCACCCTCGGACTCGAAGGCGGCCGGGTATGCTCCGAGCTCGGCCTCGTAGGCTTCCGCAGTGGCGTAGCGCTGGACCTTGAGGCCCATAGCGGTCAGGCCGATCTGCTGCCAGGGCTGGGTTTCCTCGTCAACGAGGAGCGGGCCTTGCGCAAGGTTGGCGGTGGCTTGTGCCAGCACGGTGCCGAATGGATCGAGGATCTCCAAGAAGGCGAGAACGTCGTTGACCATGGATACGTGGGCGAGGGCCTGGGTTACAGACTCGAAACCGATGTAGGTGGCAAACGGCTCTACGGCCAAGATGTTGATCTGGGCGCCTGAAGGGTCTGCGAATTGGATGAGCTGGCCGTCGCGGATTTCACCAGTGACGGTGAGCAGATTAGTGGAGATGGCTGTCTCGACGGCATCTTGCCAGCGCTCGAAGTTGAGGCCGATGGCCTCCATTTCAGCGTTGGCCTTAGTGGCGGTGGGATTCTCGGTCATGGTGGCCATTGTATCCCGCCGTTAGTGCTGGCCAAAAGCTGCCGCGGAAGAATATTAAAGGAATAAGCCGGAGAAAAGATGGCAACTATATTTGCTCAGCGCTAATTGGGGGTTTAGGCCAACGACGTGCAAGAATGGAGGGAACATGAACGAAAATCACGAAGAACTTCTCGCACAGGCATTTGGCGACTATCAGCCGCAAGACCCTACAACGGGTGACCTCGACCTAGCCGAGCGTAATTCTTTCCGCCGCGTTTCCACCACAATTCGCGCCGAAGACACCACCGACGGCTACGAGGTTGAGTACCGAAAACTCCGCCTTGAGCAGGTCGTTCTCGTAGGGGTTTGGACCGAAGGTACGGTTGCCGAGGTCGAGGCCACCATGGCTGAGCTCGCGGCGCTGACTGAGACCGCGGGCGCCGAGGTCGTTGAGGCTATCTACCAAAAACGTGACAAGCCGGACCCTGGTACTTACATTGGCCGCGGCAAGGTACAGGACCTCAAAGAGATTGTTGAGGCAACGGGTGCGGATACCGTCATTTGTGACGGTGAGCTGCAGCCAGGTCAGCTCTCCGCATTGGAGCGCGAGCTCAATACCAAGGTCATTGACCGTACGATGCTGATTCTCGATATCTTCGCGCAGCACGCGAAGTCCAAAGAGGGTAAAGCCCAGGTTTCGCTCGCGCAGCTGGAATACCTGTACACCCACACGCGTGGTTGGGGCGGCAACCTGTCCCGTCAGGCCGGTGGCCGAGCTGGCTCCAACGGCGGCGTCGGCCTGCGCGGCCCTGGTGAGACCAAGATCGAGTCGGACCGCCGCCGCATCCGCACCGAAATGGCTCGCCTGCGCAAGGAATTGCGCGGTATGAAGACGGCGCGTGAGGTCAAGCGCTCCAAGCGTCAGTCTTCAACGATTCCACAGATTGCCATCGCGGGTTACACCAACGCGGGCAAGTCCTCGCTGATTAATGCGATGACTGGAGCGGGCGTGCTGGTGGAGGACGCGTTGTTCGCAACCCTGGACCCCACCACGCGTCGCGCTGAGCTTGCAGACGGCCGCCAGGTGGTGTTCACCGATACCGTCGGTTTCGTGCGCCACCTGCCCACGCAGCTGGTTGAGGCTTTCAAGTCCACGCTCGAGGAAGTCTTGGCGGCGGACATCATGCTGCACGTGGTGGATGGATCCGATCCTTTCCCCATTAAGCAGATTGAGGCCGTAAACAAGGTCATCTACGACATTGTTAAGGAGACAGGGGAGCAGGCACCGCCGGAAATCATTGTTATCAACAAGATTGACCAGGCGGACCCGCTGGTGTTGGCAGAGATTCGCCACGTCCTCGACCACGAAAACGTGGTGTATGTTTCTGCGCACACCGGCGAGGGCATTGACGAACTGACCTCGCGCATTGAGCTCTTCCTTAACTCTCGCGACAGCCACGTCCGCCTACTGGTTCCGTTTACCCGCGGCGACGTCGTATCTCGCGTGCATGCTGAGGGCACGGTGCGCTACGAGGAGTACACCAACGAGGGCACGCTTGTCGACGTCCGCCTTCCTGCGTCCATCGCACGTGAGCTTTCGGAGTTCGTGGTGGAGGAAGTTTCCTAAAATCGTGCTTGTGGGTAATAATGAAAGCTCGTGAGTACTTTTGGTTGGCGCCTGCACGGCGATGGTAAAAATATTGAACCCGGCGCGGTTGTCGCGCCCGAAGAACGACTGAGCTGGGGCCGCACCATCAGTATCGGTATGCAGCACGTGGTCGCCATGTTTGGCGCGACTCTGCTGGTGCCGACACTGACCGGCTTCCCGGTCAACACCACGCTGCTGTTCTCCGGAATCAGCACGATTCTCTTCTTGCTGATCACCCGCAACCGCCTTCCTTCGTACCTGGGCTCCTCCTTTGCGTTCATCGCGCCGCTGTCTGCCTCGCAACAGTACGGCATTGGTGCGCAGGCAGGTTCCATTCTGGTGACCGGTCTGGTGCTGGTGCTCATCGGTTTTGTAGTGAAGGCTGCGGGACGCCGCGTGCTTGATGCTGTGATGCCTCCGGCGGTGACTGGCGCAATTGTTGCGCTCATCGGCCTTAACCTGGCGCCTGCTGCCACGAGCAACTTCCAGACGCAGCCGCTGGTGGCCGTGGTGACTCTCGTGGCGATCATCGTTGCGACCGTGGGCGGTCGCGGCATGGTCGCGCGCTTGGGCATCCTTATCGGCGTTGTGATTGGCTGGGTCTTCGCGGCGGTGACTGGCAACCTTGCTGAAGGAACAGCCGAGACCATTCGCCAGGCGGCATGGATTGGTCTTCCGCAGTTCCACACCCCTGAATTCAAGTTCTCTGCGATTGCCGTGGCGCTGCCAGTCTTGGTGGTCCTCATTGCGGAAAACATCGGCCACGTAAAGGCCGTGTCTGAGATGACCAAACGCGACCTCGATGACCTTGCTGGTGACGCCCTCATCGCCGACGGCTTGGGCACCGCCATCGCCGGCGGCTTCGGTGGTTCTGGTACCACGACTTACGCTGAGAACATCGGCGTCATGGCCGCTACTCGTGTTTACTCCACGGCAGCCTATTGGGTCGCGGCAAGCTTTGCTATCTGTTTGGCCTTCATCCCGAAGTTTGGCGCATTGATTTTCACCATCCCTACAGGCGTGCTGGGCGGTGCCACTCTGGTTCTATACGGCCTTATCGGCATGCTGGGCGTGCGCATCTGGATGGACAACAAGGTTAACTTCAACAACCCGGTTAACCTCACCTGCGCTGCTGTGGCTCTTATCGCCGGCATCGGCAATCTGACACTTAACATCGGCTCCATCTCCCTCGAGGGCATCGCTTGGGGCTCCATCGGCGTCATCGTGGTCTACCCAGCCGCCAAGTGGCTCTATGAAACCTTCGGTGAGGGCAAGGGAGCGAAGTACTAAGTACAGCTGCCTCGGCGCACAGGAATTAAGCATAAAAATAACTCCCGAGCTCTTCTGAAAGAGTCCGGGAGTTAAGTCTTTAAGACTAGAGTCTAGAGCCTTAGGAAGCGTCCAGATCCTGCTCGATGAGGCCAGCAATCTTCTCGACTGCCTCGGCGTTCTCGGAGGTAACGGTGACCTCGTCACCCTGCTCTGCGCCCAGAGCCATGATCATCAGGGAGGAAGCGGCGTCGGTTTCTTCATCGTCATCGCTGCCCACGAGGGTCAGGAAGATGTCCTCGTCGTAAGCTTCAGCAGCGTCCGCGATGATGGAAGCCGGACGAGCGTGCAGGCCAACGGAAGATCCAACCTTGACGGTCTTAGATGCCATGATGATAAGTCCTTTCGACTGTAAATGTTTTCGTGATTACAAGTGTACGCGTTATGCAGCGGCCTGTGCAGTCTTGGCAGCTTCCGCCTTGGCGGCAGCCTCTTCGACCGTCTTGTTTGGCCAGAACTGCTTCAGCGCAATGACGGCGGCCGCGGAGACGACCACGCCAATAGCGATTGCGAGGAAGTAAGCCCAGGCCGGGTCGATTGCGAAGAAGACGAAGATGCCGCCGTGCGGAGCGCGGGAGCCAACGTTCATCGCCATCGAGAGAGCACCGGTGGTTGCGCCACCCAGCATCATCGCAGGGATGACGCGCAGCGGGTCAGCAGCAGCGAACGGGATAGCGCCTTCGGAAACGAAGGACAGCCCCAGCAGCCATGCAGACTTACCGTTCTCCTGCTCAGCAGGGGTGAACAGGTTCTTACGAACGAAGGTGGCGATGGACAGCGCGATTGGCGGAACCATACCGGAAGCCATAACCGCAGCCATGATTTCCATGGAAGCCTGGTCACCAGTGGAAAGACCCGCAGTAGCGAACAAGTATGCAGCCTTGTTGACTGGGCCGCCCAAGTCGAAGCACATCATCAGGCCGAGGATGATACCCAGCAGCACTGCAGAGGAGCCGGACATGGAGGACAGCCAGTTCTGCAGGCCTTCCATGAGTGCAGCCAGCGGAGCGCCGAGCAGCAGGTACATGAGCAGGCCGGTGATGAGCGAGGTCAGCAACGGGATGATGACAACCGGCATGAGGGAGCCGATCCAGCGTGGAACCTTCCAGTTGCCAATCCACATGGCCACGAGACCCGCGATGAGGCCGGTAACCAGACCACCGATGAAGCCAGCGCCCAGGGTGACTGCGATGGCGCCACCCGCAAAGCCCGGTGCAATACCAGGACGGCCAGCGAACGCGAAGGCAGTGTAGCCAGACAGTGCCGCGACGATGAATCCCATCGCGGCTTGACCAATAGCGAAAAGCACGGCGCCGAAGTAGAGGGGGAGTCCGGAGCGGTCGAAGGTCATCATCGCGCCGTCGACCTCAACCTCGTGGCCCGGCAGGTTCGTCAGCGAGTAGTTCGTAGAGATGGCCTGCCAGCCGTTAGCCATGTCGTAGCCGCCGAAGAGGAAGCCCAAAGCGAGGAGCAAACCACCGGCAGCAACGAAAGGCACCATGTAGGAAACACCGGTCATGATGGCCTGCTGGATGCGCTTGCCCCAGCCCAGGGAGTCGCCTTCTTCAGCAGTGCTTGACGACGCCGCGCCCGCCTCGCCAGCAACACGACGAGCGTTCGGGTTCTTGGCAGCGGCAACTGCCTCGTCAAACATGACGCCTGGCTCGTTAATAGCGCGCTTAACACCGGACTCGATGACCGGTTTACCCGCGAACCGCTCGCGGTCACGAACTCCCACGTCGGTGGCGAAGATGACGGCATCAGCCGCATCGATGACGGACTGGGAAACAGAGGTGTTGTTGGACGAGCCTTGGGTTTCCACCGTGAGGTTGACGTCGTCGCGCCCCTCGGCTGTCTGCGTCAGGGCGTCGGCAGCCATGTAGGTGTGCGCAATGCCGGTAGGGCACGCGGTAACCGCCACGATGTTGGTGGCTCCGGCCTTTGCCGTAGCTGGCTCGGCCGAAGCCACAGCAGCACCTGCTGCGCCAGCGGCGGCACCTGCCTCAGCAGCAGGCTTCTTTGGCTTCTCGGCGTTGACTACGTCGAGAACCAGCTTGACGATTTCCTCTTTGCTCTGAGCCGAGCGGAGGGCTTCCAAGAAGTCCTTCTTGACCAAAGCTCGAGCTAGCTTGGACAAAATCTTCAGGTGAGCCTTGCCACCACCAGCTGGTGCGGCGATGAGGAAGACGAGCTGTGCGTCGCCGTCTGGGCCGGAGAAATCCACGCCACGGCTCAGGCGAGCGAAAGCCAGGGTTGGTTCTGCGACGACCTCAGAGCGGCAGTGCGGAATAGCAACGCCGCCGGGAACGCCGGTGCCGGCCTTGGCTTCGCGGTCAATGGCTGGTTGTGCCAAGCCCACGATAGAGGAAGCGCGGCCGGTGCCATGGACCAAAGTGGCCAGATTAGTGATGACTGATTCGATGCTATCGCCGAAATCGGCGTCCAACGCGACTAGGTCAGTCGTGATGAGATTGGATGCCATGAGACACTCCTTTGATTAATGAATAAATTCAGTCTTTACAAGGAAGAGACGATTGTTTGGTCGATATTGATTTGTTCGGGGGTCGGAATCTGGGTGCCAGGCAGCGCTGCCGCTGCGGAGCCATAAGCCACCGATTGGCGCAGTGATTCTGCGAAGTCTTTGCCTGCACGGCGAGCCAGAATGTAGCCAGCAAGGGAGGAGTCTCCTGCGCCCACCGTAGACACGACTTTGGTTGGTGGGGGAGTCGCAGCCCATGCACCATCAGCAGTGACGAGCACGGCGCCTGCGCCGCCGAGCGTTACGAGTACCTCGCCAATGCCGCGTTTTACGACGACTCGAGCAGCTTCCACGACTCCGCTGAAGTCGCCCTTTTCCGCTGCCGCTTCCAATGCTTCGCCGTCGGTCCCTGTGAGCTGACCAAGTTCCAGGCCATTGGGCTTGATGAGGTTCGGCGCAGAGGTCTCAAGACGCTCGCTGAGTGCGACCATCGGGGCATCGGAGGTATCCACCGCAACCTTGGCCTGGGGCGCTGCGGTACGGATTGCGTCGACAAGCATGGCGTACCACTCAGTAGGAACGCCCTTAGGTAAGGAGCCAGCAAGTACTACCCAATCGGCGCCGATTGCGAGCGCGCCGAGAGAAGAGGTTAGTGCTGACTGCACGGATTCGTCGAGGACTGGTCCTGGACCATTGATTTTGGTGGTGCGACCGTTTGGTTCGGTGACCGCCGTATTGATCCGGACGGTGCCAGGCATTGCGACGGCGTCGAATGGGATGTGTGCTTCTTCCATCAGGCTGAGGAAATGATCACCTTTGTGCGCGGGCAGAAGGGCGACGCTTTTTACTCCGGCCAAATGGACAGCGTGGGTGACATTGACACCCTTGCCGCCTGCGACCTGGGAAACCTGGGAAGCGCGGTGGACTGTACCAGGATTGATGGTCTCGTTGAGGGCAAGCGTGGCGTCAATACTGGGGTTGGGGGTCAGTGTGAGAATCATTGTGGAAACTCGTCCCTTTCGCAGTTTGCGTATATTGGGAGAAAACACGTCGGACAATGGCCAGGCATAGTTTTCTGCTCACTTTTGATTGTTGTCCGAATGTGTCCGAAAGTCAATCAAATAAATGTGGTATTCGTTGCTTTTTTGTCCGATCTGTGATGATCTAGGATGAGAGCAAAATCCCCTTCTGAAGGAAATGTGTGATGGAAAACGTATCTCAATCAACCATCAAGGGCACCGGCGTTGTTGCTGGTGTCGCATATGCCGAAGCTGTGTGGGTTCGCCCGCGCCCAGACCTGCCCACTGCTGGTGAGCTGATCGATGAGGAGAAGCGCGACGGAGAGTACGACCGCTTTCTCGAAGCTGTCGACGTAGTTGCAAGTCGTCTGGAGCAGCGTGCAGCAGGGGCTGAGGGGCAGGCTGCTGAAGTACTGGGCGCTACCGCAGGCATGGTTAAGGACCGTGGCTGGCACAAGGCAGTACGCAAGAGCATCCGCAGTGGCCGTCCAGCAGAGTATGCAACTGCCAGTGCGACTGAAAAGTTTGTCACCATGTTTGAGGCCGCTGGTGGCGTGATGGCTGAGCGCACCACTGACCTGAAAGACGTCCGTGACCGCGTTATCGCACAGCTGCGTGGCGAGCAGGAGCCTGGTCTGCCGATGGTCAGTGGCGAAGCAGTCCTGTTGGCCGATGATTTGGCGCCGGCAGACACCGCAACGCTCGATACTGCACACATCAAGGCTCTCGTTACTGAGCTCGGTGGCCCAACCAGCCACACCGCGATCATTGCTCGTCAGCTGGACATTCCTTGCATCGTGGCTGTGGGCGCGGATCTGCGCAACATCGAGTCCGGCACCCAGGTCTTTGTTGATGGTTCCGTCGGCACCGTCAGCCTTGGTGCTAATCGCGCAGAATCCCTGAAGGCAGTGGAGGAGTACCGCGAAAAGGCTGCTCGCGTTGCTCAGTGGCGTGGCCCGGCCCAGACCAAGGATGGTCATCGTGTGCAGCTGCTGGCTAACGTTGCTGACGGCAACGCAGCTCGTATTGCGTCTGATTCTCAGGCAGAAGGTATTGGCCTCTACCGCACAGAGCTGTCCTTCCTTTCAGCTAGTGAAGAGCCAACCGTGGACGAGCAGGCACGTATCTACGCCAAGGTCTTCAACGCTTTCCCCGAGTCGAAGGTCGTTGTTCGCACCCTCGACGCTGGTTCCGATAAGCCAATTTCCTACGCAACTTTGTCTTCGGAAGAAAACCCAGCACTGGGCGTTCGCGGCCTGCGTATTGCGCGAGACAATGAGTCTTTGCTGACTCGTCAGCTGGATGCAATCGCACAGGCTGCAGCCGACCGTGGCGACGATGCCCCAACGTGGGTCATGGCTCCAATGGTGGCAACCGCAGTTGAGGCAAAGTGGTTTGCGGGTCTGTGCCGCGAACGCGGCCTGACTGCTGGCGCCATGATTGAGGTCCCTGCAGCTGCGCTTATGGCTGACACCATTATGCCGCACCTCGACTTCGTCTCCATCGGTACAAATGACCTCACCCAGTACACGATGGCGGCGGACCGTCTCTCCCCACAGTTGGCCTACCTGACAGATCCGTGGCAGCCGGCTGTTCTGCGACTCATCCAGCACACCTGCGTGGTTGGCAGCGACAACAACGTTCCGGTCGGCGTCTGTGGCGAGGCTGCAGCTGATCCGCTGCTCGCTTGCGTGCTCACCGGCTTGGGCGTCAACTCGCTTTCCGCTGCATCCACTGCTGTTGCAGGCGTTGGTGCTCAGATTTCCGAGCTGACTCTCGAGCAGTGCCAGAAGCTGGCTGAAGCTGCAATTAACGCTGAAGGCCCGTCTGAGGCTCGCACCGCAGCCCTGGCTCTGATGGAAGAGTTCAAGGCTTAAGAGTCTGAGATACGAGGAAGCCCCCAATGGTTTTGGGGGCTTCGATTCGTTTTAGATTCTGTCCTGCCCTCCTGCTGACAAACTCAGCTGAGGATCAAACTCAGCTGAGAATGGAGTAATTAAGCAGGAAGCTACTTTTCGGCTGCGATGACGACTTCGATCTCTTGTTCACGCAGTGCTTCGACGAAGCTTTCAGGTGCAGCGGCGTCGGTGACCACAACATCAATATCGGCGATGGATGCGAAGCTAACTAGGTAATCATTCCCGAGCTTGGAAGAGTCACAGAGAACAACAACCTTGTGGGCGTTCGTCACGAAGGCGGTCTTGATGGCGGCCTCTTGGGAATCGGCCGTGGACAGTCCATGATCCAATGTAAGGGCGTTGGTGCCGATGAAGGCAACGTCCGCGCGCATGAGTGCCATGGTTCGCAGTGCGGTATCACCCACTACTGCCTGGGTGATAGCGCGCACGGTACCGCCAAGAAGCTGCACATCTGGGACGCCGTTGCTAGCCAGAGACAAAGCGATGGGCAAGCTATTGGACACAATAGAGAACTGACCCGCCGCATTCTGTTGCCCGATCAGATCGGCAAGAGCGTTGGTGGTCGTACCCGCGTCAAGGAAGATGCTGCCACCGGCTTCAGGCAAGAATTGCATCGCGGCGCGCGCAATGGCGATTTTTGCGCCCGTGGCTGAACGCTGGCGCGTGTCCAAGGTGAACTCAGCGGTTTGGAAAGACTGGGACGCCACTGCGCCGCCATGCACACGATGGACCACGCCCTCTCTATCCAAGACGGCGAGATCTCGTCTGATGGTTTCGGCGGTGACATCGAACCGCTCGGAAAGCTCAGTTACATTAACGCGTCCCTCAACAGCAGTGAGGGATGCGATCTGGCGGCGACGTTCCTCTGCGTACATAGAGTCCTCCAACAATATGCCCGTAACGGGGTGGGGCATTGGGTATTCTGTTCCGCCCTCGGGGTTGGGGGCGGTACTTTCGCAGTAATAAAACTGACTTAACCCTAGTTTTCCAGAAAACCCTACGAATCGGAATAAACCAAAGGCGTACACATATAAGAAAAAGTGCAGGCAGTGAAATTTAAAGTCACTGCCTGCACTTTTGGAATGTGTGATTTTGGGCGCTAAAACCCGAGAAGTGGAATTCTGTCCCTTAAGGGGGTGGAATTAGAGGGTAATGCCCGCTAGAAAAGATGTTACATTGCCTGCTAAAGCTTGCGGAAGACGGAAACAACCTTGCCCATGATCTCCGCATCGTCACCCTTGATCGGGGAGTAGGTGTCATTGTGTGGCAGGAGCCAGATGCCCGAGGAATCGCGGTGGAATTCCTTGACAGTTGCCTCGTCGCCGTCCAGCAGCGCTGCTACGAATTCGCCCTCTTCAGCGACATTCTGGGAGCGGATAATGACCCAGTCTCCATTGAGGATACCGGCATCACGCATGGAGTCCCCGACAACCTGCAGCATATATAGCTCACCGGTTCCCACTACGTCGTTTGGCATCGGGAAATAAGTGTCAATATTTTCTTCAGCCGTGATGGGGGAGCCCGCAGCGATACGGCCAACAACTGGAATGTAAGCAACCTCAGAAGCCTCTTCAGGCGTCAAAGATGAACCAGTTTCTGGTTTGTCTGCCTTGGCTCCTGTCTTGCGGCCCGGCTTCTTGGTGTCTTCCTCATTATTGAGGTGTCGGACGTCTACGGCTCGTGGCTTGTTAGGGTCGCGACGCAGGAAGCCTTTCTCCTCGAGTTGCTTGAGCTGGTAGGCCACGGAGGAGGTGGATTGCAGTCCGGCGGCGTCGCCGATTTCACGGATGCTAGGCGGGTAGCCGCGCAGCATCACAGCGTCATGGATGACGTCCAGGATGCGGCGCTGGCGCGCAGAGAGTGAATTGATGTCCGGCTTCCCAGAATTCTTGGCGGGTTTGCGTGGCATCGGGTCTCCTTGGGTGGGGTAGGTATGGCGTCGAATCTGCTCGGGTGGGGTGGTTAGCTACTATCTGTTCGAATTTTCGAAAAGCTTCTCTTCATTTCTATCACGTTGCGGGCAAATGTTCGAGAATTTTCGCTTCGATATGGACAAACTTTCGAAAAGCTGTTATAAATCGAACATAGCAACTAATTCGAACGAATTGGCGATGGGAATTTTCGAACGTGTCGTAGCGTTTGAATAGGCTGTAGCCGCAAACTAATCGTCAAATTAAAACGCTTAAGGAAACATTATGGCAATCGTGCTCAACTCCAACAAAAAGCAGGTTAACTACTTCAACTCATCCCGTGCGTACCGCGCCAGCGTTGTGCCAGCGGCGTCTGTTTGGGATGCTGATGCATCTGCACGCTACGGCGCTACACGGAGTCCACATGTGCGTGATGTTCGAACACTCAGTGTGGATAATCGAACATACAGCGGTGTTCCTCAGCGTCGTCCACGCACCGATCATGCTGGTCAGCGCGAGGTGGAAAATTCGCGTGAAAACTCGAATCGCGGAAACTATCTTCTTGGTGCGGTGTTCGGCGTGGCAGTGTTCATCGGAACTGTGTTTGGTGGTCTCACGGCTGATGGGGGCGCTGCGCCACAGGGAACTCAGCAGGTTGTGCAAGCCAGCGTGAACAACTAGCCATCCGTGTAAAGCCTTTGCTGGGCCTAGGTGTCGGGCCCAGCAGATGAGCATAAATGGCATCGTGCGGGAATCGGGCAGTACACTAAATGCGGTCTCAACGCCCGCCTCTCACATGTGAGTGGCGGATGACGTGGAAGAGGAAGGAACCGCACGGTGTATTGCCCGTTTTGCCATAATGAACAGTCACGAGTCATTGACTCTCGTGTGGTTGATGCAGGAACAGCAATCCGGCGCCGCCGTGAATGTGCCTCATGCAAAGGCCGCTTTACCACAGTCGAGAAAGCTGTCTTGTTGGTCGTCAAGCGAAATGGCTTGGCTGAGCCTTTCAGCAGGGACAAGCTGATTCGCGGTGTGCGTCGCGCATGCCAAGGCCGTGACGTAACGGATGACGCACTGAAGAAGCTTGCCCAAGAAGTAGAGGAGACCGTGCGTAGCCACGGTTCCTCCCAGGTCAATGCCAATGACATCGGTCTCGCTATTCTCGAGCCACTACGTGACTTGGATGAGGTTGCGTACCTGCGCTTCGCATCGGTCTACAAATCCTTCGAGAGCGCGGACGACTTTGAATCAGAGATCCGACTCATGCGTCGCCGCGACCGCGATAGCTTTTAAGCCATTGGCTATGTGACTTAGCGCAGCTTGTCTACTGCCTTTTGGATACGGCGCAGCGACACTGGGTGCGCCGTGCCGAGGCGTTGCGCGAAGAGCGAAACCCGCAGCTCTTCCACCATCCAATAGATGTCCTTGACCTCCCGCGTCTTTGCGCGCCCGGCTGGTAGAGTCCGCAAGCGGTTGGCCAGATAGGCCTTGGCCTCCTCGACCTCTGCTTGACGGTCAGCGTCCTTGTCCGGGTCGAGGGACATCTCTTCCAAACGGATTCGGATCGCCTGCATGTAGCGGGGAAGATGACGCAGGTGCGTCATGCCATGGATGGTGATGGCGTTCTTCGGCAGCAAGAACTCCATCTGTGCCTTCATGTCGTCAATGGCAGGGCCATCCCAGTGCGCGAGTTCAGCGCGCAGGTTTGAGTACTCCGCAAGTCCCGGTGCAATTGCCACTACCGACTGCCGAACCCGGCCGGCAACCTTCGGCTTGATGGCGTCGAGAAGCGTGAGGAATCCCTCCGGGGAACGCTGCGGGCCGCCTTCCTCCAGCATGAGATCGCGGATCGCCGCCACTCGAGCATCGTTGACCAATCCTTCAGCGCTACCGTGAGGATAGGCGTCCACCGCTACGCGCTGCTGCAAGGGTAGCCCCTTAACCATCTGCTGGTGGTTGACCGAAATCTCCCGCATGAGCAACGTCAACGTCGTGGTCATCATCGCCGCATCTGCCGCAGCCTTAGTCGGGTGAACCTTCAAAGAGACACCCTCAGCAGAGGCCACGAGTGCCGGATATGCGGTGACTTCGTGGCCATCAACCACGGTCGTTACTTCCTCATCAATGGTGCCCAACGTATCCGTGGTCCATTCCTTCACTGTCTTCGACTCAGACTTTCGTCCCACGCGGGAGACCGAGGACTTGATGTGCCCGGCCTGGCGGCGGACCAATGCGGCTAGGTCCCTGTCAGAATCAATGATCTTGCCGCGCTTATCCACGGCAGCGTAGTTCATCCGCAGGTGTGCCGGCAGGGCGGAAGTTTTGAAATCTGTGGCGTCGATGCCCTGGCCACCGAGCTCACGGAGCACGTCGGCAAGCTGCTGCGTGATCGATCCCTCATATGGAATAAGCCGCGGCAGCGCCCGCTCCGCGAACTCAGGCGCCGGGACCACCGTGCGGCGAATCGCCTTTGGCAAGGAACGGATAAGCTCCGTCACCAGCTCAAGGCGCAGGCCCGGAACCAGCCAATCGAAGCCTTCAGTATCCAGACCCGCAAGCAGCGGTACTGGGACCATCAGCGTCACGCCGTCGAGTGGGTCACCTGGCTCAAACTTGTAGGTCAAGTCGTAATCGATAGAACCTTTCAGCCAGCGATCCGGGAATGCCTCCTCGGTGACGTCATGGGTGTCCTCAATGAGCTTGTCTGGATCGAAGTCCAGCAGATCTGGAGATTGGTGCCGCTGCCTCTTCCACCAAGAGTCAAAATGACGCCCGGTAGTAACCTTTGCTGGAATGCGTTGGTCATAGAAGTCGAAGAGAGTATCCTCGTCCACCACGAGTCCGCGGCGACGTGCTTTGTCCTCATACTGTGCCGCTTCCTCAAGCTTTTTCACATTGTCGTGGAAGAAGTGGTGATGAGTGTTCCACTCGCCTTCAATGAGAGCGTTGCGGATAAACATATCGCGTGCTACTACGGGGTCGATGCGATGATAGGGAACCATGCGGTCGGTGACGATGGGCACACCATAGAGCGTTGAACGCTGCGTTGCTACAGCGGCCGCGCGCTTGCGTGACCACGTCGGATCCGAATAGTTGTGCTTGAGCAGGTTGGCGCCGAGCTTTTCCACCCAGGCAGGGTCGATCGCGGCGACGTCGCGTGCCCATAGGCGGGAGGTCTCCACGAGTTCTGCTGCCATGAGAAACTCCGGGGGCTTCTTGGCCAGTGCAGAACCTGGAAACACAAGGAAGCGGGTGTTGCGGGCGCCATGGAATTCCTTGGAGTTGCCATCGCGGGCACCAATGTTGGACAAGAGCCCGGACAGCAGCGACATATGAATGTCATCGGGCCGGCGTTCGGTGGCCTCCTCATGGTTCCACCCGAGCTGCTTGGCGACGTCGCGTAATTGGCGCACCAAGTCAAACCACTCGCGGATACGCATGTAGTGGAGGAAGTCCTTCTTCATACGCTTGCGGAAGGCATTGCCGCTCAGCTCATTGCGGGCATCCTGCACGAAGTCCCAGAGATTAAGCATGGCCAAGAAGTCTGAAGACTTGTCTTTAAAGCGCGCATGCGCTTGATCTGCTTGGGCCTGGAACTCGAGCGGGCGTTCGCGGACGTCTTGAATTGTCATGGCGGCAACGATGACCATGACGTCCGCGAGGCAGCCGGAGCGGTGTGCCTCGACGAGCATACGCGCCATGCGCGGGTCGACTGGGATTCGCGAGAGGTCACGGCCGACGCTAGTCAGTACCGGAAGCCCGTCCTTTTCTTCTTGCGGGCTCAGAGCGCCAAGCTCGTGGAGGAGCAAGAGGCCATCGCGCACGGCCTTTTGCTCTGGTGGCTGGACGAATGGAAACTCCGAGATGTCTCCCAAGCGCAAGGAGATCATCTGCAAGATGACGCTGGCGAGGTTGGTGCGCAGGATTTCTGGATCGGTGAACTCAGGGCGGGAGAGGAAGTCCTGCTCGGAGTACAAGCGAATCGCGATGCCGTCCGCAACACGGCCACAGCGTCCTGAGCGCTGGTTGGCACTTGCCTGCGAAATCGGTTCGATGGGCAGACGCTGGACTTTGGTGCGGGTGGAGTAGCGAGAAATGCGTGCCGTACCTGTGTCAACAACATAGCGAATTCCGGGAACGGTCAGCGAGGTCTCGGCAATGTTGGTGGACAGGACGATGCGGCGGCCACGGTGCTCAGAGAACACACGGTGCTGTTCTTCGTTGGAAAGGCGTCCAAACAGGGGAGTGACCTCAACGCCGCGCCACTTGCGGGCCTCGATTGCCTCCATGGCGTCGCGAATGTCACGCTCGCCGGGGAAGAAGCAGAGAATATCTCCCTCTCCCTCAGCCATGAGCTCTTCGATTGCCTCGCAGAGTCCGTCGATAGGGTCTTGATCGACGACTTTGCCTGCCGCTTCGAATTCAAGGGGGCGATAGCGAATTTCTACCGGATAGGTGCGACCGGATACTTCAATAATCGGCGCTGGGTTGCCTTCGGCATCTGCGAAGTGGGTGGCGAAGCGCTCTGGGTCGATGGTTGCAGAGGTGATGATGACCTTGAGATCGGGGCGCTTCGGCAATAGTCGTTTGAGATAGCCCAGAAGGAAGTCGATGTTGAGGGAACGCTCGTGGGCCTCGTCGATGATGATGGTGTCGTAGGCATTGAGGAAGCTGTCACGCTGCATCTCTGCCAGCAAGATACCGTCCGTCATCAGCTTGATCGCGGTCGTATTTGACACCCGGTCGTCGAAGCGGATGGCATAGCCTACGGATTTGCCGATCTTCTGATCCAGTTCATCTGCGATGCGCTCTGCCACGGTACGTGCGGCAAGACGGCGGGGCTGGGTATGCCCGATGAGCCCGCGACGCCCCCGGCCTAGGTCAAGACAGATCTTTGGAATCTGTGTTGTCTTGCCGGAACCAGTCTCACCCGCGATGATGACGACCTGGTTATCGCGGATTGCGTCGGCAATATCGTCTTTGCGTGCCGAAACCGGCAGCGCCTCGGGGTAGGAAATGGCGGGGATGGTAGCGGTGATAGCCGCAACGTGAGACTGGGCTTTTTGAATATCACCCCCAATAGTGATGAGTGCGTGGGGGGAGCGTGCCTTGCGCAGGCGGCGTCGGAAAGCGCGTGCGTCCTTTAAAGAAACCTCATCGAGAGCTGCAAAAAGCTCATCGTGGGTCGGGGATGAGGATTGTGAAAGATTAGTCATAGCTGGTGGGGAATTCTACCCGTCCAGCGTGAGCCATGAAAACGATGATAGGCTAATGCTGATTGTTACGAAAGCTTAGTCAAGTGATTTTGATTAACCGGAATCAAGGAGGAAGCCACAGTGTCCAACCCATTCGGCGCAGATGGTTCGAGCGGTGACGATAAGTTCAACAACCCCAACGGGAATAGCGACTTGCCTCGCTACGAACCCACTAATCACCCAGAAGACCGCCCCGATTATGGGCAGCCTTCTTACGGTAGCTACGGTGCGCAATCTTCCGAACCTGGTTATGCAGGCACAGCAAATGGCAATGCTTATGGCGCCTATGACTCCTATGGCGCAGGAAATCTTTCGGGACAGAACCATGCTGCACCTGCCTACACCGGCCCCGTCTCCGCGACAAAAGCCATCGGCTGGGGATTCCGCGCAACTTTTGCCAATTGGCAACTATGGATTCTTGGCGCCCTTGCGGTAATTGCTGTCGCCCTGGTGCTGTCCTTTATCGGTGCAGCAATCACCGGTGGATTGTCTGGCGGTTCTGAGGAGGCAACTGTAGCTGGAAGCCTGTCCAGCATGGCCGTGAACATTTTGTCAACTCTGTTCAGCCTCATCGTTAGCCTGTTAGTGATGCGATTGGCGTTCTACCAGATTGACGATCCCGCTACGTCGTGGGGATACGTGGGCAAAAACGTGCGCTGGGTACAGCCGTTTGTGGTTGGCTTGGTGGTCAACATTGTTATTGGCGGCCTGATGCTCATCGGCTTGTTTATCTTTGGCGGCGCAGCCTTCCTTACACTGTTCAACGGCGATATCGAATCAGATGCTGACGCCATGAAGGCTGTGTCTACGATCCTGGGATTCGTGGCTGTAGCCATGTTGATTAGCTGGTTGATTCAGCCGCTGTACGTTCTTATGCAGTGGTTTGCCGCTGACGGTGAGACTATTGGTGATGCTTTCAAGAAAGGCTTTGCGGCCGGCAAGGCTAACTACGGCCAGCTGCTTCTGTTCAGCTTCTTGATGTTCCTCTTGGCTCTCTCCACTATCTTGACGCTGGGATTGGGCATGCTGGTCATTATGCCGGTAAGCATGCTGGCCCAAGCGCACATCATGCGCCAGTGTGCGAACCGTTATGCGCCCGAAAGCGCCTAAGCTTATTTGCTAATCGCTTCTCCCAGAAGTCAGAACAAACTCCCCGGTTGCACGTTCTTTGATGAAACGTGCAGCCGGGGATTTGCGATCGCCTGGCCTCTACTTAGCTGGGTTTTCTACGGACCGGGAGCGTTTCAGTGCATCTTCGAAAGCTTTGGTGACTAGGTTTCCGAACTCGCGAAACTCGTCAGCGCGTGCGGCAGAGTTGCGGAATACGAGACCAACGTTGCGTTCTGCAGTGACCGAAGAATCGAAGTGTGCGACCTTGAGGCGAGGGTTGATGCACTCTGTTGCAATAGCAGACTCTGGGACAAGTGTGGTGCCTAGGCCGCCCATAACCAGTTGTAGGATCGTGGTCAGTGAAGAAGCTCGAGTGACCGAATTGGTAGCTTCTGACGGGTTGACGCGAGCTCTCCGGCACAGGTCGAGGACTTGCTCACGCAGACAGTGGCCGTCATCGAGGAGGAGCAGGTTGAGATCGTCAAGATTGCTCACCTTGAGATCGTCACGGCCAGCCAGTGGGTGCTCGGTATCGGTAACGACAACGAAGTTCTCGGAATACAAGGAAACATCAACCATGCCGGCAGCTTCGGAAGGCAGCGCAATGATGGCTAGATCAAGCTGTCCATCGCGTAGTTTTTCCAGAAGGTGTTCCGTCTGTTCCTCCACGAATCGGGGCTCCAAGTCCGGATATATTTCCAAAATCTCGCCCAAAAGCGCGGGGAGAATATATGGCGCAATCGTGGGGATAACGCCAATGGTGAGGGGGCCGGTTAACGTACCGTGTGCGCCCCGTGCATGGGCGAGAAAAGCGTCAGCGGCTTCCAAGGTTGCCTTGGCGTAGGGGAGAAGCTTTTCTCCCGTGGCGGTGACGATGACTTTGCGCGTGGAGCGCTCAATGAGCTGCACTCCAAGGCCTTGTTCGAGTGCGACTAATGCTTGGGAAAGGGAAGGCTGAGAGATTTCAAGCTTGGTTGCGGCGGTGCCAAAGTGCTTGTTTTCCGCAATGGTGACGAAGGTACGCAGCTGGGCGAGTGTAGGACGATACTCTTTATTGTGCATGCCTATAACTCTAACATTTATAAATAGGATTTCCTATTGACACCGGGAGAATTAATTGGCATACTTGACGGTGTTGGGCAAAAAGCCCTCGCAGTGGGATAAAATCCACTACTTTTATTGACGTATTAGCACTTCACCTATAAGGAGATGTCAGTTTCCATGCCTATCTTGACCGTTGGCGAGAAGTTCCCAGAGTTCGACCTCACTGCACTTAAGGGCGGTGACCTCCACGACGTCAACGCAAACCAGCCGGAGGATTACTTCGAGCAGGTTTCCCTCGATAAGTACCAGGGCAAGTGGAAGGTCGTGTTCTTCTACCCGAAGGACTTCACCTTCGTTTGCCCAACCGAGATCGCAGCCTTCGGCAAGCTGGATGAAGAATTCCAGGATCGCGATACTCAGATTCTCGGTGGCTCCACTGACAACGAGTTCGCTCACTTCAACTGGCGTGCAACTCACCCAGAGCTGAAGGAAGTTCCTTTCCCGATGTTCTCTGACATTCGCCACGACCTGATCCGCGCGCTCGGCGTTGAGAATGCTGCTGGCGTTGCAGACCGTGCAACCTTCATCATCGACCCGGACGGCATCATCCAGTTCGTTTCCGTTACTCCGGACGCTGTTGGCCGTAACGTTGACGAGGTTCTCCGCGTCCTCGACGCACTGCAGTCCGAAGAAGTTTGCGCCTGCAACTGGGAGGCAAACGACCCGACCAAGAACATCAACAAGCTCGACGTCGTTCAGTCTGCACTCTAAGCCTTTTTGAGCCCTGCCTCGCGAGAGCGCGGTGGGGTTTCGTTTTAAGCATCGCAATCGAAAACAATTTTTAGGAGCAACTATGTCTATCGAAAACCTGAAGTCTTCCCTTCCGGAGTACGCCAAGGATCAGAAGCTGAACCTGGGTTCCCTTTCCCGTTCCACCGAGCTCAATGAAGAGCAGCTGTGGGGTTCCCTCCTCGCAGCAGCCGCTGCAACTCGTAACGACACCGTGCTTTCTGAGATCATCGAGGAAGCAAAGGAGCACCTGTCTGAGGCTGCTGTTGAGGCTGCTCTCGGTGCCGCAACCGTCATGGCTATGAACAACGTTGCATACCGCGCTAAGGGCTGGCTCGGCGATGACTTCGCTCAGGTCAAGTTCGGTCTGCGTATGAACATCATCTCCAAGCCAGGCGTAGAGAAGGCCAACTTCGAGCTGTGGAACACCGTTGTCTCCGCAATCAACGGCTGCGAGCACTGCCTCGTTGCACACGCCAAGACCCTGGCTGAAGAGGGCCTGACCAAGGAGCAGATCTGGGAGGGCATGAAGATTGCTGGTGTTATCCAGGCAGTTGCTCAGACCGTTCAGATCGAGGCTGCTCGCTAGTCTAGGGCTGATTTAAAGCCTCGCTAAGAGATTTATGACCCGCACAATCGTGCGGGTCATTTTCCGTCTCAGCCCAAGAGCCACGAGGGTTACTGCTGCGACGGCCCATCCAGCGGCGCTCCTTGGTGCGAGAACTATCGCTAGCATCGGTAGCAGTGCTCCGCCGAATCGGGAACAGATTCAGCCGTGGAAATTGGGTTGCCCGAAACTTCGGCGGACTGGTCGTCAGAACGAATAGCAGGGGTGGGGTGGGATGTCGTCATGCTAGAAGCATAGGAATACTATCGTTCGATAATTAAGCTAGACAGTCGCACTTCGCCGGCCTCATCAGAAGCATCGAGGTCAACCACGGCGACGAACTGGTAGCCATGGTCGCCTTCCGGATCTTTGATGATCTGCCGGACCTGCCACGAGCGGGTGTCCTGGCCCGAAAGACGGAAGAACTCAGGGCCACGTGCAGCGGGTCCAGAATCGATGTCGTCGTATTCGTCGAAGTAGTCATCGAGCGCCGCACCGAAATCGGGGATTTCCTCAAGATAATCCAATAGTTCTGCAAGGCGTTCTTCTTTCTCTAACGTAAATAGCTGTACCAAACGGAACATGTAGTTGCGCACCATGATGCTAAACGCACGCCGGTTGGAGGTCAGCGCGGTTGGGTCCTCCACACCAAAGGCAAGTTCGCGTTCCAGATCTTCCTGCGAGATAGGGGAGTCCTCACCGGCCATCTCAGCCCACTCGTCCACGAGGGAGGAGTCAACCTGGCGGATGAGCTCCCCGAGCCAGACCACGACGTCGGAAAGCTCCTCAGTGAAGTACTCATCCGGAACGGACTGCTTCAAGGTGCGCCACGCATCGGTCAGATAGCGCAGAATCACTCCCTCCGAGCGCGCCAAACCGTAGGTCGCCACCAAGTCAGAGAAGGTCATGGCGTTTTCGAGCATGTCACGAACCACAGATTTCGGACGCAACTCGAATTCCTTGACCCAGGCGTTCGTCTCCGCGAAGGTGTCATAGGCCTGTTCTAACAGCTCCTCGAGCGGCTTGGGCCACGTGATTTCCTCAGCGATTGCCATGCGCTCGGTGTAATCCACGCCGTCTGCCTTGAGCGCCGCAATCTCCTCGCCGCGGCGCTGTTTCTGTTGTGCGATGAGGACCTGGCGCGGATCATCCAGAATCGCCTCGTACACCGAAATCACGTCAAAGGTATACGTGTCCGATTCCGGATCAAGTAGGCTCAGCGCGGCCAGCGCAAATGGCCCCAAAGGCTGGTTTAGCGCGAAGTCTCGCGGTAGCTCGCGGACCAAGTGATAGGGCCGCCCGTAGATGTCGAGCCCCTTCGTGGACTTTTGCACCACACCTGAGTTCAACAGCCCGCGGAAGAGATCCAGAGCCGTCAAAATATCCTGGTTCTGCTTCGTGCGGGTGTCGTGATTGGTGCGCAGAAGGTGCTTCATGTGCTCGTAGCCATTGCCGTGACGGGCCAGCACATTCAGCAACATCGAGTTGGATACGCGGAACTGCGAGGTGAGCTGTTCGGGCTCAGCCTCTGTAAGACGCGCAAAGGTCTTTTCCGACCACGTCACGTCACCCTCACGCGCCGACTTTTTCTTCAGCTTCTTTAGGCGCGCCGGGTCATTGCTGAGCCGGCGGCGAGCCTTGGCATTCTCGATCTCGTGCTCGGGGGCCTCGACGATGACAGTGCCTTCAGTGTCGTAACCCGCACGTCCCGCGCGGCCCGCGATCTGGTGGAACTCGCGGGATTTAAGGATGCGCTGGCGCTGACCGTCATACTTGGCCAAGCCGGTCATGAGCACGGTGCGAATCGGGACGTTAATGCCCACGCCCAAGGTATCAGTACCGCAGATAATCTTAAGCAAGCCCTTCTGCGCTAAACGCTCGACTAAACGGCGGTACTTGGGCAGCATGCCTGCGTGGTGAACACCAATGCCACGGCGCAGTAGCTTGGAGAGGTCGCGGCCGAAGGTCGTCGTAAAGCGGAAGCTCGAAAGTTCCGCGGCAATTGCCTCCTTCTCCTCAGGCGTGATGATTCCAGAAAGGGAGGTCAGCGCCTGGGCGCGCTCCGACGCCTCGCGTTGGGAGAAGTGCACTACGTACACCGGAGCTTTCCCAGACTTTAGAATCTCTTCGATCGTCTCGTGAACGGCAGTGAATACGTAGGAAAAATCTAGGGGTACAGGGCGGGTGCTGCCGGCCACGAGGGTGGTTTCGCGCCCAGTGCGCTCGGTGAGGTCTTTTTCGAGCCAGCTGGTATCTCCCAACGTGGCGGACATCAGCAGGAACTGCGCCTTGGGCAGCTCGAGCAACGGGACCTGCCAGGCCCAACCGCGGTCTGGCTCGGAGTAGTAATGGAACTCGTCCATGACCACTTGATCAATGTTGGCTTCGGCGCCGTCGCGAAGCGCAATGTTCGCCACAATCTCAGCTGTTGCCGCAATGATGGGAGCATTGCCGTTGACGGTGGCGTCACCAGTCATCATGCCCACGTTCTCCGCGCCAAAGATCTCGCACAAAGCGAAGAACTTTTCGGAGACCAGCGCCTTGATGGGAGCAGTATAAAAGCTGCGCTGCCCACGCGCGAGCGCAATGAAGTGCGCGGCGTTGGCCACCATCGACTTACCTGAGCCCGTTGGTGTGGCAAGGATGACATTGTCGCCCGCGAGAATGCCGAGCGAGGCCTCCTCCTGTGCGGGATAAAGCGAGATTCCACGCTGATTGGTCCAGGTGAGGAAGGTATCCCAGATGGCCTCATCGACGAGGGATTCTGGGACTTCGGCAAGATCGGGCAGCATCTGAGAAAGGTTCACCCTCACCACCTTAGGTGATGAGGGTGTGGGTGGCGACAAGCCCGTCGCACTGCTGGGATGGCGCTAGAAATCGTCGCCCAAGTCGCTCCTGCGGTCATCGGGGCTCTGTTGACTGGAGCCCTTGTCCTCGTGGCGCTCAGCTTCTTTGGATGTTTCTTCAGCTGCTCGCTCAGCGGCGTCCTCGCGGTCATCGATCTCACTGTCGAGAATATCGTGGAGCTGCGAAGAATCCTCGTCCAAGCCTGCGAGGAAGGCTTGGAACTCGGCGCCAATTTCGTCGCCGGAAGGCACGCCTTCTTCGCCCGGCAAGAGGGCGTTCGGGTGCTTCTCGCGGTAGCGCTCGTGGTAGTAGTCATACTGCTCCTCGAGCTGCTGGACGACGCCCGTGATCTCATCGGAGTCCATCACCTGCTCCTCCAGATGCTGGTTGACGCGAGCGATGTCAGCTTCGAGGCTGCCAAGCGGCAGGTTCAGGCCAGCGGTGTTTGATACCGAGTTGAGCAGCGCGAACGTGCCTTGGGGGTACGGCGAAGAAGCCAGGTAATGGGGCACCGAGACGGTGTAACCAGCCACGTTGCGGCCCTTCTTATCCAGCGCCTTTTCCAAGAAAAGGGCAGCGGAGCCTGGAACCATGATGGTCTGTTCCATCTTCATCATGCGCCCCGTTAGCTCTTGGGAGTTGCCGTGAGCAGTAATGACCGTGGGGCGAGTGTGCGGCACAGGCATCGGGGCGGCGTAAAGGACGATGGTGTTGTGCACATCAAACTTCTCAGCGATGTTCACAACGGCGTCGGTGAAAGCTTCCCAGCGCAGGTCCGGCTCAAGACCAGACAGCAGCAGAAAAGACTTTCCGGAATTGTCTCGCAGGACCTTGATCCCTAAGTCGGTCGGCTCAATTTCTACCGTGCGATCTTTGTCGATGGTGACCATTGGGCGACGAGAACGGTAATCGATGAGCTCATCGCTATTAAAGGACGCCAACTGGCGGCTTTCGAGTGCGGCCTTCAGGTGGTCCGCAGAAGCCTCTACAGCCTGACCGGCATCTGCATAGCCGTGCATTGCAACGATCATGGTCGGACCCTTGTCCGCGTTGGAAGAATCCTTGACCACTGGAGCCGGATATTCCAATTCGTAGATGCGCTTTTGTTCTTCATGCATGCTTGCGATACCTCCTAAACCTGTGCCCGACAATACAGACCTGTCGTGCACTTATCGCTTCCAACACCACCTTGCAGGCAAGTATTCCCTTTGGATTTTCACCAGTAGATATGATGAAGCCGGAGACCTAAGCCTAAGGATGAGCCTTAAGGATGAGCACTGTGCTGAAAGATTGGTTTCTTGATCTTGCCCTATAAAGACAAGCTACGCTAGAAATTCGCCAAATAGCTGTGGATAACCTTGAAATTGGAGTGGCCTCGCGGTGAGTTATCCACAAAACTCGGGCACTGGGCAAATTGAACCTAGAAGTAGGTTGCATGCTTCCTGCACCCTAGGCGCATGACCAACTACTTGAACCAACACAAATCATCTGCACCCATCAATACGCCGGGGCATCTCCTTGCCAACGTACCTGGAGCCCTAGGGTTCTATCCCACGGATTCCGTCATATTCATGACCTTCGAGCCTTGCCCACAGGGGATGGCGATGGGACCCGTTGCTCGAATCGATTTTGACGATGCCCAGGAAGCCTTGCCGGAAATTTGGGAGACCATTGTCTCGCCCCAAACCGAGGGCGTGTTCGCGTTCTTTATCACTGAACGCCCCATGGACGAGGTGGAAGCGCTCGCTGAATGGATGTATGCGCTGCATAAGCACACGCACGGAATGGATATCGATGCAGCGTGGCACACCACTGAGATTGTTACGGGCGCGCGCTACGAGATTCTCTTCGGGGTGGTAAACCACGAGGGGAATGGTCCCATGAAGAAGTGGCGGGAGGGGCCGATTCCAGCGCTTACCGACGCGCCGACCATGCAGCATTGCGTGGGCAAGGAGCTCATTCCTGAGCTTAGTAGGGAAGAGCTCTATCAGAAGTTTGCGCGTGATAATCCTCGTCTGTCGCGCGAGGAATCTAAGCGGATCGCGAAACGAGCTTTAGCCCACGCGCACCAGTTTCGGGCGGAGATAGAACTGAGTGATGAAGACCCAGACTCTGCCATTGAGGACTTCCTGGGCGATACCTGGTGGCAGCTGCGCTGTCTCGACGATTTGGACGCCACGCTTGGCGACGTCGAGGCTCTCGAGACATGTGCCACCTGGATGGCTACCACGTGGTCCAGGGACTTAGTCATCGCGCAGTTGTGCCAACAGCCAGACAAGGCAAGCGTGCTCCTCCTTGCCACTGCCCGCACCTTTGAGGGCGTCATCCGGTATAACGCGCTCGCGCTGTATGCCATTACTCAGATGCAGCTTGATCGCGGTCAACTAGCTGGCCCTGCTCTAAACGTCTTGACCGAGGAAGCACCAGAACATTCGCTGGGTGGTCTGGTGCACCAGAGCTTCCGCCTCGGGCTTTCAGAGAAACTGGTGGATGTATTGCGTACAGCGTCCGACGTGGCGCGTCAGATGGTCGGGCAGGCGCGGCACGAAGCTGAAGACGCTGGGGAGGTGGCTTGAGCTAGACGCGCTTTGCGGAGTGTGCTTTGTCGCCCAGTTCCTTGGTGAAATTCCACGCGTCGGTGACGATGGTCTCTAGGTCAGTACGAGTGGGGTTCCATCCGAGCTCTGCCTTGATCTTCTCGGAGGACGCAACCAGGGTGGCTGGGTCGCCGGCGCGCCGGGGTGCGATCTCCGCAGGGATCTCGTGGCCGGTGACCTTGCGGCACATTTCGATGACTTCCTTGACGGAATAACCGTCGCCAGAGCCCAAGTTGTAGATGCGGTGGGTGCCTTCGGTGTTGGTCTTCAGCGCCAGAACGTGGGCATCTGCGAGGTCGCGGATGTGGATGTAGTCCCTGACCGCGGTGCCGTCGGCGGTGGGGTAGTCATCGCCGAACATGAAGATCTTGTCGCGGTGGCCAAGCGCCACCTGGAGTACCAGCGGAATGAGATGGGTCTCGATGGCACGGTTCTCACCAATAGAGCCGTATGCACCGGCGACGTTGAAGTAACGCAGCGAGGTAGCGCCGAGACCGTAGGCCTTGGCGAAAGACGTGATGATGTAGTCGATGGACAGCTTTGACGCACCGTAGGGATTAGTAGGCTGAGTCGGCATATCCTCCGTGATTGGAACCTGCTTTGGTTCACCATAGGTCGCAGCGGTGGAAGAGAAAACAAGGTTCTTTACGCCGTGCGCACGCATGGCGTTCAAAAGTTTGAGGGAGGTGACTACGTTGTGCTCCCAGTAGTCGGCTGGAATCTCTACCGACTCGCCGACCAACGAGCGGGCAGCGAAGTGGACTACGCCTTCAAAACCACCTTCGGCAAGTACCTCTTCGACAACATCGGCTACGTCACCTTCAACAAGGCGTGCCCCGGCGGGGACGGCTTCGCGATTGCCGGTGCTGAAATTGTCAATGATCGTGACGTCGTGGCCTTCTTCGACCAGAACTGCCGCGCAAACTGAACCTACGTAACCGGCACCGCCGGTGACTAGAAGCTTCACTTATTTCACCTCAATACGAATTGCGTGTGCGAGATCGTCAAGTAGTTCGATGGTGGCACCAGACTCGGTGGTGAGGGTGACTGTGCCATTGTTGTTCACGACGGTGACGGGCGCGCCGACAACGACTCCTGCTTCGTAGATTTGGCGGAAGGTCTCGGTATCTACCTGCAGAATCTCATTGATCTGCATGATTGTTGCGGGAGTCTCTTCGCCGTTGGGCAGATCGATGGCACGGGTGCCGCTTGGAATATCCCTGTCTTCAGCGCCGAGCTGATCAAGAGCTGGGATTGGATTACCAAAAGGGGAGCGGGTGGAATCAGGGAGTACAGCAACAACGCGTTTTTCCACTTCTTCACTCATGACGTGTTCCCAGCGGCAGGCCTCGTCGTGGACCTGGTGGATGTCGAGCCCGAGGACGTCGGTAAGCAGGCGCTCTGCAAGTCGGTGCTTGCGCATAACAGCGGTGGCTAGTTCGCGACCTGCGGGAGTGAGATCTAGGCTGCGGTCAGTGCGAACGCGGAGCAGACCATCGCGTTCCATACGAGCGACAGTTTGGGACACCGTAGGACCTGACTGTTCGAGACGCTCAGCGATACGGGCGCGCAGCGGCGTGATGCCTTCTTCCTCAAGCTCATAAATAGTACGCAGGTACATTTCAGTGGTATCAACGAGGTCCCTCACGTGGGCAAACCCTTTCTGCATGATAGGGAGCGCCGAAATGCTGCCGACCATTCCTCGGAGAGAAGAGTGGCCACCTAGCTCGGTGCCTTCGAACAATAACTAAACAATACCGCACTTTGTGATCTAAGTAGCTCATGTCTAATCGCATTTTCTACTTAGCTGGGCAGTATGGGCGGTTACCCACCTACCTATTAAACGCAAAAACCCTACCGGGTATTCCCTATAAATGGGAATTTCTCAGGCAGGGTCTGTCTTCTTAGGATTTGTGGGCTTAAATGTGTGGGAAAGCCTACAGCGCGTACTCGCGGAGGCGGTCCGCACGATTGCCGTCTCGCAACTTTGCCATCACTTCGCGCTCGATCTGGCGGACGCGTTCGCGGGAAAGCCCAAATTTACGGCCAATCTGGTCGAGCGTGCGCGGGACACCGTCGTCCAATCCATAACGCAAACGGATGACATCCTGCTCGCGTTCTTCCAAAGTTTCGATGACGCCACGAATGTCGGAGTGACGCATTGCGGCAACGACTGCGGTTTCAGCATCTGTTGCTTCTGCATCCTCGATGAAGTCGCCGAGTGGTGCTTCTTCATCGGTGCCGACTGGCATATCCAAGGAAACAGGGTCGCGGGATTGGCGGAGGAGCATCTCGATCTTCGACTCCTCGATACCGGACTCTTCAGCGAGCTCTTCGTTGGTGGCTTCGCGGCCCAAGGACTGGTACATCTCGCGCTTGATGCGGGAGAGCTTATTGACCTGTTCGACCAAGTGGACTGGGAGGCGGATGGTGCGCGACTGATCTGCCATGCCGCGGGTGATGGCTTGGCGAATCCACCACGTTGCGTAGGTGGAGAATTTGAAGCCCTTGGCGTAGTCGAACTTCTCCATGGCGCGGATTAGGCCAAGGTTGCCTTCCTGGATTAGGTCGAGGAGCGGCATTCCGCGACCGGTGTAGCGCTTGGCCAATGAAACGACGAGGCGAAGATTTGCTTCCAGCAGGTGGGAACGAGCTTTCTTGCCCTCGCGAACCAAGATCTTGAGGTCGCGCTTTTCAGCGCGGGTGATCTTTTCTGCATTCGCGAGTTTGTACTCTGCGTAAAGGCCAACTTCGATGCGCTGGGCGAGTTCTACCTCGTCTTCGGCGCTGAGCAGAGCAGTTTTGCCGATGCCGTTGAGGTAAACGCGAACCAGATCGGCGGAAGGATTGTCATTGGTTTGATTACGACGCGAACCGCGATCAACTTCCTGCTCTTCTGCGAGTGAGTTTTTACCAAGGTCAGCAGCGGTGCTGTCGGACTTGTTGGCCATGTCGAGCCTCCTGAGGTTGCGGCTTGTTACAACAAGTACAACGGCCCTTGGATTCTTTTAGTTCCCGCGTCTAAAAACTTTTCGAGTCCTATGCCGGAAAGGGTAGAACCTCCCCGCAAATGGGGGGGGGAGGTTCTGCGTGGGGCTTGCCCAAAGGCGCTAGAAGCGTGGAGCGAGGTACCTAATTGCGTACCTTGACTAGATACCGGTAGATGGTGGGTTCGGAGACCCCAAGGCGTTTTGCTGCTGCGCTAATACCACCTTTGAGGAGGAAGAACCCGTTGTCTTCTAGGGCGCGGACAACCTCGATGCGTTCATCGCGTTGCATGCGATCAACGGGGGCTTTCTGGGGTGCGATAGCGGCATCGAGCATCGATTCGAGCAAATTCTCAACGTTGTCGCGGAGAGATTCGCTGACCGCTTCTTCCTCGGCAGCGGGCTGGGGGACAAAGGTCTGAGTGACCTGAGTTCCCGGGTATCCGCCGAAGGCTTGGGTCTTGTCCTTGGCTTCTTCGGTGTTGCCAATGAGGAAGTTGGCAGCGTTGCGAATGCCAACGAGATCCGAAATGTCCACATTAATACACAGCATGCCGCGCATGTGTCCAGTCGAATCGCGGAGGAAATAGCTGGAGGAGTGGCAAATCTTTCCCTCAGCATTGACAGCCCGGTAACCGGTCATCATGGGTACTGCGGCTGCGTCGCCTTGCTTCATAAACCATAAAGCGAAGTCCGTGACCGGGCCGCCGATTTTGCGTCCTGAAATATGGCCATTTGCGATTGCAATGATGGACTGGTCCGGTACATCGAGATCGTGCAAGACGATTTCAGTGTTGGGGCCCAAGGCTTGGCCTAGAAATTCGACGAGAGGTACGTACTGCCCGAGGAAATCTTGGTCAATGCCGTGACTGTTGAGCTCATTCATCAGTTGAAGCATGTCCTTGTGTTCCTGACATTTAGATAGATGGATAGATATTAGCACAAAATAAGGCGGATGAACACGAGCGGCGTAGCGCTGTGTTCACCCGCCCTATGGGTGACTTCGGAATGCTAGCCGCACACCGGAATTGGAGGATGAACAGCCAGCGCGAGGCCGCCTTGTGAAGTCTCGCGGTACTTGGCATTCAAGTCCTTGCCAGTCTTGTACATGGTCCAGATGACCTCGTCGAGGCTGACGCATGGCTTGCTCTCACGTTCGAGGGCCATGCGGGCACTGGTGATTGAGTCAACTGCAGCCACAGCATTACGCTCAATGCAAGGAACCTGTACTTGGCCGAGGACCGGGTCACAGGTCAGGCCAAGCTTGTGCTCCATGCCAATCTCGGCAGCTACGCAAACTTGTTCTGGGGTGCCACCCATGAGTTGAGCCAAGCCACCTGCTGCCATTGAGCAGGCAACACCGATTTCGCCTTGGCAACCGACCTCTGCACCCGAGATGGATGCATTCATCTTGTACAGCGAAGCAATTTGGTTGCACGCGAAGATGTAGTCCGCGAACATATCCTCGGTAACTGGCTCGACAAACTTGTCGTAGTACGCAAGCACTGCTGGGACAACGCCGCAGGCGCCGTTGGTTGGGGCAGTGACAACGCGGCCACATGATGCGTTTTCCTCTGAGATTGCCAGTGCAAACATGTTGACCCAGCTGAGGATGTTCAAGCCGTCATGTGGCTCTTCCTTTTCCAAGCGACGCTTTAGGGCAGCCGCGCGGCGCGGAACGAGAAGGGCACCAGGCAGCGGGCCGTCGGAGGAGGAGCCGCGGACAATGCCGGTGTACATGACGTCGCGAACCTTGCGAAGGTGCTCACGAACTTCTTCTTCGGAGCGAAGCGCAAGCTCATTAGCCATGCCCAACTCTGGGAGGGTCATGTTGTTTGTCTCGCACAGGGCAAGCATTTCAGCAGCGCTGGTGTAGGTATAAGGAACCTTGATGTTGTCCTCGCCGCGCTTGGCAAAGTCTTCCTGGGAGACAATGAACCCGCCGCCGATGGAGTAGTAGGTCTTGTGCAGGAGTTCTTCTTCGTCGCCGTCGAAGGCGATGAGGCACATGCCGTTCTCATGCATCGGTAGGTATTCGTCGTGGAAGAAGAAGCCGCCTTCCTCCGGGAAGTCAACTTCGCGGGTACCGCCAAGCATGAGCTTTTCGGAGGCGTGGATGTTCTTGACGAACTCGGAGATCCCGTCAATGTCAACGGTTTCCGGCTCCTCCCCGGCAAGGCCCAGGAGGATGGCCTTGTCGGTGGAGTGGCCGATACCTGTTAGAGACAGGGAGCCGTAGACATTAGCTTGAATGCGAGTGACGTGCTCGAACAGTTCCTTTTCCTTGAGCTCATCAACAAACGCCTTGCCAGCTTTCATTGGGCCAAGCGTGTGTGAGCTTGAGGGACCGATGCCAATCTTGAACATATCGAAGATGCTGATGAACATTGCTTTTCCTTGAATCCTCAGAGTTTCCAAATTTCCGGTTCGTACTCTGACCTAGAAGGCCTGGACGATGGTGTAGATGATGGTGGCGAGGGCGATGAGGCCCATGAAGAAGACGAAGTAGTTGGAAGCCTTGCCCTTGAAGCGAGCTAGTGCGGGAACCTTGTGGATTGCCCACATCGGGATGAGGAAGAGGATGAGTGCAATCGTCGGGCCGCACAGGGTTTCAATCATGCCCAGGATGGATGGGTCTGCCCAAGCGGTCAGCCATGCGGTAACCAGCATGAAGATGAGGGTGATAGTGCCGAGCTTGCGAGCGGTTGCAGCGTCGTCCTTGTCGAGGCTCTTGTTGCCCTTGAGGATGAGGCCTTCGAAGCCTTCAGCAGCACCGAGGTAGTGGCCGAGGAAGGACTTTGCAACAGCGACCATTGCGATAATCGGTGCAATCCACTGGATGATCGGGGTATCGAAGTGGTTAGCCAGGTAGGACAGGATGGTGATGTTCTGGGACTTTGCTTCTGCCATGTCAGCTGGGGACAGTGCCAGGGCGCAGGAGAAGACGAAGAACATGACGACGACGACCATGAGGATTTCTGCGCGCAGCAGGGTCTTGCGTGCCTTGACCTCAGCGAACTTGCCGTAGGTCTCGCGGCGGTCAACTGCGAAGGAGGAAATCATCGGGGAGTGGTTGAAGGAGAAGACCATAACCGGAACCAGGAGCATCAGGGTGACACCCAAGCTGTGGCCGGAAGCTTCACGGGCAACGTTCAGGTCGAAGGAATCGAACAATGCGGTGTTCCACTTCGGGATGAGGTAGACGGATAGCAGAACCAGAACGCCGATGAACGGGTAAACCAGCCAAGACATGACCTTGACGATGACATCCTTGCCCATGCGGACGATGAGGATGAGACCACCGACCAGCAGGAGGGAGGTCAGCCAGCGTGCCGGCGGGTTAATACCGATTTGGTTCTGGAGGAAGGAATTAACCGTGTTGGTGATGGTCACGGAGTAAACCAAGAGAATCGGGTAGACGGAGAGGAAGTACAGGATGTTCATGAACACGCCTGCCTTAATTCCGAAGTGCTCCTCGACGACGTCGGTGAGGTCGCCTTCTGGCTTGGAGCTAGAGAGCACCAGGCGGGTAAGGCCACGGTGTGCCCAGTAGGTCATTGGCAGTGCCACGACCGTCATGATGAGCAGCGGGATGATGCCGCCGATGCCTGCGTTGATGGGGAGGAACAAGACGCCGGCGCCGATTGCGGTGCCAAAGAGTGACAGCATCCAGGTGAGGTCCGTCTTGTTCCACTTGGGGGCCCCGGTGGTTCCGGAGAATGGTGACTGCGATGAGTCAGCGGAAGTGGACTGTTCGGCCTTCAATGCTTTGGAGGTCTTGAGGCTCTCCGGCATGTTGGGCTCATTCTCGGGGTGATTCGCGGTGTTGTTCCGCAAGACTGAGTGAGACATTTTCTTTCTCCTGCGTCTCTAGATGGTCGACCGAAGCTTTAGAGCTTGGTGCAACCTTGCAAGCCTTGAGAATTTTCTCTCGGTTGCAATTCTGCAACTGCCTTCGGACGTTTTGTGCTTTGTCCTGCAGTTTCAGCCCTTTTTGCTTCGCTGTAGTTTCATCATAAACCCGCATCGGTGAGAAATGATAATAAATTATTGTATTGCAAGTACGTTTTTTATCACTCTTTTAAAATTTGATTTTTGCGGCAGTCTGTGCGTTGTTCAACAACCTGATAGATGGAGTGAGGTGTCGCATAGTCAAATAGAAAACGCGCAGGTGAAAAGCCTGCGCGCGGTGGGGGATTGGGCTGTGGGAAAGTTTTAGGCCTCCACGAGAACTGTGAATGGACCCTGATTTACGGATGAAACATGCATCATGGCCCCGAATCTTCCGGTCTCAACACGGAGTCCCCGTGAGAGAAGTTTTGCAGTGATTCTCTCAATTACGGGTTCTGCCTTCTCTCCCGGCGCAGCATCGGACCAGGAAGGACGACGGCCCTTGGCAGTCTTTCCGTACAACGTAAATTGACTGACGACCAACACTGGAGCGCCAGCTTCCTCAACGCTTCTTTCACCTTCAAGAATGCGCAGTTCGGCGATCTTGCGTGCCATTTTCTCAATAGCAGCCTCGAGCTCACCGCCCGAGGACTCGGTATCAATGCGAGAAATTCCAATCAGCGCCAGAATTCCACCGGTATCTGGGCAGTCAATTTCCCCCACGACCTCACCATTTACGGTTACGGATGCGTGAGAAACACGCGTGAGAACGGCTCGCATTAATCCTCCTGTTGGTCAGTCGAGTTGTCGGAGCGGACATCTCCCTGGAGATCGTCGCGGTTTCCCTCAAAGGTGACGCCGCTTGCAGAAGCGGTATCAACGTTGGTGAATGCTAAGAGATCTGTCGGGATGATAAGCCCATGGCGGATGAGATCGACCATTGCGGGAATCGCCGAGGCCACGAGTTCTTCTTCGTCGAAGCCCTGGGCTGTGGCATAGAGCTCGATTGTTTCTCCCAAACTCAGACCGTGCGGGTTGAGGCCTGCAACGATGGACGCGATGTGCTTGTCGACGTCGTGGGACCACCGTGGCCCTTCCGTGCGGGTTAAACGCAACGCCGCCGGCGAGAAACCCATTCCGAGCTCGCTATCTGGAAGGCCGATGTCTTCCCGTGCTACGCCAGGGCGGACCTGGAAGTGCTTGGTCTCGATTTCGCCAGGGACGAGGTTGCGCAGCCATGCGATGCGCGCGAAATACTCCTCTACCTCTGGTCCCAGTGGATCTGTGAATGGTTGTGGCATGTATTCGGCAAGGATGTCGGAGGGCTCGTCGTCGCCGATTTTCTGGATGGCCACGAATCCGAATCCAATTCCCGTGACATCGTGCGCAGAAAAGTGCTCAAGCCACAGCCGGGCGCGCTCGCGTCCTTCTAGCGAGCGAACGTCTACGGATTCGTCCTTGAGCCACGTCGATACATAAAGCGCAGGATCAGCCACGTCGCGCTGGATGATCCATGCGGCAACACCAGTATCGGGCAGCCAAGAAGCCACACGCTGCTGCCAGGATTGTTCGCCCTGATGCACCCACGCAGCGAGGACATGCGCGCTGCCACCCGGATTGAGGTGCTCAACTGCCTGGGAGACCACGAGTTCGCTGGCGCCATCGAGGTTGAGCCCCGAGTCACGATAAATATGGCCAACCTCAGGCAAACCCACCACAAAGGGAGGGTTAGCAACGATTCGGTCGAAGCTCATTCCGGCAACCGGCTCAAACCAGGAGCCTTGCAGGAGTTCTACCTTGTCGCTTGCGTCTGCGCCTGCCGCTGCGATTGTCGCGCGTGCCAGCTCAAGGGCTCGCTCGTGCAGATCGGTCGCCGTGACATGCTCTGCGGTCGACAGCTGACCCAGTAGCTGTACACCTGAACCCGTTCCCAAGTCCAAGGCGGACTCGACTGGAGTCAGTGGAGTTGATTGGAGAAGCGAGAGGCTAGCCGCACCGACGCCTAGGACGTGGTCTGGGCCGGGCACATGATCGACGAGCCCGGCATCGACGTCGGAAAAGACTAGTCGATTCTCACCCACAATGATGTGCGGCCGGATGTCATAGGCAATGTAGACCTCGCCAACGTCGTTGCGCTGGGCGATGCCTGCATCCAGTAGTTTGGTGGCAAGCCTGGCACTCAGGACGTCGGAAAGCTGCTCCGGCGTGACAGTATCGTGCAGGATAAACAGACGGATGAGGGCGTCGAGAGTGGTATCGCCTGCAGCACCTAAGGCTACGGCCGCTGGCTCGCCACGGTGCATAGCCTCCGTGTACTCCGGCCCCAAATGTCCGGCGATGCCATCGGCGGTGAAGCCGTGCGCGGTGAGGAACTCGCTGAGCTCTGCGGCAACCTCGGCCACTGGGTGCTCGGGCTGGAAAGCAGGGCCAAAGATAGTCATCGTGGGTCCTTTTCGTCGAAATCTATGTCGTGGTCAATGGTCTCAACTGGCTGATCTTCGATCGCTCTGCGTTGTGGATTGGCAATCTGCTGTGCCTGAGCTTGTGTCATCTGGCGGGCAAGAGCGGGTTTGTAGACGTTCTTTTCCCTCTTGTCCTTCGGCTGCCCCTTGCCATTGCCAATGACGACCGCAATCCACGGCAGCGGGAAGGTCACGCCAATGATGAGCGTCGCGGCAAGCCACGCATCGTAGAAATAGATGAGGGCGCCGCCTACCAGCAGAGAAGGAACGCGCAGGAACTGCAGGATCGAGTAGATGACCTCGCGTCTGTGGCGGTCTTGGCCTGGGGAGAGCTGAGCGTCCGTGATGAGGTGAGCTTCGCGGCGTCGAAAAGCGCGGCGGGGAGACCAACGCCCCGATTGTGGGGTGGCCTTGGGCCTATAACCGGACCTATCGCGCGAGTTCTTTGAGGACATGCGTACAAGGGTAGACGTGCGAGGTGCGAAGTTCGACACCAATGCGGCATTATGGGTGGGGTGAGTACGACGACTAAGACGATTGAACGTCCCGACATCCGTGAGGATTCGTCGACGACTGATAATGACACCCCAAAGTTCTTCCACTACGTGAAGAAGAACCAGATTTTGGACTCCGCCGTCAACGGTAAGTACGTCGTTGCGCTGTGCGGGGAGACCTTCCCAGTGACCAAGCAGGCCAAGCCCGGATCCCCGGTGTGCCCGGATTGTGAGCGCGTGTACAAGGGCCTGCGCCGCAAGTGAGCCGCCCGGTGAGTAATTCTGTATCCCGCAACCCCAGAAGATTCGCCAACAACGGAAAGCTACGTGCCTGGCAGCAGGCCGCCCTCGATAAGTTCCTGGCCAAAAAGCCCCAGGACTTCATGGCCGTGGCAACGCCTGGCGCGGGTAAGACCACCTTTGCGCTGCGCATTGCTACGGAGCTGATGGAAGACCGCACGGTCGAGCGCGTCATCGTCGTGGTGCCTACTGAACACCTGAAGATTCAGTGGTTCCAGTCGGCTGCGCGCGTGGGCTTGGCGCTGGATCCGCACTTCTCGAATTCTTCTGCCGTAAACCCGGCGATGGACGGCATCGTGGTGACCTATGCCCAGGTGGGCATGCACCCGTTCAAGCACCGCGCGGTGGCTTCGGCGCGCCGTACGTTGGTGATCCTGGATGAGATCCACCACGCCGGTGACGCCAAGAGCTGGGGCGACGGCGTGCGCGAGGCTTATGACGATGTCGAACATCGCCTGGCGCTGACGGGTACGCCTTTCCGATCTGACGATTCCCAGATCCCCTTTGTGCGCTACGAGCAGGACGGGGAGGGGCATCTCGTTTCGCGTTCGGATCACGCCTATAACTATGGCGATGCGCTCCGCGACGGCGTCGTGCGTCCCGTTGTGTTCTTGTCCTACTCGGGCGAGGCGCGTTGGCGTGACTCTGCGGGTGAGGAATATGCGGCCCGCCTGGGCGATATCTTGAACCCTGAGCAGACAGCGCGTGCATGGAAGACCGCGCTGGACCCGAAGGGCGAGTGGATCCCGGCGGTGCTGCAGGCCGCGCACACGCGCCTGATGCAGATGCGCCGCAACATGCCGGACGCTGGCGGCCTGGTGCTGGCTACCGATACGCAGACCGCGCGTGCTTACGCGAAGATTCTGAAGCAGATTTCCTCGACCCCGGTCTCGGTGATTTTGTCCGATGACCCGGGCTCCTCGGACCGCATTGAGGAGTTTTCCAAGTCCACCGACGAGTGGATGGTGGCAGTGCGCATGGTGTCTGAGGGCGTCGACGTCCCTCGCCTGGCGGTGGGCGTCTACGCCACCTCGGCCTCGACTCCGCTGTTCTTCGCGCAGGCAATCGGCCGCTTCGTGCGATCTCGTATGCCCGGTGAGACCGCCTCGGTGTTCCTGCCTTCCGTGCCGGTGCTGCTGGGCCTGGCAGAGAACATGGAAAAGGAACGCAACCATGTCCTGGGTGAGGAAAAGAGCCCCGATAAAGAGGGTTGGGACGACGAGCTATTGGCGGAGGCCAATAGTAAGAAGTCTGAGCCTGACATGCTCGAGCCCTCCTACGAGGCCCTCGGCGCTGAGGCGGAATTTTCCGGCCTGCTGTTTAACGGCTCGCAGTTCAACACCGGCGACATCACCGAAGACGTCGATGCGGACTTCCTGGGCATCCCCGGGCTTCTCGACGCCGACCAGGTCAAGGACCTGCTGCGCAAAAAGCAGTCGGAGGAACTCGACCGCCGCGAAGCAGAGGAGAAGGCGCGCCGGGCTGCTGAGGCTGCTGAGGAACAGCGCCGCAAGCTCTACGGCATGCAGTACGCCCCGAAGCGCCGTGAGGAACCAGCCAACAACCAAGAATCCACCGGCGTGGTGGATGAGATTGGCAACCTGCGCAAGGAGCTCAACACCGTTGTCTCCATTACCGCGCAGCGCACCGGCCGCCCCCACGGCGCCATTCACACTGAGGTGCGCAAGGCCTGCGGCGGCCCACCCACCGCGCTTTGCGACGCCGAGCAACTGCGCCAGCGCATCGAGTACCTGCGCAAGTGGTAGGTGACGCGACGCGGTGCACTCCTAGCGTGGAGCGCACCCAGCGTGGGCAACTTAGTCAAAAGCAGTAGTCAAAAGCAATAGAACGATTAGCGATAACACGATTAAGGCTTGTGGGCAGCACTCAAGGAGGCCAAGCGTATGACCACCCCGAACGACCCTCACACCCCGGGCAACGGGAAGAATTCCGACAGCGCCGAAGGTGCGGTATTCCCGGCCTATGCCGGTGGTGGTGTCGGTGAACCTCAAGCCGAAAAGAAAAGCGTGATCGCTATTTGGGCTCTCGTAATCGGCATCATTGCGCTGGTGTCTTTGTTCCTAGTTGTTCCACCGCTGCTGCTGGGGCCGATTGGCATCATCGTCTCCATCGTCGCATTGCTAAAAGGTAAGAAGCGACCAAAAGAGCTGCGCCGCGCCTGGATGTCCATCGCCGGCTTGATTACCTCAATTATCGCTTTAATCTTGTCCGTTGCTTTCTCGATTTACTTGTATACGCACATTGGTTGGACGATGACGCCTGACCCTGAAATGTGCACGACCATCGATGACCCAGCGCAAAAGCAAGCCTGCATGGAAGATTCTTTGAATGGCTCTACTCAAAACTAGGTTGCCAGTGATTTCACAGGTTCCGTAAGTAACGTGGCCGGAAGCGATTGCAAACGCATAAGCTATTTAACGCACATATTCGATAAAAGCACGCAATTAGAGCTGCCCCAAGGAGGCCAAACGCATGACCACCCCGAACAACCCAGAGAACCCGGACAACGCAAAGAGCCCATTTAGCAGCGACAGCACCAGCAAGCTGCCGTCCTACGGTGAGGCAACCTCCAAGGCCAACGAGGAGCGCGCTCACGACGTCGACGCCGCAAACAACCACGATGGCCTGAACGACCACACCGCTCACGACCACGCCTCCCACGATGCTTACGGCACGAACGCAACCGCCGCTGGCGCCGACAGCCAGCCGGCAAAGAAGAACGCCGTTGCTATCTGGGCGATGGTCATCGGCATCATCGCGCTGCTGTCGCTGCTGCTGATTGTTCCGCCGCTGCTGCTCGGCCCAATCGGCATCATCGTCTCCATCATCGCGCTGGTCGTTGGCCGCAAGCGCCCGAAGGAGCTGCGCCGCACCTGGATGTCCATCGTCGGCCTGATTACTTCCATCCTGGCCCTCGCTGGGGCCATCGCCGTCATGGCCCTCGGCGTGAAGATCCTCGGCGACACCGGCGCCGCCAAGTGCCTGGAGATGCAGGATCCTGCCCAGCAGCAGGCCTGCATGGAGGAAACCCTGGGCACCGTACCACAGCAGTAGGGGAAATACCCACACACTGCGCAAAGCAACCCCCACGAGCCCCGACCACATACGTGGTTGGAAGGCACGTGGGGGTTCTTAATGTCTCGTGGAAGTCGCACTGTCACTTGGCATAGGTAAGTGCGTTTCCGAGCGGAGCTAGGAGAGGGGATTAACCCTGTTTCGATAATTATTGAACGGTGTTCAAGATGCTGGGCTACGATACCTGCATGGCAGAAACCTCGGCTGTGCTGATGAGTATTAAGATGCGTGCAAGCCTTGAAGGTAGGCATATCTCGGGTGCAGAACGCATCGTAGAACCGCACCTTGTTCCTCGCGTGAGCTCAGAGCTTGCCACTCGTGCGTTGCGGCACGAGAAGGGCGTGCCGGATTCCATCAACATTGCTACGCGGGCGGTTGCAGCAAGCGACATTGCTCATGTCAGCGCCTTGAAGGTTAGTGCACGGGACTGCGAGAACCCGGAGTCTGCACAAACAGCGATGATAACCGTGCTCGCTAGGAACAACCGTGTTTCCGAGAGCGCAGCCCGCCGAGGTATCGAGCTTCTGTACCGCACCCGCGATATGCGCGGTGCGAGCATCGTCTGTGCTGAAACCGGTGAGCGTCTAGACACTCATGGGCAACGTGGCGTTCGGGTTGGAACATTTGATTGGGCTGATTTCCTTTGTGCCGAGTCGAAGAACCATCGGGCTGATGCCGTTGCTTTAGCATCCAAGGCTCTTGCTGCGCCGGGCATTGTCGCGGAAGTCTGTATTTCCGATGACCCGAGCTACACCACGGGTTATGTTGCAGTCGAAGGTTCCTATACGGCTTTGCGCAACGTCAAGGCTGAAGGCGGGAAACAAGGTGGACGTGTCTTGTTCTATTCAGGCGCACTTAGTGTACTTCCGGCGACAGAGCAGTGGCTGCGTGAAAAGCCTGTCCTTGTGGAAGGCTCTTGGCAATGAGCCTGGAAGACTGGGCATTCAGTTCCAATACTTCGTGGTGTGAGCGTGGTCTGGAAAGAACCGAAAGGGTCATTAGCGGTAGTCAAAGTCCGCACACCGTGGTCGATGGGCGTGAAACGCTGCTTGCGGGATCGTCTGATTACCTGGGGCTCGGGACGAATCGCGCGCTTGCCGACGCGGCCCACGAAGCAACGCTGCGCGTCGGGGTAGGGTCAGGAGGATCGCGTCTGACCACGGGTACGAGTGACTATCACGTAGCACTCGAGCGTGATTTGGCTGGGTTTGTCGGTGCGCCGGCAGCGCTCGTGTTCGGTTCGGGTTACCACGCCAACATGGGAGTAATTCCTGCGCTTGCTGCAGCTGCGCGAGATTGTGGCGAGAGACTTTCTATTTTCTCTGATGCTGATAATCATGCGAGCATCATCGACGGCATCCGGCTGGCCAAGTCGAGCTACCAAGGGCTCCGGTCATCTGTTTATCCGCACCTTGACGTGAAAACCTTAGAAGAGCAGCTTGCTGCCGATGCATCGGAGCGCCGATTGATTGTCAGTGACGGCGTATTTTCCATGTCCGGCGAGCTTGCGAATCTCCATGCGCTTCAGGAACTTGCTCAGGATTCCAACGCCTGGTTGATGATCGATGACGCGCACGGAATCGGCACACTTGGCAAAAATGGACGCGGCGTTTGTGAGCATTTCGATTTGCCCTTGTCGGATATCTATATCGGTACCGCGAGCAAAGCACTAGGTGTGGCGGGCGCTTTCGTCGCGGGCAGTGAGCCACTTATCGAGCTATGCCGCCAACGTTGCCGCAGCTACATCTTCTCAACGTCCATGCCGCCATCGCAGGCAGCCACCATCAGTGCGGCGTTAGCTCTCGTTCCTTCGCGAGTGCAACGGCTTGCCCGCGTCGTGCGCAACCTTCGGCAGCGTCTGCGGGCGAACGGTTGGAAAGTGGTGGACTCGCCCGCACCTATTATCGTCTTGCCGGTAGGCGCTGAGGACGCAGCTATGGAGTGTGCGGCACAGGCAGCTGAAAGGGGAGTAATTGTTTCTCCGATCCGCTATCCGTCGGTACCGCTCGGACAGGCATTGCTAAGACTTACGGCTCATGCTGACTACTCCGAGGAAGATATTGCGCTCATTGTCGATGCCGTAGGCCCCTGCCTCAATAGTGCGACCGCGGTGCTCACCACAAAGTGACCATCGCAATGAGCGCCGAAGCCACAACGAGCGGAACCTCCCACATACCGATGTGCAAGGCCGGAAGTCTCATCACTTCGCCGGTGGCTGGAGCGATTCCCAGAAGCAGGGTGATGAGTCGATTGACCTTGATGTCCTTCATGTCTGCTCCTCTTTGCTTCAGCCTTCGGTGCTTGGGTCAAGCCGATTCGCTTATTTGCCATTCCTTACCTTGGGCCCAAGTTTCGAGATTTCTAGAGCTAATAGGGAGGCGCTATTTAATTATTGTCACCGCTCATTCTTGCTCAGCTTTCTAATGTTTCTGGTTATTTAACTGTGCCTATTCATAACGGGTGTCGCGGTCTATGGGATGTAGTAGCATTTCCCACAATTGTCTTAATATGTGACATAGAACCTAGCCTGCGTCAATAAAGGGGCTGGCTAAAACCGTGACTATCTAAGGAGTAGAAAGTGGTGGCAAATCATTCAATCGTTATCGGCGCGGGCATGGTGGGTTTGTCCACCGCCTGGTTCCTGCGTAAAGCCGGATACGAGGTCACGGTCATTGACCGCGACGGCGTGGCAGCCGGCTCCTCGTGGGGCAACGCCGGTTGGTTGAGCCCGGGTAAGACCATCCCGCTGGCGAACAGTGAGCTGTGGCGCTATACCCCTCAGGCATTCCTCGACCCGAACGCAGCACTGCACGTGCCGCTGGTTCCGGACCCCAAGGTCGTGGACTTCGGTGTGCGGTTCATGGCGAACGCGAACCAGCGCGCCTGGGACCGCACCATGAAGGCGCTGACTCCCATCAACCTTAAGGCGCTGGGTGCATACGACGAGCTCGTTGAGGGCGGCGTGGAATCCTGGACCAAGGACAGTCCATTTATCATCGCCTTCAAGAATGAGGCTGAGGCCGTCGGCTTCATCGAAGAGGTCGAAGGCGCCGTACGCCACGGCCAGGAAGTGCCTTTCGAGGAAATTTCCAATCCTCGCGACTTCGTCCCCCACCTGTCTGATTCGGTGAACCTCGTATTCAAGCTGGGCAACCAGCGCTACTTTGAGCCGGGCCCGTTTGCGCACAAGCTTGCCGACGCCCTCCGCTCCCGCGGCGTCGAAATCCGCACCGGTGCTTCCGTGGTGGATGTTCAGTCCACCCGCAAGCCAGTAGTTGAGCTCTCCACGGGGGAGCGCCTACAGGCGGACAACGTAGTTATCGCAACTGGTGCATGGCTGCCGAAGCTCGCTCGCCGCCTTGGTGTGCGTACCCGCGTACAAGCAGGCCGCGGCTATTCCTTTAGCGTCGACACCGGCGAGAATTCCATCGATTATCCGGTCTACCTGCCAGCCCAGCGTCTTGCCTGCACCCCGTACCAGGGTCGTTTCCGTATCGCCGGAACCATGGAGTTCCGCGACGCGGATGCGCCATTCGATCCCAAGCGGGTGCAGTCCATGATCAAGCACGCGAGTGAGATGTTCACCGGCATCAACTTCGATGACCGTGAGGACGAATGGGTGGGCAGCCGCCCAGTCACCCCAGACGGCCTGCCCCTCATCGGCGCAACCAAGGCGCCGAACGTTTACGTCTCAGGCGGACACGGCATGTGGGGCGTGGTCCTCGGCCCAGCGTCCGGCCGTGCGCTGGCACACCTCATCGAGACGGGCGAGACCCTGCCGGAGATTAAGGATTTTGACCCGCTGCGCTAGTCGAAGATGAGCTTCATCGTTTTAGAACCGAAAGGGGCGTCGTAGGGATCTTCCAACGGCGCCTCTGGGTCTGACTCCCGACGTGTCCACTTTCCGGGGGCAGGCCCGTTCAAGCGAGGACATGTAGTAGCCCGGAGTCGACATTGGTTGGGAATGTGCCGAAAGCGCCAGATCCCGGCACGCCTGACGCGGGCCTGCGAAAATGCCAGTGCGTAGTCCCTGCGTGTGCCAAGATGGACACACATCACAGTCGTGTGCGAAGGAAAAAGGAGGATGCCGTGTCAGCATTGAGCGAAATCCTGCGCAGGCTCAATAGCTCGGTGACCATCCCTGATCATTTGCTCGCGTCGTTGCAGGAGGACGAGTTGTCGGCGCTGCGCATGCTGGAAAACACCATCGATTCCAACCGCACGTGGCGCGTCATGTCGACGAAGATTTTGGAAGTCTCGCAAATGCTCAATGCGGGTCGCGCGTCGAATGACGTGCTTGACACCATCGTGCGGCATGCGCGCTCTATCATTGGCGCGCACATTGGGTACATCAGTCTCAACGATGACGAGTCGGGGTTTACCAATATCCTTGCTACGGCTGGCGTTGTGACGGAGGGCTTTCGGAATATTCGCATGCCCATCGGCACTGGCATCCTGGGCATTGTGGCGGCCACGAATCGCCCCGCCTGGACATATGATCACGCTGAGGATCCGGAGGTCAGTCACGTCGATTACGTGGATGAGGCGGTGGAAGCCGAGGGCATTCGAGGCATTCTGGGCGCGCCCATTCGCATCAGTGGCAAGACCGTGGGCGCGTTGCTCGTCGGCGACCGCCACCCGCGGCATTACTCGCGTGATGAAATTATGGCTATCGAGCTCCTCGGCGCGATGACGGCGGTAGCACTTGATACGGCGCGCGTCATCGAGTCCCAGGGCGAGTCTGTCGCGAAGCTCAGCCGTTCGCAGTTGGAACTGCGCACCCACGTCGAGGAATTGCACAAACTTGCCGATGCCGACTCCCGGCTGCTCGCAGTCCTCATCGGCGATGCACGGTTCGAGGAACTTGCGGAGGTGCTTAGCGAGTTCTTGGGTGTGCAGGTCGAGCTGTGGCTAGAAGAATCATCTACCTTCGTGGGCGATGGCACGCGCGACGAGTGGACGGATGCCATCGCCGCGGCACGCAAGCACAACAACACGAGGAGCGTGGATAATCGCAGCGTGCTTCCGGTCGAGTTCCATGGGCGTTTCCTTGGGGCGATCTGCGTGCCCAAAGGTATTAACGACGTGGAGCTGCGCGTCGTGGGGCATGCCTCCGCGGCTTTCGCCGCCATCGCTCTCTTCAACGAGGCGCTTGTCGATGCCACCGCGCGCAAGGTTGATGACCTTGTCTACTCCGTCGCAGTGGGCACCGCCGGAAATGAAGAGGCGTTGCGTCTCAAACGGCTGACAGGCATCGACCTCGCGCAACCAGAGTCGCTGTATTTCCTCGGCGTCAACTGCGCCGACCCGGCACTGTCCCGGATGCGTCTGGATGGGTTGCTCGATGGGGCATCGGCAGTCACGCGTCATGAGCAGCATTACTGCGTACTCTTTCAACCGGATAGGGATGTCGCAACGTCCGTGCGTCGGCTCGTCGCGGAGTCGTCCGCGCCCGTCTTCGTTGCGGCCGCACCCGTTGCCGGTGTAACGGAGGCGCACGAGGCACACGATTCGGCGATGGCGTACCTCGATGCCGCGATTACATTGGGCATGAGCGGCGAGCTCGTCACCGAAGATACGCTCGGTGCCGTGGGGCTCATCCTGGGAGCGGACGCGAGTGCACTGGCGACGCTCGTAAGGCGTAGTGTGGGCGCGCTTGTTGAGTACGACGCCGCGCATGACACGGAACTCGAGGCGACGGCCTACCAGTTCTTCTTGAGTGGACATAGTATTCCCGGAACCGCACGCGAGTTGTACCTTCACGTTAATACCGTGCGCCAGCGCCTCGAGCGTATTAGCCGTGTCCTTGGTGAGGATTGGGCAACAGGGGAGCGAAGCCTCGATACCCAGCTTGCGCTCCGGATTCGTGCGCTAGCGCGAGGCCGCGGCCACACGGGTGTGTAGATTTACACACCCATCGCGCGGAATGGTGGATTATTCTCCTAAGGAAACCTCTGGCGTTCGTCTGGATTCTGACTAGATTGAGTTGCACATCACACAACCTCGAAGGAGTCCACATGTCTGACACCATCACCATCCAGGGCGCTGTGCTCGAGCGCTCGGATGCCGCGCGTCCCTACGCGGATTCGCAGCCGATTTCCATCAGCGAGCTTGAGCTCACTGCGCCGGGCGAAGGTGAAATCCTGGTCAAGATGACCGCGGCCGGCATCTGTCACTCGGACCTGTCCGTGGTGAACAACAACCGTCCGCGCCCGCTGCCCATGTTGCTTGGCCACGAGTCCGCTGGCGTCGTCGAGGAAGTCGGTCCCGGTGTGAGCAAGGTGAAGGTCGGCGACCATGTCGTCATGACCTTCCTCCCGCGCTGCGGCGAGTGCGATGGTTGCAAGACCGACGGAAAAATGCCGTGTGAGGTCGGTTCCAAGACCAACAACGAGGGCACGCTCATCCGCGGTACCCGCCACCTCACCCGCAACGGCGAGACCGTCCAGCACCACCTCGGCGTCTCCGGCTTCGCGACGCATGCAGTCGTCTCTGAGCTCTCCGTTGTCCCCATCGGTGCTGACGTCCCTGCCGACATCGCCGCGATCTTTGGCTGCGCCATCCTCACGGGTGGCGGCGCCATTCTCAACGAGATTGACCCGAAGCCGGAAGATTCCATTGCCGTTGTCGGCCTCGGTGGCGTGGGCATGTCCGCTATCATCACCGCCGCAGCACTCGGCGTGAAGGAGATTGTGGGCATCGATATGCAGGCTGACAAGTGTGCCAAGGCCATCGAGCTTGGCGCCACCGACGCCATGACCCCGGCCGAGGCCGAAGCCTCCGGCAAGAAGTTCACGGCCGTCGTCGAGGCCGCCGGTCACCCTAAGGCTCTCGAAACTGCCTACAAGATCACCGGTCCGGGCGGTCTGACCGTCACCGTCGGTCTGCCGGCGCCGGGCTCCACCATCGCCATCGACCCACTCGTCATGACTGGCGAGGCCCGTCGCGTCCATGGCTGCTACCTCGGTTCTTCCGTCCCGACCAAGGACATCCCGAAGTACGAGCAGCTTTGGCGCGAGGGCAAGCTTAACGCTGAGGGTCTCATCTCCAGTCACATCAAGCTTGCCGATATCAACCAGGCCATGGACAACCTCTCTGAGGGCGTGGCACTGCGTCAGATCATCGAGTTCGACTAATTCTCGTCCAGCCCCAGCTCGGGGCGTTCGCCAATCCCGGAACCGCGTCTCGAGCGCGGTGGCCGGGCTTCATGTTTTCCATCAGATTGGTATCTCATGTCTCATTCCGCATCCCAGCCTGAAGATCATCAGGCATCGAAGGCACTGGCTGAGCCTGAACAGGGCATCGGCCAAGAATCTCCGCACTGGAAGGCCGGTCCTTTCGACATTCGCCTGCCGTTTGTCCACTACCGCATCGAGTGGCCGGACTACGCCCAAGGTTTGTTCATGTGCGTCGTCGACCTTGGCGCCATTCCGCTCATGACCGAGGCACTCGGCATGCCCTTCGAGGTTGCCCTCGCCGTGGTCATGCTCAACGGTCTGCTCTACCTCACGCACCACCTGCTTGGCGACCCTGTCGTCCCTGGCTGGATCACCCCGGCTATCCCGCTGCTTATCGTGTACGTGCAGACCTTCCCCGAAGGCGAACAACGCGTCTGGGCGCTCATTAGTTTCCAGCTCTTGCTTGGCATATTCTCTATCACCCTCGGCGCCACAGGATTGGCGTCGAAGGTTGTGCGCGTCATTCCTTCAGGATTGCGCGCGGGCATCGTTCTCGGCGCAGGTATCGCCGCTATCTTCTCCGTATTCAAGGAAGATGGTCGCTTCCACTCGTACCCCGTGACCATCACCATCGCGGTGGCCATCGCGTTCTACCTGATGTACTCGCGGTCCTTCGCTGGTCTGCGTCAGAAAGCGGCCGGTTGGCGCTTCATCGCTTCGTTGGGCATCCTGCCAGCTATCTTCGTAGCTATCTTCGTCGCACCGCTGGTCGGCGAGGCACCGTGGCCGGACATCGAGTGGGGCTTCTCCAGCCCTGACTTCGCTACCTTGTGGAGCGAGTACACCATCTTCGGTCTCGGCTTACCGCCTGCGCACATGTTCCTCACGGCTATTCCGACCGTGCTTGCCGCCTACATCGTGGTGTTCGGTGACGTCCTCCAAGCCAACGCGGTGCTTAAGGAAGCGGACCACGTCCGTACTGACGAAGCCGTGGTCTACAGTCCGTCGCGCGCCCACCTCCTCTTCGGCGGACGCAATATGATCATGTCGATCATCGGCCCTGACGTCGCTATGTGTGGTCCGCTCTGGGCGGCGATGCACGTCGTCATTGTTGAGCGCTACAAGCAGGGTAAGCGCGCCATGCGCTCCGTCTTCGGTGGTGCCGGCTCTTTCCGCTGGGGAACAAACACCGGCCTGTTGCTTCTGCCCATTATTTCCTTCGTTGAGCCCATCCTGCCCATCGGCCTGGCGCTCACTCTCATCATTCAGGGCTTCGTCTCCGTCCGCGTGGGCATCATGGAGGCAAAGAACCAGAAGGACCTCGGCATCGCAGGCATTACTGCCGGCGTCCTCGCCACGCAGGGCGCGGCCTGGGGCTTCGCTGCGGGCATCATCATGGTACTTGTCATTTACGGCAAGGACATGTTCAAGGATGAGCGCGACGGCACGATCCGTAACTTCGACGAGATTGACCCCAACGAGGGCTTCGCGGATGCTCAGGCGGACTTCACTGAGCTCGCCCAACTCAATGACGTGGACGAGCAAGGCCGTCCGACCCCGCACTTCCACACTCAGGATGTAAAGACCGATACCTCTGCATCACGCGAGGACCGTTCCTAGTCCGTATCGACTCACGCCTACCGCCACAGGCGCCCAGCTACTAGAACTGAGCGCTTGTGGCATTTCTCTTGTCTGAGCCGCGGCGAACCGATGTGGGACAACGTGCACAGCGTGAGCGCTCGCTGCGTGAGCCATTAAAGGCGGGGAGACCAACCTGGACAACATCCTCATGCTGTGCAAATACCACAACATGAAAAAGAGAGACGGCGACGTCTACTGCAAGGGCGAGGACGGGTGGATTTACAAGCGGCGGGAATTCGGCCCCGCCGTGCCGTGTAACTAGCGCCAGCAACCGCCACTACAACGCGAAAGACCCGCTCCCCACGAGGGGAAGCGGGTGGCTTGGCGTGTCTAAGGGCGGGTGTGCGCCTTCTTCTCGGCGGCCTTCATGTCGTTGACGGAGGCCGCGGACTCGAGGTCGGCGATGTCGACGCTGTCATCCGCAGTGGACAGCGGGAGCGTCGAGGCGACGGTGATGTCCTCGCGGGCGTTGATCTCCGTAGCGATTTCTTCGATGAAGGTGTGCTCCGGGATGTTGGAGATGCGGGCGATGGCGATGATCTCCTGCTCCTCGTCCTGCGTGAGTGCTTCTTCGCCTTCGAAGCGCTTGGCCATGAGCTCGCGGGCGCGGCGGCGCAGCTGGGTCTCGCTCTCGAGCTCGCGGCGGTGCTTCCACCAGGACCAACCGATGACGAACATGCAGAGGATGCCCATGTAGCCCAGGATTGGGTAGACCCAGCCGATGAGCTCAGAGAAGCCGATGAAGGACAGGACGAAGCCGACGAGGACGATGGCGACGTAGACCTTGTAGAAGTGCTGACGGTGGCCGCGGGTGAGGCGTTTGGCCAAGGCATAGAACATGCCGATGGCCGTGTTGTAGATCATGCCGTAGATGGCAAACGCCATGAGCGTACCGAGCGCCGGGTGAATCTTGGTGACCATAGCGAGGGTGGGCATGTCCGTCTCCAGGACGGTGTCGACGGAGATGTACATGGAGCCGACGAGCACGGCGAGGAGGAAGAGGAAGATGAAGCCGCCGATGACGCCGCCGAGGCCGACCTCGCGGGAGTCGAGGAAGTTGCCGCCGATGACGATGGCCATGGACACGACGACGATGACCTGGAGGCCGACCGAGTTGATGGCCGAGACCCACCAGTTGGGCAGCGTCGTGGGAATCTCCTGTGCCTGCTCGTTGAGGTGCGCGAAGTCGGGCTGCGCGGTGAAGATGGTGTACATCGTGCCGATGGAGATGAGCACAATGATGAACGGAGTGACGGCGCCGATGACCTTGGTGACCTTGTCCACGTCGAGGAGGCCGGTGAGCAGGACGAGGGCCAGCATGATGCCCGCGCCGATCCAGATGTCCCAACCGAACTGCTGCTTCATATTGGACCCGGCGCCCGCGAACATGGCGAAGCCGATGCAGAATAGACACGTCATCGTCGCGATGTCGAGGACGCGGGAGGTCACGGGGCCGGAGATGACCGTGAACACCGAGTTGTGGTCCTTCGCGCGGTGGTAGCTGCCCAGCTGCAGCATGGAGATGCCGGCAATCATGACGCAGATGGACGTCACGATAGCGCCAACAATGCCCCAGTTGCCGAACGCGACGAAGTATTGGAGGGCCTCGCGGCCGGAGGCGAAGCTCGCGCCGACGAGGACGCCAATGAAGGCCATGGAGATGCCTAAAGCTCGTTGAATCATTGGTTTACCTTTCGGTCGATAGATATTTGATTGTAGGGAGGAGTGAAGGGAAATTCCTAGAGTTTGGTTCACGAAAACCCCAGTGTGAAGAAGCACTTCACACTGGGGCTTCGGGGCTACGCGTGCGCGCGAGCGTGGACGGCGATGAACTTCGCGATGTCGCTCAGGCCTTCCTCGCCACGCTGCATCACGCCGGCAGACGTGAACAGGCCGTGGTGGTACCCGCGCAGGTGCTCGTACCGGACGTCACAGCCGGCCTTGGCCAACTTGAGGGCGTACTCGCCGCCCTCGTCCGCGAGCGGGTCATTGTCCACCGTAATGACGTAGGCGGGAGGCAGATTCTCCGGCAGCTCGTGGAGCAGCGGGGACAGGTCGGCGACCGTCTTGTCCTGGCCCTCCGGCAGGTAGGTCCGGATGAACCAGCGCATGGTCTCCGCCACCATGGGGAAGCCCTCGGTCACGCGCTGGTACGAGGCACCAGACTCCGTGCGCTCATCCGAGATATCCGTGATGGGATAGATGAGCACCTGGCTGGAGATGGGGGCGACGGAGTCGTCCCCGGAAAACTCGTTCGCCAGGATGGCCGTGAGTTGACCACCGGCCGAGTCACCCGCGATGGCGACGTTGGTGACGTGCAGACCGTGCGGAGCGGAGGCGTCGGAAAGCCAGCGCAACGCGGCGCGGCAGTCATCGATGGCCGCGGGGTAGAGGTGCTCCGGCGCGAGCCGATAATCGACCGCCACCGCCGGCAGCCCGGACTCGACCGCGAGGCGGCGCACCGCAGAGTGGTGCGTGTCCAGGTTGCCCATGAGCCAGCCACCGCCATGGATGAATAGGATTGCGGGGGTGGCGGCGTCACGCTCGCTGTCGGGACGCGGGTCCGTGAGACGTACCCGAAACTCGCCTACCTCGAAGTCCTGCGTGAAAGGCTCCGTTTCTTCCGAGAGACCGTTCTGCGCGGTCGAAGCCACGTAGTTCTCGCGCACCGTGGGGATCTCAATGTGGTGAAAGGGGACCCCGCCTCCGGCGCGGAAGGGACCCACGGACTTCCATGCGTCCTCCGTGATGGGGCGGCCAGTGAATTCGTCAGCGAGCGTGTGCATTAGGCCACCCCGTAGTCAGCCAGCTCGAGGGTGCGGGTGAGGTCCTGGTACTCGGCAACGTTGCCGGACCAGTTGTTGATGACCTTGCCGTCCTCGTTCTTGTACCAGGAGGAGCAGTCAGCGGAGAACGCGGACTCGTTGAGGTCAGCCTGGATGCGGTCATTGAACTCGCGCAGGACCTGTGGGTCGACATCGAGGACCTTGTCCGGGTTGCCGCGCAGGAACTCCACGGCCTGGCGAATGTACTTGTCCTGCTCCTCGAGCATGGCCACAACTGAGTGGTGGTTGAGGTTCGTGTTCGGGCCGTAGAGCATGAAGAAGTTGGGGAAGCCGTCTACGGTCATGCCCAGGTAGGCCTCCGGCGCGTTGCCCCAGCGCTCGCGCAGGTCGAGGCCACCTCGGCCGATGACCGGTAGGTCTCCCTGGAACTCCTGGGAGTAGAAGCCGGTGGCGTAGATGATGACGTCGAACTCGTGCTCCACGCCGTCTGCGGTGCGGATACCCTTCGGGGTGATTTCCTCGATGCCCTCGGTGACCAGCGAGACGTTGTCGCGGTTGAAAGTCGGGTAGAAGTCATCGGAGCGCAGGATGCGCTTGCAGCCGAACGCGAAGGTCGGGGTGAGCTTCTTTACCAGCTCCGGGTCGTTGACCTGGGAAGTGAGGTGCTCCATGGCCTGCTCGACGCCTTCTTGAGCGGCGTCGGTGCCCTTGCGGGTGCGCTCGAAGCCGTCCTCGCGGGTGTCGTGGATCTCCTGGCGAATGGCGCGGTAAGACTCCGGGTTCTCCTGGAATTCGCGTAGCTCCTCGTCGGTGAAGATGACCTGGTTACGCGGCAGGATGTAGTTCGCGGAGCGCTGGAAGACGGCGAGGTGTCCGGCCTCCTTAGCGACCTCCGGCACGAGCTGGACAGCCGATGCCGCGTTGCCCACCACGGCGACGTTCTTGCCCTTGAGGTCGACGGTGTGGTCCCACTCAGCGGAGTGGAACTGTACTCCCTCGAAGGAGTCGCGGCCAGCGAAATCCGGAACCTTCGGCTTGGAGAGCTGGCCCCAGGCGCCCACAAAGACGCGGCCGTAGTAGATGTCGCCGGTGGAGGTGGCGATCTCCCAGGCCTTGAGCTCCTCGTTCCACTCGGAGCGGACGATGCGGTTGTTGAACTTGATGTGCTCGTAGAGGCCGAACTCGGTGGCGAGCGCCTTGAGATAGCCGAGCATCTCGTCTTGGCCGGCGAACATGCGGGACACGCCGAGGTTGAGGAAGTAGGAGTAGCAGTAAATGAGAGCCTGAGTATCGCAGGCGGCACCCGGATACGTGTTATCGCGCCACACGCCGCCGACCTCGTCCGCCGCCTCGAGGATGAGGAAGTTCTCGAGGTTGTCCTTGGCGAGCTGGGCGCCCATGCCGAGTCCGCCGTAGCCGGTGCCGAGGATGACGCAGTCGTAGATGTGGTTGTCAGACATGTTAGTTCTCCTTGGAGGGTAGGTGGGGTGTGTTTTAGTTCTTACGGATTTCTGCGGCGAGCACTTCGAGGCCGTCACGCAGGGTGGACTCGTTGATGACCAGTGGCGGCAGGAGGCGGATGACGTTGCCGTCCAGACCACAGGTGAGGATGAGAACGCCCTGCTCCTTGCAGGCGCTCGCGACGGCGGAGGTGAGAGCCGGGTTCGGGCGACCGTTCTCATCGACGAACTCGAGGGCGATCATCGCGCCGCGGCCGCGGACCTCGGCGACGGTGGGAAGCTCGGTGAGTGGCTCGAGGACCTCGCGGATAATGGACTCGATCTCGCGGGCACGGCCGGCGAGGTCGTGCTCCTCCATCTCTGCGATGGCCGCGAGCGAGGCCGCGCACGCCACCGGGTTGCCGGCGTACGTGCCGCCCAGGGAGCCCGGTCCCGGTGCGTCCATGATTTCGGCACGGCCGGTGACGGCTGACAGCGGCATGCCGCCGCCTACGCCCTTTGCCGTGGTGATGAGGTCCGGGACGAGGCCCTCGTGATTGCTCGCGAACCAGTCGCCCGTGCGGCACATGCCGGCCTGAATCTCGTCTGCGACGAAGACGACGTCGTTCGCGCGGCACCACTCCAGCAGCGCCGGAAGGAAGCCCTCGGCTGGCTCGATGAAGCCGCCCTCGCCCTGCAGCGGCTCGATGACAAGTGCTGCGATGTCCTCCGCGCCAATGACCTGCTCGATGGAGCGGATGGTGCGCTCCGCCGCGTCTGCGCCGCTCAGGCCGTCGCGCAGCGGGTAGGAACCCTGCACGCGGTAGATATCAGAGGCGAGGGTGCCAAAGCCAGACTTGTACGGCTTGTTCTTCGCCGTCATCGTCATGGTGAGGTTCGTGCGGCCGTGGAACGCGCCGTCGAAGACGACGATGCGGTTCTTGCCCGTGTAGTTACGTGCAATCTTCACGGCGTTCTCAATGGCCTCCGCGCCGGTCGAAAACAGTGCGGTCTTCTTTTCGTGGTCGCCCGGGGTTAGTTCGTTGAGCTTCTTCGAGACCTGAAGGAATCCCTCGTAGGGCGCATTGAGAAAGCAGGTGTGGGTGAGGTGCGACGCCGCCTCAGCGATGGCCGCGGTCACGCGCGGGTTGGACGCGCCGACGGTGGTCACCGCGATGCCCGAGGCGAAGTCGATGAAGGAGTTGCCATCGACGTCCACGAGGACGCCGCCGTCACCGTCCACGATGTACGCAGGCAAGCCCGGCACGAGGCCACGGGCGAGCTCTTGCTCGCGCTGCTCCTCGAGTTCTTGGCTGCGCGGGCCAGGGATGGTGGTCACAACTTTCCGCTCTTGCGGAATGCGGTGATTGAAGTCCTGCATGTCACTCCTTCGAGTCAAATTGAAATGTGATGGAAGTCATTGTGCCGACGGAGTGTAGCGTGGCATATAAACATTGTGTCGAAATGAAAACGCCAATTTGTACACGATGTATATAGGAAGGTGAGGTGTGATGACGCGGTCAGTAGCGCACGCGGATGCAGAAATGGGCGATATGCTGTCAATTTCGTGGCTTGCAAGCCGTCGAAATTTGGGTCTGCGCGTGGTCCATGATTCGGGCCGTTCTTTTGGCATGGTGCACCCGTGCGAGCTTGAAAATCCCGAAAAATATGTCGGTGAGGGCACCCTCGTTTTGCTCACCGGCATCGCTTTTCGCGATCATCCGGAGGCTTTCAGTGACTATGTCGCCCGCCTTTCTGCCGCCGGGGCTGCCGGCATTGGCTTCGGCGTGGGCGTCGTCTTCCCCGAGGTCCCGCACGAGCTTGCCGACGCCGCCCTCGCCCACGACGTCTCCCTTCTCACCATCCCCCTTGACGTGCCGTTTATTTCGGTCTCCACGGCCGTGCACCGCGAGCTCGCGCAACGCCGTGAGCGCCGTCTCGAGGTTCTTCTTGAGCTCCAAGGCTGTCTCAACCTCGCGGCCGGCCAGGGCCTGAACGGGCTCGTCACCCGCACGGCGCAGGCCCTCGACGCGAGCGTTTGTCTTGTGGACTTGGACGGGCGTGTGTCTGCAGCGGCGGTCTTGCCTGGCTTTGAAAACGTCGAGCTCACCCACGTTATCGATGACGCGCGTCATCGTGGTTTTGGCATCGCCGGCAAGGTGGGCGAAATCAATGTTCTGGCGCACCGTCTTTCTCCGAGCGGCAATGATACGCATGGTCTCGTGGCCATAGCCGACCACTACTTCGACGCCAATCAGCGCGCCTTGCTCAAACACGCCGCCGGCCTCGCTGAGCTCATCATTCGACGCCCACAGGAGCTGCGTCGCGCACAGCGCGAGCTCACCACGCTGGCCGTGTCTATGCAGCTTGGTCTCACAGGCCGCGACGAATCGATGCAACGCATCTTCCGCCAAGCCAGCGATACGGAAGGCAAAGTCCGTCCGGTCCTCGTCAAATCCGAGTCGGCACGAGCGCATGCGCGCTTCATTGAGGCGCTTGACCGCAATCTCGCGGAACAAGGCCGCCTGCTCTTCGCCGTGGAGGTCGATGACCTCACCTGGTTATTCCTGCTGCGCGGCAACCGTTCCATGCGCAATATTCAGGAACTCCTCCTCGACATCCGCGGCGGCAAACGCATTGTCGTTGGCTCACCCCTCGAGTGGTCGCGCCTGCGCGAATCCACTGTCCGTGACTTGGAGAAAGTCGCATTCGGCTTGCAACCTGGCGCGCTCGTGGGCCCCGAGTCGCGCACGCTCAATTGGCTAGGCGATGAAGCCGTTGGTGCCGCCGTCGCCCACCGCTTCGCTGAAACCTGGGGTAAGTTGCGCGAGTACGACGCGGCCCACGGCAGCGAGTATGAACAGACGCTGCAGGCCTATCTGCGCAACGGCGGGCACTATGTGCGCACCGCTGATGCGCTAAATACCCACCGACACACCGTGCGCAAGCGCATTGCCGACGCCGCCGAGATTCTCGAGATTGACCTCGACGATCCCATCGCGGTCGCGGAGCTCGTGGTGCTCGGCGTCGCCGGCGCCGGTGCATCCTCGTTCTAGCCGCGCTTTGTCGTCTCTCCGACATCGATGAGATGCTGGTACACCGCGTCCGTGAGCGCGCGGCTATGGAAGCGTCGGAAGAGCCCACCGTTGCGATAGCGCATATTCTTCACGGCGAATTCGCGCGCCGCCTGCAGCAACTCGGGGCGCTCGTGCATAACGTCGCTGAGCTTGCCGAGGGGATAGAAGACGGGAACCGCTTCAATCGGCTTGTAACGAAGAACCGAGAACTGGATGGGCATCTGACCGGGCTTCTTGGCTTTGCGCATGGCCGTGATGAAATCGTTGGTGTCCTCGTCACCGGGCGAGACGTTGAGGTAACCGGAAGGCCCCGGTAGATGGTCGACGCCGACCTCCGGGTAGAACTCGTCGTTGTGCAGGACGAGCATTTCCACCACGCCAGTATTGATAGCGGCGTACCGGCTGTTGCTATTCGTTGAAGGGAGATCGGTCAGCGTCCAGAACTCTTTCTCGGTATCCGGCGCGAGCGGAATGATATCGGACAGCGCGAAGGAGAGATCAGCCAGGATCTTGGCATACGTTGCTGCGTCGGTGGAACGTTGGACTTTAGGGCTCGGGAGCGGCCCGAGATTGGGAAACTCGCTAAAGTTATAGGCCTCGCGGCCCCAGGTTTCTTGAATCCAGTGCTGTTGCTCCTCGACGCTGATTGTGAAATCCAGCGGTCTGTGCTCGTTCGAGTCAAAGTTAAACGTGCGATTTCGAAGGCGTTGCCGCTCGTTTAGCTGCTCGGCAATCATGGTTTGCTCGAGCGGGCCGAGGGCCTCTTTCTGGGGAACACGGGCGAATCGGAGCGCAGAAATATCCGTCCATGCGGGGTGATGCTTCGAACCATGCGCGTGGGTACGGAAACGTTGGACGATGTTTTCGGTAAGACCGACGTAGCGTTCCCCGTTAGTGAATTCCAGAATATAGATTCCGCGCCGGAACCTCGTACCGACGAGAGGAGCGACAGGGGAGTTGGAGTCGATCTCCCAGCGCTTGAAATTGAGTGAGAATGCGGTCATGAGTGAGAGAAGGTAGACGTCGTTTTATCTCATCATAGGCATAGTGCGCGGCGTGAAAAGAGCGTGTGTACGCTCGCACCCGTGGCCGCCTCTGCTGGGTCGCCGACCGAGGAGGCGCTTGTGCGGCTGGGGGAGCTGTAAGCAGAGCTTTCCGATGCCCCGAGTGATCTGCGGCGTAGGGCGCATCAGGAGTCTATTTCCCTTGAATGCTTAGGAGATAGTCCTCGAGTCGTGGAAGTTGGAAGGTCATTTTCCGGTCTGCCGTTTCGATAACGAGGTCGAGGCTTAGGAGCTTTTGCCGGTAGTTGCTGATGTTTTGCGGCGAGGTCCCCATGATGCTGAGCACATCGGTATTCCGAGCGGGGAGGTCGCACTGGGCAAGGGCGATGAGGAAATCCCGTTCACCAGGGGTGATGTCGGCGATGGCGGGTTCGTGGACGAGCTGATGGAGCTTATTTGTTGCGCGCTTGATGCCCTCAGCGACGTCCTGGTCAGTGATATTTGTGCGACCAGACTTTTGGGCCTCAAAAAAGGACCACAGCCCAATTAGCTGGAAATAAAAGGGGTAGCCGCCGCTTTCTTCAGTTGCGGTGTGCAGAGCTGACTCGTGCCAGCTGAAATTAGCAATTTTCGCAGTGTCAGCCAGAACGGAACTGACATCGGGATCCGGGATTGCTCCGAGATCGATGCGGTTAGCGCGGCGAAGGAAGGTGATGGGATTGGAACCGTCCGGACTAGAAAGCAAGGGCTTCACAGCCGAGGGGATACCCGCCATGATGACTGTGATTTCACGATTCTCCCGGAGGAGGTGCTGAATCGTTGTAGCGAATTCGATGATTTCGTCGCGATTTGTGTAATGGAGCTCGTCCAGGGTGATCAGCACGCCGCTGGGCGGTTGACCGGTAATGGAATCGAGTTGTGCCTTGGCGTCGAGCAACGCGGTAAGGGCGGTACGCAGTGATGATTGTGTGGGGGAGATTGGATCAGTTTCCCAATTGATGGAGCCAATACCGGCGATTGAAATGCCGGAGAGGCGACGTTTGTCCGCTGGGGAGAATTCCTGAAGGTTGCGCTCGGCTGTATTGCGAATGCGCTCGACGACGCCCTGTGTAGCTGTTTCGGAGATGATGCTCCAGCCAAGTTGGGAAGCACGGTCTTCGACAGCGTTGAGAAAGACCGTCTTGCCGCTGCCGCGAGCACCACTGACGACGCTGACCCGTTCGTGGGCACCAGGACCGCCGAGCATTGCCATGGTGATGAGATCGAGCTCTTCCTCACGGCCGGCAAGAACTGCCGGACTAACGCCGAGGGCGGCGGTGAATGGGTTACGGATTCGTTCCATGAGTTTCTCCACTGGTTCATACCGAGAACTAATGTACTTCGATGTACTTCAGTGTACTTCACTGTACTTTGATGTACTTCGCTGTAAGCCAATGTAATCCGGTGTACTTCCTAGCACTTCGCTGCGTCTGCCGCGATATGTGTTTCGGAGATTTGGCTGTGCCCGTGCGGGACAAAGATTCGGGTGTTGTGCCCAGTAATGAGGCGACATTCTTCTTAGGAAAGGGGAGTTCTATCGCGAGAGCTTGCATGGCGATCCCTGGGCGCGGTGATCCTTCTAAGTCGTGCCTCTTAATGAATGGAGGGTGAGTGAGGAAGATTTTCGGTATGAGCAGACCCGAGAATTTCCGCGAGATTCCCGAGACTGCATAGGAAATCATCGCTCCACACCTTCCCTCTAGCGCCGGAAGAGTCGGCAGGCCGTTTTCCGATAATCGCACCATCATGGAAGCCATTGTCTACAGGTTCCGCGTCGGATGCCCATGGCGGGGTCTTCCAGAACGTTTCGGACCTTGGCAGAAGGTGCGGAAACGCCGCAATCTCTACTCGCACGGGAGTCTATGACGCCATTCACCGACGCGAAATGGTGCCCTCCCAAGCTTCCTGACACCCTCGCTTGACGCGAATCGGTACAAAGATCGCAACGTCGTCGAGCGATTCTTCCCCCGTGCCAAGAAGTGTAGGGGCCTTGCTACCCGAATTGACAAGCACGCCATCAACTGTCGAGGGGCATGGTTCTATTTGCCGTGTTTGACTGGCTTAACCCCAATTAAGAGACACGACATCGCAGACACGACCTAACCCGGTGCTTATCGATCTGTTGGAGCGCCTCATGGTCCACATGGCGCAGGTGCCTTCCACGGCGTTGACTAGTCCCGGACGCCAAGATTCTGCACTGCAGGAACATCGCGCGATGGTGAAAGCCATCTCCAAGCGTGACGCCGTTACCGCGCGAGACATCACTCGATAACGAGCGCTTCTCCACCGTCCTCGTCGGTTTTGTTGTACGCATGCTTGCCTACGAGCCCCAGTACCTTACGGATGCGCTCGACGTCACCACCACCGAATTCGAGATAGCACGTGCTCTCACTGGCGTCATTGAGGTCTTCGCAGAAGTCCTGGATTTGTACTGCGAACTCCTCGAGGATGTCCTCGAGCGGGTACTGGGAAATGTCCTGGGGTGAGTCGCCTTCGCCGAGCTCGGGTTCTTGCTCGAAGCTTAGCGAGGTGACGTACTCACGATCGGGTGCTTGCTGGTAGATGTTTTCTTCTACCTTGATGTAATCGGGCGTTGAATACTTTTCGGGTGTATACACTCGGAAATTCTTCATGCTTGCATGATATGGAATTGTGAGCGTGGCCGTAGGGGAGACGATATCGCGACAAAGGGGACGGCAGGTCCGTTAAACGCCCGCGTACACTGGCGCGCCCGTCGACAACGAATCTCACAAGGAGATTCCCCATGAAGTTCGTACTCATCGGCGCCACCGGAACTGCGGGCAAGGAAATTGCCGCCAACTTGAAGGAGCACGGGGTTGTCGAGGTCTCTCGTTCCAACGGCGAGGATCTCGCGACGGGCGAGGGTCTCGAGGAGGCATTACGTGGAACCGACGTCTGCGTCGACGCCTCCATCCCCATGCCGCCGGATGACGAGGCCCTCACCGAGTTACTTAGCGGCGTGGGCCATCTCGTCTTCCTGTCCATCATCAACCTCGACAAGCACGAGGTCACGAAGTTCCGGTACTACGTCGCGAAGGCGGCGCAGGTAAAGCCCATGCGTGAGACCGATCTTCCCACCTCGGTCGTCAACTCCGCGCAACGGATGGAGTTCGTCCTCAACCCCGCATCCTCGAGCGAGGAAGACGACACCATCAAGGTCGAAGATTGGCTCATCCAACTCATTGCGCTTGCCGATGCCGCCCGCACTGTCGCCCACACCGCCCTCGGCGATGGCAGCCTGCTCGCCCCGAAGGGCGCCGACATACTGGGACCTGACGTGGCTGCATACTGCACTGGACTCAAGAAACGGCTCGGGCTTGGAGGAGGTCAGGCGTCGAGTTGAGGCGTCGGTTTCAGTGATAAATCGGAAGATTCGATGTTCCTAACGAACGTGGTGCCTTGCGCTTTAGCGGTTCACGTCCACGGCAGTATCAATGTCTTCAATTCGCGCAAGCCACTTTGACATGTGTCCGTCTGCAATGGCGTGGAACATTGCGTTGGGGAAATACACCGGCGGCTTGTCATAGGTTAGACAGATAGCCGCAATAATCTCCTCGGCGCTGGCCGCTGCAATTCCCTCAGCTGTCTCAAGCTCTGAGAGCGGTTTCGTTCCCAGTACAGCGGCAGGCTCATCCGGACGGAACTTCTCTAACGCTTCAGCAAATTGATTCTCGAATTGCTGCGTGTCTTCTGGAGTGACGTTCTGGGAACAAAAATCGTCCGCCATGCTCTTGAACACGGTGAGTGCAGAGTACGTCGATTCGGCTTCTTCCTCGTTGCGTTGCGATTCGCCTGCTGTCTTCCTCAGCGTGAGGATGACCTCATTGGTATCTAGTTGAAGATGATCGAAGAGTCTACGGAGGAAGGAAATTTTCTGATCGGTCGATGTAGACAGGACGACGCCCAATCCTGCATCAACTTCGCGTACTCGGCTCGAGTACGCGTAGCCCGACTTAGTAAGCACGAGAGTTCCTGATGCTTGTTCGACGAAGTTTATGAGTTCCGTTCGGTAGCGTTCGGCCATCAACTTAAGCAGCATGTGGACGAACTCGGCCCAGGTTTTGACAGGGATCTTGATGCTTTCCCATTCGAAGGCGCTGATCGAGCGCCCAGTGAAGTTCGCATCGTCGCCCATCGGCTCAGTAGGGAGCATTTCGCGCTTGGGGATAAAATCGGAACTGGGGAGGTACCAGTAGTTGAGAGCGCGGCGCAAAAGCGCGTCGGTACGCTGCTCCATAGCTGTCCGGTCCCATTTGTCCTTCGTCTTTACATCGTCATTGAGACGATAACCGGTTTCTCGGAAGCCTTTCTCACGGTCACGCTTGGTAATGAAATTGGAGTTGGAGTACGCGGAGTTGTAACCAGTGACAGGGGCCTGACCCCCGGAAAGTAGACACGTCGGGGGTTAGCTATGCTGCTTGGGTCAGTGTAGCTGATGTGAGTGCTTCGAAGTCATCGGGGGCTAGAAGGTTGCACCAGGAGTGCCGTCTGCGCGTGTTGTAGCGCATGCACCATCGAAATACTTCCTGCCGGCAGCTTATTGGACTGTCAAAGACTTTCCGATCACGTAGAACTTCACGTTTTAAGGTGGCGTTAAATGACTCTGCCAGGGCGTTATCGGCACTAGTTCCCACTGCTCCCATGGATTGGCGTACACCAAGTTGGGTGCAGTGGTCCCTAAACGCCTGTGAAGTGTACACACTTCCATGATCAGAATGGAAAATAGCCCCGTCAAGGCTTCCGCGGACTTTCCTGGCATGAGACAAAGCCTCGATGACCAGTGAGACACGCATGTGGTCTGCGAGTGCATAACCTGCAAGTTTTCGTGAATAGGTGTCAATGACCGTGGCAAGGTACATGTTCTTACCGCCCTTACACGGCAGGTAGGTAATGTCGCCTACATACACACGGTTCGGCTCGTCAGCGGTGAATGTACGGCCTACTAAATCTGGCATGACACGGTGACCAGGCTTGCGCCTAGTGGTGATGCATCGACGCCGTTTACTAAAGCCTTTCAGCCCCATGGATTTCATGATGCGTGCGACCTTCTTGTGATTTATCGGGCCGAAATCCGTATCACTGTTGAGGCTTGCAGCGATGCGTTTGGCACCATAAAGCCCGTGCTCATCATCGAAGATGGTTGTAATTCTCGCACCAATAAGGGCATCGGAACACATCTTTAACCTGCGATTTTCGCGGGTATTGACCCATTTGTAGAACGAGGAGCGATTGAGCTTTAACACGTGGCACATCCGCTTGACCGAGTACTCGGTTCGGTGGTCATAGACAAACTGGAAGCGGATCACCAGCGTGTCTCTTCGGCAAAATATTTCGCGGCCTTGCGCAGAATATCGCGTTCTTCGCGCAGCTTAGAGACTTCGTTTTCTAGCTGGCGGATTCGCTCAGAATCAGTCGTCGCCTGGGCCTTGTCGCGCATGGCCTTCGTGCGGGCACGTTTGCCGGTGCCGTACTGCTGAAGCCAGGAGAAAAGCGAGGAACGATTGACTCCAAGCTCTGTTGAAGCCGCGTGGAGTGAGAGGTCCTCATTGTTTTCGTAGAGGGCCACAGCATCACGTTTGAACTGTTCGGAGTACCTAGGCATGGTGGTAGATTACCTTTCTTCCCAACCCAACCGGGCTGGATATCAGGTGTCCACCAAACAGGGGTCAGGTCCCAGTGAGGTTTCCAATGCGGTTCACCCATGTTTGATGAATCTCCTGAAAGTTCTCTCCGAGGTCTTCTTTCCACTGCGCATTGAGCGTCTGCGGCATAATGTGTTCGACACTGACATTGCCGTTCTCGAGCGCGGTTGCGATGTCCTTCGTATCGTTGGAATCTCCGTTTTCGAGAACATCGAAAAGATAAGCCCGCACGTTTTTGTGGATGTTGTACATATTACGGGTACGGAACTCAGCGCTAAATTCTTCGTCGCTGGGAATGCGTCCGGTCGATCCGTCGCGGCGTCGGAGCAGATAAGTGAGCACGTCGTAAGCCGTGTCTTTCTCTCCACGTATCTTCCGCATGTCGTTGTACATGGTCTCGTAGATCTTGTTGAGCGAGTTCGTCGGAACAGAAGCGACCGTCCGGCGGAAAATATGGATCTCCAGTAGTCGAATGATGCGCGAAAATTCGTTTATTGAAAGCGTGCCACGCTTGACGTCGCGATACAGCGGCAAGAGAAGCGGAAGCTGAACATCGCCGCGGATGAGATTAAATCGTTCGAGCTGTGCGTCGAGTGCGGCATTCTTCGTGTCTGATCCACAGATCTCGCGCATGACTTGGGAATACTCGTACATGTCGCCGAGTACCGTCTGGACATCGGAACTTTGTTTTTTAAAGTATGCCTTGAACTCGTCATAGACCTCGTTGCGCTTGGGAGTCCGCGACAATTTGATCGTTAGGTACCAGCGGATGAACCAGTCCGTGAGGTACCAAATATTCTTCTCCATCGGATTCCAGTAGTTCTCGTACAGCGTCGTCTGTAACTGGTGCTCGCAGCCCATGAGTATGAGATTGCGAATTTTGTCGCCTTCGCTCAACGCAAGGCCTGTCGAGTTGAGCGATTCGAAGATGCGTTGTGGATCATCGTGCGACTCTAGATCGAGAATCATGAGGTCAAGTCTCTCGATGACGTTCCACAGTTGATCGCCGGTGAGCTTGCTCTTGGTCATCCGCTCGAGGAAGTACCGGTAGTTTGCCGTGAGGTTGCTGTCCTCGATGAACATCGACTCATCAGCGAACAAACGCTTGTAAGCGGTTGCGTCGTTCTTTACAGGCTTGAGCTTGAATTTTGGTTCATTGGTCGAGCTGTTTTTCATGAGATAGCTAGTACGCAACCGCCGCGCGAGTTCGGGGTCTTCGGAAGTTACGACACCGGTATCCAACAGGTGCGTGAGCGCGAGGATATAGAGACTCAGCGTGGTGAGGCGCTGTTGGCCATCAATAACGACCCACTTGAACGATGTCTCGGGGTTGCCAACGATAGAGCCGAAGAAGTGACGTTCTCTGTTCTCCGTAATCAGAGTTTCTAGGTCGTCGAATAGTCGCTCACATTGCTTCTTTGACCAGTCGTAATTGCGTTGATAAACAGGGATAATGAGTTCTTTCTCGACGCTGTCGAAAATGGTATACGCCTGTTTAACTTCGCCCTTCATGCGGCTGCGGCTCCCCTCGCTAATGGTGCACGTAAATCAATCCCTTCAACAATATAGGTCGCAACGCCTGCCTGCAGCCGAAAGGCTGATTAGGAACTGAAGAGAGATCTTTGCACAAAAATTAACGAAAGGTGTGCGCGTGAAAGACTCCAAAGAGCTCGAAAATCATTGTGATCTGTTTTCTGGGTCTTGCTTAGTTTTGCGAACCGCGTAGTGATTGAACTGCCTTCTTGCGTACTGCATCCGTTGGAGGCCGGACTTCATTAGGCTGTAAAAATCGTGGCCCTATGCTGTGTGCTCTCCAACCATCAAGGCCGAGAGCGTCGTTCCCTTTGTTATCGAGAAGGTCTGGGCAACGCTCAAGTGTGAGGAAAACGGTGTTTTCTATCGGTGCAGTCGGCCGCAGTGCGACGTAGGAATCTCCAAGATCAGGTATGAGTTTGATGGCAACAATCTCGGGCGAGATGATAATCGGGTGAGTGCCGAATGCGCGGTTCATCAACAATGACTGAGCGGATTCGAAGTCTTCAAGCCATGCAGTTGCGGTGCCGGGGACAACGGCTTGGGCGAGCAGTTCACGGTCAAATTTTTTAGACTTAATGCCCTCTACTACCTCGAATAGGAAATTGGCGGCGTTGAAAATAGCCCGATTTCCCGCTGCTTCGATAGCTTCCCATCCGCTCTCACTATCGCCTCTGAGAAGTTCGGATCCCCAAGCCTTCCTATCCTCTAGGAGAGTGGCTGCCATTTTGCCATCGGCGCTGGTAATCCAAAGTGCGCTGGCTGCGGCTTTGAGGACCTTTTTGTCACCGCTAACAAGGAGGTCTCCGTTACCGTCTTCGTAGAGAGCGAAAAGGAAATTGTCATCGGGGTCATCGCAGATTCGCGGTAGTTTTTGCTCCGCGCGGTCCGGAACCTCTGTCCCGACAAGGATGATGGCATCGATGAGGGATAGGCCTTCTTCTACAGTGAAGCGCTTCCGAAATTTTGCTCTAGAAATAACGTCTTCAATTTCTTGGAGAAGGTGTTCGCAGTAGAGCAACTCAAATTTTCCTGCGAAACATGCTTCAATCAGCGCGCGCTCGGAGCCGCGAGGTGACAGCAAAGACGATATGAAGAGGTTAGTATCAACAACCAGACGCAACTTTCTGTGTGCTGCTATCTGTTGAAGCTCTTCGGTCACTTACCTGCCCCCAAGGCGGTACGGATCCTCTTTTCCATTCGCATAGTGGCGATTTCTTCATGAGCAAACGCTTCCGCAGCATCGGGATCAAGGGGCTCAGATTGAGCATCGATTGTGCGGAGAAGCCGACGGTAGGCTGCTGTAGCAAGTTCGTTGTCGCTAAGTACTTCGACAGAGGCGGCGGACTTTTGAGCGTTTTCAAGAAGACGCTTACGTGCTGCATCTTTACGATTCATGGATCTGCCCACCTTTCATAATCGGCGAAGGTCTGAGTCAAAAGTTAGAGCTTATTTTACCTGACATTACGACATACAGCTAGCCTCAGTCTGTCACCTGCATGTGCGAAACATACGCTGTCTCGCCGAGCAAAATTGGTGCCCGTGAAATGATTCTTTCAGAGACTAAAAAGAGGAAGCGCCCGCGCTGTACTGAGGCGCAGACTCAACCCCGGTTAAATCGATGGCACGTCCCCCAGAGCTACTTATCTTCACCAACTTCCCTGATTCCTTGCACGATTCGTACAGTCTCCACCGCCACACGCGTGACCTTCGCGATGAGGTCCACGATGTACCGCGGATTTCCCATCTCGTCAGCCCAGTCGTTGGGGTCGTTGACGATTCCCGATGCCTTGTCCTTCTTCACCTGGTACCGGTCAATAATCCACGCCAGCGCGGACCGCGAACCGAGCATGTACTTGTCCGCCTCAGCCGGAATGTCGCGCACGGTCACGGACTTGTTGTAGACGAGAGTCGTAACGTCGTCGACGTTCTTCCCCGTCTCCGAGTCCTTCTTCTTCGCCCACTTCATCTTCTGCACACGCCACGTCTCACGGTCGTTCTCGTCTGCGGATGCCTTCACCTCCACCGTGACCGGCCACGGCTCCACGTCCTCGTAGTTCACATGCAGATCCATGAGCTCCCGGCCGGCGGCAGCCAGCTGGTCGAACCGCGCCCGCGACGTCGGCGTTTCGATATGCGGCAGCATCTTCTTCAAATCCGCCGCGTAGGCCTCCCGATAATTCGGGTCGTGCAGCTTGCCGTAGACAAAATGGAAGATATCGTCACCAGTGACATCCGCACCCAGGTCCTCACGGTAGAGCGCCTTGATCTCGTCGGTGATGTTGTCCTTGCGCACATACCCCGCAACAACCTCACCGACCTGCCCGTACATCGAGGACTCGCCTTCGCTTATCGACGCCCCTTCGCCAAACAACCCGCCATCTTCGGCATCCACGGGTTCCCAGGTGAAACGGGGGAAGAACTGCCCATTTCCGAGTAGCTGCACATCCGGCATCACATTCGAAGCAAGCACGGACCATCCAGAAGGACTGCTAGCCCCTGAAGTCTCGATACCGATATTTCTATGGTGCTGCGTCGGGAACATCGACGGCACCTGATACACCATGTCGTTGAGTTCTTTCGCAAAGTAACTTCGCTGTTTGAAAAACGGGCGGTACAACGAGGTGTACACACGGTCCGTATCAACCGTAATCTCAGTTCCGCGGGCTAACTCCTGCTTCAAGCTGCGGTTCCACGAACCTTGCATGCTGTCGACCAACTCAGGGTGTTGAGCGAACAACGCGTCGACGCCCCGCTTGCTTTCATCAAACCCACCGCTTCGCAATAGTTCTTGCGCTTGGCAGTAGTTCGCGAGGTGTGTCCCGATGTTTTCTACGAGTTGTGCAGTCGTACAAGAATTGGCCCACACATCACGGCCGGTTTTCAATCCAGCTGAGAACCTCGTGAAGAATTCCGTTGAGCTTCCCTTCTTCTCACCAAGCACCGGCCACGTCTCGAAGTCCTCATCGCGCTGATAGAGCCAGTCACCGTAAACATTTGGTTCGAGAATCTGCCAATCGACATTATCGAGCGTGGAGCGATCAACAATCGCAAGTTTTTCGTCTGCACTGAGGTAGTCGCCAATATCGCGGTAATGAATACAAACATCATCGGGAATTTCGCGCTTAACAGCGATAATTATCGAGACAGTGGCACGGCTTCCAGAGCCGAAGACCTTTCCTCCCTCTCTGCGCGATTGCTCGCCAGCAGTTCGTTGGTTTCCTCGGAGGTTGTACACGTAAATGTCGCTGAGTTCGTCCTCTAGCGAAAGGCGCACCCCATCGGCGGTGTTGCTGTCTATCCATCCGCCGTTGGACACGAACGCCATGACTCCGTGCGTACCGAGTCGATCGATGGACCAACGGAAAGCACGGAGGTAGGAGTCGTAGAGCGAGTTCTTGTTCGTCGCGGAGGAATTAGCGACGAAGGTTTCCTCAATACGCTTGTCCAGAGTCGGGTACTTGAGGTTCGCGTTGTTATCGTTCGCGCTCGTCTGGCCCACGGAGTAGGGCGGGTTGCCGATGATGATATTGATAGGAGCGTCGATTTGCCGTTGGATGGCGGCGTTGTTTTCCTTGAAGACCTTAAGGTCGAGGATGTCGCCTTCCTCGTGGATCTGGAAGGTATCGGCAAGTGCGATGCCGTCGAAGGGGACGTACTCGGGCTCGGGTTCGCCATTGCGTTGGGCGCGTTCGGCCTGGAGTGCGTTGTAGGTGGTCTCGATGTTGACGGCGGCGACGTAGTAGGCGAGCAGCATGATCTCGGTGGCGTGGAGCTCGGTTGCGTACTTGCGGACGAGGTCGTCGGGTTCGATGAGGCCGGACTGGAGGAGTCGGACCATGAAGGTGCCGGTGCCGGTGAAGGGGTCGAGAATGTGGACGCCTTCGTCGGTAAGGCCCTTGCCGAAGTGCCAGCGGGAGATTTGATCGGCGGAGCGGAGGATGAAGTCGACGATTTCGACTGGAGTGTAGACGATGCCGAGGGCCTCGGACTGCTTCTTGAAGGCTTTGCGGAAGAATCGTTCGTAGAGGTCTTTGATCACTTGCTGTTTGCCAGATGCGGAGGAGACCTCGGAGGCGCGCACGCGCACGGACTCGTAGAACTTGGTGAGGGATTCAGTCTCCGACTCGAGCTTGGCGTCGGACAATGCGTCGACCATGCGCTGCATGACGCGGGCGACCGGGTTGTGCGCGGCGAAGTCGTGCTCGGTGAACAGCGCGTTGAAGACCGGGGCAGTGATCAGGTGCTGCGAGAGCATGCTGATCGCTTCGTCCTCGGTAATCGAGTCGTTGAGGTTCCCGCGCAGGCCCTCGATGAAGACCTCGAATTCCTTGCGGATGGTGTCGTCCGCGGCATTGATGAGTGCCTTGATGCGGGCGATTTGTGCCTCGGCGATCGTGGCGACATCGTCAGCCCAGTCTTCCCAATAAGTACGCGTACCGACCTTGTCAACCAGCTTGACGTACATGGCCTCCTGCCAGGCCTCGAGGGAGAACAGCGTCATCTGCTCCGCGGTGAGTTCCTGTTCGCTGGAAGCTTCGGACTGGCCGGTTGGGGAGGCATCGGAAGCATTGAGCCTATTCTTGGCTGTGGCCGGATCGTCGTCGGCAGGCTTATCGTCTGGCTTCGGGTTCGACACGGGCTGTACAACGATGGGAAGCTCGACCTTCTCGTTGAGCGCAATCGAGTTGACCTTAGCGTTGAAGCGGTCATCGTGGGCGCGCAGGGCGTTGAGAATCTGCCAGACCACGCGGAAGCGCGTGTTGTCGTTGAGCGCCTGGGACGGGGAGACTCCCGGTGGGATGGCGACGGGCAGGATGATATAGCCGTAGTCCTTGCCCTCGGCTTTGCGCATGACACGGCCGACGGACTGGACGACGTCGACCATGGAATTGCGTGGGTGGAAGAAGATGACGCTATCGAGGGCGGGGACGTCCACACCTTCGGAGAGACAGCGAGCGTTGGTAAGGATGCGGGTCTCGTCCTCGGAGATGGAGGACTCGAGCCAAGAGATCTTGTTGCCGCGCTCGAGGGCGTTCATGGTGCCATCGACGTGCTCGACGGCGACCTGAAGATCGATGTTGAGCAGGCTGACGTCGTTGGTTGCCGCGTGCTCCTTGAGCTGCTCTTGGTACTGGCGGATGAGCGTGGGGAAGGTCTCCTGGATGATCTTCGAGGCCTTGATGTCCTTGGCGAAGGTGACGGTACGGCGCATGGGTTGTGCATTGGCCTCGAAGCCGGACTTCGTGTCCTGCTCGGCACCCGAACGCTTCGCGAGTCCGTTCCACGCGCCGATCATGGCAGAGGCAGTGCTGAGGTTGATTTCGTTGGTGGGGTTGGCGGCGAGGACGTCAGCGGCGATATCTTCCTCGACCGTCATGACGAGGACCTTGTAGTCGGTGAGCAGACCCTTGTCCACGGCCTCGCCGAAGCCGAGGCGGTAGAACTCTGGGCCGTAGATGGCCTCGTCATCCATGGAGGCAAGCTCTGCGGAATGCTCCTCGGCCTTGCCCTTGACGTTGTCATCGAACAGGCGGGGAGTCGCGGTCATGTAGAGACGCTTGCTGGCCTTGATGTATTTTTCGTCGTGAATCTTCACGAAGTTGGAGGCGTCTTCGCCTGCGAGGGTGACGCCGGTGGTGCGGTGGGCCTCGTCGCAGATCACGAGATCGAAGTCATCCATTCCGTACTCCGCTTGGGCCTCGTGAATGGCCTCAATGGACTGGTACGTGGAGAAGATGACGTTGATACCGGCACGACGCTTGCCCTGCGCGGTGCGCTCGGCAATGTCTTTGCCGTTGGTAGAGACCGGAACCTCCAAGTCATAGGAGGCAATGTCTTCAGCCTTTTTGGAGACCTTCGTATCCGAACAGACTGCGTAGGACTTCAGAGGCAGGTGCTCCTGGTTCTGTGCGGTCCATTCTTTTAACGTCTGCGAGAGCAAGGAGATGGAGGGAACGAGGAAGAGGACGCGGGCACGCCCGCCGTTGTTTTCCGCATACTGCTCCGCCAGACGCAGGGCGGTAAACGTCTTTCCCGTACCGCACGCCATGATGAGCTTTCCACGGTCGTGTGTTTCAAAGCCTGCGATAGCCTTCGAGATCGCTTCTTGCTGGTGCGGACGCGGGGAGAAAACCTCGCGCCGGGTGAGGTTAATTTCGATCTCAGAACCCGGGAAGGTCACATCCCAGTCGATAGGGGATTCTGCAATCGCTGCCGTGCCGATACGGTTGGTCGGGATGAGCTGGTGCTCCAGCATCGCTTCAGCATTCTTTGACCATCGCTCCGATGTAGAGATGATGATCCGCTGTGCGAAGGATTCTGTGCCCTTGTCTGTGGTAAACGAGCGTCCGGATGCCTCAAAGAAGGAATCGAGGTGACGCTTCTGAATATAGGTATCCGGCTTGTAGAACTTGCACTGGATGGCAACCCACGCGTCGTCATCGGCGCGCCGGGCAACAAGGTCGATGCCGGTGTCTTGCTTACCGCCGTTGAACTCCCAATCGCTCCAGCGGCTGACTTCCGAGAACTGCTCCTGAAGGACGGGATCGGTTCGAAAGTAGTTGACCATTAGTTTCTCGAACTTAATGCCGTACGAGCCTTGAGGCTGATTTTCACGGAGCTGGGTAAGGACTTCACCGAAAGCAGACATGGTGTCCATTATGGACTACACATGAGTTCTCCACTTCCAAATGGTGGCGATGTTGTGCAGCCGGAGTGGATGACTTGACCCATTATTAGAGCCCTGCATTCCTCATCATGCTTCGCCGTGTGTGAGAGATGAGGTAGTCGCTCAAGGGGCGGCCGGAGTGGATAGCGGCATCGTAAAGATAGTTGTGGAGGGTATCGGCACGCGAGCGGGGGCTGGTGCGTAAATCGAAGTCACGTTGGATCTGGGCGACTACGAATGGCACGGCGTTGATCTCGGAGACCGTGATTAGAAGTGCGGCGACGCTGCGCTCCACTGTGGCGTTGGTCGAGCTAAATTGCTTCGGTTTGTCGTGGGCTAGGGCGCTCAGGAGACGTCGAGTGGATGTCAGCAGTTCCGGATCGACCTCTGGGTGATCGTTAAACCACTCGGTGATAAGTGCGTCCCATTGCTTTACACCAGCGATAACGTCTGGGGCTAGGGCGCTGAGTTTGGTGTCCTCGGAGGGGAGAGGGGAATCGTCGAGCTGTGCGTCGAAGCGGGAGGTCACGGGGACGGGCATGCCAGGGCCGAGGCCGATGGCATCTGGGCCGTAGTCATAGGAGTCGAAGTCGAATTGTGCTTCAAGTTCCTTTCGGAAGCGCTTTCCTTCTTCCTCTAGTGCTGAGTCGAGCTGCCTTTGGATGTGGGCGGGGCGTCCTGAGACCTCGCCAGTCCAGGTGACGAACTTGGTGAGAACGCGTGGGAAGCACCGGAGGAATGAGCCACTGGCCATGACTTTACGGGCTACGAGGGTCAGAGCCATTTCAACACGCAGTGGGGACCAGTGGTACAGGTCGGCCATGGTGTAATTGGCTGTGATGCTGAGTAGCGTCTCGGTAGCATCGGCCTCCTCCTTCTTAAGCGGAACGGCATCCAGGAAGGCGGCCAATGTTTCTTCAGTTTCGGAAGTATCGCCTTCTTCAAGACGAATACGGCGGCCGATGATACCGGGACTGGAGACAGTAGCCGGGACATTATCTAGTAGTGAAAGCACCCAGCGCAGCAGCGGACGGGTGGTAGGCCAGCTTTCACCAGGGCCGTCGTCGACTGTGATCTCATCTAGCCAGATGGCGTTGCTGAGGAAATCGGCCAGGCCCTCCTGACTCGTAGGGCCGAAGCTCTCCATCGACTCATCCTTGGACATGATCTCCATAACCTGCTGTGCATTGGCCTCGGTGAGGAAACAGTCATAAATCGAGCCATTGCCGCCTGCTAGGTCAATGGAGACATTTACCGTCAGGGGCGCAGAGTGCGGGACGGATAGCTCGAGAGTGTAGTAATGGACATCCCCGTAGTACTGCGTAGCCTCGATGACGTTAACCACGCGGGCTTGCTCAAGGTGAGCAAGCCAGGTCGGTTCCTGCGGTAAGTCATCGCGCCGGGCGAGCTCAGCGCGATGGAGCTTTACGCGCTCTTTATCTTCATCCAGCAGGGCGGCGGCCCAGAGTACCGCGGTAGTCTCTGGGGCGGGGTTATCCCACATGGCTTCAAAGAACTCGGCAGGCTTTTGCGAGAAATCGTCATCCAGGGACAGGATCGCAGAGACCCACTGAAGTAGATCGATGGGGCTTGAACCGTGCAGGAAGGCCGCAAGGCCGGGCATGGAGGCATTCATGACACTAGAGTCTATCCATGTATCCGCGGCAGTGGGGCTGCGTTCATCTATGCGGATCCGCGTGTAGGCTCGGCACTGTTATAACCAGTGAAAATTGGGTTAATTCGACATCCCAAGGAGATTCGTGATGAAAAAGCTCATCAACTCACCGGAAAACGTAGTGGCAGAGTCTGTAGAGGGCTTCGCGCTGGCACACGGCGACATCGTCAAGCGCTTTACTGAGCCGCTGTTTGTGGCACGTGCGCAGAAGAAGGACCAGGGCAAGGTTGCGATTGTCTCTGGTGGTGGCTCGGGTCATGAGCCGCTCCACGCAGGCTTCGTGGGCCACGGCATGTTGGATGCGGCGGTGCCAGGCGCGATGTTTACATCGCCGACGCCGGATGCGATCCAGGCGGCGACCGACGAGGTTAATGCTGGCGCTGGTGTGCTCTACATCGTGAAGAACTACACCGGCGATGTTCTAAACTTCGATACTGCCGCTGAGCTGGCTGAGTTTGATGACATCGAGGTCAGCCAGGTCATCGTTGATGATGACGTCGCGGTGGAAGACTCCACCTACACTGCGGGCCGTCGCGGTGTGGCGGGCACGCTGCTCGTCGAAAAGCTTGCGGGCGCCGCGGCTGAGCGCGGCGATGACCTCGCTGCTGTCACGGCCGTGGCGAAGAGGGTCGTGGAGAACACCGCGACCATGGGTGCAGCACTGAGTGCTTGCACCGTGCCGCACGTGGGCAAGCCTTCCTTCGATTTGGCAGACGATGAGGTTGAGTTCGGCGTTGGTATCCACGGCGAGCCGGGCCGCAAGGAGATCCCGTTGGTCTCCGCGGACGATGTCACTGATCATCTCATGGAGCCGATTCTTGCCGACCTGAAGTTGGCAGAAGGCGAGCGCACCATCGTCGTAGTCAACGGCATGGGTGCCACCCCGGCATCGGAGCTCTACGTGGTCTATCGCCGGGTGGCACAGCTGCTGGAGAAAGCCGGCGTAAGCATCGAGCGCTCCCTCGTGGGCAACTTCGTCACCAGCCTGGACATGGCGGGATGTTCCGTGACCGTTATGCGCGCTGATGATGAAGACATCGCGCTGTTCGACGCCCCCTGCCATACCGCCGCACTACGCCAAGGAGAATAAAGTGACTTCTGTTGAAACTTTGAACGCCGAATGGGCCCTGGCTTGGATGAAGGGCTGCGCGGAGCAGGCCCACGAGCACCGCGAGGAGCTTATTGAGCTCGACCGCGTCATCGGCGATAGCGACCATGGCGAAAACGTGGACCGTGGTTTCCGTGCTGTCGTTGTGAAGCTTGAAGCAGATGCTCCCGCAAGCATCGTGGATGTGCTGAAGCTGACGGCCAAGACCCTGATGTCCACCGTCGGCGGTGCATCTGGTCCGCTTTTGGGAACTGCATTCCTGCGCGCTGCTAAGTCAGTCGGCGGTGACGAGCTCGATGGCGCTGGCGCGGCCGCGCTCATTGAGTCGGCGCTCGAGGGCATCACCACCCGCGGCAAGGCTCAAGAAGGGGAGAAGACCATGGTGGATGCGTGGGCGCCGGCGGCGCGTGCTGCCCGCGAGCAGGCTGATGCCGGGGCGGGAGTTGTCGACGTTCTGCGCGCGGCAGCCGATGCAGCAGCCGAAGGCGCCGAAGCAACCATCCCACTCGTTGCCACCAAGGGCCGTGCTTCCTACTTGGGCGAGCGCTCTGCTGGCCACAAGGATCCAGGTGCTGCTTCGACCGCGCTGTTTATCGCTGCAGCAGCGGCGGCGGCAGCCGCCGCTGTAAAGGAGGGCTAGGGCATGGCAGAACCGAAAGTGGGCCTGGTCCTGGTTTCGCACTCAGCTAAGCTGGCCGAAGGCCTTGCTGAGCTGGCTGGTCAGATGGCAGCTGACGTGCGTATCGCAGCCGCGGGTGGTCTGGAGTCCGGTGAAATCGGAACCTCGTATGACCTCATCGAGACGGCTATTAATAACCTGCTCGGTGAAGGCCTCGCAGTTGTTGTTCTCACCGACTTGGGCTCGGCAACAATGACCGTTGAGTCGGTCCTGGAGTTCCTTGACGATGAGCCGGTGAAGTTCGTGGACGCGCCGCTCGTGGAGGCTGCTATTGCTGCGGCTACTGCCGCGCAGCAAGGTGACGACCTTGACGCTGTTGCTACTGCTGCGGGTCGCGCTATCGAGGTGTTCGCGTCTAAGCAACCAGCGGAAAGTACTGACTTTGATGTAACCGATGCATATGAACGCAGCGTGACGGTGACAGATGCTTCCGGCTTGCACGCGCGACCGGCTGCCAAGATTGCTGAGATGGCTACCGAAGCAGAAGAAGACCTCCTCATCGCTTTTGACGGTGAGAAGGCCGATGCAGATTCCGCCATGATGCTGATGTCTCTGGGCGCTGCCCAAGGCGACACAGTGACGGTTATTGGCGATTCAGCGGATAAATCGATTGTCGACAAAATCGCTGATGCTATTGCGGACGGTCTCGATAACTAGGTCGACAGCACCTGGTAGATAACCTTGGCCAGCCGGTCCGGCACTATGTTGCGGGCTACGCGGGCTGCTTTGTCTTGGAGCTTGGATAAAAGGGGCCGACGAAATCGTACTCAGGCATGACTACTTAACTCATCGAACCGGATAGCGTAGAGGCGTGGAAGTCTTTTCTGATAGGCGAATGATTCGTGACCTGGCGGTGTCACTTTTATGCGGAGCGGCGTCTCTCATCGGTAGGGACCTGATGTCCCGGCCGCTCTTTGACTACCTGATTATCGCCTTGGTCGTGCTAGTGCCAATCATTAGCAGACGGTGGCCGCGCCTGGTGGTCTTCGTTGCATCAGTGGTGCTCTTCGCCAGCCTGTTCCAGGTGGAACTCACCGTAGGCATCATAATCCTTGCGGGGCAGGTCGCCTACATTATTCGCCGCAGGCTGGAAGAGCCCCTACGTCGAATAATGACTATAGGGATGCTTGCTGCGGACTTTATCGGCGTATTTTGGGTGAGCCAAACGGTACAGGAAGCAGCACAGGATATTGCGCGGCGCCTTTTCGTCGTGGGCTGGAGCCTACTGGTCCTTGCGGTATGCATGCTTGTGGGTGAACTGCGTAGGAGAGCAGAGGAAGAACGCACACGGGAGATTTCGCGTGCTTTAGAGAAACAACGCCTGGAATTCGAGAAAAGCTCGACGGAACAACGGGCGTTCATCGCACGTGAGATCCATGACGTCGTCACGCACTCGCTATCGGTCATAGTTGCCCAAGCCGATGGGGCGCTCTACACCAAAGACACGGAAGCGCAAGAAGAAGCTTTGAAGTCTATTTCCCGCGTGGGAAGGACCTCTTTGCGGGAGATGCGGGGAGTCGTGGGCTTGCTGCGCACAGGGGAAAAGCGCGGCACTCAACCGATGGCGGGATTCGGTGATCTTTCAGAACTCATTAACAGCGTTAGAAGCGCTGGCATTGCTGTGGGATATCGCTGCACAGGAACGCCACCTGAAGAGCTTTCCGCCGCGACGTCACTAAGTCTGTACCGAATTGTCCAAGAGGCTTTGACCAATGCGAACAAACATGGTGGCGGGCAAGCAGACGTACTAGTCGAATGGCTTGAAGGTATCGTCCGCCTTGAGGTGCGCAATGGATATATGGGTGATGCCCGAGGCGAGGGACATGGCATTGCTGGCATGAAGGAACGCGCGGAATTGGTTGGAGGCACCTTCCAACAGCACAGTGATGCTGGCACATGGATAGTAGAAGCAGAGTTACCCACAGGAGGAGGAAGTAAGCAATGAAAGTCGGATTGGTAGATGACCAGGTTCTCTTCCTGCACGGGATTGCCCAGATCATTAGTTCGCAGCCAGACATGGATGTTATTTGGCAAGCAAACGATGGCGAAGATGCGCTGACCCAATGCGTGGCCACGCCTGCTGATGTGGTGCTCATGGATGTACAGATGCCTGTGCGCGATGGAATTAGCGCCACTGCTGAGATCGTATCCACTCTTCCGGAGACGAAGGTCATCATTCTGACAACTTTCGATGACGAAGACTATGTAGTAGCCGGGCTGCGAGCAGGAGCGAGTGGCTTCGTGCTCAAGGACGCAGAGCCAGAGGAGCTACTAAGCGCGTTGCGCACTGTCTATCGCGGAGACGCGGTAATTTCACCCCGCGCCACTAAGCGCCTTGTCCACAGTATGAGGGATGATTCCACGGACGCGCTGAGTATTAGCGGCGCAGACCGTCGGGTACTTGAATCGCTGACTGCCCGTGAACAAGAAATCCTTGAAGCAATCGGGATGGGATGGTCAAACACAGAGATATGTGAGCGGATGTTCATCTCTATGCCGACCGTCAAGACGCACGTTGGACGAGTACTCGCCAAGACGAGTTCTAGGGACCGTGTACACGCAGCCCTTTTTGCCTATCGCACAGGAGTTGTCTCCCGTGCTGACCTGCTTAGCTCCTAATACCCCGGTATGACTCGCAAAATCGTGCCTCGCGGCGATGTGCGGCGTAGGCGCGCCGGGCAACGATTGAGTTATGAGCACAGAATATGTTGTCGAAACTCAGGGTTTGACCAAGGAATATAAGGGATTCAAGGCCGTCGACGGCCTTGATATGGCAATTGGCCACGGTGTCGTTCACGGATTGTTGGGGCCGAATGGTTCGGGCAAGTCCACGACCATGAAAATGCTTTTGGGTCTGACAAAGCCGACTAAGGGAAGCATCAGTTTGTTCGGCGAGCCTTTCGGGCCTAAGACGCGCAGCCGGGCCTTGGCCCGCACCGGCTCGCTCATCGAGCAGCCTTCGGCCTATTTGCACCTCACTGGGCGAGAGAACCTGCGCATCGCTGCGCGGCTTCTACGCGCTGAGGCAGAAGACGTGGATCGCGCAGTGCACCTCGTGCGGCTGGAAAAGCAGCTGGACAAGCAAGTAGCGAACTATTCCTTGGGCATGAAGCAGCGCCTCGGCATCGCAATGGCTATGATTCGTAACCCGCAGCTTCTGATCCTTGATGAACCAACGAACGGTCTTGACCCTGCCGGTATCGAAGAGATTCGCAATCTCATCGTCAGCCTCGCTGCCGATGAGGGGCGAACGGTTTTGGTTTCGAGCCACCTTCTCTCGGAAATCGAAAAGATGGCTAGTGAGCTGACCATTATTAATCGCGGGCAGTTGCTCTTCCAAGGTACAAAGCAGGAGCTTTTCCATTCCCAGCCGCCTGAAGTCTTTATCGAAACCCCGGACCCCAAGGAAGCGGCGCAAGCACTCGCGGGTATCTCAGTGCGCTTTGTAGAAGGTGGCATTCGGGTCCCGAACTTAAGCGAGCGCGACGTCGCGGGGGCTTGCGCGCAGCTCGTCAACCATGGCGTGCCCATCTACCAAGTACTGAGAACGCACCGCAGTCTCGAAGAGATCTTCATTTCGATTACGGGACGAGGTGGCTTGCAATGATGCTGCAGAATGAATATGCCAAGATGCGGCATACCCGGATGCTGCCGCTTGCCCTTGCTGTCACGCTCGCCATCGTTGCTTTTTCCAGTATTAATCTGGTGGGTGAGCACACCGCCGAACAATTTCAGCAAGATCCGCATAGTCAATGGGGCGGACATCTCCTTGGCTACATCATGGTGACGGCCTTCCTCACTCCGGTGCAGGTGGCATTGTTAGCCAGCCGCGCAGCCGATGTAGAGCATCTCCACGGCGGCTGGCGGCTTAATTCCATCGCCGGGTACCGCCGCGGTGGTCTGCTCCGCGCGAAGTTCGCAGCTTTAGCCCTTGTCCTGGCCGCAGTAAAGGTAGTTGAATTGCTCGCGGTCTTGACCACTCCATTCCTCTTTGGCGCACAGTCGATTGATTCACCCGGCACATGGGTTCTCACAGCAGCTGGTCTATATGGAACCTCGTGCGCACTGATGGCGATTTTCTTGTGGCAGGCAGCACGCCTGGAATCCCAGCTCGTGGTGCTCAGCACTGGGGTAGTAGGCGGCTTCCTCGGTGTGGCAGGAATGCTTTCCCCAACCGCGGTCACGCTCATTAATCCCTTCGGTTACTACGCAGTCTTATCCCCATTTACCTTCCGCCCCGAAGGCCTAGTGAGCATCGAACCACTGTGGATTCCATGGGCACTTTTCATCGCCGTTGTAACCGTCATCTTCACCGTGCTTTGTCGCACGCTTGACTCCCAGGAGGAATAAGTTCATGTTTGCTATCGACCTGCTGAAATTTCGACACTCCTACGTATGGGCTGTCATCTTCCTCGTGCCGTCTATAGCAGTCGGCATTGGTGCCGCGAATTATCACACTAACTTGGCGTCACTTAATGCCGGATGGGCAAGCTATCTTTCCCAAGCAACGCTGTTCTACGGCCTAATCTTTATGACCGTGGGAGTGGCCATCATCGCTGCAGCTGCCTGGCGCCTGGAACATCGCAACCACAATTGGAACACTATTTTGACCTCACCGCGCTCGGCGGGAGAAGTAGTCGCGGCCAAGTTTTTCTCCATCATGGTCCTCATCGCGCTAATGCAGGCGGTGTTCATCGCGCTGGCCTTAGGCATTGGACGCGGCTTAGGAATACAGGGAGAGATTTCGCCTCTCAACTTGAGCGCGCTGTTCCTAGCAATCATCCCGGCGTTCGCAGTCGGGGCCTGGCAATCCTTCTTCTCGATGATCTTTCGCAGCTTTGCCACGCCCGTGGCGATTTCACTTGTGGGCGCGATTGCCTCAGTTGGAATTCTCTACAGCGGTATTCGGCTCATCCCGATGCTGCTGCCACCGGCTATGGTTACGTCGACGATTTCGCTCGGCAGTACTGCCTTCGGCGCAGATGACACTCCTGATGTGTACGGTATCGCGTTCAGGATGGCTGTTTCTATCTGCTTCGTCATCGGAGCTTGGATTGCATCTGTTGCCTGGCTGCGAACCCATGATGTTGAGGCTTAGGACTCATCCTTAGGCCTCATCCTTGGGACTCTTGCTTGTGCCACCGATGCAAAATGCCCTCGCGTCCCTCCGCAGCTTAGTGCTAACGGGGGGAGGCGAGGGCGGCGTCGGCAAGCGTGTGCGTCTTTTTGGCTTGCCTTGGCTAGCGTGGCCTCTTAGTCGAGGTAGTCGCGCAAGACCTGGGAGCGCGATGGGTGGCGCAGCTTGGACATGGTCTTGGACTCGATCTGGCGGATGCGCTCGCGGGTAACACCGTAGACTTGGCCGATTTCGTCTAAAGTGCGCGGCATGCCGTCGGTCAGGCCGAAGCGCAGGCGAACGACGCCGGCCTCACGCTCAGACAGGGTGGTGAGCACGTCCTGGAGCTGGTCCTGCAGGAGGGTAAAGGATACGGCGTCGACAGCGATGACTGCCTCGGAATCCTCAATGAAGTCACCGAGCTGGGAGTCGCCCTCATCACCAATGGTCTGGTCTAGGGAAATCGGCTCGCGGGCGTACTGCTGGATCTCGAGGACCTTTTCCTCGGTGATGTCCATTTCCTTCGCCAGCTCGATTGGGGTGGGCTCGCGGCCCAGATCCTGCAGGAGCTCTCGCTGGATGCGGCCCAGCTTGTTGATGACCTCGACCATGTGCACCGGGATACGGATGGTGCGGGCCTGATCAGCCATGGCGCGGGTAATAGCCTGGCGGATCCACCACGTGGCGTAGGTGGAAAACTTGTAACCCTTGGTGTAGTCGAACTTCTCAACCGCACGGATAAGGCCCAGGTTGCCCTCCTGAATGAGATCCAAGAAAGCCATGCCACGGCCGGTGTAGCGTTTCGCAAGCGAAACGACGAGTCGGAGGTTTGCCTCCAGCAGGTGGTTCTTTGCCTTGCGGCCATCACGGGCGATGGAACGCAGGTCGCGCTTTTCCATAGGGGAGAGCTTGGCGGCCTTATCGCCCTCAGCGCGGGCCTTTTCCATCTCATCCATGCGGTACTGCGCGTAGAGGCCAGCCTCAATGCGCTTTGCCAGGGAGACCTCTTGCTCAGCGTTAAGGAGGGCGACCTTACCGATCTGCTTGAGGTAAGCGCGGACGGAGTCAGCAGATGCGGTCAGCTGTGCATCCTTGCGCGCCTGGCGCAGGGTAGCGGACTCTTCCTCGTCCCAGACGGAAGAAGAATCCTCATCCTCGTCTTCATCGTCCTCATCCGCATCGAGCTCGTCCTCAGCATCGCCGAACTCGTCATCGTCCATGTCCGCGTTATCCGGATCGAAGTCCGCGTCATCCTGGTCGGCGTCATCTACCAGCTCGTCCTCGAGCTCGTCAGAAGCGGTTTCGAGCTTCTCCTGCTTTTCCTCAGGAGCGGCTGCGGCCTTCTGTGCAGACTTGCGGACGGTCTTCTTGGCAGATTTCTTCGCAGTCTTGCGAGTTGTCTTCTTGGCCGTCTTCTTAGCAGTCTTTTTAGCTGTTTTCTTCGCGGTCTTTTTGGCCGTCTTCTTTGCGGTTTTCTTGGCCGTCTTTTTGGCGGTCTTCTTGACAGGTGCAGATGCCTCGGTGGCTTCTCCGCCCTCGCCGAGTACCTGGTCTGAAGAATCAGTGGCTGCCACGTACGCCCTTTCGACTTGCTTGTGATTGAAAAACAGCTTGGGTCGCGATAATCGCGACCACTGAGGTTAATGCTAATCCAGCCCTCATTTGCGCAGGAGAGGCACGCCGTTAGCTGTTTAACTTTGGATCGACGGCCCAGTATAGATGATCTTCGCCGCGAGGCGGTGAACTGGGGTCGAATCCACTGTGGATCTTTGGAGATTACCCTATGGGCGCAAGTTCTGCTGCGCGGCCATAGCGGCACCGACGATTCCGGCCCGATTGCGCAGCTGCGCTGGGGCAACGGGGGTGTCAATACCTACGTGTTCGCCCCACTTGTCCCACTTGCGAGAGATTCCGCCGCCGATGATGAAGGCGTGGGGGTTAAACAGTTTCTCGTATTCGGCAAGTACTTTATTGAGTCGCTTGACCCACTGCTTGTACTTGAGGCCCTCACGCTCCTTTACCGCCGAGGAAGCCTGGTGCTCCGCTTCGGCATCGTCCACCGTCATGTGGCCCAACTCGGTGTTAGGGAAGAGCTGGCCATCGAGGAGGAAAGCCGAGCCAATGCCCGTACCTAGGGTGAGGAAGATGACGGACCCTGTGCGTGCTGCTTCGTCGCCGAAGGCTACCTCGGCAAGGCCGGCAGCGTCGGCGTCATTGAGCACTACAAAAGGCTGGCCCAAGTATTGTGCAAAAAGCTCTTGGGCGTCGACTCCGATCCAGGACTTGTCGATGTTCGCCGCTGAGAGAACTTTTTGCTCTTTGACCACGGAAGGCAAAGTGATGCCAACCGGGCCGGACCATTCCTTTTCCGCCACGATCTGGGCGACAATCTTGGCCACGGCTTCCGGTGTGGATTTCTTGGGCGTGGCAATTTTCAGGCGCTCTCCCACGAACTCACCCGTGTTCAAGTCAACTTCAGCGCCTTTGATGCCGGAGCCTCCGATGTCGATGCCAAAGGAATGGCCAGTTTTAGTGCTAGTCATAAGCCCTAAGTGTAGGCAACGGCATAATTGTTGGCATGAGTAACTGTGAATATGACCCAAATTATCTGGCACAACTGCGTGACTTCGCACGCGATACAGTCCGTGCAGCGGCGGTACGTATTCGCGCCCAACGTGCCGAAATCATTGGCAGCGATGGCTTGGCGGCGCACACGCAGACCAAGAGCAGCGCGGTGGATCCTGTCACCGAGGTGGATCAGTCCACCGAGCGCTTTATTGCTGAGAGCATCCAAAGCCAGCGGCCTGGCGATGGCATCTTCGGAGAAGAAGGGGCTTTCGTTGCCTCTGAAACTGGAGTCACATGGATTGTGGACCCCATCGATGGCACGGTGAATTTCCTCTACGGCATTGAGGAATTTGCCGTGTCCATGGGAGCCGCCATCGACGGTGAGATTGTCGCGGGCGCCGTCATCAATGTTGCACGCGAGACTTTGTATTCTGCGGCGCTGGGGCAAGGTGCCACGGTGGAGTTTGCCGATGGGCAGGTGCGCGAGTTGGCGTGCCGTACAGAGACAGACCCGTCGCTTGCCCTGGTGGCAACTGGTTTCGGCTACGCAGCAGGGCGTCGCCAAGCGCAGGCTCAACTTCTGACCTCCATGTTGCCTAGCGTGCGCGATATTCGCCGTATGGGCGCTGCAGCGCTTGATCTGTGCCGCGTTGCGGAGGGAAACATAGATGCATATTACGAGCACGGTATCAACCCGTGGGATTTTGCCGCTGGGGCAATTGTTGCGGCGGAGGCTGGAGCCGTTGTATGCCATCCAGGTCTGCAAAAATTATCCACTGAGGGCGAGATTACATGGGTCTGCGGGGGTAAACTCGCTCCATCGTTTCAGCAGCTCCTGGCTTCGAAAGGGGCCTTAACGCCGCTGCGGGGGTAATAGTCAAGCGCTTTTCAGTCGGGATGAGTATGACATGAGGCCAATTGTGTTTTAGGATGCGCACGATAAATACCAACCCATCCACATGACTAATAGGGGCGTAGAACATGGCCACCGATTATGACGCACCGCGTCGCCGTGTAGAAGACGAGCTTGAAGCTGACTCCCTCGAGGGCCTCAAGGCTGCTGAGAACGACAACAACGGCATGGACGACGACGGAGAGATTGTTGAGGCTTTCGAGCCGCCATCAGTTGACCTGACCGGCGAGGAACTTAACGTTACAGTTATCCCACGTCAGGAGAATGAATTCACCTGTTCCGTGTGCTTCCTGGTGCAGTCCAACAAGCGTTTCTCCCACGAGGAAGATGGAAAAGCTATCTGCCTTGATTGCGCATAGTTAGGCAGCTCGCTCAAGCTGGCAGGCCGCGCTTCCAGCGGCCTAAAACACCTACGCCCCCGCACTCCGCTGTTCGAGCGGATGGATGCGGGGGTGTGGTGTTTCTAAAGCTAGTGCGCGCTGGGGCGAGCTGCTGGGTCGAGGAAGGCATCCAGCACTTGCTGGGGGTTCTTCGTTGCGATGAGCCAGTAGGGCGTTGGGTCCTCAGGGTCATCGAGCACCAGCATGATGTGCTCGTCAATCCACCCATGCGTCACCAAGAATGCAGCCGGGTCGAATTGAGGGCCAAGAGCGTTTCGGCGGGCGGTCTTCGGCACGATCATGGAGCGCTGGACGACGTCGTGTGGAAGCTGCGCGTCTTTGATTGTCAGCCACCGAGTGCCATCGGTATCCTTTTCAACTTTAAGGACCGTGCCCGACCATGCGATGAGCACCCAAATGGCGATTGCGCTTAGTAGCACTGCGGGGATGATGACCCACCAGATGTTGCGGTTAAGGCTTACCGTCGCGGTAGTAATAGCCACGACAAAGGCGGCCATCAGCCAGAAATACCAGGGTACCCACTGGCGCTCTTTGTAAAGGATCTCTGGGGCGGCGGCTGCAGAGCCGCTGGCGGATGGGGAAGCGGAACCGGTATTCATAGACACGGTCTGCCAGTCTAGTCGCTGCCTTCACGTTGTAGTGAAGCGACCATTTAGAGCACGGTAGGCTGGGGCAGGTGAATGAGACCAACCCGATTATTGATCCTGTAAGTCCTTTCGGTCCCGTGAAGGTGCACCGCTTGGATAGAGACTTGCCTTTGCCACACCGCGCACATAGGGGCGATGCTGGCGCAGACCTGTGCGCAGCGGAAACCGTAGACATTGCTCCCGGCGAGCGGGTCCTGGTGGGCACTGGTATTGCAATCGCTTTGCCGCTCGGCACCGTGGGGCTAATCCACCCACGCTCTGGTCTTGGCGCCAAGCATGGAATTTCTGTGGTGAATACACCGGGCACCGTCGATGCTGATTATCGTGGCGAAATTAAAGTGTGTCTGATTAATCACGACCTACATGAGACTTTTCACGTTGAGCGCGGCATGCGTATCGCTCAATTGCTTGTCCAGCGTGTTGAGCTCGTCGACTTTGTCGAGGTGGACGAACTTGACGAAACCGTCCGGGGAGCCGCAGGATATGGCTCGACAGGCGTCTAGACTCGCTTCATAAACATCAACCGCTAATTAAGAGTTTCAAGTTTGGAGAAAAACAGCTATGTGGCCGTTTTCTAAGAAAAAGTCTGAAGACCAAGAAGTTAAGGACCAAGAAGTTAAGGACGCCGAGCAAGTAGGCGCTGCTGGCAGCCCTGCTAGCACAGGGCACACTAGCCGCGCAGAAGATGCCCAAGCTGGCGCTGCGGCTGCGGTTTCTCAGGCTGAGTTCACGGCTTTTAGCATCGACCATGACGCCGTTAACGGTGACTCTGGTCCCTTTGATGGTGATTCTGTAAAAATCGAAGAGTTCGATTTCACTGATTTCTCCGTCGGAATCCTAGATCTGGGTTCTATGCGCATTCCTCTGCCAAAGGGGAGTCAGGTGCAGGTGGAGATGGGCGAGCAAGGCCCGAAGATGCTGCACATCGTCAGCGAATTCGGCCGCATGACGCCGGTTGCTTTCGCAGCCCCACGCAAGCCAGGGCAATGGGCAGAGTCTGCTGCTGACATCATCGAAGGGCTGACCCGAGATGGATTTACGGCCCACCCAGAAAACGGCCCATGGGGAACAGAAGTTGTGGGAACAAACCCGAACGGTGAAATCCGCATCATTGGTGTTGATGGCCCACGCTGGATGTACCGTCTAACTTTGGCAGCGCCTGCTGGAAAGCAAGAGGAGCTCGCTGCACTAGGACGTGAGGTCTTTGCCCGTACCTTCGTCTACCGTGGCGAGAACCCAGTTCTGGCGGGTAGTTCGCTGCCAGTGACCTTGCCGCAGCAATTAGCGGAGCAAGTACAAACCGCCATGCAGCAGCGTGAGGAAGGCGGAAGTGCCCCGGCTTCCGGCGCGCCTGGATCTCCTGATGCGGCAAACTCGGCGGCAGCCCGTGATGAAGCAGAAGCGAAGGCTCAGATCAACGATTTGAATAAAGAGACCGCTGCGCAAGACAATAGTGACGATAAGTAATTGCGTCCCTATCCATTCCTACAGCACTTCATCGAAGTAGTGCTTTGATGAGCGGTGGATACATAGACAAGAAAGCCGACGTGACGAACCCACAAAGCCATTCAGCCACCCCGACTGAACAAGAAGAAGTAGAGCCGACACTGCTGGAGCAAATGGGAGGCCTATCGGGACTTGTCTCAGCGACACTTCCGGTTGTTGTCCTTATCCCTGTCAATAACGTGTGGGGTCTGGGCCCAGCGTTGCTGGCTGCTCTCGGCGTCGCAGTGCTTATTGCGGTTTGGCGAATCATCCGTAAAGAGACGCTGCAGCCGGCTATCTCAGGTCTGTTGGGCGTAGGCATCTGCGCCGCAATCGCGTGGTTTACTGGTGACGCTAAGGGCTACTTCCTCTATGGCATCTGGATGTCGCTTGTACTTTTCGTCGTTGCGGCAGCTTCCATTTTGCTGCGCTGGCCGCTCGTTGGCGTCATTTGGAAAGGCATAAACGGCGAGGACATGCGCTGGCGCACTGTTGTAAAGGCGCGACGTTCCTATGCCATTGCTACGGCCGGTTGGGCCGTGATTTTCCTCGCGCGATTCCTCGTGCAGAACGCCATTTACAACGCTGACAACACCACCGCTTTGGGCGTGGTCCGCATCCTTATGGGATGGCCCCTGACCGGCTTGGTCACCATCCTCACGGTTTGGATGGTGCGCCGCGCCAACGCCGCAGTTGAGGAGGCCTACCCCTCGGAGAGCGAAACTACCCAAGAAGCCATTCAGGAGAAGGTCGATGACTAGTCCGCGCACGCACTCGGAGTTCCACGAATCCGAATCCGGCCCCTCTAAAGGTGAAGAACTTCTCCTAGGCGTTGAGCGTATGGCACACGGCGGCGTGGGCATCGCGCACGCTGAGGATGGTCGCGTGGTCTTTGTCCCAGGAGCTTTCCCTGGCGATAAAGTCCGGGTAGTGGCTAGGAAGGTCAAGAAATCCTTCATTGACTCCCAGTTAGTGGACATTGTTGAAGCTGGTCCATTGCGCGTCGCGTCCAGCTGCCCGGCGGCCGCGCGCGGGGCGGGATGCTGTGATTTTCATGAACTCGACCCATCCAAAGAGTCGGATATCAAGGTCGAGGTCTTGATCGATCAGCTTCGTCGCGTGGCCAAGCTCGATGACTCCGAGCTAGCCGTATTAGACGTCGTGGCCCAGGAACTTAGCCCGCAGCGCGGATGGCGCACGCGCGTCAGGCTCGGCGTCGACAAGCACGGGCGCGCTGGATTGCGGAAGAAATCCTCCACCGAACTTGTAACCGACGTTGCGTGCACCCAACTGGTGCTGGGCCTTGTGGAGGGCATCGTGGGAGCCGATGCTCGTCGTTTCACCCCGGGGGCTGAAGTTATTGCAGTCATCGACAGTGCTGGTAACCGCCACGTAGTCGAATCCCGTCGTGCCCCGCGTGGACGCCGCGCTGAAACCGTCCTAGACGTTGTCGAGGGCTCCGGCGACGTCGTGCAAGCCGCTTACGGCCATGAATTCCACTTTCCCGCGACAGCTTTTTGGCAGGCACACACCAGCGCCCCAGATTCTTACACGCAACTCGTTCGTGACTGGCTGACTGACAGCAGTGCAGATCCGGCCATGCCAGCAGTGGCATGGGATCTCTACGGCGGCGTGGGCCTGTTTGTACCGGCGCTGCATGATGCACTTGCAGATACCGCATCGCTTGGGCGGCCCCAGGCGCAGGCGCCGAAGATCTACTCTGTGGATTATTCGCCGGCAGCGGCCGCACATACGCAGGAAAGCCTCGCTGCTTACGACGTCTCTTTCCGTAACGCAAAGGTGGAGGCCTGTGCGGCACAACTGCCTGCACCGGGCTACGTAGTCCTTGACCCGCCCCGAACGGGCGCCGGGGATGAGGTTGTCTTAGCGGTGGCGCAGGCGGGGCCGCGTAGCGTTGTGCACGTCGGTTGCGATCCAGCCACCTTTGCACGCGACCTCAAAGCATGGAAAGAAGCTGGTTACGCGCTGAAGCGGTTGACCATGGTAAACGCCTTTCCTGGCACGCACCACTTTGAAACCATGGCGCTGCTGCAGCCTGCCTCCTAAGGAGGGGCGCTCGCCACGCATATCGTTGCGCGGCGCGGGCAAGATCTGGGGAAGAATAGGAAACTTCGTCTCAGAAGGATTGCCGTCCGCGGACCGCGAACGGGTACGGTAGTAAAGAACAAGAACTGACAAGAAGGAGAAGAAGGCCGCTCCATGACCATTTTGGATTCCATTGCGTCGCCTCGCGATTTGAAGGCTCTCTCCCCAGCTCAACTGACCCAGTTGGCTGGTGAAATTCGTCAACGTCTGATTGAAAAGGTTTCGGTTACCGGTGGTCACCTCGGACCCAATCTCGGCGTGGTGGAACTTACTGTGGCTATGCACCGGGTGTTTGATTCCCCGCGTGATGCGATCGTCTTCGACACCTCCCACCAGTCATACGTGCACAAGATGCTGACGGGGCGTGTGGGTAAGTTCGATACCCTGCGTCAAAAGGACGGTCTTTCTGGCTACACCGATCGCGGCGAATCCGAGCATGACTGGACTGAGTCTTCGCATGCTTCGGCTGCGCTGTCCACGATCGACGGTTTGTCTAAGGCTTTCAAGATTAAGGGCCAGTCCCACCGCAATGCTGTGGCAGTGGTGGGCGACGGTGCCCTCACCGGCGGGATGTGCTGGGAGGCCTTGAACAACATCTCGGCAGATAAAGAACGCAATGCGGTCATCATCGTCAACGACAATGGCCGTTCCTATTCGCCGACTATCGGTGGTCTTTCTGAAAACCTCGGTCGCATCCGCGCGCAGCATGGATACGACGAGATCATGGCACAGGGCAAGAAGCGCCTGAAGTCAATGGGTTGGGTTGGCGAGCGTACTTTCGACGCCCTCCATGCCATCAAGGACGGCGTGAAGTCGACCGTGATGCCCACGGAGATGTTCCCGGAGCTTGGCATCAAGTATGTCGGCCCGATCAACGGTCACGACATTGATGCACTTGTGCGCGCGTTGTCCTATGCACGCGATTATGACGGCCCGATCATCGTCCACACGGTGACGGAGAAGGGCCATGGCTTTGCGCCGGCCGTCAACGAGCCAAAAGACCAGATGCACTCCACAGGCGCCATCGACCCGGTTACGGGCGTGGCCAAGGGGCAAAAGCAGCCTGGCTGGACCGCTGCTTTTTCCGAGGAACTCATCAAGGCTGGGCAGCAGCGTGATGACATTGTGGCGATTACTGCTGCTATGGCGGGCCCCACAGGCCTGGCACCGTTCGAGGAGCGTTTCCCTGAGCGTTTCTTCGACGTCGGTATCGCTGAGCAGCACGCCATGACGTCTGCTTCCGGTCTAGCGTTGGCAGGAATGCACCCTGTCGTGGCTATCTATTCCACGTTCCTCAACCGCGCGGTGGACCAGGTCATCATGGACATAGCGTTGCTGAAGCTGCCTGTGACTATCGTCCTTGACCGCGCCGGTGTGACCGGCTCTGACGGCCCTTCGCACAACGGTGTGTGGGACATGGCGCTGATGAGCATCGTTCCTGGCATGCGCATTGCTGCGCCTCGCGACGGCGCACGTCTGCGTGAGCTCTTCCACGAGGCGATTGACGTCAACGACGGCCCCACCGTGGTGCGCTTCCCGAAGGGCAACCTGCTTGACGATATCGAGGCAGTAGACCAGCTCGCCGATGGCGTGGATATCATCCACTACAACGATTCTCGTGATGCGAAGGACGCGGATCCCGCGGCCGCGGAGACTCCCGACGTCTTGATTGTTGCTATTGGCGCTATGAGCACGCGCTCGAAGAACGCAGCACAGCTTCTGGAGGAACGCGGCTACAACGTGACAGTTGCTGATCCGCGCTGGGTTGTCCCGGTTCCGCAGTCCTTGGTTGGCCTTGCCGCTGACCACGACCTGGTGGTGACGGTTGAGGACGGCATTATTCGGGGCGGTATTGGCTCTATGATCGCGGAGGCTCTCGACGCCGCCGAGGTAGATACGCCGGTGCGCCGCATGGGCGTGGCCAACTACTTCCCGCGTCACGCAAGCCGCGGTGAGGTGCTGGAAGAAAACAACCTGACACCTGACGCGATTGCAGACGCCATCGAGGAGTGGGTTGGTGGCATTAGCGCTGACGAAGTGGAACAGGACTAACTAGCCCCCGCTTAGCCGGCGTAGACGAGTCCTTCTTCCAGAATCGGTTGGAGGAGCTCAATCTGCCATTCACGGACGCCTTCATCGCGCAGGAAGGGGGCGATACCCTGTGGCCCTTTTATCATTCCGCCCACGGAACCAGGCTTTTTCGCTTTCGGTGGACAACCAGCTGCCCATACAACTGCGCGGAGCGTGGCTGGTTTCAAGATGAGTTCCCAGGGCATGGCGACCTCGTCGCCGAGGTCCTCGCACTCCTCGCGGAGGTTTTGGAAAACCTCCCACAGTTCCGGGTAATCCTTAGCCCAGATAGTCTTCGACGGGACCTGGGAGATCGTTCGCTGCTGGCGCGGCCAATCCTGGGGGTCGAGTGCGCGGGCTTTGTTCACGACATCAAACCACTGCAGCGCGGAGCCAGAACGCTTCCTCGGAATACCTTTGATGCGAGCAAACTGTTGCGGTGAATCTGGCAGTGTCCGTGCAATATCAATGAGCACGCGGTGCGGCAGAACTCTATTCGGCGCGGTATCTGTGGAACGGGCAATGGACTCGCGGCGCGTCCACAGAGCCTTTGCTACGGCTAATTGCTCGCCGGTTCTCAGGGAGGACAGCCCCTTCAACCCGCGCCAGGTTCGCTCGGTTGGCTCGGTGACACCTGCGTAGTCATCCACCATCGCGGCGAATTCTTCATAGGCCCAATCTAGTTTGTCCTCTTCGGCCAGAATGTCACGCAGCGCCTCTGCCAGCTCGAGCAGCAACTCGACGTCCAGAGCCGCATAGGCGCGAAGGTTGGGGGAAAGCTTGGGCGCTGACCAGTCAGAATCGCCGTAACCTTTCTCAAGCTCGACGTCGAAAAGCTCAAGAATCATTGCGCCCAGGTTGGGGTGGGCGAAGTCGGCCATGCGCGCGGCCAATTCCGTGTCGAACAAGGTTCCTGGATACAGGCCGAGCCACGCCAGACTGGGAAGATCAGAGGGCGCTGCGTGCACGACCCAATCCTGATCGTTGATTACGGGCGCTAGCGCGGCGCTCAACTCGCTGCGCTTGCCTTCCGGGGCGAAGAGGAAGGTACCGGCGCCAGCGCGGCGGATTTGAATCAGAAAGGCGCGGTCATCAAAGCGATACGAGGATGCTCGCTCAGTGTCGATTGCAAACGGACCCGTGCCCGCGCTGAGGGCGGTGGTAGCGCTGGCAAATTCTGCCGGGCTACGAAGTACCTCGGGAATTCCGTCTTGAGGTTGGGTCCGCAATTCAGTCATGATTGCAGCCTACAAGGCAATGGGCACCACGGCGATAACCAAGGTGCCTATGTGGCGCAAATGTGCGCAGCTGCAGTCAAGCTCCGGGGGAGAAAAAGCGTTTAGCGGCTCAGCTCCGTGACACCCTCAGGTGGAAGGCCAGCCACGTTGGCCAGGACCTGTGCGAAAGCCTCGACATGAGGTGCTAGGTCTAGGCCTTCAGCAGTCCAGGAAGCACGCATCTCGAGCTGGTATGCGCGGGGCGGGCCGCCGATTTCGCCAAAGCGTACGGAAGCCGTGGAGGTCACCGTACCGCCGAGGTTGGTGTGTGTTGCACCGTTGGATTCCATGGCCTCGTTCAGCCATTCCCACGCGACGTCGGGAAGCAGCGGATCGCCCGCTACTGCGTCATCCATGTCGGCCTGGATATAAGCCACCAGGCGCATAGCGCCTTCCCAGGCCTCCTCGGCGCCGGGATCATGGAGGAGAATGAGTCGGCCAAAAGCATCGCCGTCGCTGTCAGTAGGGACAATATCGACGTCCGAATCTTGTGCGTCGCCAACTTCTAGTCCGATGGCGTGGCTGTACGGAGCGAGGCGCTGTGGTGGGCGGATTGTTCCCAGCGTGATTTCGGGGCGAAGGCGAGCCGCATGCATGGACTCAACGGCGGCGTTGAATACTGCCGGGGTGGTGTCCGCTTCAGATGCGGAAGAAGCTTTGGCGGCGGCGTGCTCGTGCAGGCTTGTCGGTGCGCCTGCAAGGTTGCTCGAAGTTACGTCGGAATTGCTCACGTCGTTCAAGCTATAGTTTTCCAGCCGGTAGAGGGCGAAGGCGCGCCGTAGCGGGATGGGCTGGCAGGCAATTTTTGCAGGGAAGTTGGCTATGTTTCAGCTACTAACTGAGGGAAAGATGGAAATAGGGCTTTATCCAACTTATGATGGATGGGTATCTAGTTCTCTTTGGGGTCTCGCCCCATAAAGAGAGCGCGAATCGCATCCATTTTCAAAGGAGAATGTCCACCATGGCGAAGGTTAATTTCCAAGAGCTCAACTCTATGCAGCAGTACTCCCAGCATGCGGTATTCAAGGTAATCCCGGGTGCGCTGGGCACGGAGCGCGCGGAGATTGTTACCCAAGCGCAGGAGTTCTTCAAGAATCTCGAGGAAGAGGGCAAGCTCACCGTCCGAGGTATCTACGATCTCTCCGGCATGCGTGACTCTGCAGACTTTATGATTTGGTGGCACGCGGAGGAATTCGCAGACATCCAGAAGGCATTTGCTGACTTCCGTCGTGAGACCACCCTGGGCCAGGTCTCTGAGGTCACTTGGGTAGGTAATGCACTGCACCGCCCAGCGGAGTTCAACAAGTCCCACCTGCCTTCCTTCATCATGGGTGAGGAACCTGGTGATTGGATCGCGGTCTACCCATTCGTGCGTTCCTACGATTGGTACACCATGGATGAGGAAAAGCGTCGCCGCATTCTGATGGAGCATGGCATGCAGGCACGCGACTACCCTGACGTTCGCGCTAACACGGTTCCTTCCTTCGCGCTGGGTGACTACGAGTGGATCCTCGCCTTCGAGGCGCCAGAGCTGCACCGAATCGTGGACCTGATGTACCTGATGCGCTACACCGAGGCTCGCCACTACGTGCGTGAGGAGATTCCTTTCCATACCGGCCGCCGTGTCAAGGATGTTGCTGAGCTCATCGCGGTTCTTCCTTAAGGCGCTGGCCGCGAGAGCCGCACTCTAAGCTGAGAAAAATCCGCTTTCTACCCGGACAGTATCGGGGGAAGAAAGCGGATTTTGTGGTTGTGATTGGTGGGCGCAACCTTGCAGTGCGCTATTCGCCGATTGGCTTCTCCTCAAGGGTGAGGCATATCGAGTTGATGCAGTAGCGCAGGTCGGTTGGGGTGTCATAGCCCTCGCCGGCGAAGACGTGGCCTAGGTGGGACTCGCAATTGGCGCACAGGACCTCGGTGCGGGTCATGCCCAGGGAGTTATCGACGCGTTCAATGATCTTGTCGCCCGCGAGAGGGGAGAAGAAGGAAGGCCAGCCGCAGTGCGACTCAAACTTCTCCGTCGAGCGGAAAAGCTCCGTGCCGCAGGCCTTGCATGAGTACACGCCCTCGGTGGTGGTATTGGTGTATTCGCCTACATGCGGCGCCTCAGTGCCTGCTTGACGAAGCACGTAGTATTCCTCGTCGGTGAGTCGATTGCGCCATTCGGTATCGGCAATGAGCTTGAAATCAGTCATGGCAAAAGTTTAGCGCTTAACCTTTGGCTCACGCCACCAACCGCTAGTCGAAGCGGCGGTCACCACGATGAGAAGCCCCCAACCAATGGTTGCGGTGAACACGGTCATCCAGCTGCCTGCGACTGGCCAGTGTGTTGAGCTCCATTCCACAGGCGCCAAGAAGAAGAACGCAGCAGCCCAAGCGCCCCAAGTATGGAACACAGAGCGGGGGAGGAGGACCGTAAACAGCATGGGAAATAGCCACATCGAGTAGTACTGCTGACCCAAAGAAGACAGAAAGAAAATGCCCACCATGATGGCGCCCGAGGTCGTAAGGGCCCAGAATACCGGCTCCGACTCCCTCCACTTAAGCAGTCCCAAGATACTCAGAGCCGTGCACACTCCAAGCGCGATCCACAAAGGGTAATACGCAGTAGGAGACAGGCCAAAGTATGCCTGTACGCCAGGCCACGAGGCATTGGCGTAGTCACGGGTGGTGCCGAGGTAGGGCACGAGGTTATCAAGGTAGCCACTGGCGCCTGGGACAAGTGGCCAAGCGATGGCATTGAAAAGCACGGGCACAGCGACGCCGCCAGCGATGTTGATCCAGTCCTTCTTGACCAGCGGCAAGAACAGTAATGGCGCAAATTGCGGCTTGATAAGGATGGCCAAGCCAATAGCTATGCCCGCTGCAACTCGTGGACCGCGTCGCGATTGCAAGATACCCCAGAGGAACACGCTCAACGCCAACAAAAGCAGGCCATTGATATTGGTAAAAGCCAGGGTGTTGATTACGGCTTCAGTCGCGAATGCGGCGACGAGGGCGACTGGAAACACAGGGCCGCGGAGCGAGTACCCAACTACAGTCGTGAGAATCGCAAGCGCCGCGCAAATCGCCAGAGCGTTGGCGCAAATGAAAGCCTCACGGGTAAGCGAGAAATCGGCCATGCCCAGAGGGGAAAGCAGTAGCGTAGCACCGGGGTTGTACAGGTAGAGCGGGTCAACGTGATTGTATGCCTGGTCGTAGACAGGCTGGCCATCAAGGAAACGCCGGACGGCATTAAACACCGTGGTGAAGTCATCTGTTGGCGTTCCGTTGAGGGCCACGACGAAGACCCGGTGCACTATTAACAGCAGAGCCAGCGGCCACGCGGCGATCGTCAAGATGCGCCCTGAACGCGCGTGGGGCGGCAAAGCGGCGGCGTCGATAGTGGCAGGACTCTGAGAACTCACGTCATGCAGTTTACGGGCAGCCGCGATGGGCATAGCGCAGAAACACCGTGCCGTCCGCGTCCGCCGCGACGTTCTCAAGCTCAAGCGAAAGTGCAGGGGCCTGCGCAGTTTCCTCGTCGTGCGCATAAACCAGAGGCTGCGCTACGGAGGATGTCAGGTGCGGATCTAGTGTGAGATAGAGTTTGTCTACTAATCCTGCGGCAATGAAGGCGGAGTAGACGCCCGGGCCGCCTTCGCAGACAATGCGCGTCCAGCCTTGTGCATGAAGTGCGGCAACCACAGATTGGATTGAGCCATCACCGGTACCAAGAACCGTTGCGCCTGCCGATTCGAGCCTTTGCGCCGCCGCAGTTCCCACCTTCTCATCGGGGGTCAAAATAAGGGGAGGAGTGCCCACCTGGAAAAGCTTCGACTCTACGTTAAGGTCCAGGGAATAGCTCATCACTGCAATGCGCGCCGCGCCGGCCGACGACCCCTCGTAATCCTCGGCCTTGACGGTGCCTGTTCCCACAACAACTACGTCGCCCCATTTGCGCAGCCCTTGGAAGAGTGCGGCGTCGGTGGCGTTTCCCATTGCATCGGAGGTCCCATCAATTGTCGCGGAGCCAGACAGGGTAGATACCTCGATGAGTCGAATGCCTGGGGTATCGGGCCCAAGGAGGGTGGAAAGGTCAATATCGGTGTTCATGGGGTCAGCCTAGCGGAGAAGTGGGCCCCGGTTAAGGGGACCCAAGGTCGGCTTTGGGGGACTGACGCGCAAAAGCCGGCGCCTTTATGCAAGGCGCCGGCCGAGAAATGGTGGTCCTAGCTGGGATTGAACCAGCGACCTTTCCGGTGTGAACGGAACGCTCTCCCACTGAGCTATAGGACCTTGGTGTGAGGATGAATTTACACCTTGTTTGGCCGTAAACCATAATCGCCTGGAGGTAGTGGCTGCCACCTGCAGTTTCAGTCGGGCATCCTCGATAAGCGTCGGGTTGGACAGTGCAGGGGTGAATTACCTTCATGTAATTCGCGGCATCGAAAAGCGGCCTAGAATCTGTGGGAAAATAGGTAATTATCCAGCGGATTTGGAAACTCGCGCGGGGCGCGATAATGTTTCTACTCGCACCACGGCAAACAGTTGTTAAGACGGTTTCCGGAATGCAGTGCGGATGTAGCGCAGTTGGTAGCGCATCACCTTGCCAAGGTGAGGGTCGCGAGTTCGAGTCTCGTCATCCGCTCCAAGACGTTCTTGGCTTAGTTCAAGTAGCGTGTTGATAATGAAATATAAGCGCGATTAGCTCAGCGGGAGAGCGCTTCCCTGACACGGAAGAGGTCACTGGTTCAATCCCAGTATCGCGCACTAGGTGCTTAAAGCACCTAGTGGGGTTCGATGAGAATCCCAAATGCGGATGTAGCGCAGTTGGTAGCGCATCACCTTGCCAAGGTGAGGGTCGCGAGTTCGAGTCTCGTCATCCGCTCCAGCACATTAGTGTGTGAGGCGGTATCGCCACGGTGGAATGGCCGAGTGGTGAGGCAACGGTCTGCAAAACCGTGCACACGGGTTCGATTCCCGTTTCCACCTCAATTTCTTCACGCGTTTATGCGCGTTGAGGGCGATTAGCTCAGCGGGAGAGCGCTTCCCTGACACGGAAGAGGTCACTGGTTCAATCCCAGTATCGCGCACTAGGCCCTGAAACAGGCCTAGGAAATCCGAAAGGGTTTCGAATGCGGATGTAGCGCAGTTGGTAGCGCATCACCTTGCCAAGGTGAGGGTCGCGAGTTCGAGTCTCGTCATCCGCTCCACTGGAAGCCTTCCATGCATTGTGCAGGAAGGCTTCTTTTTGATCCCTAGTGTTTGCTACTTAGCCCTGCTTCTATAAGGGGAATATAGGCTGCGGATCGTGTGACGGGACACATTTTCAATAGTCGGGGGAACTTAACCGAGGAAGCCTGCGACTACTAGGCAGCTGTCGCTAAAGCTGAATAATTTTGCTGCGCGGTTTACTTGGTGAAAAAGCCACGGTCTCCAAAACCGAGGCTTTGCTCTCGCCCATCGACCAAAGCGTGAAATTAACTACTGCGAGTGCGGCGGCTATAGCATGTGATCGATAGTTCGCACCCCGCCTTAAGAGGAGGATTTCATGCATTTTCGCCGTTCAGCCCGTATTTTTGCTGCAAGTGCTGTGGCATCGATGGTGGCTCTGACCGCTCCGAGCGCGCTCGCGCATGACTCGGTCATCGGCGGCAACGTCGTGAGCGATGCTCCTCTTGAGGAGTTTCCACAGGAAATCACTTTGGAATTCTCGGCGGTACCTAAAGAAGGTTTCAATACTTTTGCCGTTACCAACACTGAAACCGGAGCTGTGCTTTTCGACGCCGAGCCGTCCCTCCATGACCGTGAACTCACGGTCGAGGTGCCCCAAGACGTTAACCCAGGACCGGGCGAGTACCAGGTTGGTTTCCAAATCACTTCTTCTGATGGTCACGCTACTCGCGGCTCAGTGCCTTTCACCGTGGCTGGCGAGGCAGGTAGCAACGAGGTAGCTGAATCCTCGGACGCCGCCGATGCAGCTGATGCCGCAGACCCAAGTGGTCTGCCATCCGCTGCGAAGTGGGCTCTCGCCGCAGTAGCCCTCTTTGCCGTGGTAGCGGCCGTCATCATGGCAGGTGCGAAGATGCGCCGTAGCAACGATCTCAACTCCTAGATGTAGAAGGAATTTATTAATGAGGACCCGCAAGCTTGTTTTGTCCGCCGTTGCCGTAAGTGCTTTGGCTTTGGCTGGTTGCTCGAACAGTGAGCAAGATTCCACCGCTTCCTCCTCGCAAGAGTCCTCGGCGGCAACTTCGGCTGCGTCCTCCTCTGCGACTTCTGGTGCTGAATCTAAGCACGCGGAAGCTGGCGACATTCATATCCATGACGGCGTCGTTCGCGCGATGGCTGAGGATGCTGACATGACCGCTATCTTCGGCAGCATCCACAACGGTTCTGATAAGGACATCACCGTAACCGGTTTTACTTCCTCGATTGAGGCTGACATGTACCAGATCCATGAGGTCGTAGATGGCGTCATGCAGGAAAAGAGCGGCGGCCTCAAGATTGCCGCTGGTGAGTCTGCTGAGTTGAAGCCAGGTGGCGAGCACCTGATGCTCATGGGCGTTAAAGAACCAGTCATGGCCGGCGAGAAGGTTGAGGTCACCCTGTTGCTTTCTGACGGCTCCAAGGTTGAGCTAGGGGAGCTGCCGGTTCGAGAAATTGGCGCTGGTGATGAGAACTACGGTGACATGTCCGGTCACGAGCACGGCCATGATCACGGTTCTGGGATGAGTGGTGAGCACATGCACGGCCATCACATGAGCGAGGCGGCTAACACTAGCGAAGCAAAGCACGCTCACTAAGAGCATCGCTAGAAGGTCCACCGTCGAGGCATACCGTTTTAAGAGGAAACATCACGATGTCTACAGAATCTACCCCAATCACCGCATCCTTCACCCCCAGCGAGACGGCAGGCAGCCCAGCCTCCTTGCCACCGCAATCGGGTGATGTGGCGCTTCAGCTCAGTCGCCGCGGACTTCTTGTGGGTGGCGCTGTAGCGGCGAGCGCGCTGGTAGTGGCGGGCTGCGCGGAGGGCAGCGAGTCTGCTGGACAAGACGCCGCGCCCGACGCCGCCCCCATCATGGGCGATGACATCGTGGCCTTCGACGGTGAGCACCAAGCAGGCATTGAGACCCCGCCTCAGGCGCACGTAGCCTTAGTGGGTTTCAACCTCAAAACGAAGACCACCGCACGAGGAGCCAAGGCGCTCATGCGTTTGTGGACTGAGGACGCACGCCGCCTGTGTACGGCTGAAAATCCAGTCGGCAGCCTCGAAACCGAGCTGACCCAGACACCGGCCAGCCTCACCATCACGTGTGGCTGGGGTGAGGGATTCTTCGCCAAGACAGGGGCCGAGAAGCCTGAATGGCTGGGCGATGTTCGCAAATACAGCCGCGACAAGCTCCGTCCGGAGTGGGGCCAAACCGACGTGGTTCTGCAGATTTGCAGTGATGATCCCTTAACCACCGCATTCGTAATGCGGCACATGACTCGAGCTAGCTCGAGCTATGCGGAAACAGCTTGGGTACAGCAGGGCTTTGGCCACGCCAATGGTTCGGCTGCGAAAGGGGAGACTGCCCGCAATCTCTTTGGTCAGAAAGACGGCACGGTGAATCCTCATACGCACGAGGAATTCATGGACCAAGTCTGGATCGACGAAGGTCGTTTCGCCGGCGGAACCGCCATGGTGGTCCGTCGCATTCACATGAACCTTGACACCTGGGAAGAACTCGATCGTGCCGCGCGTGAGACAGCCACTGGTCGCAAGCTCGACACCGGTGCGCCAATGCACGGAACAGATGAATTCGACCCAGTAGACCTTGAAGCCCGCGACTCCTTTGGATTGAAGGCCATCGATCCGTCCTCGCACGTCGCCCGCGCCCATCCGCCAAAAGACCACCCAGAGCAGAAGATTCTGCGCCGACCTTTCAACTTCAACTTGGCGCCATCGCCAGATAACCCGGGCGAGTTAAGCAACGCCGGCCAGATTTTCATCTGCTTCCAGAAGGATCCAACCAAGCAATTCGAGCCCATCCAGGCCCGCCTTGATGAGCAGGATCAACTCAATACATGGATTACACACATCGGCTCCGCCATGTATTACGTACCTGCCGGAACCTCAGGCGGGTCGTACTGGGGCGAATCACTGCTTGAAACCTAGGCAGGGTAGACTTTCACGCTGTAACTCTTGAATTAGCTTTGGTCGGCCAGGTATGTCGATCGAAGCGTGAGCGCATAAGGAGCGCAACTAGTCATGGCGGAAATGATTCCAGCTGTACCAGTGAACTATGAGCCTTTTAAGGTGCCTGCTGGCACTGCAGTAGGCGCAGCGATGCGAGAGCTTGAGCTCCCCAACAAGGGGCCCGAGGCAGTCGTCGTCGTTCGCGGCACCGATGGAGTGCTCTACGACCTTTCGCACACCCCGGCAGTCGACGCAGAGTTCACTCCTGTCGCGGCTAGCGAGGAGGACGGCCGCGCCGTCATCCGCCACTCCACCGCACACGTGATGGCACAGGCTGTGCAGGCCGAGTTCCCTGGCACCAAGTTGGGCATCGGTCCGGCCATCGAAAACGGCTTCTACTTCGACTTCCAAACCGATGAGCCCTTCACCCCTGAAGCGCTGAAGGCCATCGAGAAGCGCATGAAGAAGATCATCAAGACTGGCCAGCGCTTCGAGCGTCGCGTTTACTCTTCCAACGAAGAGGCAGAGGCCGCACTTGCCGACGAGCCCTTCAAGCTCGAACTCATTCAGGACAAGGGCAACGTCGACCCAGATTCTGATGAAGCAGCAGAGGTGGGCGCAGGCGATCTCACGCACTACGACAACATCAACCCGCGTACCGGCGAGGTCGAATGGTTTGACCTGTGCCGTGGCCCGCACCTGCCAACCACCAAGTACATCCCGGCTTTCACTCTGACCCGTTCTTCGGCTGCTTACTGGCGCGGTGACCAGTCAAAGGCTGGCTTGCAGCGCATCTACGGCACGGCTTTCGAGTCCAAGGAGGCCCTCGAGGCCTACCAGCACATGATCGCTGAGGCTGAGAAGCGCGATCACCGCCGTCTGGGCCAGGAGCTTGACCTTTTCTCCTTCCCGGACGAGATTGGCTCCGGCTTCCCGGTCTTCCACCCCAACGGCGCCGTTGTGCGCATGGAGATGGAAGAACACTCCCGTCGTCGCCACATCCAGGACGGCTACTCCTTTGTTTCCACCCCGCACCTGACCAAGGGTGACCTGTTCAAGAAGTCCGGCCACCTGGACTTCTACGCCGACGGTATGTTCCCGCCGATGCAGCTCGATGGTGAGTACGACGAGGACGGCAACTGCACCAAGCAACCGCAGGATTACTACGCGAAGCCGATGAACTGCCCGATGCACAACCTCATCTTCGCATCCCGTGGCCGTTCCTACCGCGAGCTTCCGCTGCGCCTTTTTGAATTCGGTACGGTCTACCGCTACGAGAAGTCCGGCGTTATCCACGGTCTCACGCGTGCGCGCGGCTTTACCCAGGATGACTCCCACATCTACTGCACCCCGGAGCAGCTGGAAGATGAGCTGACCAAGGTCTTGGACTTCATCATTTCCCTGCTCAAGGATTATGGCTTGGATGACTTCTATCTGGAGCTGTCCACTAAGGATCCGAACAAGTACGTGGGCTCCGATGAGATTTGGGAGCGCTCTACTTCCATCCTGCAGTCCGTTGCTGAAAAGTCCGGCCTCGAGCTGGTTCCGGACCCAGCCGGTGCAGCTTTCTACGGCCCGAAGATTTCCGTTCAGGCCCGCGACGCCATTGGTCGTACCTGGCAGATGTCCACGGTTCAGCTGGACTTCAACCTGCCTGAGCGCTTCGAGCTGGAGTACACCGCGTCCGACGGCACCAAGCAGCGTCCGATCATGATTCACCGCGCGCTGTTCGGCTCCATCGAGCGTTTCTTTGGCGTGCTTCTCGAACACTACGCGGGTGCCTTCCCGGCATGGCTGGCCCCACACCAGGTCGTGGGCATTCCGGTCGCTGACGAATTCTCGCCGCACCTCGAGGCCATCGCTGCGAAGCTGCGCAAGCGCGGCATCCGTGCCGATGTGGATACCTCTGACGACCGCATGCAGAAGAAGATCCGCAACCACACCACCGGCAAGGTGCCTTTCATGCTGCTCGCCGGCGAGCGCGACGTCGACGCCAACGCCGTCTCCTTCCGCTTCCTGGACGGTTCGCAGGTCAACGGCGTACCGGTGGATGAGGCTATCGAGCTCATCGCCGCATGGGTTGCTGAGCGCATCAACGAACAGCCGAACGAAGAGTTGATCAGTGCACGACGCTAACGAGCAATACGTCGATTCCGGGGCAGGGGAACCAGACCGCCTTGAGCGGCTGTGGGCTCCCTACCGAATGGCGTATATCTCGAAGCGTTCGAAGGATCCCTTCGTTGAGGCTCCCAAGGGCAGCGATGAGGACGGGCTGATTATTGCCCGCGGCGAGTATGTCTACGCTTTGCTGAACCTTTTTCCCTATAACTCGGGACATTTAATGGTGGTGCCTTATCGCAAGGAATCCCAGCTGGAGAACTTGACTCTAGAGGAATCCCACGAGCTGATGGCCTTCGCCCAAAAGGCGGTACGTGTTTTAAAGCGCGTGTCCAAGCCGGAAGCAATCAACGTGGGCTTCAACCTGGGCAAGGCGTCTGGCGGTTCCGTGGGAGATCACTTACATTTGCATGTGGTTCCCCGGTGGGCCGGTGACAGCAACTTTATGACTGTCTTGGAGGGCACTAAAGTGTTGCCTCAGTTATTACAAGAGACTCGCGCCCTTTTGGCCCAAGGCTGGAGGGAGATCGATGAGGAGGATTCGCATGCTTAGCGTTCACGGGCGAAAGCCAGCGGCAGTCGTCGTGGAACCCGTGGCAAAGCTGTTTCTGAAGATGGGGCTGACCCCCAACATGGTCACCATCGTCGGCACTCTTGTCACCATTGCTATCGCAGTCGTCTGCATTCCTCTGGATCACCTGTTCGCGGCAGCGGTGCTCTCTGGTCTCTTTGCGGCCTTCGACATGCTTGACGGCACGATGGCGCGCATGACCACGGGCGGGTCCAAGTTTGGCGCGACTCTCGACGCCTCCTGTGATCGCATCACCGACGGCGCCCTGTTTGCTGCCATCTTGTACTGGCTGGTCTACGTCGATAACGCTCGCCCCATCCACGTGGTGGCCTGCCTCATCGTGCTGGTTTCTTCGCAGGTCATTTCCTATATCAAGGCCCGCGGCGAGGCTTCTGGCTTCAAGATGGTCGGCGGTCTGATCGAGCGCCCAGAGCGCCTCATCATCGGCCTCGGCGGCATCGGCTTGGAGGGCCTGGGCGTTCCCGGCGCCATCGAGATTGCCCTGTGGATCCTTGTATTCGGTTCCATTTTTACCATCATTCAGCGCATGGTCCAGGCCGCCCGCCAGGACACGAAGGCCCGCTTCACCCCAGATCTTTAAGGATTAACGCCCATGGCCCTTGTTCCTGGACTAAACCGCGAACAACTGGCTGCCGCCGGCTACTTAGCCGGTTGGCGGCTGGTGCGTTTGTTGCCGGAGAAGTGGGCCAAGCGCCTTTTTGACTGGGGTGCAGACCGCGCCAGCGATGATGGCCGAGGCATGGAGCAATTGCGCCAAAACTTAGCGCGAGTGGTGGGCCCAGAAAACGTCACGCGCGAGTTGGTGCGCAATTCTATGCGTTCCTATATGCGCTACTGGCGGGAGGCATTCTGCCTGCCGTCGATCCATCAGGACCCGAATCTGCACGCCAAGCTGCTTTCCGGTTTGCAGGGCTTAGAGAACTTCGACGAGTCCGTGGCCCGCGGCAAAGGCGTCATCCTCGTGCTTCCACACACTGGTAACTGGGACATGGCCGGGGTGTTTCTGGTGGGCCACTATGGCCAATTCACAACGGTTGCAGAAAGGCTCAAGCCGGAGGTGCTTTTCGACGCCTTCGTGGACTTCCGCGAGTCCCTAGGCTTTGAGGTTCTCGCTCTGACAGGAGAGAAGACCTCACCTTTTGGCCGACTCAAGGAAGTCTTGGAAGCAGGTGGTGTGGTCTGCCTGTTGGCCGAGCGCGACCTCACTCGCACTGGCGTCACGGTCGACTTCATGGGCGAGGAAGCCAACATGGCTGCCGGACCGGCCCGCTTGGCCATGGAAACCGGGGCAGCATTGCACGTGGTCCACTCCTGGTTCGAGGATGAAGACTGGGGCCTTTCCGTCAGCCCGCAGGTGGAGGTCACCAATGTGCAGGAGACCACCCAACGCCTGGCCGATGGCTTCGCCGCAAACATCAAGGCCCACCCGGCGGACTGGCATATGCTGCAGCCGCAGTGGAATGTAGACGTTAAACGCCGCGCGGCCGATCGCGCTGCACGCCGCGCAGCCAAGGACAAGCGTACGTCCCAAGAAAAGCTCGAAGATAACGGTAAAAAGTAAGGAAGTAGGTAGTAGTGCGTATCGGAATCGTATGCCCGTATTCCTTTGACGAGCCAGGCGGCGTGCAAGCCCACATCCTGGATTTGGCCACCGTCTTTATCGAGCAAGGCCACCACGTGGAGGTCCTTGGCCCGGCAGCGCCGGAGACACAGCTGCCGAGCTTTGTCATGAAGGGCGGGCGCGCGATTCCGATTACCTACAACGGCTCCGTGGCCCGCTTGTCCGTAGGCCCGCAGGTAAAGCGCAACGTCAAGAAGTTCATTGAACGCGGCAACTTCGACGTGCTGCACATCCACGAGCCGAACTCGCCGAGCTACTCCATGGTGGCGCTGGCACAAGCCAAAGGTCCTATCGTCGCGACCTACCACGCCTCGGCTTCTAGCTCGCTCGTGCTGAAGCTGGCCAAGCCTTTCCTCACGCCAATGCTGGAGAAGGTGCGCGGCGGCATTGCCGTCTCAGAGATGGCCCGCCGCTGGCAGGTAGAACAGCTAGGCGGCGACCCAGTACTTATTCCGAATGGCGTGGATACCTCCGTGTACGCGGCGGCCCGCAAGCGTGTCGCGGCGGATCGTGACCAAGAAGGGCAGCCAGGCCAATCCGGGCAGAAGATGCCCGAGATTGTATTCTTGGGGCGTCTCGACGAGCCACGCAAGGGCCTGGATATCCTGCTGGAAGCCCTCACGATGGTGGAGACGGACGTCAAGGTCACCGTCATGGGCGGCGGCCGCCCGCGAGAGGTCGAGGGCGTGGACTTCGTTGGCCGCGTGAGCGATGTGGAAAAGGCGGAGATCCTCGGTCGAGCCGACATCTACGTCGCTCCTAACACCGGCGGCGAAAGCTTCGGCATCGTCTTGGTAGAGGCCATGGCCGCAGGCTGCGCGGTGGTAGCTTCCGATCTTGAGGCGTTTGCGGCCGTTTGCGACGCAGATTCTGAGACCCCCGCCGGTGCGTTGTTCCGCAACGAGGATGCCCGTGATCTGGCGCGGGTGCTCAACCTTGTGCTGCAGGACGAAGACAAGCGCAATGCTTTAATTGAAGCCGGTACCCAGCGCGCTCGCACCTACGATTGGGACCACGTGGCCGCTGCCGTGATGCAGGTTTATGAGACCGTGCAGGACGGAACTAAGGTCCGCACCAAGTAGCAGCGGGCGTTGCCGCCCTTTATCTACATCGGATTTAAGAGCAGGAAAAGACTATGGCAGTAGAACTGGTTATCGCGATCGTCGCGCTCGTGCTCATCTTGATGTGGGCCTATTTCACCGCGCAGCGGCTGAACTCGCTGCACATCCGCACGGATGCGGCTTTGGTGCAGCTGGAGGCCACCCTTGACCGCCGCGCCGCCGTCGTGGCAGCGCTAGCGCCGGAGCTGGAGGAGGTTGCCTCCCGCGCGGAGTCGAGCGAGCTTGCCCAGGGCCATTTTGAGACGCGTTCGGCCCACGAGCGGGCGCTGTCTATCGCGGTCAACGAGCGCTTTGCTGAGCGTCCCGCATTGCTTGCCGACGCCGAGGGGCGCATCCACCTTGCTCATCGCTTTTACAACGAAGCGGTCAGCGATACCCGCTCGCTACGCCTACGCCCCCTTGTGCGCATCTTCCGCCTGGGAGGTACGGCACCGCTGCCGGAGTTCTTCGAGATCAGCCAGCTACGGATTACTGAGTAGTTCCTGCTACTGAGCTGCTTGCTTGGTAGAGCTAGTATTTTCGCGCTTGAGCTCCAAGCGCAGCCAAGAGAAAGCAAGGCCTGTCATCACGAGGATGAGCACGTTGCGCGCCAGCAACAAGAAGGCAGGGAAGAGGCCGCCGCGGCCCGCGTAGAGCAACGCGTCATAGTTGAACGGGTAGACCAGTGTGCCCAGTGCCGCCGCAGCAAGCGTGCACAGTGCGAGGTTGCGCAGCACTGTGCCTACTTTTTCGTCGATATGTTGATGCGCAACTGATGAGGCATGCGGCCAGGCATCCTTGAGCGCTACCGCCAAGATTGGGCCGAGCCAGGTGATGTACTGGGTGGAAAAGACCTTGTTGCTGATAAATAGCAGGCAGATCATCGTGATGAAAAAGGCCAGCGTGCTGCGTGCACCCCAGTTGCCGTTGCGGAAGCGCATGAGTGCGAAGCCGAGGGCGAAAAACAGCATCGCCAAGGTCAAAACGTTGCTAAGAACTAAGAGTTCGCTAACCCAAGGGCCGGTGATTTCATAACTCTTGGAGGCAGCGTAGCCGATGGACCAAGTGTCCGGGAAAAGATGCGAGGCAAATACTGGAAGCGTTGCAGGGATCGATTCCACCTGCAGTCCGCGCACCTCTTGGTAGCGCAGCGGGGAGATAAGGCGCTCGACGTCATTGAAGGCGATGACGAGCAGACAAATGCCCACGATGGAAGCGACGAACGCGCTAAGGCGCTGCCAAGTCGCACGGGCATTGAAGCGGCCAACCAGGCCTGCGGCGAGCACGCCCGGCCACAGCTTCATTGTGGTGGCAAGGCCAAGCAGCGCCGCCGCAAGCCGCGAGTTGCGGCCAAGAAGCACTCCTGCGGCAGCAACTGCCAGAGCCGGAAAAATATCGAGGCGCCAGACAAAGACCTGACCCACTGCGGTTCCAAAGACAACCCAAAACCATGCGGCGACGAAGGCCTGCGGCTTGCGGCGCCAGCCGTGAAGCAAGACCATGAGGAAAGCGGCGTCGACAAGCAGGCACAGCCCTGTAAAAATAACGGTAAAGCTGGTCTGATTCGGGCCACTCAACCAGCCGACGAGAATCGAAGGCCACGTGCCAGGGTACGGGTACTCGGTCATATCCGAGGAGTTCGCCCCAAAACGCCCGGAGAAGTAATAGGAGATATCTCCTAGCGGGACGTAATTCCATTTCAGTAGTCCGATGAGGATAAGCCGGAAACAAATCCAGCCAGTCCATACTGCTGGAACGGAACAAAAAATTTTCACCTAAGTGATGCTATTAGATGTTCGACTCGATAGTGGATTCGACATCGACGGGTGGCCCGAGCATCAGCAGAACGCCAAAGACCAGCGCAATGATTACGACGAACACGCTCAGAGTGCGCACTGGGAAGCGCACTACCTGGGCCAAAAGTTGCTCGGCAAGACCATGTGGCTGCTCAGAATCGTTAAAGCGCCAATGCGGCAGGAACTTATCGTGCTTGTCCGCCCATAGCGCAAACGGGAGCGCGGCAAAAGGTATGACCGAAACGATTAGCCCCAACATGCCCAGGCCAAAGGACCACTTGTTGTTGATCCACACCATGACGCCCACGACGATGAAGCAGAGGAAACCAAAGCCGTGGATACCGCCCGCGATAGGAGTTAAAGCCTCCGTCACGCCGGAGTACTTCAAAAGCATAGAGAAAATAAGGAATGCCCACGTGAACATCTCTAGGTAGGCAACGACGCAGTGCAGGCGAGCAGGGCGTAGAAAAGTCATGCGGCATATCCTACGTGCTAGCCCGGCGCACAGGTAAAGTTGGCAGGGTTGCATGTGAAGGTTGCATGTGAAGAACGCACGTTAATGTTGCGCGTTGAGCAAAGAGAGGAGTCCCGCGTAGGTAATGGCTAAGGTGTGCGAGGTTATCGATTTAGCGCCGCTGAACGAAAAGGCTCAGGGTGATGTCTTTTCCGTGCCCATGGTTCCGTCCCAGATTGCGCGCACCTTTGGCGGGCAGGTGGTAGCCCAGGCGCTCGCTGCAGCCCAGCACACCGTTGAAGGAAAGCTCGTGCATTCCTTGCATGGCTACTTCGTGGGCCCGGGTGATGCCGCCGCGCCTGCGCGTGCTGAGGTAGAACGCGTGCGGGACGGCCGCTCTTTTGCTACCCGTCAGGTGCGCCTCTTCCAAGACGATCGCCTGATTTTCATGCTCAACGCGGGTTTCCACATCGCCGATGACTTTGGTCCTGAGCACCAGGACGCCATGCCGGAGGTTATGGGCCCGGAGGAGGCTGCAGCCGCCGGCGGTGGTGCTCCTTATTCCACCCGCATCATCCTGCGCGAGTGGGAAGACTGGGATATCCGTTTGGTCCCGCAGGAAAGCCGTGACCCTGAACTTGCAGAAGCCACAGGCGCTGGGTTCCGCTACGTGTGGTTCCGTAACACCGCGCCAGAATTTGCGGCGTCAGAAAGCAGCCAGGATGCCCACCGTGCGGCACTTGCCTATATGTCTGACATGACCTTAATCCGTGCTTCGCTGCTGCCACATCAAGGCGAGCAAGTACAGCTTGCCAGCCTGGATCACTCGATCTGGTTCCTGCGTCCAGTGCGCGTTAATGAGTGGTTGCTGTATGTGCAGGAATCACCATCCGCGCAGAATGCGACCGGTCTGGCCACCGGAAAGATCTTTAACCAGGGCGGGGACTTGGTTGCCGTGGTGGTCCAGGAAGGGCTTACCCGAACCGTGCGCGAGGGCATGCAGATAGGCTCGCACAACGGCAATTGGCAAAACGTCTAGAAAAACACTCACTCAAACGCCGGAAAACGGTGGGGGCTGTTTTTAACTGCTCTACGCCGTCCGTATAATTGCAGGCAGTTTCATAGAGCCACAATGAAAGGGATGAAATGTCCGGACACTCCAAATGGGCTACTACCAAGCACAAGAAGGCTGCTAACGATGCCAAGCGCGGCAAGGAATTTGCCAAGCTGATTAAGAACATCGAGGTCGCGGCCCGCACCGGTGGTGGCGATCCGGCTGCTAACCCGACTCTCGATGACATGATCAAGAAGGCCAAGAAGGCCTCCGTGCCGAACGATAACATCGAGCGCGCCCGCAAGCGCGGCTCCGGCGAAGAGGCCGGCGGTGCTGACTGGGAGACCATCATGTACGAGGGCTATGGCCCGAACGGTGTGGCAATGCTCATCGAGTGCCTTACCGATAACCGCAACCGTGCAGCCACCGATGTTCGCACCGCAATGTCCAAGAACGGCGGCAACCTGGGCGAGTCTGGCTCCGTGGCCTACATGTTCTCCCGCACCGGCCTTGTCTTGGTCAACAAGGGCGAGCTGACCGAGGATGACGTCCTGATGGCAGTTCTGGAAGCAGGCGCTGAAGAGGTCAATGACCTCGGCGAGAAGTTCGAGGTAGTTTGCGCACCTGGTGATATTCCGGCAGTGAAGGAAGCCCTCACCGAGGCTGGTATCGAGGTCGACGATAATGACACCGACTTCCGTGCTTCCGTCGAGGTTCCGCTCGAGGCAAACGATGCCCGCAAGATCTTCCGCCTGATCGACGCCCTCGAAGATTCTGATGACGTGCAGAACGTCTACACCAACATGAACCTTTCTGAGGCTGTCTTGGCAGAACTCGAGCAGGACTAAACTGCTTGCTGTGGGATCTACACTGCGCAGATTCTCACTAGACAAGGTCTAAACAAGGTTTAAAACGCGCCCGCGCATGATTGCACTGCTCGGGCGTGTTTGCGTTTTACTATCGCAGGCTCCCTGCCCCTGCACATTCTTAGAACATGTGTGTGTATGATTGACTGGACTGTGAATTCACTTTAGTTCTTTTCGCTGTTGCGCCCGTCTAGGCGCAAAGAGATTGTCCAGACTAGGAGGGGGTTGGCTGTGAATCTGGAAGGCCTGCGCGTTATGGGGATAGACCCTGGTCTTACCCGGTGTGGTCTTTCTGTGGTGCAAGCAGGGCGTGGTCGCTCGGTGATACCTGTGGCGGTCGGTGTTGCCCGTACCCCCAGCGATAAGGAGCTTACTGAGCGTCTTTTGCGTCTTTCCATAGCTGTCAAAGAGTGGATGGAGGACTACAAGCCGGATGTGGTTGCTATCGAGCGAGTCTTCGAACGTGGTGAAGTATCCACGGTGATGCAAACCGCGCACGTCGTTGGCGTGGTGGTCCTAGCTGCCGCTGAGCGCGACATTCCGGTGCATATGTACACCCCGTCAGAGGTGAAGAAGGCTATCTCTGGCAACGGCCGGGCAGACAAGAAGCAAATGACCGCGATGATTACGCGCATCCTTGGTTTGGGCGAACCACCCAAGCCGGCGGATGCCGCAGATGCCTTGGCCCTAGCAGTTTGTCACTGCTGGCGTGCCCCAGCCTTGGCTCGAATAGGGCAGAACACAGGCACATGGCCGAAGACGAGTGGCGTGAAAGGCCGGGCAAAGAAGCCGCGACCAGCCAGTAGCGCATAGCCGCGCTGGCATACGGAGCGTTATGCCACATGCAAAATCTCGATAGAAAAACTACAGAGCTAGGAACTAGCAGAAAGAATAAAGAAAAGGAGCTGACGCTGTGATTGCATCACTACGCGGAACAGTGTTGTCCATCAGCCTTGATCATGCCGTCATCGAATGCGTCGGCGTTGGTTACAAGTTTCTTGCTACGCCAGTGACCCTCGGCACTTTGCACCGGGGCGATGAAGCAACTGTGCTGACCTCGATGGTGGTCAAGGAAGATTCCATGACCCTTTACGGCTTTAGCAACGATGAGGACCGCGAGATGTTCCACGTCCTCCAGACCGTCTCTGGGCTCGGACCCAAGCTGGCGCTGGCGGCGCTATCTGTTATGGGGGCAAGCCAGCTAGCTCAGGCCATTTCCTCCGGCGATGCGAAGACACTGCAAACTATTCCGGGCGTTGGCAAGCGCATGGCAGAGCGCCTCGCACTCGAGCTGAGGGATAAGGTCAGCGCCTTTGCGCCTCAGGCCCAGCCAGGGCAGGAAGCGTCCGCGGCGGTGGCCCATGGGCCGGTGGTCGACCAAGTGGTGGAGGCACTCGTTGGACTCGGTTTCACCGACAAAGCCGCCCGTCCAGTCGTGGAGGGCATCGTGGCGGAGGAGCCAGCCGCAGAAACGGCGGTTGTCCTTCGTGGTGCACTGGCACAATTGGGACGTAAGAAATAGTCTCCGCTGTCAGAGTCAGCGCGCAACAATCTAAACAAAGGGTATAAAGACATGTCAGACGTAGAACGCACTGAGTTTCAGTTACCGGACGGCCTGGTAGCTGGGCAAAGCACTACCTCCAGCATGTCCGCGGCGCGCAATGCTGACGTCGATGCCACAAAGCAGCAAGGTGAACACGACATCGAGCGCTCCTTGCGCCCTAAGTCCATCGACGAGTTCATCGGCCAACCTAAGGTGCGCGAGCAGCTGTCCTTGGTGCTCAATGGTGCTAAGAATCGCGGCGTCACTCCAGACCACGTGCTGCTTTCGGGCCCACCCGGCCTGGGTAAGACCACCATGGCGATGATCATTGCCCAAGAACTTGGCACATCACTGCGTATGACATCGGGTCCAGCGTTGGAACGCGCAGGCGACCTCGCAGCGATGCTGTCGAACCTGATGGAAGGCGACGTCCTCTTCATCGACGAGATCCACCGCATCGCCCGCCCTGCGGAGGAGATGCTCTATATGGCGATGGAGGACTTCCGTATTGACGTCATCGTGGGTAAAGGTCCGGGTGCCACTTCGATTCCTTTGGAGATTCCGCCATTTACTCTCGTTGGTGCCACTACTCGCGCCGGCATGCTCACGGGACCGTTGCGCGACCGCTTCGGTTTTACGGCCCAGATGGAGTACTACGACACCGCAGATTTGACCAAGGTCATTACCCGTGCCGCGACCATTCTTGATGTGGAGATTGACCAAGACGCGGCGGTTGAGATTGGTTCTCGTTCACGAGGAACCCCGCGTATTGCCAACCGCTTGCTGCGACGAGTCCGTGACTTCGCTGAGGTAAACGGTGATGGACACATTGATCTAGCGGCCGCCCAAGGCGCCCTTGCTGTCTTCGACGTCGATGAAATGGGGCTAGATCGCCTCGACCGGGCCGTCCTGGAAGCCTTGATCAAGGGCCACGGTGGTGGCCCAGTCGGTGTAAATGCCCTCGCTGTGGCAGTGGGGGAGGAGCCCTCCACCGTGGAGGAAGTGTGCGAGCCTTACCTCGTTCGTGCTGGCATGATTGCCCGCACAGGCCGCGGTCGTGTGGCAACTGCCGCGGCGTGGCGGCACATCGGTTTGGAACCGCCGGAGGGAACGCTAGGGGAGGCGCTCTTCTAGTGCAAGGGCTGGCATCTGTGTGCATGAGTCTGGCACACTAGCCAGTTATGGAATACGCACTTCTTCTAGTTCTCGCAATTCTCATCTTCCTCCCTAGTTTTATGACGATGCGCAAACAGCGTGAGCGTCAAAACAAACTTTCTGAACTGCAGCAAAATTTGTATGTAGGGCAGAAAGTAATTACTGCGGGCGGCCTGCACGGGACTGTCGCGGCTACCCGCGAGCAGGAAGTGGATCTAGAAGTGGCCGGAGGCGTCGTAATCACCTTCGACAAGATGGCCATTGTTCGTACGCCGGAAATCGTCAGTGAAGAGGAAGCAAACGGGATTCGCTAGTGCGATTCCAGCTGCCGTTTTGTAGCGCTTATCACACTAGGTGGAAAAGCTGAGAGCCCGTTAAGTCATTGGGCCTTTCATGACGTAGCATGAGGGATCGTGCTCGTGGACTTTTGTTTCAAATGCCCACGAATTATTCAAAGTTAATCGTAAAACCCTGTTTTAGTTGCACAGGAGAACTCCTTGTCCGCAAAGAATCGTGGCGCATTGCGCAATAGGAACAGGCAGTGGCCAAAGCGTGCCATTGCCTTGTTTGCGCTAATCGTCGTTGCCATTTATGCCCTTATTTTCCTGACTGGTGCTCGCCAAGGCACGCCGAAACTCGGCATTGACTTGCAGGGCGGTACCCGTGTGACCCTCGTACCGCAAGGCGAGGAGCCCACTCAAGACCAGCTCCAGCAAGCTCGTAACATCCTTGAACAGCGCGTCAACGGAATGGGCGTTTCTGGTTCCGAGGTTGTGATCAATGGTTCCACGCTCGTAATCACGGTTCCAGGCGAGGATGCTTCCCAGGCGCAGGCAGTGGGCCAGACTTCCCAGCTTTTGTTCCGTCCAGTTGCGCAACAGCCGATGCCGGACATGAACAAGCTCAATGACACTTTGCTCGACATGGCAAACCGGTGGGTTGAGTACCGCGTTCTTAGCGTGGAGGAAGCCAACGCGTCACTAAAGCAAGTACATGATGCTATTAAGAAGGCCGTGGAACAGTCCGGAGAAAAGAAGGACAAGAAGTCGGAGGACTCACAGGCCCCGACTGTTACCGCAAAGCCAAAGAAGGAGCCCTCAAACTCGCTCGAGAAGGCCGATTTTCGCGATGAGATGACGGCGATGCTCCGCAAGGACCGTCAGTCTGACGACCCAACGACTATCTCCGCTGCAGCGGCCCTTTTGAAGTGCGATGCTGATTCTGATCCGCTTGCTGGTACCGATGATCCAGCAAAGCAGTTCGTGGCTTGTGACTTTGCAAACAAAACCCCATACCTTTTGGCCCCAGCGCCATTGCTCGAAGGCATAAAGGATCCCAACGGTACTCGTTTGACCGGTAACGAGATTGACACCAACAAGCCAATTAACGGTGGCCTCAACCCGCAGACCGGCCAGATGGAGATCAGCTTCGCCTTCAAGACCGGCGATGGCCCTAACGGTTCCGAGACTTGGTCCAAGGTGACGCAGCAGAACCTGAAGAAGCAGGTCGCCATCACCCTTGACTCTGCGGTTATTTCTGCTCCAGTCATCCAGGGCGCAACTCCGGTTGGCTCCGCTACCTCCATCACCGGTGACTTCAGCCAAGAAGAAGCAACTAGCCTGGCTAACAACCTCAAGTATGGCGCTCTTCCGCTGTCCTTTACCGGTTCCAATGGCGAGCCAGGCGGCACCGTGGAAACTGTTCCACCATCACTGGGTAAGGCTGCTCTGAAGGCCGGACTCATCGCGGGCATCGTGGGCTTCATCTTGGTTGTCCTTTACTCGCTGTATTACTTCCGTGCACTCGCCGGTGTCTCCCTGATTACCCTCGTCGCCTCCGGCATTTTGACCTACGGTGCACTCGTTCTGTTGGGTCGCTGGATTGGCTACTCGCTGGACCTTTCGGGCATCGCCGGTTTGGTCATTGGTGTCGGTGCTACTGCGGACTCCTTCGTGGTCTACTACGAGCGCATCAAGGATGAGCTGTTGGAAGGCAGAACCTTCCGTTCGGCAACTACCAAGGCGTGGGAGCGCTCACGCGCAACCATCGTTACGGGTAACGCTGTTACGCTTATTGGCGCTGTCATCGTGTACTTCCTCGCAATTGGTGAGGTCAAAGGCTTCGCCTTCACTATGGGCCTGACCACCGCATTCGACTTGGTTGTCTCCTTCCTCATTATGGCTCCGCTGATGCAGCTCATCGGCGCAAGGCCAGCAGCAGCTAAGCCGTCTATGAACGGACTTGGCGGTATTTACGCTCTGGTTGAGGAACGTCGTGCCCGTGGTTATTACGCAAAGTCTGGAAAAACCGGACACAAGGAAACCGCTGCAAGCGCAGCTGCAGCGTCTCATACAGCAGCAGCCGATTCCCGCCTCACCGAGGAGGACAAGTAGAGATGACTACTAAAGTGAACAATCACAAGATCTCCAAGATGGATCGTCTGTATGAAGACGAGGGCGGATACGACTTTATTGGTCGTTCCAAGACGTGGTACGCCATCACCGCAGTATTGGTCGCTGCGTCCATCTTGGCCATTGCAATTCGCGGCTTTAGCCTCTCCCTTGACTTCGAGGGCGGCACCAAGCTGAACATGCCAGCCGCCGATCTGGTGGCAGAGCAGGTTGGCGATACCTTCGAAGAAGCTATTGGTGTCGAGCCGGAAATGGTGCAGATCGTCGGCGCCGGCGACTCGCGTACCTTGGAAATCACTTCCGAACGCCTTTCTCAGGAGCAGGTAGACACCGCCCGCCAAGCAATCTTTGAGCAGTATCATCCAAAGGATGCCGAGGGCAAGGCCACCCCGGATGCAATTGGTTCTTCAACTGTGTCTGAGTCATGGGGATCCGCGATTACGCAGCGCATGCTTCTCGCTATGGCTGTATTCCTTGCGACGGCGACGGTGTATGTCGCAGTTCGACTGCAGCGAGACATGGCCTTCGCAGCGATTCTCGCGCTGATTCTTGACGGCGTCATCATCGCAGGCATCTACGCCATCTTCGGGCTAGAAGTCTCCCCGGCAGTCGTCATTGGTCTGCTTACGGTGCTGACCTTCTCTATCTATGACTCCGTTATCGTCTTTGACAAGGTCAACGAGAATACTGAAGGCTTCCAGGGCCAGCGCAAGAAGACATATGGCGAGCTTGCGAACCTCGCCGTTAACCAGACAGTTATGCGTTCCATTTCCACGTCTATCATCTCGGTCCTGCCGATTATTGCGCTGTTCGTCATCGCCGTCTGGCTGATGGGCATTGGCACCCTTCGCGACCTTGCGCTCATTCAGCTGATTGGCGTCATCGAGGGCATTTTCTCCTCGTTGTTCCTGGCAACCCCATTGCTGGTGTCCATTGCAAACCGTCGTAAGTCCGTCAAGAAGCACAACACTGAGGTGCAGCAGTTCCGCGCTGAGCACGGCGAAGACGCAGATGAAGACACCGTGGCCGCCGCTGCAGTGGGTTCCCGAAAGGTCACTTCTCTGGCAGCCCAGGATTCGGAAGGGGAGGCGTCGTCAAGCGATGCTGCATCGGCCCCCTCCACTAGGAACCCGGGCACCCCAGGCAGCGCCGGGACAAGCTGGCGTCCAGGCCGGTAGATGAGCCGTTGATCCAGGACGTCGGGAACGGACGTCGAAAAGAAGCGAGGACAAAAGGTGGTAGTTAAACCACAAACAGAGCGCCATTGGGCTAAAAAGGCCTCAGTGGCGCTCCTCGCCGTTGTCGGCCTCACCGCAACGGCCTGCTCAGACCAAGGCAACCGGGACGGTAACGAGGAAGAAAAACCGAGCGGACCACAGTCCACCGATTTCTTCGGATACATGGTCAATACCCCGCTTGCCACTACAAATGCAGGCACCTCGTTCGGCAGTGCAACGAGTGCAGCGCAGTTGTCCAGCCGCTTATACCCGGCCATTTATGTCCCCGGCCCCTCGGGGCAGATGATCCCCAACTCGGATCTTGTGCAGACCGAAGAGTTGCCATCCTCCCCGGAAAATCCTCACAAGCAGATTAGTTTTACCCTCTCGGAGCAAGCAAAATTCTCCGATGGCGTTCCCGTAACTTGTGATGACTACCTGCTCGCCTTCACCGCAGGCGTGATGGCATCTGAGTTCGGCTCGCACATGCCTCTGATGAACGAGATTGCCCAATTCGAGTGTGCCCCGAATTCCAAGGAATTTACGCTCACCTTCAACGAAGGCCAAGGCGATCGCTGGCGCTATCTCTTTGGCCCAGGAACCGTTATGCCGGCGCATGCCTTGGCCAAGAAGGCCGGGTTGACGATGGAGGAGCTCAACACGACTCTGTCCTTCCAAGACCCCACTGCTTTGCAACCAGTGGCAGACGCGTGGCGTTATGGATTCTCCACAGCCCCTGCTGACTTTGATCCGGAGCTGCAAGTTTCCTTTGGGCCCTTCGTGGTGGACAAGGTGGGGGAGCAGGGCGAGATCACCCTGAAGGCTAACAAGGAGTACTTCGGCGATAAACCGGCGACAGATACCGTTGTTGTATGGCCCAACACTGCAGATGCTAAGGCTCTCAAAGATAGCGGTAATTTGCGTGTTGTCGATGCCGCTGAAGCTAAGCCAGAATGGTTGCCTGCTGCTGACCAAGCAAGCCCTTATGAGGTCGAGCCCGTAGTAGGTGGCTTGACCGACACCCTGGCGTTGTCGCAGTCCGGCGTATTCCAGGAATCGTGGGCCCGGGAGGCTTTTGCCTCCTGCATCGACCATGGGCGGTTGGCCAAGGTCAGTTCGCAGCAATCTGGCGTAGAAGTACCACCTGTGTACCTGCGCACGTTGCGCCATTCTGACCCGGTCGCCACCCATTTGGGCCAATTCGCCAAGGAGCACCAGGGTCAGGACATGGCTAAGGCTGCGAACCTGTCTGGGTACACCGTCAAGATTGGTTACTTGGGCCCGGATGAGCGCTACAGCGCCATGGTCGAAGAGATTAAGAAGATGTGTGAACCCGCCGGTATCACGGTCGAAGACCAGTCTGCTGAGTACATGTCGCAGCATTATTTGGAGATGGACCCTGTGACATGGACTCCGACTATCGATGCATTCTTGGGCCCGGTTGATCCAATGACGGAGTACTCTACGCCGGACTCAAACATCAAACGGCTGCAGGAAATCAAAGAAGCAGAGGAAAAGCTGTGGGAGGACGTCCCCTCTATTCCTTTGGCCGCCCAGCCCCGCGTCTTCATCGTTGACCGCTCGGTCAAGGGCGTGGTCCCATACACTGGTGCTGCGGGTATTGGCTGGAACATGGATCGTTGGAGTGCGCCGAGTGCAGCTCCAGTCAGCACTCAGCGTTAATCAGTTGTTGATTTCTAGTCTCAAATTTGACACGAACTTTTAAAGGATTTGTTGTGAGTGAAACTTATTCCGCCGCGGCGCGGGCACTGAATGAAAAAGTGCGTTTGGTGCAAGACTTCCCCGAGAAGGGCATCCTCTTCGAGGATTTGACGCCAGTGCTTGCTGACGCCGAAGCATTTCAGGCAGTTGTCGACGGCCTAGCGAAGGCCTGCGAAGAGTTGGACGCCGAGATGATTGGTGGCCTCGATGCACGCGGTTTCTTGCTGGGCTCTGCCGTGGCGTACAAGCTAGGCGTGGGCATTTTGGCCATCCGCAAGAAGGGCAAGCTGCCACCACCCGTTCTGACTCAGGAGTACACGCTGGAGTACGGTTCGGCGGCGCTCGAGATTCCCGGTGAGGGAGTCGATATTAAAGGCAAGCGCATCGTGCTTGTCGACGACGTTCTGGCCACCGGAGGCACGCTCTACGGCGCGAAGCTGCTTTTGGAGTTTGCGGGCGCAAAGGTAGCTGGAAACGTCGTGGTCTTGGAAGTTAACGGACTGGCTGGTCGCGAGCGTTTGGCAGATGTTCCGCTGGTTGTGCTCAACCAAGCAGCAGCCACCGACTAGAATGATGTGTCTAAAGCCATCGTTGGCCGGATACACCCCATGACTAGGAGGAGGGCGACGCCTTGACCACTGAGAAGTCGACAAAGCGCCCGAATGGCGGCATGCGGAGCATGTCGGCACGTTTGGCTCGGTCTTTGACCGGAGGCAGGGTAAAGATCAACCCGGTGCTGGATCCACTGATGTCCATCCACCGGCAGTTCCATCCCAAAGCTGACGTAGAGCTACTTAATAACGCCTACAACACGGCTGAGCGCCTCCACGAGGGTGTGTTCCGTAAGTCCGGGGAACCATATATCACCCACCCCCTCGCCGTAGCCACCATCGCGGCTGAGATTGGCATGGACACCACGACCATCGTTGCGACACTGCTGCATGACACGGTCGAGGACACGGACTATTCACTCGAAGACCTAACAAGGGACTTCGGTCCTGAGGTTGCGCGGCTTGTCGACGGCGTGACAAAGCTCGACAAGGTTGCCCTCGGCGCCGCAGCTGAGGCAGAAACTATCCGCAAGATGATCGTGGCCATGGCCACCGATCCCCGCGTGCTCGTTATCAAGGTGGCGGACCGCCTCCACAACATGCGCACCATGCGCTTTCTCCCCCCAGAGAAGCAGGCGAAGAAGGCACGGCAGACTCTCGACGTCATTGCGCCATTAGCACACCGCTTGGGTATGGCCAACGTGAAATGGGAGCTGGAAGACCTTTCTTTTGCCATCTTGTACCCCAAGAAATACGACGAGATCGTACGCATGGTGGCGGACCGAGCTCCTTCTCGTGAACGCGCTTTGAAGGAAATCAAAACGCAGGTTACTCAGGCCCTGCGGGAAAACGGCATCGATGCTGAGGTCATGGGACGTCCGAAGCACTACTGGTCCATCTATCAGAAGATGATGGTGCGTGGCCGCGATTTTGCGGAGATCTTCGACCTCGTAGGTATCCGCATCCTCGTTGATGACGTTAACTCTTGTTATGCCGCGATTGGCGTTGTGCACTCGCTTTATCAGGCGCTTCCGGGGCGCTTTAAAGACTATATTTCTGCGCCGCGATTCGGGGTATACCAGTCCCTGCACACCACGGTGATTGCAGAGGGCGGTTCCACCCTGGAAGTTCAGGTGCGCACGCACGAGATGCACTACAACGCGGAGTTTGGTGTTGCTGCGCACTGGCGTTACAAGGAGAAGAAGGGCAAGAACGCTAAGGGTGACGCTGAGGTCGACCAGATGGCGTGGATGCGTCAGCTGCTGGACTGGCAGAAGGAAGCCGCTGACCCGAATGAGTTCTTGGACTCGCTGCGTTATGACCTTACGGCTAAGCAGATTTTTGCATTTACCCCGAAGGGCGATGTAGTCAACCTGCCGGCGGGTTCAACGCCGGTGGACTTTGCCTACGCTGTGCACACCGAGGTGGGCCACCGCTGTATCGGTGCGAAGGTCAATGGAAAGCTGGTTGCGCTTGAGTCAGAGCTAAAGTCTGGTGACAAGGTTGAGATCTTTACCTCGAAGGATCCTAACGCTGGGCCGTCGAGGGATTGGCAGGACTTCTTGGTCTCGCCACGCGCCAAAGCAAAAGTGCGTCAGTGGTTTGCCAAGGAGCGCCGCGAGGAGCACTTGGAGTCCGGGCGCGATGCTTTGGCGGCTGAGATTCAACGCGGCGGCCTGCCAATGCATAGGTTGTTTACTGCTTCTTCCATGAAGCAAGTCGCCGAGCAACTCCACTATTCCGATGTGGACGCCCTTTACACCGCTATAGGTGCCGGAAATGTATCGGCACAGCATGTGTCGAATCAACTGATGTCCCTCTTTGGGGACCAAGACGACGCTGCAGAGGCCCTGGCGTCGCGTACACCATTCTCTGAGCTGGAAAGCTCGCGTAATCAGCGCACCCACGACTCAGAGCAAGGAACCGGAATTTTGGTTGAGGGCAGCCCTGATGTCATGGCTAAGCTGGCGCGTTGCTGCCAGCCAGTCCCTGGCGACGCTATCTTCGGCTTCGTCACCCGTGGTGGTGGTGTTTCCGTCCACCGCGCAGACTGCACCAATGCGGAAAAGCTCAAGTCTGAGCCGGAGCGCATGATGAAGGTCGAATGGTCTTCGGGTAAGGGATCGTCTGGCGAGTTCTCCGCTAGCCTCCAGCTTGAAGCGATTGACCGGCAAGGCCTGCTGGCCGAGCTAACTGGCGTATTCAGCGAGCAAAAGCTCAATGTTTTGTCGATGAGCTCGAACCGCGGCGACGACCACATTGCCACCATGCGCTTTACGTTCTCCATCTCGGATACCAAGCAGCTGGGCCAGCTGATGACCACGCTGCGCAACACCGAGGGAGTCTTCGACGTCTACCGCGTCACTGCCTAGCTCGTCGCGTCACCGCCTAGCTACTGCTGTGGCTGGGCGGCCTCCGCCTGGGAACCTGCGACGTCGATAAGCACTTTGCCCCGGGCGCTAATGCCACCATCGTGTGGAGGCATGATTCGGGGAAGGGGGCGTCGGAAAGCGCAAGGACGCTCGATGTAAGCTGGAAAACCGTGGATACGCTAGGGCTAATGGGACGTGAGGCTTTATACCAATTGGGTATTGAGCCGCATAGAATACCTGTGGTCATTTTGGCCACGGTGGGTATCTATTTGGCCTTCATGATTTTGGTCAAGCTCTTTGGTACCCGCGTACTGACATCGATGACCGCCTCTGACGCGGTCATCATCATTATGTTCGGCGCGGTTTCGGGCCGTGTGATTGTGGGTAACCCGCCCACCCTGGCAGCAGGTATCGTCGGACTTTTGACTCTGATGGTGTTGGAGGCGGCCTTCGGTACGTTCCGCCGTTATATTCGTTGGTCACGCTACATCGACCGTCGACCTGTACTTCTTGTCTATGACGGCGAGTTATTGCCTGAGAACATGCATTTTGCGCACATTACGGAAAGTGATGTTAACTCGGCTACTCGCAAGGCAGGGCTGGGTCGGCGCGCGGACATCCAGATGATGATCTTGGAGCCCACTGGCCAAATTTCGGTAATTAAAATTGGACAGTTCGTCGATCCCACTTTGTTCCGTGACATCTTGGGAGCTGAGCGCATTAAAGGAATAGAACACGAGGCGGGGGATTAGTAGCGGCTCGTGCCTCCAGGCCGGCAGAATAGAGTTCGAGCAGGAAAACAAGAAAAGCACCTGCTCAAAGCAGGTGCTTTACATCGAAGCTCAGGAATGAACTAGAACTTCAGGTACTTGTTTGCAAAAGCGAACAGTGCGCCAAGTGCAGAGATAACAGCGGTGAAGACGCCGATCCAATCCTTGATTTGCTTGGCCTGGTCCCCGGAGTCTTTGCCATTCGAGTTGGAGGAGCTGAGTTCGGAGGAAAGCTTATTGCCTTCGGGTGTCTTGGTGGAGGAAGGAGTGGTAGTTGCGGTAACCTGCTCAGACTGTACGGTATCCTGAGCCATAGCAGCGCCAGCGCCGCCGAAGGAGATGGTTGCAGCTGCTGCAGCGGCAACGAGTGCCTTGCGGGAGAAGAACTTCATATGTTCAATCCTTAAGAGTCGGGAATTTCAAAGACTCCATGAATGTTAGTGTTGCTCCTAGAGTTTTGCAACACCTTTGCCAAGAATTAATTCTGTCTGTGAATTAACTGGACGTTAAGGTTGGGTGCTCGTTGTACTGCGGATATAAAATCAAGTGAGTCTAAACCAATAAACCAAATGTGAACGTGCCGGGCTGACCTGAATTTTTCTTAGGTTCAACTGCGGGGGCAGAGTGCGAGAAGTAAATAAAAGAGCCCTTTCCAGCTGCTGTGACTGGAAAGGGCTAATTTTCGGTCCCTCATTGTGGGGGAGGAGCGCCGTGGTCCTAGGTTTAGGAGGAAACGGTAGCCGTGGAAATCTTGATTTCTTCAGCTGGCTTGCCGTCGGTGGCACCGCCTTCGACGCCAATCTTGGCAATCTTGTCCAAGGTCTTTTGACCCTGGTCGGTGAGGTTGCCGAAGTAGGTGTAATCAGGAGCCAACATGGAGTCGGCGTAATTGATGAAGAACTGGGAACCGTTGGTGTCCTTGCCAGAGTTGGCCATTGCGATGGAACCCTTCGGGTAGGTCACAGGCTTCTTTCCAGCGGAGGAGTCCACCTCATCGGTTGGGTATTCGTTGGCGAAGCTAAAGCCAGGGCCGCCGGAGCCGGTACCAGTTGGGTCACCGCACTGGAGGACATTCAAACCGCCGGAGGTCATACGGTGGCAAATGGTGTCATCGTAGAAGCCACTCTTTGCCAGGGAAGTGATTGCCTGCACTGTGCAAGGGGCGAGAGAACGATCCAGGTCCATTACGATGTCACCCTGATTGGTCTTGAACGTGACCTGAACGGTGCCCTTCGTGGAGACGTCTTTGCCGCTAGGGGCCTTGGCGCCATTGTCGTCGCGGCTGTCATCCTCGTACTTGCACTGGACGCTTGCCGGGAGTGCTTCCTTACGCTTACCGCTCAGTGCAGTTGCTTCGGGAGTTTTATCCTGGCTTGAGGTTGCGGCAGTGCTGGATTCCTCAGCTACGACCTTCTCCTCAGAGTTGTCGCGTGTTGCAAAGAAGTAAATTCCGCCAACAAGGGCGAGAATGACTACGAGCGAAGCAGCAACGACGCCTAACGGGCGAGTCTTCTCTTTGCGGTCTCGGGCCTTGAGCTCGCGCTCAAGGCTGTTGAGCGCCTCTTCACGGCGCTGTGCGTTGTTGGGCATGTAAGTGTCCTTTGGCAATGGGTGTCTATGTCAGTCACTTGGGCTCGGTCGATTGAACTCGAGCATTACCGCACTGATTCTAGCTTGTGAGCAAAACTGGGCCTTATTCAGTCTCCTGTGAGTCTCATCTGATCCTCGTGGCGCTAGCTGTTTAGCTCCAGTACAGTGGGGCGCCATGACTACAGTGAACTTCCAAGGAAATGAAACCCAGATCGCAGGCGACCTGCCAGAGGTAGGTGCTCAGCTGCCCGAGTTTAACCTCGTTGGCACTGACCTTTCTGAGGTTACCAACAAGGACTTCGCGGGCAAGCGCCTTGTGATCTCCTTGTTCCCATCCGTTGACACCGGCGTGTGCGCGGCGCAGCTTCGCGCGTTCAATGAGAAGGCAGCGGGCCTGGACAACACCGTTGTCCTGTCCGTGTCCCGTGACCTGCCATTCGCTCAGGGCCGTTTTTGCGCAGCTGAAGGCATCGAGAACGTCGTCAGCGCTTCTGACTTCCGCTCTGATTTCGGTGAAAAGCTCGGCATTACCCTGCAGGGGTCCCCGCTGAAGGGCCTGCTCGCGCGCTCCGTCGTTGTCACCGATGAAAACCACAAGGTGATCTACACCGAGCTGGTTCCTGAGGTGACCACCGAGCCCAACTACGATGCAGCCATTGAGACACTGAGCTAATCACCTGACCGACGTCGCTTTCTATGAGCGCGGCGGCTTCGAGTGGCTTTCTAGCTAGCTAGCGCTTCCACATCGGTGGGGGCGCTAGACTGCGTTTTATGACTTTGAGCGTTTTAGGTTTCGCAGCGGGCCCCTATAAGACCAACACGTACATCGTGGCAAACGGTGCACGTGCCTTCGTGGTTGATCCGGGCATGCATGCGATGCAGCGCGTCCTGGAAATCGGTGCTGAGCAGGGTCTGACCCTCGAGGCGATCGTCCTCACCCACGGCCACCTGGACCATACCCGTGAAGCAGGGGACTTGGCGCGCCAGCTCGAACTGCCGGTTTATATCCACCCTGATGACGCATTCATGCTTGTCGACGGCTCCGGGGTCTCCGCCGAGTCCCAAGTGCTCTTTGATGCGAAGAACATGGTGCAGATTGAGGACCTGCGCGATCTGCGCGGTGGCGAGACTATCGAACTGGTTGGCCATGAATTCCGCCTCGAGCACGCCCCAGGGCATTCCCCGGGTTGCGTTCTCATTATTGCGGAAGAATTTGTCCTCGCCGGTGATGTTTTGTTTAAAGGCTCGATCGGGCGTACTGACTTGGAGCACTCAGATCCTGTGGCCATGCAGCGTTCGCTTGCTGGTCCGGTGTGGAACCTTGATGACAGGCTGGCTGTGTTACCAGGGCATGGCCCGACGACCACGATGCGCGCAGAAAGGGCCACTAATCCGTTCTTCGCCACGCTGCGGGATGTACTCTGATATGCGTGAGTGATAAGAAGCAGTTCAAGGCCCTGTCCGCCCCCAAAGGAGTGCCGGACTACATTCCGCCGCAATCGGCGACCTTCTACAAGGTGCGTGAGAACCTGGTTCACCAGGCGCATCTGTCCGGCTTCCAGCACATCGAGCTTCCGATCTTCGAAGACACTATGCTTTTCGCGCGTGGTGTTGGTGAATCCACCGATGTGGTCTCCAAGGAGATGTACACCTTCGCAGACCGCGGCGACCGCTCGGTAACCCTGCGCCCAGAAGGCACTGCGGGTGTGATGCGTTCGGTCATTGAGCACAACCTCGATCGCGGTCAGCTGCCGGTCAAGCTCAACTACTTCGGACCTTTCTTCCGTTACGAACGTCCCCAGGCCGGCCGCTACCGTCAGCTCCAGCAGGTGGGCGTCGAGGCAATCGGCGTCGACGATCCCGCATTGGACGCGGAGATTATTGCGCTAGCTGATCGTTCCTTCCGTTCGCTTGGCCTCAGCAAGTTCCGCCTAGAGCTAACCAGCCTTGGCGATCACAATTGTCGTCCTGCTTATCGTGAGAAGCTGCAGGATTTCCTCTTTAAGCTGGATTTGGACGAAGAGACCCGCAAGCGTGCGGAGATCAACCCGCTGCGCGTTTTGGATGATAAGCGTCCGGAGGTACAAGAGCAGCTTGTCGACGCCCCGTTGATGCTCGACCACCTCAACGAGGAATGCCGTACCCACTTCGAGACCGTCACCGGCCTTCTTGATGACATGGGTATTGAATACACCATCAACCCGCGCATGGTGCGCGGGCTGGACTACTACACCAAGACCTGTTTCGAGTTTGTGCACCCACTGCTGGGCGCTCAATCCGGTATCGGCGGCGGTGGCCGCTACGACGGACTTATGGCACAGCTCGGTGGTCAGGAGCTTTCCGGTATTGGTTATGGACTTGGCGTCGACCGCACGATCCTGGCTCTCGAAGCCGAAGGCATCGAGCTCGACGGCGTCGATCAGCGCGTTGCTGTGTTCGGCGTTGCGCTGGGCGCTGATGCGAAGCGTCGTATGGCTGGCATCATCAATGACCTGCGTAATGCCGGTATCTCTGCGGACATGTCCTTCGGCGACCGCGGACTCAAGGGCGCGATGAAGGGCGCTGACCGCGCAGGCGCGCGCTTTGCTCTCGTGCTCGGTGAGCAAGAGCTTGAAAACGGCGTTGTGGCCGTTAAGGACCTGGCAGCCCACGAGCAGAACGATGTGGCTATCGACGCCCTTGTTGAGCACCTACGCAACCAGCTGAACTAAGCCAATGACGTCAAAGGGCATCTCGCTGAGATGCCAAAGGCGCCTTCCTTCCTACATATCGATTAGGGAGTGAGGGGTCTTTTGTTTTGCTACTATGCGTTCGTGATGCCGCTTTTGATGCCCGCTAAGTAGATGCGCAGCATGCGCTTTTGGATATCGGGCACGTAGTTCTCCACCTGCACCTTCCTGGGGCGCACCAGCGTCAAGATACCCACCACGAAGTCGAGGTGCCCCACGCCGGGGCCGATTACTCCGTGCTGCTTTCCGAGCTCAATGAACCTTTCGCCATTTTCTTGTAACGCGTCGCGCTTCAATTTCAAATGCTCCGGCAGGGTATCTAAGTCTTCCGGCGCGAAGGAGGGAATGAGGCTGGTCAAACCCATCGTTGTGAGCTTGAGGGCATAGTCCAGGACGAAGTTTTCCGCGTCCGAAGGATCGGATTCGAAGTCTTCAATCAAGCGATTTTGGAAGACCAGGAAACCGTCGCTCATGTGTTCCGCGCACGCGTGAATTAGCGCTTCACGGTCCGGGAAGTTGCGGTAAAGCGTTGCAACGCCCACGCCTGCTTCCTGGGCAATCTTTTCAAGGGAGACCGAGTTGCCATGGCGTTTAAACATGGCACATGCCGCCTCTATGATGGCTATTCGACGGCGTAATGCATCGGCTCGCATGGAGGTAGGTATCGCTTTCTAGGTTAGAGTCTGTGCGTTAGCGATAAGACTACCTTTTGCCATGCAAGCCTTTTGCACTAGCACTCCACCTGCGTGACGGCGAAGCCTAGCGTCTTCGCGAGGCCACCAATGGAGGTCTCCTTGTACTTCGCCAGCATGTCGCGGCCGGTATCGGCCATCGTCTGCACGGCGGCGTCGAGAGAAACGTGGTGCGTGCCTTGGCCCATGCGAGCCAGGCGCGCGGCGTTGATGGACTTGACCGCGCCGATAGCGTTGCGTTCGATGCACGGAATCTGCACGAGGCCGCCGACTGGGTCGCAGGTAAGGCCGAGGTTGTGCTCTAGCGCAATCTCGGCGGCATTTTCGATCTGCGCCGGCGTTGCGCCCAGTAGTTCAGCCATGCCAGCCGCCGCCATTGACGACGCCGAGCCTACCTCGCCTTGGCAGCCCACCTCGGCGCCCGAAATGGAGGCGTTGTGCTTGATGATCATGCCGATAGCACCCGCAGTAAGTAGGTAGCGGCGGGCGGAATCGCGGGTGAAGTTCGGCTTGAAGTCGCGGGCATAGTGCAACACCGCTGGGATGATGCCGCAGGCGCCGTTTGTTGGGGCCGTAATCACTCGGCCGCCAGCGGCATTTTGCTCGTTGACGGCGAGCGCATACAGGTTGACCCACTCCATAGCGGAAAAGCCGAAAGACTTATCGTCGTGGCCCTCCAGCAGCTGCTTGTACATGCCCGGCGCGCGGCGTGGGACCTGCAGGCCGCCCGGCAAGATTCCGGAGGTGGAGATGCCGTCGGTGACGCACTCGCGCATGATGTCCCACACCAAATCCAGGTGCGCGTAGACGTATTCGAGGCCGCCGTCTTCTTTATGGAGCGCTTCCTGGTTGGCGGCGACAATCTCCCAGATCTTCAAATCGTGCTTCTCGCACAGCGCAAGCAATTGCTCGCCCGTGGTGAATGGGTAAGGAACATCGTCGGTGGATTCGGCCGCCGCCATGCCAGCAGGTACTTCGGCGGAGGCTGCCACCTCTGCGTCGAGTTCCTCGCGGGAGAGAATGAATCCGCCGCCGACGGAGAAGTACTCGGCGTGCTCTGCCAATAGGTTGCCTTCAGCGTCCCATGCGTCAAAGATGAGGCAATTCGGGTGCTCGGGGACCGGCTCGTTGTTGAACTCGATGGAATATTCTAACGCGCCCAGCGGGCCGTCGGTCATGCCCTTGCTCGGAATGGGCTGATCGGAACGCGGTTCAGCGTCAACCGGGACGGTAAGCGGATCCCAGCCGGCCAAGCCCAGAATCACCGCGCGGTCGGTGCCGTGGCCGCGGCCAGTCAGCGAGAGCGAGCCGCGCAACTCGGTGTGCACCTTGGCTGGATGCTCCGGCAGCGTTTTCAGGAACGCAAGGGCCGCGCGCATTGGGCCGACGGTGTGCGAGGAAGATGGGCCAATGCCGATGGAAAAAATGTCGGTGACGCTGATTGCCATGCTGGGCGGTGCCTCCTTTGTGAGTTTGGAAATTAAGTCGGGGGGTAGGTGGGGGGGGGAGTATGTCTGGGGGCAGGCTGTGGCTAAACCCGTGTTAATTGCGGTCTCGCTGCGGCCGAAACTCGTCTGCGACGAGGAGTATTGCATGTAGGCCGCGCATACAGTTTCTCCATGTTACCGCTTTGTCAGTGGTTCACTACGTGGAGTCAGCGTTGTTAGCCCCGCGGGGCGGGTGTGACCAAGGTCAAATGATTTTGAGGGATAAGCCGATAGAAATTATTGAATTTTTAATGTGTGACTTACGGCCACAATGAATACTGTTTAGTATCCCGGTTCACATTAGTTAAGCAGTTTAGCGTGCCTAACAGTTGTGGCTGGATAAAAGTTCTTTCATTTGCTCTGTCTGATTCCTTGGGAGACTATCGTGAGTATCAAGACCGGACCCGAACCGCGGTCCGACATCGAATTTGTTGAAGTCGACGGCCAAGCACAGCCCATCGACGTAAAGCCGAAAAAGCTCATCGGTAACGTTGAGAAGGTCATCATTTTGATTGCCGCTATCGCTGCGGCTGCCGGTTGGGGAGTGCTCGCTCTCCACCGCGGTGAGACCATCAACTCCGTGTGGTTGGTCTTTGCGGCGGTGGGCTCCTACATCATTGGTTACACGCTTTATGCACGCTTGATTGAGTACAAGGTGGTTAAGCCACGCAACAACCGTGCTACCCCTGCTGAGTATGCAAACGATGGTAAGGACTTCCTGCCTACGGACCGTCGTGTTCTCTTTGGCCACCACTTCGCGGCCATTGCTGGTGCCGGCCCATTGGTTGGCCCGGTTATGGCTGCTCAGATGGGCTATTTGCCGGGAACATTGTGGATTGTGCTGGGCGTTATCTTCGCCGGCGCGGTGCAGGATTACCTGGTGCTCTGGGTATCTACCCGCCGCAAGGGTCGCTCGCTTGGCCAGATGATTAGCGATGAGATGGGCAAAGTCGGTGGCGCCGCGGGCATCCTGGCCACCATCGCCATCATGATCATCATCATCGCCGTGCTGGCGCTGATCGTCGTGAACGCTCTTGCTGACTCCCCATGGGGTGTTTTCTCCATCACGATGACCATCCCGATCGCCATTTTCATGGGCCTGTACCTGCGATACATTCGCCCCGGCAAGGTCACGGAGGTTTCGGTCATCGGCGTCATCCTCTTGCTGGCAGCCATCATCGGCGGCGGCTACGTTTCCGGCACTGAGGTCGGCGCTAGCATGTTCACCTGGTCCAAGGAAACCCTGGCATTCGCGATCATCGGTTATGGCTTGGTCGCTGCCATCCTTCCAGTGTGGCTTCTGCTTGCGCCACGCGACTACCTGTCAACCTTCATGAAGATCGGCGTTATCGCCTTGCTGGCCATCGCCATCGTTATCGAACGCCCTGAGGTCCACATGCCTGCGGTTACCTCCTTTGCTGTTAATGGCAACGGCCCGGTCTTTTCCGGCAACCTCTTCCCATTCTTGTTCATCACTATTGCCTGTGGTGCGCTTTCTGGTTTCCATGCGTTGATTTCCTCCGGTACTACGCCGAAGCTCATTGAGAAGGAGTCTCACATGCGCGCCATCGGCTACGGCGGCATGATTATGGAGTCCTTCGTCGCAGTCATGGCACTCATTTCTGCAGTCGTCATTGACCGCCACATGTACTTCGCAATGAACTCACCGGCAGCTAAGACACTGGGTACTCCAGAAGGCGCGGCGGACTTCGTAGCAACCCTGCACCTGCCGGGCGCCGGCATTACCGCTGATCAGCTTGCCGCAGCAGCTCAAGCAGTGGGAGAGGAAACCATTGTCTCCCGCACCGGTGGTGCTCCAACCCTTGCTTATGGCATGTCCCAAATCATGACCGAGATGCTCGGTAATCCGGCAATGCAGGCATTTTGGTACCACTTCGCCATCATGTTTGAGGCCTTGTTCATCCTGACCACGGTGGACGCTGGTACCCGTGTTGCACGTTTCATGATGTCGGATTCGCTGGGCGCAATCCCGGGCCTGGGCAAGTTCCGTGATCAGAGCTGGAAGCTTGGCACCTACCTGTCCACCTTCTTCGTGTGTGCACTGTGGGGTGCCATCCTCATCATGGGTGTTACCGACCCGCTGGGCGGCATCAACGTCTTGTTCCCGCTCTTCGGCATAGCCAACCAGCTACTTGCCGCAATGGCACTCGCTTTGGTGCTTGTGGTTGTTATCAAGAAGGGAATGTACAAGTGGGTATGGATTCCAGCTATTCCATTGGTGTGGGATCTCATCGTGACAATGACCGCTTCGTGGCAAAAGATTTTCAGCTCCGACGCTTCTATTGGTTACTGGGCCAACCACGCAAAGTACAAGGAAGCAGCAGCACAAGGTCTTAGCGAGTTCGGATCTGCCAAGAGCGTCGAAGAGATTAACGCCGTTGTCCGCAACACCTTTATTCAAGGATGCCTCTCTATTCTGTTTGCGGTGCTGGTATTGGTAGTTATCGGTGCGGCAATCGTTGCCTGCGCCAAGGCTCTCCAGCAACGTTCTGCAGGTATTGAACCTGAGGACTCCGAAACCGAATTCATTCCATCCAAGCTCTTTCTTCCACGTGGTCTCATGCCGACAAAGCGCGAAAAGGAAGTGGCAGCGGAGTACAACATGACCTTCGAGGAAACAGGAGGGCATTAGTGATTACGGCGCTCAAAAAGATCTCCTGGTACTTCGGCGAGCTCATGGGGGACCATGCTTACGCTAAGTACTGCGATCACCTCCGTGCGCATCATCCTGATGCTGAGATTCCAACGGAGCGTGAATATTGGCGCGCCCGCTACGCCGAACAGGATGCCAACCCCGGCGCGCGGTGCTGCTAACACCGTGCGCGTTGGCTGAGTACCAAAAAGTCCGTCACCTTAATCTAAGTGGCGGACATTTCTTAGTTTCCGTCGTGGCCGGAGAGTAGAGAACTAAAGGGGGTGAATTCCTCTTCCAAATCCAAGCCGGTTTTACGTGGTGCAGTTTGCTGACTTGCCGTGATGTCGGGGCTGGCTAATCCGCCCACGCGATCGGAAGGGATGACAATGAGGTCCGCGAGTTCCTTGGCGGCTCTTTCGATGCGGCGTGTGGTCTTTGCTCCCTCGTCAGTGCCGAAGTCCTCTGTGGCTTGGAAGATTCCGGTTGGAACGACGGTGGCATGCAAGTAGTTAAACAGCGGACGAAGCGCGTAGTCCAGAACCAGCGCGTGGCGGGAAGAACCACCGGTAGCGGCGACCAAGGTCGGAAGGTGGTCGAGTGCGTGTGGATCCAAGGTATCGAAGAACATCTTGAAAAGGCCCGAGTAGCTGCCTTGGAAAATGGGCGTTACCGCAATCAACCCGGACGCATGCGAGAGTGCTCGCTTTGCTTCGTCGAGCTGGGGCGTTGTAGCACCCCAATTGGTCATCGCCTCAGCCAGCTCAGTGGCTAGCTCGCGTAGTTCGATGACGGTTACTTCGAGCCCTTCACCGCGAGCGCCGACTTGGGAGACTACGGCTTGGGCCAGGGCGTCGGCTAGCGCGCGCGTAGACGACGGCGTGGAAAGGCCAGCCGTGACGACGACGAGTGAGCGCATGAAAGAATTCCTCCTAGGAACAGATTGTCAATCGGTCTATCTGCAGTTGTACTTATGAAGCGTCTTCACCAGGGTTGACGCGGAAGTGCGGCGAGCCAGGATTGGCCTTGAGCGTTGCGTGCGTCGGCGGGTTTGAAGCGACATGGTCGGGGCGGCGGGCCTCCATGCGACGGCGTAGCTCAGGCACAACTTGGGTACCGAGGAACTCTATCTGCTGGAGCACCACCTCCTGTGGCAAACCAGCGTGGTCAATGAGGAAGAGCTGACGCTGATAGTCACCGACCCAATCTGCGAATTGCATCGTGCGATCGATGACCTGTTCTACGGTGCCGACCGTCAGCGGCGTTTGCGCGGTGAAATCCTCCAGTGAGGGGCCGTGGCCGTAGACGGGCGCATTGTCGAAATAAGGGCGGAAGAAGTCTTTAGCCTGCTGCTCGGTTTCGCCGATGAACACCTGGCCGCCAAGTCCCACGATTGCCTGGTCGGCGCGGCCGTGGCCGTAAGCCTCGAAGCGACGGCGGTAGATGCTGACCATCTTTGCCGTGTGCTCCTTGTTCCAGAAGATGTTGTTGTGGAAGAAGCCATCGCCGTAATAGGCAGCCTGTTCGGCGATTTGCACGGAGCGGATAGAACCGTGCCATACGAAAGGCGGGACGTCGTCAAGCGGGGCAGGCGTGGACGTATAACCCTGCAGGGCAGTGCGGTACTTGCCCGACCAGTTGACCACTGGCTCACGCCATAGGCGGCGCAACAGGTGGTAATTCTCAACCGCCAGCGGGATGCCTTCGCGAATGTCTTTGCCAAACCATGGGTAAACCGGGCCGGTGTTGCCGCGGCCCATCATGAGGTCTACGCGCCCGCCAGACAGGTGCTGTAAGAAGGCGTAATCCTCAGCAATCTTCACCGGATCGTTGGTGGTAATTAGCGTTGTCGAAGTCGAAAGCAGCAGGTTCTTGGTTTGTGCTGCGATATACGCCAAGTGAGTAGTCGGGGAGGAGGGCACGAATGGCGGATTATGGTGCTCGCCCGTGGCAAAAACATCGAGGCCTACCTCCTCGGCCTTGAGCGCAATTTCCGTCATATTGCGGATACGTTCGGCTTCACTAGGCGTGATGCCGCTGGTTGGGTCGGTGGTGACATCACCGATGGTGAAGATGCCGAATTGCATATGAAGTCCTTAAGGTGTGTTCGCCAACGAGTGTATATGACGTGTCAACATGAGGGCGGTGAGCTTTATTCCCACTCCAGCGCATCGACCAAAACTGCGCGGTCAGTGGGAGTGGCGATGCTCAACGGGCGCTTATTCTTGGCGCCATCTTCTGTAAAAATTAGCGCGCAAGGATGCGTACCGTCCTTGGCCAATTCGGTCAGGGGCATCGAGTGCTTCTTGTGCGGTAGCTGTGCGGGGAAGGAAAGCAGCACGGTCACTTGCTTCGGCGTATTCCAAAACCTTGCCAACCGCCACGCTGGTCACGTGTTTGTCGTCAGCTAAATCAGCGGCAATCCAGCGGGCTACCACGTTAGCTGTCGCCAGGTCACAGCGCAGCACCAGGTGCGACCGGAACGCCACGAGTTCGGCACGTGCCCTCTGAGCTCAACCGAAAGCGAGCCCTAGACTGAGAAGGTTTGGGGCTCGCTTCTTATGTTTTGGTTAGCGATAGATCGTGTCGCGCCTTCCAACAGCAAAAAACTCGATCGTGATGGTTGATTCGTGAATGAGCGCGAGGATTCGATAAGCGCCGACACGGTAGCGCCATTCGCTAGATCGATCACCTGTGAGGCCTTTGCCAAAAGCGCGCGGCTCGGCACAGCCTTCGAGATGGGTTTTCATCCAAGTGAGCAGAAGCTTGGCATCGAATCGGTCCATCTTTTTGAGTTGTTTCCGAGCCGAGGCGGTGAGCTCAACGCTGTAGCTAGGGCTGTTGGCTGACATTAATCAAGCTCTTCGAGAACATCATTGATGCTAAAACGCTGTCCGTCATCGGCTTCGATGGCGGCTCGAAGTTCCTGAAGGTCGGCATGATCTTCGATTTTCTCCAGCATTGCGCTTCGGGCGAATTCCGAAATCGTTGTGCCTTCGAATCCGACATACTTGCGGACGAGCTCGGCGTCTTCGTCGCTCATGCGTACGGTCATAGTTGTCATTCGATTCTTCCTCCTCGTTAACGATTTGAATACATTGTATTCACCCATCGAGAATGCGGCAACGGTGCTCTCTGCCTCGATGTGCTCACAATTGGGATGCATAGGTCGCTTGTACCATCGCTGCCGCGCGACATTCAGGTGAAGGTGTCCGATGGTTTTAAAAGGTTCCAAGACACATAATGAAGTTTGTGCTAACTTGCGAGCGGGTTCAGACCCATACCGACCACCACAATCTCCGACTGAAAGGAAATCGCTATGCTCAAGCGACTAATTTCGTCATGTATTGCCGTGAGCATTTCAGCGGCAGGTAGCGACTGCCCCTAAGGAGTAGGTGGGAACTAGCTTGAGTCTTCAAAAGATCCTGTGGGTTTGTGCAGGTGTTGTGACGCTGATTATGGGCATCGGAAGTGGAATCCATTGGGTGCTCGGCGTTGCCCTTTTCTTCATCGCTGCCGTAGCAACAGCACGGTTCATTGCTGCAAAATCGGAACTAGCAGGCGGACGAGCGGCTATCGTTGTGCTTGCCGCCTGCGTGGCTGTTGGCTTCCTCTTTCCACTCGTCCTGCCACTCGCTTATATCGGATACGTTGCATGGACGTGGTATTCGATTGCGTCCGGTGATGAAGGCGTGGCTGGCGCGCCGGGACGATCGCTGGTTTGACGTCGCAAGCCGCTGCCGGAGGACAAGGCGTAGGCCTGCCGCGTCAGCATGAGATTACTCGGATGGCAGTGTGCCGAAGTCGGCGACGAGGTCGCCCAGGGGGAAGCGATAGCTGGGGAGGCGGACCTCGAAGAGATCGAGCAAGGCGGCGAGGTAGTGGCGCTCGCAGTAGAGCTCGGCGTCGGAAAGCGCGGCGCGTCAGTTGCGAATCCACTCCGGGGTCACACGGGCCGCGACGGCAGCAGCCTTCTTCGTCCCATACGGAGCTTTGGTGTAGGCCATCACCAACCCCTCGCGCTCAGCCGGGCTGATGTCCTCCTGGCGGCGCAGGCCCTGCGGAGGTACTACAACAGTCATGAATCTGTATCCACTCAGAATCAAGCAGGTTCACAACTAGGCTGACACAAAGGGCGAACAGCACATTGGGAGGGAAAAGAAAGGCAAAGCCCGTTGCAACATCCTGGTGGATGCGGCAACGGGCTGAGGGCTGTGGCGCAAGTTGGCCAAGCAGCTAGTAAGGCATTGCGTTCATTAGGACTTATAAGCGTTGCGGCCCAAGTAGTCGCACTGCGACATCTTGCCGGACTTATAGCCATTGATGAACGCTTGGGCACGGTCCGCGGAGGAGCCGTGAGTCCACTGGTCAGGGCGGACTTGGCCGCCGGAGCGACGTTGGATGTTATCGTCACCCACTGTGCGGGCGGTATCGATGGCGGCTTGTGCCTGCTCATCAGTGATCTGCTCTAGCTTGGCATTGTCGCCTTCGTCAGCGTGGAAAGCCCAGATGCCTGCGTAGCAGTCAGCCTGCAGCTCGATCTTCACAGCATTGGAATCCTCACCCGGCTGGTTGTAGTTGGAAAGGCCCAACGTGCCCTCAAGGTGCTGGATGTGGTGGCCAAACTCGTGGGCCACGATGTACATCTGCGCAAGTGGAGCGTTTTCCGCACCGAAGTTTTTGAGCTGCTCAAAGAATGAGGTGTCGAAGTACGCTGACTGATCAGCAGGACAGTAGAAGGGGCCAGTTGCCGCGGAAGCCTGGCCGCAGCCGGACATGGTGGAGTTCTTGAACACTACTCGGCCAGGCTCGGTGTACTCGATGCCTGCTTGGGCGGGAAGCTGTTCTTTCCACACAGCATCCACCGACTGAGCTGTGTAGTCGACGCGGCAGTCGTCGTACTTGTTGCCGTCTTCAGCCGTCTTGCAATGGTCGAGATGTCCGGAGCTGGTGTCTTCGCCCTGCTGCTGGCTGCTTTCGGCGCCGAGCAACTGGCCTAGATCGCCAGGATTACCACCCATGAGCAGGAACAGGCCAATGAGGACGATGGTGCCGATACCGCCGCCGGCAGCGATTGTACCGCCACCGCGTCCGCGGCCACCCGTGGTGGCTCGTTTGCCGTCGAAACTTGCACCAGATTTAAAAGTCATGGATTAGATCTTGCCATAAAGGCAGTGCACACGACCATGAGTGGGGGTGAGGGGCGTCACAACTAGGCTCATCGCGACTTGTTCACACCTCGGAGGGTAGACTTGGGCCGTTCATGACTTGTACCGCTCGGCGCGTGCTGTTTACGCGTGGCGTGGGCGCCTACAAGAAGAAATATAGAGAAGGGATTGAACAACAGTGCTGCGCACTCATTTGGCTGGCGAGCTCCGCAAGGACATCGCAGGCGAAACCGTAACCTTGACCGGCTGGGTTTCCCGTCGCCGTGACCACGGTGGCGTTATCTTCATCGACCTGCGTGACCGTTCCGGCATCGCTCAGGTCGTCTTCCGTGAATCCGACGTTGCAGAGCGCGCCCACGACCTGCGCTCCGAGTACTGCGTCAAGGTTACCGGTGTGGTTGAGCCGCGCCCAGAGGGCTCCGAGAACCCCAACCTGCCTTCCGGCGAGATCGAGGTTAACGTTTCTGAGCTTGAGGTCCTTAACAAGTCCGCAGCACTGCCGTTCCAGATCGACGATCCTGCAACCTCCGGCGAGGTCGGCGAGGAGACCCGTCTGAAGTACCGCTACCTCGACTTGCGCCGCAAGACCCAGGGTGATGCCCTCCGCCTGCGCTCCGAGGCGAACCGTGCTGCCCGCGAGGTCCTGGCCCGCCACGATTTCACTGAGATCGAGACCCCAACCCTGACTCGCTCCACCCCTGAGGGTGCACGCGACTTCCTCGTGCCGGCACGTCTGAAGCCAGGCTCCTGGTACGCATTGCCGCAGTCCCCGCAGCTGTTCAAGCAGCTGCTGATGGTGGCTGGTATGGAGCGCTACTACCAGATTGCTCGCTGCTACCGCGACGAGGACTTCCGCGCTGACCGCCAGCCGGAGTTCACCCAGCTCGACGTTGAGATGTCCTTCGTCGATCAGGATGATGTCATTGCTCTCGCTGAGGAGATCGTTTCCGCCCTGTGGAAGCTCATCGGCTACGAAATCACCACCCCAATCCCACGTATGACCTACGCGGATGCCATGAAATACTACGGCTCCGATAAGCCCGACCTGCGCTTCGACATCAAGATCGTCGAGTGCACCGACTTCTTCAAGGACACCACCTTCCGCGTGTTCCAGAACGAGTACGTCGGCGCAGTCGTCATGGAGGGCGGTGCTTCCCAGCCACGCCGTCAGTTCGATGCTTGGCAGGAGTGGGCAAAACAGCGCGGTGCTAAGGGCTTGGCTTACATCACCATCGCTGAGGATGGCAGCCTCGGTGGCCCGGTCGCCAAGAACATCACCGACGCAGAGCGCGAGGGCATCGCCGCCCACGTCGGCGCACAGCCAGGTGACGCCATCTTCTTCGCCGCCGGCGACACCAAGTCCTCCCGCGCGCTGCTGGGCGCAGCCCGTGGCGAGATCGCTCGCAAGCTCGACCTCATCAAGGATGGCGACTGGGCATTTACCTGGGTTGTTGACGCACCGCTCTTCGAGCCAGCCGCTGACGCCACCGCTTCCGGCGACGTGGCACTTGGCCACTCCAAGTGGACCGCAGTCCACCACGCTTTCACCTCCCCGAAGCCGGAGTACCTCGACTCCTTCGACAAGGAGCCGGGCGAGGCTCTTGCCTACGCATACGACATCGTCTGCAACGGTAACGAAATTGGTGGCGGTTCCATCCGTATTCACCAGCAGGATGTGCAGAAGCGCGTCTTCGACGTCATGGGTATTGGCGAGGAAGAAGCACAGGAGAAGTTCGGCTTCCTGCTTGATGCATTCCAGTATGGCGCACCGCCACACGGCGGCATCGCTTTCGGCTGGGACCGCATCGTATCCCTGCTCGGCGGCTTTGACTCCATCCGCGACGTCATCGCCTTCCCGAAGTCCGGTGGCGGAGTTGACCCGCTGACTGATGCTCCTGGTCCGATCCCTGCTGCACAGCGCAAGGAGACCGGCGTTGACTTCAAGCCGGAAAAGAAGGCTGAAAAGAAGGCCGAAGCCAACTAAAGCGCGGACATCAAGCGGGGCAGCAACTTGGTACAGCGTTCGATAAAGGGCGTTGGAAGCGAAGCGCCCCGCTTTATTGCGGTTAGCGTTGGGTAGTATGAGGAATTTTTAAGGGAGAGATAGTGACCACGGAGAAGGTTTACACCCAAGATGAGGTCGTGACATTTGCAGCAGAGCTGCTGTCGCGCCGCTATGGAGGTGTGCCCGAATTTACTCAGGTGACCGACCTGGGTGGTTCCGGTAATGCCTTAGTGCTGCGCGCACGCATGACACCGACCGCGTTTCTCCCGCACCGTTCCGTGGTCATCAAGTACAACCCCATGACGGGCCATTCCATCGACGATGCGGCGTTGCTGCGGGAAGTCGTGGCCTATCAGTTCACCACGGCCCTCAATGAGGACGTGCGTCCTGGTCCGGTTCTTTTTGCCGCGGACTTGGAGCGTCGCATTTTGGTGCTTTCCGACGCCGGCGAAGGTGACACGTTGGCTGATGTTCTGACGCGTGCAAAAGGGGAGGACCGCAAAGAAGTCCTCCGCAAGCTAGGACGCTCGCTTGGCCAGATGCATGCGGGGACCGCGGGGCGAGAGCTTGACTACGAGACTTTGCTCAACCGCATGCTGCGCCAGCATCCTGAATACGAAGAGCACCAGGCGCTGCGCGATGAATCCCTGCGTGCGTCCATCCTCATCGGTGCAGACATTCTCTCCAAGGCTAGCCTTCCCGCGCCAGCGCACTTTGTCGAACTGGCGGAAAAGGCCGCGAGTGCCTTGAGCTATGGCCAAGAGTGTGCCTTTACACCCTTCGACTTGTCGCCCGACAACGTCATTGTCTCGCAGCGTTTGTCCTTCTTGGACTATGAGTGGGCCGGCTACCGCAACGTTGGATTCGACGTCGCCTGCGTTATCGCAGGTTTCCCGCAGTTCCTTTTCGCGCGCCCAATCTCTGACGAGGAAGCGGAGATCTTCATCTCCGCATGGCAGCGCCACGTCACCGGCGTGTGGCCGCGCTTTGCTGATGACGCAGAGCTGCACGAGCTCATCGTCGCTTCCCTCATCGGGTGGGCGCTATCCAGCGTGACCACCATGTATGCCGGTGGCATTGAAGGAGTCGTAGCCTTGGCCGAAGGCTCCGCAGAGGTCTTCCACGATGCGCGCAACTCCGTGCTGCGCCCCGCAGACCAAGGGCCGTTTAGCGAGGAGGAAGTCCTCATTAGGCGCGACCTGTATGAGACCTTCGAGGCCTTGTCTCGCTATGCGGCACAGTGCGGCAGCGACACCTGCCAGCCTGTTGCGGAGTTTGGCCGTACCGTGGCCACGCGGCTTCGTGGAGCGTAGGCGATGTCGCAAGACTCACTTTTTGGACCTGCATCTACGGATAGCGAACCTGCTGGGCCCCTTCCTGGTCAGGAAATCTTCGCCACTCATGCTGGCTCGCCGCTCGCTGCACGGATGCGCCCGCAAAGCCTCGACGAGGTCTTGGGACAAGGTCACCTGCTTGAAGAGGGGAAGCCGTTGCGTCGCCTTATTGAAGGCTCTGGCGAAGCCTCGGTCATTCTCTATGGTCCGCCCGGTACGGGAAAGACCACGATTGCCTCGCTGATTGCCAAGGCGATTGGCCAGAACTTTGTGGGCTTATCCGCCCTCGATTCCGGCGTAAAGCAGGTGCGTGAAGTCATCACGCACGCGCGCCAAGAGCTTATCCATGGGCGTCGCACAGTGCTCTTCATCGACGAGGTGCATCGTTTTTCCAAGACCCAGCAGGACGCGTTGCTGGCGGCGGTAGAAAATCGCACCGTCCTTTTGGTGGCGGCTACCACGGAAAATCCTTCTTTCTCCGTCGTTGCACCCTTGCTGTCCCGCTCCTTGCTGCTGCAATTGGAGCCGCTTGACGACGCCTCCCTGCGCGCCCTTGCACAGAGGGCGCTGACGAGCGAGAGGGGACTTGCAGGAAGGATTACCGCGAGCGAGGAAGCGCTTGAACATTTGGTCCTTTTGGCTGGTGGCGACGCCCGCCGCACTCTGACCTACTTGGAAGCTGCTGCGGAAGCGGTCCCCGACGGCGGCGAGCTTACGCCGCAAATCATTCGTGACAACGTCAATCGCGCCGTGGTGCGCTATGACCGCGACGGGGATCAGCACTATGACGTGGTCTCGGCTTTCATCAAGTCCATTCGTGGCTCAGACGTCGATGCGGCCTTGCACTATCTAGCACGCATGGTGGAAGCAGGGGAGGATCCGCGCTTTATCGCCCGCCGCCTCATCGTTCATGCCTCTGAAGATATCGGCATGGCCGATCCCACTGCGCTGCAAGTAGCAGTGGCGGCGGCTGAAGCTGCGCAGCTCATCGGCATGCCCGAAGCGCGCATTCCCTTAGCCCAAGCGACCATCCACTTGGCTACCGCGCCAAAGTCCAACTCGGTCATCGCTGCGATCTCTGCAGCGCAGGCTGATGTCCAGTCGGGCCGCCTTGGCCACGTGCCCTCGCACCTGCGTGATGGCCACTATGAGGGGGCCAAGAAACTGGGCCATGCCGTGGGGTACAAGTACCCGCATGATGATCCGCGCGGCGTCGTCAAGCAGCAATATCTGCCCGATGAGCTCGAGGGCTCCATCTATTACGAACCAACGGATCACGGTGCGGAGAAGCGCATCTTCGACTATCTGGGGCGACTGCGCAACATCATCCGCGGTAAGCGCTAAAGGCGCGCATCGGCCGCTGGGCGGCCAACTGCCAAGTTCGTACTGGCGAGCGCGCGAAAAGTGTGCCCCGATATCGGCAAATCTTTGCCGCACGGGTAGAGTTGAGCGCTGTTACGTACCGCTTAAACAGTGAAGGACTTTAGCTCGTGAAGACTCATGAGATCCGGGAACGCTTTACCCAGCACTTCGTCAAGACTGGACATGAAGCCGTGCCAAGCGCGTCGCTGATCCTGGACGACCCGAACCTGCTCTTCGTCAACGCCGGCATGGTTCCGTTCAAGCCGTACTTCCTGGGACAGCAGAATCCGCCATTCCCTAATGGTCTGGCAACTTCCATCCAGAAGTGCGTGCGCACCCTGGACATCGAAGAGGTGGGCATCACCACCCGCCACAACACCTTCTTCCAGATGGCTGGCAACTTCTCCTTTGGCCAGTACTTCAAGGAAGGCGCCATCAAGAACGCGTGGAGCCTATTGACCGGCTCCGTAGAAGACGGCGGCTTCGGCTTGGATCCAGAGCTCCTCTGGGTCACTGTCTACCTCGATGACGATGAGGCTGCTGACATCTGGCACGAGCAGGTTGGCGTGCCGCGCGAGCGTATCCAGCGCTTGGGTATGGAAGACAACTACTGGTCCATGGGTATCCCTGGGCCGTGTGGTCCGTGTTCCGAGATCTACTACGACCGTGGCCCTGAGTACGGCGCAGAAGGCGGCCCAGTAGCTGATGATAACCGCTATATGGAGATCTGGAACTTGGTCTTCATGCAGAACGAGCGTGGTGAAGGCATCGGCAAGGGCAACTTCGAAATTCTCGGCCCACTGCCGAAGAAGAACATCGATACCGGCCTAGGCATCGAGCGCGTGGCCTGCATCCTGCAGGGCGTGGATAACGTTTATGAGACTGACCTTTTGCGCCCGGTTATCGACGCCGCGGAGGAGCTTTCTGGTTCCAAATACGGCGAGGGCGCAAGCGATCAGGACAACATCCGATTCCGCGTCATCGCGGATCACTCCCGTACCGGCATGATGCTCATCTTGGACGGCGTTACCCCGGGCAACGAGGGCCGCGGCTATATCCTGCGCCGCCTGCTGCGTCGCATCATCCGTTCCGCACGCCTGCTGGGGGCTACCGCGCCGAGCATGGAGCGCTTCATGAACACCATCATGGACACCATGACCCCGTCCTACCCGGAGATCGCTGACAACCGTGAGCGCATTCTCCGCGTTGCCGTTACGGAGGAGAAGGCCTTCCTCAAGACCCTCGAATCCGGCACCAAGCTCTTTGACGAGGCTGTTGAAGCGCTCAAGTCCACCTCGCGCGCTGCTACGCCGAAGATTCTTTCGGGCGAGAAGGCTTTCGAGCTGCACGATACCTACGGTTTCCCAATCGATCTGACCCTCGAGATGGCTCAGGAAGCAGGTCTGGAAGTTGACATGGACGGCTTCAATGAAGCCATGGGAGAGCAGCGCCGCCGCGCCAAGGCCGATAACCAGGCCAAGAAGCACGGCCACGCCGACCTTTCTCTCTACCGTGAGTGGGTCGATAACAACCCGACCGTCTTTACCGGTTACGAGACGCTTACTTCCGACGCCAAGATCATCGGTCTGGTTCGCGATGGCCAGAAGGTCAACGAGGTCCACGAGGGCGAGCAGGTAGAGGTCATCCTCGACCAGTCGCCGCTGTACGCCGAGGCCGGTGGACAGACCGCAGACCGCGGCCGCCTGTACGCGGGCGAGAGCTTGCTTGAGGTGGGCGACGTCCAGAAGATCGGCAAGAAGCTGTGGGTCCATAAGGCCACCGTTACTGCAGGCGGCATCGACCTGGGTGCTTCCGTGACCGCTGAGGTTGACGAGAAGTGGCGCCACGGCGCAGTCCAGGCTCACTCCGCAACGCACCTCATCCACGCTGCACTGCGCCAGGTGCTCGGCCCAACCGCAGTCCAGGCCGGTTCCTTGAACCGTCCGGGCTACCTGCGCTTTGACTTCAACTACACAGAGCAGCTTTCGCCGGCCCAGCTGGAAGAAATCGCATTGATCACCAACCAGGCTGTGGATGCTCATTTCGCCGTCAACACCATCGAGACCTCACTGGATCAGGCTAAGCAAATGGGCGCTATGGCGCTCTTTGGTGAGAACTACGGCTCCCAGGTGCGCGTCGTCGAAATGGGCGGTCCTTTCTCCATCGAGCTCTGTGGTGGTACCCACGTGACCAATACCTCCGAGATCGGCCCAGTGTCCGTCCTGGGTGAGTCCTCCGTTGGCTCCGGCGCACGCCGCATCGAGGCTTACTCCGGCATGGATGCCTTCCGCTACTACTCCAAGGAGACCGCGCTCGTTGAGGGCATCTCCCGCGAGCTCAAGATCCAGTCTGAGGACCTGCCAGAGCGTATTGCTCAGCTGACTGAGAAGCTCAAGGCCGCGGAGAAGCAGATTGATGAGTTGCATAAGGCACGGCTGATGGCGCAGACCGCTGACATGATCGGTGGCGCAATCACCGTGAACGGCTTCACTGTTATCAGCGTTCGCCTGCCGAACAACGTCAGCGGCGGCGACCTGCGCACCGTGGCAACCGACATTAAAAACCGTCTAGGTGACGAAGCTGGCGTCGTTGTGCTCGCATCTGAGAATGAGGGTGGCAAGACCCCGTTCATTGTTGGTGCCACCAAGGCAGCTGTTGCTCGTGGCATAAAGGCTGGCGATTTGGTCAAGACAATTTCCGGCTACGTTGACGGCAAGGGTGGCGGAAAGCCTGACATGGCTCAGGGGTCCGGCGCCAATGCTGAAGGCCTGCAGGCTGCCTTCAACGCTTTGCGTGACGAACTTGAAAAGGCCTAATCCGCTAAAGCCCATGAGGTGCTAGCGCTTAACCCCCGTTTCTCGTGCTGGGAGCGGGGGTTTCTGCGCGTCTAGAGGGGTGAGCATTCGGGAAATCTGTCTTTTTATGCCATGTTTTCAACCCCTGCGCGCCATTGGTTGATGCAATATGACTAGAATCTAAATGTCATCGTTATCATTTTGCGACATTGGCTTCATGCTTAAAGTCGTACCCGAACGCGAAGGAACTTCAAGAGTATGGTCGTACAACCCGATACCCCGGGGCTTAATGACCCGGGAAATGGGCGTCGCCTAGCACTTGATGTTGGAACCGTGCGCATTGGAGTCGCAGTCTCTGACTCAAACGCCAGCTTGGCGTTGCCCGTTGAAACTGTGTCCCGCGAAACCGGCTTCAAAGATCAGGACAAAGGTGACATCAACCGTATCTTGGAGCTCATCCGTGAGTACCACGTTGTGGAAGTTGTGGTTGGCCTACCGCGCGATTTGCAGGGCAATGGTTCTAAAAGCGTGAAACATGCGAAGGAAATTGCGTTTCGCATCCGCCGTAGGCTGGGAAAAGATGAAACGATAGGGCAACCACCTGTTCGGATGGCTGATGAGCGTTTGACTACGGTCGCCGCGACTACAGCTTTGCGGGCGTCAGGGGTTTCCGAAAAGAAGGGCCGCAAGGTTATTGACCAAGCAGCCGCAGTAGAGATTTTGCAATCTTGGTTGGATGCGCGCCACAATGCGCTTCAATCAGATGCAACCACCCACGAGCCTTCAATAGCAGGAGACTAGTTACGTGAGCCGAAACCAAGAACGAATCGGACGCTCTATGGAGCCCAAGTACGTCAAGCGTCGTCAACGCGGCCTTGCCGTCGTCCTGGCCTCTGTCGTTCTAATCATTGGCGCCTTGGGCTACATAGGGTTCCGCCTGTTTGGAGGAGGAAGTAGCTTGGACTACGAAGGCACCGGCAACGGAACTGTACAGTTGGTACAGGTTCCTGAGGGCTCGTCGATGAGCGAGCTTGGGCCTGCTCTTGTAGAGAAGAACGTGGTCAAGACCGCAGAGGCATTCTCCTCGGCGGCCAACAGCAATCCCCGCGCAAGCCGCATTCAGCCGGGCTTCTACCGTCTCCAAGAGGAGATGAGTGCGAAGGCCGCAGTGGATGCCCTGCTCAAGGACGAGAACAAGATTGATCCTCTGGACGTTCAGGGTGGCGCAACGCTTTCCGACGTCAAGGTGGTCGGCGGGGATGTCCGCTACGGCATCTTCTCACAGATTGCCAAGGTTTCCGAGCAAGAGGGTGGCTCTGTCACCAAGGAAGATCTGGAGAAGGTCGCTGCGACGGTGGATCCCGCCGAGCTCGGCGCACCTGAGTGGGCACTGGAGAAGGTGCGCTCTCGTGGTGAAGACCCGAAGCGCTTGGAAGGCCTCATCGCTCCTGGCCAGTACGTGGTGGACCCGAACATGGATGCAAAGGACATCCTGAAGGACCTCATTGAGCGTTCGACCAAGCGCTACAACGAGACCGGCATCGTGGACCGAGCACAAGCAATTGGCAAGACTCCATATGAATTGCTGGTTGCAGCATCCCTGGTCGAGCGCGAGGCCCCAGCCGGTGAGTTCGGCAAGGTTGCCCGCGTCATCCTCAACCGTCTCGACGAGCCAATGCGCTTGGAGCTTGACTCCACCGTTAACTACGGCCTGCCGGACGTTGAGCTTGCAACCACCGATGAGGCACGCGCTGAGGTTACCCCGTGGAACACCTACGCCAAGGAAGGTCTTCCGGACACCCCGATTGCTTCCCCGTCCGTTGAAGCCATCGACGCTATGGAGCACCCAGCTGAGGGCAACTGGCTGTTCTTCGCCACGATTGATGCTCAAGGCACTACCGTGTTCACCGACAACTATGACGAGCATCTGGACAACGTAGATAAGGCCATCAACTCGGGCATCCTGGATACTCAACGCGAAGGTGCCCAGCAGGGCGGTGCGCAAGGCGAAGGACAGCCGGCTGAGCAACCTGCAGAACAGCCGGCGCAGTAGCGCGGGGCCGTGAAGACAGAACTTTAACGAGGAACGAGGGGATAGAGAATGCCACGTGCTGCAGTCCTTGGAAAGCCTATAGCGCACTCTCTTTCCCCTGTTCTGCATAACGCTGGGTACGCGGCTTTGTCGCTCAGCGATTGGGAATACGCCCGATTCGAGGTCACCGCTGAAGAACTCCCGCGCTTTCTCGATGAGGCACCAGAGGATTTCCGTGGCTTCTCCGTCACGATGCCTGGCAAGTTTGCGGCACTCGAATACGCATCCCAGTGCACCGAGCGCGCGGAGCTCATCGGGTCCGCGAATACGCTCGTGCGAATCGACGACGGCTGGCGAGCAGACAACACCGACGCCGAGGGCGTTTTAGGTGCTTTGAACGCGTTATTGGGGGACAAAACTCCCCATGCTGCGTTGCTTATTGGTTCTGGTGGCACGGCGCGTCCCGCACTTTGGGGGCTTGCCCAGCGGGGCGTTTGTGACGTAACGGTGCTCAACCGCTCCGACCGCATGGAGGAGCTGCGTCCTCTAGCCGGAGCTCTGGGTATCACCTTGCACAAGGCCACGTTTAATGATGACCTTGTCGCGTTGACTCGGGCGATGGACGTGATCGTTTCTACTGTTCCCTCTGCTGCACTCGAAGGACGTCTATTTGATCTCGCCCATGCGCCAGTCTTTGACGTTATTTATGATCCGTGGCCTACTCCTTTGACTATTCACGCGGCAGCAGACGGCTACGCCACTGTGGGCGGCCATGTCATGTTGGCGCATCAATCCTTTAGCCAGTTTGAGCAATTTACCGGACATACGGCTCCGCGTGAGCAGATGCAGATGGCGCTCAACGAAGCCCTGGGGCTTAACCAATAAAAGCCCGTCCCTGATGCCACTGCCTGGAATTCGCTAGGGTATGGGCTATGGGGGAAATCAGTGCCGTCATTGGTGCGCTGTGGGGTGCAGCGCTTTTTTATTTTGATGTCCGTTTCAAGCGGCTTCCAGATTGGCTCACTCTGCCAGCGGCGGTGGCTTCGTTGCTGTTCTTTGAGCCGGCCGGACTCATCTGGCCTGGGATCTACCTAGCCTTGGCTTGTTGGCGAGGCGGTGTTGGTGGCGGTGATATCAAGTTGGCCTTCCCGCTGGGCATGTGGGTTACTCACGAGTGCGGCGTGATGGGGCAGCTCCTGGCGATGATGGGGGCGTCGCTAAGCACGGCTGTGTGGGGCACGTTGCGCAAAGACTCAGCGCCACCGCACGGACCTGGGATGCTGATTGCCGCAGCACTTTGTGTGATTGCGCTCTAAGTTTTACCCTGCTGGCACCACGGATTGCCTGTCGTGCGATAATTATCGGCATGCTTCGTTGGACTACCGCAGGTGAATCCCACGGCCAGGCGCTCATTGCCATGCTTGAGCACATGCCCGCCGGGGTTTCCGTTTCTCAGGATGACATTGCACTTCAGCTCTCTCGCCGCCGCCTTGGCTATGGCCGCGGTGCGCGAATGAAGTTTGAGGCCGATGAGCTAACGCTGCTCACCGGTATCCGTCACGGCAAGACCTTGGGCAGCCCCATTGCCATCATGATTGGAAATACCGAGTGGCCGAAGTGGACCACCATCATGTCCCCTGACGAACTCGATATGACCGATGAGGAAACCGCAAAGGCAATGTCCTCCGGCCGCGGCGCGGCTCTGACGCGTCCCCGCCCAGGGCACGCTGACTTTGCTGGAATGATTAAGTACGGTCACACTGAGGCCCGCCCAATCCTTGAGCGTTCTTCCGCCCGTGAGACCGCTGCCCGCGTTGCGGCGGCCACGGTTGCGCGCAACTTCCTGCGCGAGACCCTCGGTGTGGAAGTGGTTTCGCATGTTATCTCCATCGGTGCTTCCGAGCCGTACGTGGGGCCAACCCCCACCTTTGCGGATATCGAGGCCATTGACGCATCGCCGGTCCGCGCCTTCGATAAAGCGGCTGAAGAATCGATGATTGAGGAAATCGAGGCTGCTAAGAAGCAGGGCGATACACTCGGCGGAATCGTGGAGGTTGTCGTAGAAGGCCTGCCCATCGGCTTGGGCTCGCATATCTCCGGTGATGACCGCCTTGATGCACAGCTCGCAGCAGCGCTCATGGGCATCCAAGCAATTAAGGGCGTGGAAGTCGGAGACGGCTTTGAGGAAGCCCGCCGCCGCGGCTCTGAAGCCCATGACGAGATGGTGCGCGACGGTGACTCCGTTTCGCGTTTAAGCAACCGCGCTGGCGGCTTAGAAGGTGGTATGACCAATGGTGAGGCACTGCGTGTGCGCGCTGCGATGAAGCCGATCTCTACCGTCCCCCGTGCACTGAAGACCGTGGATATGGCCACCGGCGCGCCCGCCACCGGTATCCACCAGCGCTCCGATGTGTGCGCGGTTCCGGCTGCTGGCGTCGTGGCCGAGGCGATGGTTGCCTTGGTTCTCGCGCGTGCCGTCTTGGACAAGTTCGGCGGGGATAGCGTTGCTGAGACTAAACGCAATATCGATGCCTACAATGAGTATGTTTCCCAGCGTCTTGCTTTTGAACAGGAGTAAGTGATGACTACACCGGTTTCAGTAACTGGTAGCCCGCACCCGCGAGTCGTGCTTGTGGGCCCACCGGGTTCGGGTAAGTCCTCGATCGGACGCCGCTTAGCTAATGCTCTCAATTGTGAACTCATTGATTCCGATGTCTTGATTGAGGAGCGCGAATCTGTTGCCTGTGGCGAAGTATTTTCCTCGCTAGGCGAACTGGCTTTCCGCGAACTGGAGGCCGAAGTGGTCAAGGAAGCGTTGCAGTCTCGTGGTGTTGTGAGCCTAGGCGGTGGGGCGGTGCTTACTGACTCCACCCGCGAGCTGTTGGACCGCCACACGGTGGTATTTCTAGACGTCACTGCCGAGGAAGGGGTTGCGCGTACATTGGGCGATCCCAACCGCCCCGTGCTTGAAGCGGCGGACCCGCTGGCGCACTATGCATCGCTTCTCGACGCCCGCCGCCCGTACTACGAGGAGGTCTCTGACTTTAAAGTCCGTACCGGTGCGCGCACTCCGCAGCAGGTAGTGGGCGATATCCTCGGCTTCCTCGATACTCTCTAAGAAAGCGAACTCATGACCACGATTCCAGTTAATGGCCCCAATCCATACGAAGTTACCGTCGGCACAAGTTTGACCGCCGACATTGCGGACCGAGTAAAAAGCACCGGCGCAGGCCATGTAGGAATCGTGTTTCAACCGCCGCTAGCTGCCGCCGCACGTCAGCTCGCTGCGGAGGCTGAGGCGCGCAACGTCGTTGTCACTTTGCTACCAATTCCGGATGCTGAGGCTTCCAAGCGCCTAGAGGTGCTCGGTGGATTGTGGGACGAGTTGGGGGCAGCGAATTTTAGCCGCCGTGACGTCATTGTGGGCTTGGGTGGCGGCGCCACTACTGACTTGGCTGGTTTTCTCGCCGCAACGTGGATGCGCGGCATCAAGGTGATCCAGGTTCCGACCACGCTTTTGGCAATGGTCGATGCGGCAGTAGGTGGTAAGACCGGCATCAACACGGACGCCGGAAAGAACCTCGTGGGCGCCTTCCACGAGCCAGACTCCGTGTTCGTGGACCTTGACCGGCTCGTCACTTTGCCGGAAGAGGAAATCGTCGCCGGCTCCGCGGAGATCATCAAGACTGGTTTCATCCATGATCCCGTTATCATCGAGCGTTACCTCGCGGACCCCGCCGCCTGCCTGAATCCTTTGCAGACCCTTCCTGAGCTTATTGAGCGTTCCATCGCGGTCAAGGCCCGCGTGGTGGGCGAGGACCTCAAGGAAGCAGGTCTGCGTGAGACCCTCAATTACGGCCATACCTTTGGCCATGCGGTGGAGCTGCGGGAGAACTATACCTGGCGCCACGGGCGTGCGGTGGCGGTGGGCATGATGTTTATCGCGCAGCTATCTCATACACGCGGGCTTATCGACGCCGCGTTGCTGCAGACTCACAGCGACATCTTGGCATCGGTCGGTTTGCCAACCACCTACGAGGCCTGTCACTTCGATGAGCTTTATGCTGGCATGATCCATGACAAGAAGAACCGTGGTGGCCACATTCGGTTCGTAGCACTGACCGGAATCGGCCAGACCACCCGCATCGAGGACGCCACCATTGAGGAAATGCAGGCAGCCTACGCTGCCATTTCAAGAGAAAGCCGGTATAAGTGATGAAGATTTTGGTTCTCAATGGGCCTAACCTCAACCGCTTGGGCAAGCGCCAGCCGGAGGTTTATGGAAAGACCACGCTTGCGGACGTCGAAAAGCACGTGCGTGAAGTCGCAGGAAGCCTTTCTCCAGACCTCGAGCTCGAGTTCTTCCAGTCCAATCACGAGGGCGAACTCATCGACAAAGTGCACGAAGCTGCCGATGCCGGTTGGCCGGTCATAATCAACCCTGGCGGCTTTACCCATACCTCGGTGGCGCTGCGTGACGCGCTCGCTGAAGTAGCTGATGGTCCCGGTTTTGTTGAGGTGCACATCTCAAACGTGCATGCGCGCGAAGCCTTCCGCCATCATTCCTATCTCAGCCCGATTGCGCGTGGTGTTATCGCCGGCCTTGGTGCTTACGGTTACGAGGCTGCCCTCGGTTACTTTCTACAGGACTAGCTCGAGGCGGCTAAATGCGGCAAAAATAGCCCCGAAGTGGTCAATGCTACGGGCAGAAAAAGCAAAGACTGCGAGATATCGGTGGTCCTTGATGTATCTCTGTGACCCGCGCGATACCATGAGGTATCAAACATTGACGAAGGGACACCACATGGCACTCGCAGATACTCGCTTTAGCAATCGCCGCCGCAAACTCGCAGCGGAGCTTGCCGGTCAGCGCATCGACGCTGTTTTGGTCACCCATCTGACACACGTGCGTTACCTCTCGGGCTTTTCTGGCTCTAACGGTGGACTCTTCCTGCGCAAGGACCTATCCGCCATCATGGCAACCGACGGCCGTTACACCACGCAGATTGCCGAGGAAGTACCTGACCTGGAGGCCATCCTCGGCCGCGCTGTGGGTCCGGAACTTCTCAAGCGCGTTGAAGGGCCATTGCGTGTTGCCTTTGAAGCAGACTATGTTTCAGTTTCGCAGCTTGAAGCGCTAAAGAAGGCAGCGCCAGAGGACGTTGTACTCGTTCCTATTTCTGGCGTTATCGAAAAGATCCGTCTGGTAAAGGATCCAGTTGAACTAGAGCGCCTCGAGCAGATCGCAGCGTTGGCAAACGAAGCCCTCGAAGGCCTCGTTGCTGCCGGGGAGATCGCGGTGGGGCGCACCGAGCGCCAGATTGCTGCGGACCTTGAGTATCGCATGCGCCAGCTGGGCTCGGAGCGAGTGAGCTTCGATACCATCGTCGCCTCTGGCCCTAACTCCGCCAAGCCACATCACGGCGCTGATGATCGTGCTCTTGAAAGTGGTGACCTCGTCACCATCGATTTCGGCGCGCACCTGCGTGGTTTTAACTCCGATTGCACCCGTACCTTCGCTGTCGGCGAGCCAAACGAGTTTTCGCGTGAAATCTACGACGTTGTCCTGCGCGCGCAATTGGCGGGCGTTAAGGCTGCCGTGCCTGGCGCAAAGCTCGTCGACGTCGACGCAGCGTGCCGCGACATCATCGAGGAAGCCGGCTACGGCGAGTACTTCGTTCACTCCACCGGCCACGGTATTGGACTAGACGTTCACGAAGGGCCGTCTGCAGCTAAGACGGGAACCGGTGAGCTGGCTGAGGGGATGACCCTAACCATTGAGCCGGGTATTTACGTTCCTGGCAAGGGTGGCGTGCGCATTGAGGATACCCTCATCATTACGGGCGGTGCGCCGAAAATTATCACCGCATTCCCGAAGGAACTGCAGATCCTCTAGGGTACTTGGGAAAATTTGCCTACAGGCCGTGCGTACTTTTGCGCGGCCCCTGTTATGTCAGCGTGGCCGCATAAGGTATGCTGGAACACTGTTTTCACCACTATTTTAACTGGGAGTTTGATCCATGGCTGATACCACCGATTTCAAGAACGGACTCGTTCTCAAGATTGACAACAAGCTGCAGCAGATTATTGAGTTCCAGCACGTGAAGCCGGGCAAGGGCCCAGCATTCGTGCGCACCAAGCTCAAGGACGTTGTTTCCGGCAAGGTCACCGACAAGACCTTCAACGCAGGCGTCAAGGTTGAGACCGCAACGGTGGATCGCCGCGATATGACCTACCTGTACAACGATGGTCAGAACTACGTCGTCATGGACGACAAGACCTACGAGCAGTTCGAGCTGCCTTTCGACAAGTTCGGTGACGCAGGCAAGTTCCTGCTCGAGAACATGCGCGTGCAGGTTTCCTTCCACGAGGGTGAGGCTCTCTTCGGCGAGCTGCCAATCTCCGTCGACCTCAAGGTTGAGCACACCGAGCCAGGTCTGCAGGGCGATCGTTCCTCCGGTGGCACCAAGCCAGCTACCCTCGAGACCGGTGCGGAGATCCAGGTTCCACTCTTCATCGAGATCGGCAACGTTCTCAAGATCGATACCCGTACCGGCGAGTACCTCTCCCGCGTCAACAACTAAGAACGCTAGGGTTTCTTCGTGTCTGAGCAAAAAGACGTCAATTACAAGCGCCACACGGCCCGCTACCGCGCGCGCCGTCGTGCTGCTGACATCATGTACGAGGCTGAAAACCGTGATGTTGATCCCGTGGCCATCATCGAGGATCGAGTCTCGCTGGCACGCGATCATGACAATGGCGTAGCCCCAGTCGCTGAGTACACGCAGATCATCGTCAAGGGTGCCGCTGAAGAACTCGACGTCATCGACGAGACCATCGAGCGCTACCTCTCCGCGGACTGGGAGCTGCACCGTATTCCAGCAGTGGACCGCGCCATCATGCGCGTGGCCGTGTGGGAGATCCTCTTCAATGAGGATGTTCCCAACGCCACGGCGCTAGTCGAGGGCGTTGAGCTAGCCTCCGAGTATTCAAATGACCAGGCTCCGCCTTATATCCACGCTGTGTTGGATGATGTTATCCAGGCCCAGTCGGCCGATAACCCGATGTCTGTGGCAGCCGAAGAGGCGCCGGCACAAGATTTTGAAAACGAGTTCGATTCTCAAGACTAAGCCGCATTGAGCAAAGCAAAAGCGCTGTTACCTACTGAAAGGTAACAGCGCTTTTGCTGTGTGTGGGCCACTGTAGGGGCCCACAAGAGGGGCCCACAGGGGCTTAGAGGAGCGAGGAGAGGAACTCCTGGGTGCGCGGGTGCTGCGGGTTGTCGATGACCTGCTCCGGAGTGCCAGATTCGATGACTTGGCCGCCGTCCATGAAGAAAATCTTGTCGGCGACTTCTCGGGCAAATCCCATTTCGTGGGTGACCACCAGCATGGTCATGCCGCCCGCAGCGAGTTCCTTCATGACGCGCAGGACTTCGCCCACCAGCTCAGGGTCGAGAGCTGAAGTCGGCTCGTCGAAAAGCATCAGCTTCGGGTCCATCGCCACGGAGCGAGCGATAGCAACACGCTGTTGCTGGCCACCGGAGAGCTGTACTGGGTAGGCGTCAGCCTTATGTGCAAGGCCCACCTGCTCGAGTAGCTCCATGGCGCGCTTTTTTGCTTGTTCCACAGGCTGCTTTTTAACATGAACGGGAGCCTCGATGATGTTCTCGAGGACCGTGCGGTGCGCGAAGAGGTTGAACTGCTGGAAAACCATGCCGATGTCTGCGCGTTGGGCTGCTGCTTCCTTCTCGGAAATCTCGTACAGCGCTCCGTCACGCTCACGATAACCGATGAGGTCACCATCTACGTAGAGCCTGCCTGCCGTAACCTTTTCAAGGTGGTTGCAGCAACGCAGGAACGTCGACTTACCGGAGCCCGAAGGGCCGAGAAGGCACGCGACCTCGCCGGGCTGAACTTCCAAGGTAATGCCTTTGAGCACGTTGAGGCTTCCGAAGGACTTGTGTACGTTCTGTGCGGAAATCATTGGCGTTGCCATTACTTTTTAACCTCTGGGATGACGGAAACGTTGTGGGGGATGGTGCCCTCGGCGTCGGCAAGCGCGGCGAGCTGGCGAGCAGTGAGCTCACGAGTAGCACCACGGTCGAAACGACGCTCCAAGAAGTACTGCGCGATCATCAGCAGGGAGGTGATGACGAGGTACCAGGTTGCTGCCACGAGGAGCAGTGGAATTGGCTCGAAAAGCGCTGCAGAAATGTCCGTAGCGCGGCCGAAGATCTCGTAGGTATACGGAACTGCCACGACCAACGAAGAGGTCTTCAGCAAAGAGATGAACTCGTTGCCTGTCGGCGGAATGATGATGCGCATTGCCTGTGGAAGGACGGTGCGGCGCATGGTCATCCACCAGCCCATACCAAGTGCTTTAGAGGCTTCCTTCTGGCCTTCGGGAACGGCTGAGATACCAGAACGTACAATCTCGGCCATATACGCAGCTTCGTTAAGGCCCAAGCCCAAGACCGAAAGCAGGAAGGCGTTGGTCAAAACGCTGGCGAGCGAAATCTCGGTGAAACCAAGGTTGATGGACTGGTACAAAGCAGAAAGCAGGCCCCAGAACACCAGCTGCACATAGACTGGCGTGCCTCGGAAGATCCAGAGGAAGAGCCAGGCGACGCCTTGGAGAACCGGGTTCGGTGACATCCGCATCACAGCGAGGATGGCACCTCCTACGACACCGATGATCATCGCCAGTGCTGTAATGGCCAAGGTGTGCAGGGAAGCAATTGCAATGCGGCTATCGAAGAGATACTGGAAATAGGTATCCCAGCCGAAGGCTTCGTTGCGGGCGGAACTGATAACAAACCAGACGCCGAGCAACACCAGAATCGTGGCAAAAACCCAGCGCCAGGGGTGGCGGAGTGGGCGTGCTTGAATCTCTTTGGGCTCAGCAGCCTTTTTAGACCGTGCCGACTTGGCGGCTTTAGGGGCCTGTGATGGATTAGTCATTGACTGGCCTTTCATTAATCATTGCCTCTTTCACGAGGCCATCGCTGATGCCCCAGCGTTTCAAGATCTTCTGGTATTCACCGGTTTCGATGAGATGGTTGAGCGCCGCGGCGACTGCGGGGCCAAGCTTCGAGTCTTTAGGTACAGCGAAGCCATAAGGTGCGGCGTCAAACATGCCACCGACCATTCGCATTTTTCCGTCGGAACGGTTGACAGCCCACGAGGAAACAGGGGAGTCAGCGGACATTGCGTCGGCGCGGCCCATGATGACGGCGAGCGCAGCGTTGTCGCTCGTATCGTAGGAAAGGATGCGGAGGTCGCCGCCGCATGCGTCCTTCTTGGGAATGACGTCGTCTGTCTCTGAGACGGTGGTGCGCTGAACCGCCACGGTCAGCCCGCACGGGTTCGAAGGGTCGACGCGTTTGATACCGTCTGTTCGTTCCGCCCACTGGATTCCTGCGTAGAGGTGGTCGATGAAGTCGAAGTTCTTTCGGCGTTCCTCGTTGTCGGTAAAGCCAGATGCGCCGATATCGATCTGACCCGACTGGACGGCCGGCAGGATCATCGAGAAGTCCTGCTCAACAGGCTGGAATTCAAGGCCCAAGATGTCGGCGATAGCCTTCATCATGTCCATCTCCACGCCGACGATTGCGCCATCGGAGTCTTTGAACTCGAATGGTGCAAAGGGAGGGTTAGTGCCTGCCGTCAGGACTCCATCGGCGTCGTCGTAAAGCGCGGCGATTTCTGGAACTTTGTCCAGGTGCGGTTCTTCCCAGCCGTCAGGAGTCGAGGACTCGACGTTTGTTACGCAGCCAGCAGCGAGCATCGCGCACGCGAGTAACCCGCCGCTGGCAGCAATCTTTTTGTACATGGTCTTAGCCTTGCTTTTCTGGCACGTGGTAGTTCTTAGCCTTGCGGGCGTCAATAAAAATGAAGATCGAAACGATGATTGCTCCCAAGATAAGCATCACCACAATGAGGCCACTCGAAGCATCTTGGTCCGCACCCCATGGCCACAGCGCACGCAGCGAGCCGAGCATGAAGCCGGCCATAGCTGCCAGGGTTGGTCCACGATGGTTGTCCAGAAGGTAGTTGAGCACCTTCACAAATGCAGCAAGTCCGCAAAGTGCGCCTAACGCAAAGACAGCGATGGTGCTCATCTCGCGGTCTGAAACAGCACCGATAATTGGCTGATAAAGACCCATGGTGAGCAAAATCAGGGAGCCAGAAACACCGGGGAGGACTAAAGCACACACGGCGACCATCGCGGCGAAGAAGACGACGATGAGCGATGGGTTCTCAACAGGATCCGAAGTAAAACCGGTCACGAAGAAAATTGCTGCTGCTGAGACGATAAAGGCCACTATTGAAGAAGGCTTGAATCGCTCGTCCCTGTCGATCATTGTCAAAGGCACGAAAATGGAGACGGCCACCATTCCGAGGAATAATGCGTTGGACACGGAGACCTGATTTTCGACGAAGTTATGGAGAATCGTGGAGAATCCAAAAACGGCCGCGAACATGCCGACCGCAACCGACGCGAGGAAACCCCATTCAACCTTCTTGAGCCGGCCTGAGATGAGGAAGTTAGCATTGTGCAGCGCGCGTTCGTAGATGCCCACGATGAGCGCAACCGTGCCGCCCGAGATGCCAGGAACTAATTCAGCCGAGCCAATGAGTGCGCCGCGAATGGCGTTGAGTACAAATTGCATGTTTTCGAAACTAACCTCTTGGTGCTCTCATTCTCGTTCTGACGTGCCGTAATGGTTCAAGAATTTACTCAAAATGCTGATTAATTCATTTAATCCGCGGTGCCGACATTACACGATAAATACCTTCAGTCTTATATTATTCATAGACCCTCCTCTAAGCAAAAGCCTGTTTGCTGCTAAAGCATTGATTGAGCTGCGCACAGATACGGAAAACACGGTTTTTGCTCTGGGGGAATTAGGGGATAGGTGGTGAAAGCGCAGCTGGCTACTCCCTCCCAAGGGCTGCCGTGTTTTGGCGCGCGCAGCCCGTGAGAACTGGCACCGTTGAACGCGCATAGTTTCTGCGATGTGAAAACCCTCGCACCTAGGCGATAAAGCGCACGGATGCGAGGGTTTGTTGGTGCCCCTGGTGAGACTCGAACTCACACTGAATGGGTTTTGAATCCATTGCCTCTGCCAATTGGGCTACAGGGGCGTGCAACGTTGTGTTGACTGAAATGAAGTTTAGCGCAGTCGTCGAACCAAATACTAATCAGGTGGGGGTAAAGGCTCTAAGATGGGGCGAGTGACTTCTTCGACGACCAAAAACTCCAGCAACAAACCGCGACTTCTGCTCATTGACGGCCACTCCATGGCCTTCCGCGCCTTCTATGCGCTGCCTGCTGAAAACTTCGCAACGTCGGGCGGCCAGCACACCAACGCGGTGTACGGATTCCTTTCGATGCTTGCGAACATTATCGCCGAGGAAAAGCCCGAGTATGTGGGCGTTGCCTTCGATGTGGGCCGCAAGACCTTCCGTACCGAGATGTTTCCCGAATACAAGGCGCAGCGGGAAGCCGCCCCAGAGGAATTCCGCGGCCAGGTCGATCTCATTCGCGAGGTGCTGGGCACTCTGGGCATTACGACACTGTCACGTGAGAACTTTGAGGCCGACGATATCGTAGCCACCCTGGCAACCCAGGCCACGGATTTTGAAACCCTCATCGTCACCGGTGACCGCGACTACCTGCAACTGGTTAACGAGGACACCACAGTCCTGTACCCGATGCGCGGCGTATCGACCCTGCACCGCTTCACCCCGGATGCAGTGGTGGAGAAGTATGGCTTGACCCCTCGGCAATATCCGGACTTCGCTGCGCTGCGTGGCGACCCCTCCGATAACTTGCCGTCGGTTCCGAAGGTAGGTGAGAAGACCGCAACCAAGTGGATTCTCGAGTACGGCTCCCTCGAGGGCCTCATCGAGCATGCCGAAGATATTAAGGGCGTGGCGGGACAGAACTTCCGCGATCGCATCGAGCAGGTGCGCATGAACCGCAAACTGACCCAGATGATCACAGACATGGATCTGGAGGTGGCCCCGGCGGATCTGCAGTTCAAGGGTGCAGCAGTGTCTGAGGTTGCGGAGCGTTTTGACGCGCTCGAGTTCGGCGGCGGGCTCCGCGAGCGTGTCCTTGATGCGATTCCAAATGACGGTGGTGAGGCACCTGCACAAACAGAAGTGCCTACGCAGGAGACGGAGATCGTCGATGCGCCGCTGAAGCAGTGGCTCAAGGGCAAAAAGGACGTCGCTGTGTTCGTACAGGGCGACGGGCGTCCGGGCCGCGGGGACGCGAGCGCAATTGCGCTTGTCGACGCCGACTTCCACGGCATGCAGCTCGAGCTCGGCGAACTCAGCGCCGAAGACGATGCAGCACTCGCCCAGTGGCTTAATTCGGATGCGCCCAAGTATTTCCACGAGGCCAAAGCGGCGTTCCATATGCTCGCTGGACGTGGCATCGAGCTGCACGGCATTGCGCACGACACTGCAATTGCTGCGTACCTGCTGCGCCCAGGGCAGCGCACCTATGAGCTGCCAGATGTTTACCAAAGGCACCTTAAGAAGACGCTCGGTCAGGCCAGCGATCAGCTGTCGCTGCTAGACGATACTTCTCTGGTGGACCAGGCCGCAGCCATCATGGAGCTGGCCGCAGAACTGACAAAGCAGCTGCAAGCCATCGATTCCTTTGAGCTCTACACCGACCTTGAGCTTCCGCTCGTGGGAATCTTGGCCCGCATGGAGGCCACCGGTATTGCCGTGGACGTGGAGATTCTGGAAACTCAGCTCGACGCCTTCATTGAGCAGGTAGCCGAGCAGGAACGTGCTGCTCGTGAGCTGGCTGGCGACGACTCGCTGAACCTGAACTCACCTAAGCAGTTGCAGGCCGTGCTCTTCGAAACTTTCGAGATGCCAAAGACCAAGAAGACCAAGACGGGCTATTCCACGGCTGCCAAAGAGATTGAGCAGCTTGCCGTGAACCACCCGCACCCGTTCCTTGATCACCTGTTAGCACACCGTGAGTACCAGAAGATGAAGACCACCCTCGAAGGTCTCATCAAGACTGTGCAGCCAGACGGCCGAATTCACACTACCTTCAATCAAACGGTGGCATCGACAGGCCGTTTGTCTTCGACGGAACCCAACCTGCAGAACATTCCTGTGCGCACGGAGGCGGGGCGTCAGATCCGTTCTGCATTCATCGTGGGCGAGGGCTTTGAAACCTTGATGACTGCCGACTACTCACAGATCGAAATGCGCGTCATGGCTCACCTATCTGAGGACCCCGGTCTCATCGAGGCTTACCGGGCAGGGGAGGATCTGCACAACTACGTGGGGTCTAAGGTCTTCGACGTGCCCGTCGACGAGGTCACCCCAGAGCTGCGTCGCCGCGTGAAGGCCATGTCCTATGGTCTGGTCTACGGTCTGTCTGCCTTTGGTCTTTCCCAGCAGCTGGGCATTCCTGCGCGTGAAGCTAAAGAAATCATGGAAAACTACTTCGAGCGCTTCGGTGGCGTGAAGCGCTACCTAGATAACGTGGTGGAGAAGGCACGCAAGGACGGATACACAGCAACCGTGTTCGGGCGACGCCGTTACCTCCCTGAACTCAACTCGGATAATCGCCTCGCGCGTGAGAACGCCGAGCGCGCAGCGCTCAACGCCCCTATCCAGGGCACCGCAGCCGACATCATCAAGGTAGCCATGATTCGCGTCGATAATGCGCTGCGCGAACTTAAGTCCCGAGTGCTACTCCAGGTGCACGACGAACTTGTCGTCGAAGTTGCGCCGGGGGAGGCGGATGAGGTTAAGAAGATTCTTGAGCGCGAGATGGACTCCGCAATTGAACTCACCGTGCCGCTGGAGGTTTCCGCCGGCGCGGGCAAGGATTGGGACGCCGCAGCGCACTAAGGCGCGGCAATCACTGGTCAGTCACTCGACAGGACCGGCCCCGCAACTCCACGCGCGGGGCCGCGCTACGCCGCGCGCTGGCGGCGTTCGACGAGACAGTTAGCCACCATGTCGAAAGGCGTTTGACCAGTGGTCAACACGGAGAGACCAAGGATTCCGAGCACGATAGTCTCGACGTGAGGGACCCCGGTTAAGGAAATCAGGGTCAGCAGAATCCAGGCGTTGCGCAGGGCCGCGCTCCACCATCCGGGTTTGTCTGTGATGACTTCGAGCTGCAAGGACCACTTTCCAAGCGAGGTCTGGGTGCGTGCCTCGCAGATCACTCGATAAAGGTAAAAGACCACAGCGAGGGCCGCGATGTCGTAGATCGCGCCTACTCGCCCAGTTATCGGGGCGTCGAAAAGCGCATTCACGCTCCACCGCACCACGATGATGATGGCCGCGGCGAGGAAGGCATCAATCCACCAAGCCACAACACGGCGCAGCGTGATACCGAGGCGTTCCTTAACCAAAATCTGCATGCAGTAGAGCCTACTCAACGGGTGTCTGCGCTAGACAATGGCGATCATTGTCTGACCCATACTGTGATCATTGTCTGACACAGACAAAAATGATTGTTCCCGGGAAAATCTCGCCACGCTCCCTTGACCACTGGCCCCAAGTCAGGTCAAGGTCCTCCGGCCACTCGGGCTCGAGGATGTCTTCAATCAGGAATCCGCCGCGGGTTTGTAGCGCGCGCAGCCAGTCGCCTACGGTGCGGTGGAACTCAGCGTAGGTGAGGTTTCCCTCCGCGTCGCTCTCGATATAGGCGCGGTCGAAATACGGCAACTCTGCGGTGAGGTTCGCGGGATCGTCGGGGAAAATCCATCGCATCGGGTGGTTGGTGGAGAACACGAATCTCCCACCGGGCTTAAGTACGCGATGCACCTCCGCCAAGGCTTGGTCGATGTTGGCAATGAAAGGAAGGGCGCCAAAGGCTGAGAACACCACGTCGAATGAATCGTTGGTGTAGGGAAGCGCCAACACATCAGCCTGCACAAGCGGCAAGCCCCTAGGTGCGTGTGCCAGCATCCCGCGCGAAATATCGAAGCCCGTGGCAAACCGCGCGCGTCCTTGCAACCACGCAGTACACGGCGCAGAGCCGCACCCGAGTTCCAAAACTGTGGAAGTAGAGACGTCGCCAAGCAACTGCGCCTGCTCCTCGTGTAGCATCTCGGGACACCAGTAAAACGAGGACAAATATTCCTCGTGTTCCGCATGATAATTGTGGGCGTCGCTGTCCCAGAATTGACGATTCGCGTGCGACGGGGAGAAGCGTGGCGCGGGGGACTGTGAATCAGCAGACACTGAAGGGCTCCTTGAATACGCGTGCGGCGTGTATATTTGCCGTTTTAGCTGCGCGGATGTAGTGTTGTACGGGCGTGTCTATGCCGTGGGTTGTCTAAGGCTTCCGTAGGAGGGCTTTATACATCGTCACGGCGGGATCGGAATCCATCCTAAACCATCGCCATTTGGCCTGTTTAGAGATGCTTTTCGAGAGACCCGTAACTGTCCAATTACGATCTCCTACATCACTTCGGAGCATTTCTACATATGCCAACTTCTAACACCCCTCAGGTTGCGATCAACGACATCGGAACCGCTGAGGACTTCCTCGCTGCTGTTGACGCAACCATCAAGTACTTCAACGATGGTGACATCGTCGAGGGCACCGTGGTCAAGGTTGACCACGACGAGGTCCTGCTCGACATCGGATACAAGACCGAAGGCGTCATCCCGTCCCGCGAGCTGTCCATCAAGCACGACGTCGACCCGGATGAGGTCGTCGAGGTCGGCGATCAGATCGACGCACTTGTTCTCACCAAGGAGGACAAGGAAGGCCGTCTGATCCTGTCCAAGAAGCGCGCACAGTACGAGCGCGCTTGGGGCGCAGTCGAGGAGCTGCACGCCAAGGAAGAGCCAGTTACCGGTACCGTTATCGAGGTCGTCAAGGGCGGCCTGATTCTGGACATCGGCCTGCGTGGCTTCCTGCCTGCTTCCCTCGTCGAGATGCGTCGCGTCCGCGACCTGGAGCCATACATCGGCCAGGAGCTGGAAGCAAAGATCATCGAGCTCGACAAGCAGCGTAACAACGTTGTTCTGTCCCGCCGTGCATTCCTCGAGCAGACCCAGTCTGAGGTTCGCTCCGAGTTCCTGCACCAGCTGCAGAAGGGCCAGGTCCGCAAGGGCGTTGTTTCCTCCATCGTCAACTTCGGCGCATTCGTTGATCTCGGCGGTGTCGACGGCCTGGTTCACGTTTCCGAGCTGTCTTGGAAGCACATCGACCACCCGTCCGAGGTTGTCACCGTTGGCGACGAAGTCACCGTTGAGGTTCTCGACGTTGATCTCGACCGCGAGCGCGTTTCCCTCTCCCTGAAGGCTACCCAGGAAGATCCGTGGCGCGTATTCGCCCGCACCCACGCTGTGGGCCAGATCGTCCCGGGCAAGGTCACCAAGCTCGTTCCGTTCGGCGCATTCGTTCGTGTCGAGGAGGGCATCGAGGGCCTGGTTCACATCTCCGAGCTGGCTCAGCGCCACGTCGAGGTTCCAGACCAGGTTGTCACCGTTGGTCAGGAAGTCATGGTCAAGGTCATCGACATCGATCTCGAGCGTCGTCGTATCTCCCTGTCTGTTAAACAGGCAGACGAGGACTACACCGAAGAGTTCGATCCGTCCAAGTACGGCATGGCTGACTCCTACGACGAGCAGGGCAACTACGTCTTCCCAGAGGGCTTCGACCCAGAGACCAACGAGTGGCTCGAGGGCTTCGACGAGCAGCGTCAGGCTTGGGAGGCACGCTACGCCGAGTCCGAGCGTCGCTTCAACCTGCACACCGCTCAGATCGAGCGCAACCGTGCCGCAGCCGCTGAGGCTGCAGAGGCTAACGAGTCCTCCAACTACTCCTCCGAGTCCAACGATGCAGCTCCGGCATCCGAGGCACCGGCTGAGGTTGGCGGCTCCTTGGCTTCCGACGAGCAGCTCGCTGCTCTGCGCGACAAGCTCGCTGGCAACTAAGTCTTAACTTTCAAGGTTTAAACAGCGCCTAGCTGAATGTAGGCCGCATCCTTCGTTCTTCTTTGAACGCAGGATGCGGCCTTTTCGCGTAATCTGAACCTTTATGAAACTCATCGGACTCACTGGCGGCATCGGAAGCGGAAAGTCCACCGTTGCGCGTTTGCTCAAGGAACAGGGCTGGACTGTGGTCGACGCGGACCAGATCGCGCGGGACATCGTTGAGCCAGGCGAGCCGGCACTGACAGAGCTTGCTGAGGCTTTTGGCGCTGACATTATCCGCGAGGACGGAAGCTTGAACCGTGGTCTTCTGGCCACGCGCGCGTTTGGCGACGCCGCGTCGACGCAGCGCCTCAACGACATTACGCACCCACGAATCGAGGCTGAGACTCAGCGGCGGTTCGACGCTGCCCGCAGCGCTGGCGAGGAATTTGTGGTGTATGACATGCCATTGCTCGTGGACAAAGGTCTCTACACTGGGATGGATTACACCATCGTGGTCGACGTGGATGTGGCCACGCGTGTGCAGCGCCTCGTGGAGTTTCGCGGTCTTGATGAGACCGATGCGCGGCGCCGGATCGCAGCGCAGATTTCGGATGACGGACGGCTGGCAGTCGCTGACTTTGTCATTGATAACAACGGTGCCCTTGAGGAACTTCCTGGGCAAGTTGAACGCGTGGTTCATGAAATCGCCGCTAAGAAATAGATTGCTGCAGGCTTTTCTTAAGACAACTAATTTTCATTACTGATGTAGATAAAATTTACGCAGTTCTCTTTTTGTGTTCATTTTGGTTTCTTAGTGTCTGCTCCTATGGGGACGTGGGACGTAGGGCCATTTGATAATCATGCCGCTTGTGAGTTGCTTGCGGAGCTTCGTGATGGCACCTTCGATTTCGAGCATTTCAAGAGATCCTGCGCTGATAGTCCCCTTGACGTAGATGAAGCTGAAAAGGTTATTGCGCTGGGAGCGCTAGTGAATACTCCGCAGGACCGGCTGCCCAACGGCGTGTCAGCTAAGGAATTGAAGTCGATTTGTACTCCGCAGTCGCGAGCGTGGTTGCGAAAGAAGATTAATTCGACCTTGGAGCCTGAAAGCTCGCCTGTTTATGCGCTGTGGGAAACAACAGGGGAGTTGGAAATCTGGGTGCAGTCGGTCCGTGCTTCTTTGCCCTAGGCGGACGAACACGATAAAGCGCGTTTAGCCGCGCAATGATTGCCAAGAAATAGCGCTAGACTGGCCGTCATGGCTTTTGCAGCAGAACACCCCATTTTGCCCGTCTCTGAACACCGTCCCGTTGGAGAGGTGGAGCGGCGATCCGCAGAATTCAAGGTGGAGTCAGAGTTTCAGCCCTCGGGCGACCAGCCGGCTGCCATCGCTGAGCTCGACGAGCGTCTCAGTAGAGGCGAGCGCGATGTTGTGCTCATGGGTGCAACCGGTACAGGCAAATCAGCTACAGCAGCGTGGCTCATTGAAAAGCAACAGCGTCCCACCCTCGTCATGGCCCCAAACAAGACCTTGGCAGCGCAATTGGCTAACGAGCTGCGCCAGCTGCTCCCACACAATGCGGTGGAGTACTTCGTCTCTTACTACGACTACTACCAGCCAGAGGCTTATATCGCGCAGACGGATACCTACATTGAGAAGGATTCCTCCATTAATGAGGACGTCGAACGCCTGCGCCACTCCGCGACCTCCGCACTGCTTTCTCGCCGCGACGTTGTTGTTGTTTCCTCCGTGTCTTGTATCTACGGTCTGGGCACGCCGCAATCCTATTTAGACCGTTCGGTGATAATCGAGGAAGGCGAGGAAATCGACCGCGACCGCTTCCTGCGCCTGCTTGTGGATATTCAATATGAGCGCAACGATGTGGGCTTTACTCGTGGTACTTTCCGCGTGAAGGGCGATACGGTCGACATCATCCCGGCCTACGAGGAACGTGCGGTACGCATTGAGTTCTTTGGTGATGATGTTGACGAGCTCTATTACATCCATCCGCTGACGGGCGACGTCCTCGAGCGCGTCGACGAGGTGCGAATCTTTCCAGCTACGCACTATGTGGCTGGTCCAGAACGCATGGCAAAGGCAGTGGAAGATATCAAGGCGGAACTTGCCGAGCGGCTCGCCGACCTAGAAAACCGCGGCAAGTTACTAGAGGCGCAGCGTCTGCGCATGCGTACCGAGTACGACCTAGAGATGATTGAGCAGGTTGGCTTCTGTTCCGGCATTGAGAACTACTCCCGCCACATTGACGGGCGCCCGGCAGGTTCCGCACCAGCTACGCTGCTGGACTACTTCCCAGAGGACTTCCTGACCATCATTGACGAGTCTCACGTAACCGTTCCGCAGATTGGCGGCATGTTCGAAGGCGACATGTCCCGCAAGCGCAACCTTGTGGAATTCGGGTTCCGCCTGCCGTCAGCTACGGACAACCGTCCGCTAACCTTCGACGAATTCGAAGAACGCGTTGGCCAGACCGTCTACATGTCCGCAACCCCAGGCAACTTCGAGCTCACGGCCTCCCAAGGCGAGTACGTGGAGCAGGTTATTCGCCCAACCGGACTTATTGATCCGAAAGTCACAGTCAAGCCGACCAAGGGCCAAATCGATGATCTCATCGATGAGATTCGGCAACGCACGGCAAAGCAAGAGCGTGTGCTCGTCACCACGCTTACCAAGCGCATGGCCGAGGACCTCACGGATTACCTGTTGGAGCACGGCGTTAAGGTGCGCTATCTCCACTCAGACATCGATACCTTGCAGCGCGTGGAGCTGTTGCGCCAGCTGCGCTTGGGCGAGTACGACGTCCTCGTGGGCATCAACCTGCTGCGTGAGGGACTTGACCTTCCCGAGGTTTCCTTGGTGGCCATCCTTGATGCCGATAAGGAGGGCTTTCTGCGCTCGACGACGTCACTTATCCAGACCATTGGCCGTGCAGCGCGAAATGTCTCAGGCGAGGTCATTATGTACGCGGACAAGATAACTGACTCGATGCAGGAAGCCATTGAGGAAACCGAGCGACGCCGCGCGAAGCAAATTGCCTATAACGAGGAACACAGAATTGACCCGCAGCCGTTGCGCAAGAAGATCGCGGACATTCTGGACCAGGTCTACGAATCCGATGGGGAAGAGGCCGCCGCAAGTGACCCAGCCGCGCTGATGGATAAGCCTGATGTCTCCACAATGGCAGTCGATGAGGTGCAGAAGTTGATCGACGACCTCACAGCCCAGATGGGCGCTGCGGCTCGTGAACTCAAATTTGAGCTGGCGGGCCGGCTACGTGATGAGATTGCGGATCTCAAAAAAGAACTGCGCGGTCTCAAGGAAGCGGGAATCTAAAAGAGCTTAAAAGTGAAGCGTGGGCGACACGGTCGCAAAATTGTGAGAAAAACAGCACGTTGATTAATGCGTCAAAATTGACACGTCGAGTAACGAGTCAGTCACAAAATTGTTAGACTAGCGATTGCGCCTTTAAAGCATAAGCAATTTGCATATTCTGCATCATCACTTGGGGCTAAGGCCCCTAAAGAAAGGTCATCATGAGCGATTACAACAAGATCGTGGTTGGCACCGACGGATCCAAGTCCTCTCTCCTCGCAGTGGAGCGCGCCGCCAAGATCGCCGCAGCATTCGATGCAACTCTAATCATCGGTTGTGCTTACTACGAGAACCAGGAGCAGGCTTCCAAGACCTTGCGCCAGGATTCCGTGACCATTCTGGGTGACGAGAAGGCAGAGGCTAACCTGCAGGCGGGCAAGGAGCACGCCGAGAAGTTCGGTGTTGCTAAGGTTGAGACCGCCGTTCGCCCTGGCACCCCAGTTCAGGCACTGATGTCCATCGTCAACGACAACAACGCTGACCTGCTCATCGTCGGTAACCGCGGCATCAACTCGCTGACCGGCCGTCTGCTGGGTTCCGTTCCGGCCGATGTTGCTCGCCAGTCCGATTGCGACGTAATGATCGTCCACACCGTGAACTAAGAACGTTTGCCGCCCAAGCGGCAGCAGATAAGGCCTAGGACTCCTCACTGAGGAACCCTAGGCCTTTATTTTTGCTTTTAATCCGCTGTGCTCGCCGGCCTATGCACCGGGACCGGACACAGTGTTGGTGTCTTAGCTGTCGGAGCCGTACACCTCACTGTTGATTTCGGGCTCGATTACGCGCATCTTGGCAGCCAAGGTTTGGCCATTTTCGCCCTGAATTAGGGGAATCGAAAAAGAGCCTTCCTCATTCGCGTCCGCGAGTGGTGCTAAAGAACCGTGGGAGAGCAGTTGCTCTTGCGGGGAGAGGTTGCGTATTGCTACCGCCGCTACCCGGTCCGGGTGCTCGTTGGCGGCGTCGCCATAGGTGAGCGGGTCATGCTGCCCGTCGTCACCAATAAGCAGCCACTTCATCCATGGGAAAGCGATGAAGAGGTTACGTAGCTGCACGCGTTTGTGCTCCTGACCGTTGCGGAAGAGACCGGTAGGAGTTGGTCCCCAGTCCGTCAATAGCAATGGCCCCTTAGGGAAGCCGTTATTTTCCATGAAGGTGACCAAGGTATCGTAGGTATTCCATGCACCCGTGGACAAGTAAATGAACGGCATGTCGGGGTGCTTGGCACGCAGCTCTTGGTAGAACCCAGCCATGCCCTCTACAGGTTGACGGGTGTTGGTTCGCTTGACCCAGGAATTCCAAGCTGCCGTCATAGCGCGTGGAAGCCACGTCACCATAACAGTGTCATCGATGTCGCTGACCACGCCCAGAGGCGAGTCTTCCGAGACAATGAGTACCTCAGCGGTGATTGGCTCTGCGCCTGCAGCATCAATAGTGACTTCGTGCCAGCCGGCCTCAAGGCCATGCTCATGAACCAAAATGTCCACGTAGCCGTTGTAGTTAGTGTGCCCGGTTACAGTCTTTCCGTTTACGGTCACTGAAACATCGAGGTTGGCCACCTGGATAGTAAAGAACTGCCGGTAGCCTCGCTGTGCCCAAGTCTCATTTTCTGTGGACTCAGGGTCATGCATGAGAACACGGCCCAAGACGTGAACAAACTCGGTGTTGCCATATCCGGCATAACCCGAAAGCTTGGGTACCCATCCTTTGCGGGTGGAACGTCGCAAAGCTGCCGAGTTGGAAGCGCGTTCAATTTTACGTGCGATGTCAGATAAAGCCATGCCCACCAGACTAGTGGAAGATTTCCTGCCACCGTCCGGCCAACGTCAAGGATTGCGTGGCGCGAGTTACCGCAACATACAGATTTTGCAAGCCTTGTGGAGAGGCCGCAACGATGTCGTCAGGATCCACTACGACCACATGGTCGAACTCAAGTCCTTTAATGTCCTCGACGTTTTCCCGCGTGATAACAGCATTCAGCCGGCCATCTTTGTCTGTGAAAGTGCCGGGTACGTAGTCTCGTGTCTCTGTCGCAAATTCGACGGGCACACCATCTCGAACCGCCACAGCGGGTGTCGATTGGGGGTTAATAAGCTCCAATAACGAATTGGCCAAATCTGCAATTGGCTGGGGAGTGCGGTAGTTGACGGTCAATTGATGATGCCGGAAACGCTTCGCTACAAAAGGTTCTAAGGCTTCAGCCCAGTCATCAACTCCAGCAGGAGCGCCAGTCTGCGCGGTGTCACCCACAAGCGTCATCCATCGGGAAGGGCTGCGACGGAATAGCATCCGCCACTCCATGGGGCTGAGTTCTTGCGCTTCGTCAACGATGATGTGTCCGTAAGCCCAGGTGTAATCCTCCTGCGCACGTTCGGCCGTGGTGCGGTTGTCGCTTACTTCCTGGCGGCGCGCGAGGGTCTCTGCGTCGATGACGTCGTGTGCGGACAAGATCTCCGCATCGAACATGTCGTCATCGTTGTCGGTCGAGTCAGAGGAAGTCAGAATATCGAGCGCATCCTCCGCATCGGCAACCTGTTCACGCCAGGCTTTGTCCGCGGCTGCCTTCTCCTCCTCTGGGTTTGGCATACCGATGAGGAGCGCTAGTTCGTCTAGCAAGGCCGCATCCGATGCAGTCCACGCATCACCTTGCGCGCGGTACAGGGCTTCACGGGTCTCAGAATCATAGTCGCTGGCGGCAGCGTCAATTTGCTCCTGGGAGGACAAGAGGTCAGCCAGAACTGTGCGCGGGTCAAGGGTGGGCCAAAACTGTTCGATGAGTTGCTGCACCTGCGGCTCATCCGCCAGATCGTCATGCAGCTGATCGACGTCGGCGCGGGACAGGAGATTCTTACCGCCCAACGGGTCCGCACCAATTCTTTGTGCCATCTGTTGTGCGAGGGACTCGATGAGATGCTCAGAAAATGCTGCTCGCGCATCGTTGTGCGATTTGCGGGAGCGGCGGGCACGAGTGCGTGCCGCCTTGACCATTGCAGCATCGATATCCAATTCCAAGTGCTCTGCGGTAATGCACTGGGTGTCAGTGGGGAGGGTCTGGTAGTTCTTCACCGCGGCGGACAGGATATCCACCATTGCTTCAGAACCCTTGATCTCGCGCCCGAGTAGTGGCTCTTGATGGGTTGGCGTGATGCCTGGGAACAGGTCACCCACGGTGGAAAGAACCACGCCGGTCTCGCCGAGTTCCGGAAGAACGCGGGAGATGTAGTCCAAGAAGGTGGAGTTCGGGCCGACGATGAGCACGCCAGTGGCAGCCAGTTGTTCGCGATGGGTGTAGAGCAGATACGCCACTCTATGGAGCGCCACTGCGGTCTTTCCTGTGCCGGGTCCGCCCTCAACTACGAGGACGCCGCGGGTATTGTCGCGGATGATCTCATCTTGTTCGCGCTGGATGGTCTCCACGATGGATTCCATGTGACCCGTACGTGCTCGCTGGAGTGCTTGGTAGAGCGCGGATTCACTGGCAACGCCTGCGCTTTCCGACGCCGCGCCTGTACCTGAGAGGACCTCATCGTTGATGTCCGTAACGAGGCGGCCTTTGGTACGAATGTGTCGGCGGACGGTGACGCCTTCTGGCTGCGCTGTGGTCGCAAGGTAGAAGGGGCGGGCCATTGGTGCACGCCAGTCGAGGAGGAGCGTCCGGTAGTCGTCCTCACGAGCATCCAGGCCCATCCTGCCGATATACCTGCGGTCGAGGCCTTCTTCGGTGGGATTGTCGCCGGGGGCGTCGATGTCTATGCGCCCAAAGACTAAGCCGAGCTGAGCCAGATTGAGGCGGTCCAACTTCGCTTGCAGGCCGTGGTACTCCGTTTCACGGCGGATGAGCGCGTCTGCGTCTGGAGTATGCGGGTCGACGTCTTTCTGGACCTCGTTTAGCTTCTCATTGGCCAAGGCAACTTCTCGGTCGAGCCGGGAGAAGAGATTATCGACGTATTCTTGTTCCGCGTTAATTTCGCGTGCGGTCTCATTCGTCACTGGTCCCTGCGGCGACTTGGCGTTAGACAACTCTGGTGAAGACACTCTGCTCCCAAAATTTCGATGCATGTGGACCGTGCGGACACGGTTAGAAAAACAACAACGGCCCAGCATACCTTGCTGGGCCGCTGAGGGTTAAAGGCTTAGTTCAGGCGGTCGCCGAACTTCTTGATGGCCTTGTCGATCTTCTTGGAAGCTTCAGCCTGAAGCTTCTCGGCGCGCTTGGTTGCCTTCTTAACTGCGCGCTTGTTGGACTTGGTGTCTACCTTGGCTAGAGCATCGTCAGCCCGGGACTGTGCCTTCGTAGCAGCCTTGACAGCGCTCTTGCGTGCCAGCTTGGCGTTGTCCTGAGCTGCAGACAGCCAGTCATCCTTGTTGTCATCGATGAAGTTACGAGCCTGCTCGGCGCTGTCCTCGATGAAAGAGCGAGCAGTGTCTACGAGACCCTTGCCGGTCGCTTGCCAGTCATCCTTGTCGTCATCGACGTATTCCTTGGCGCCCTCGAACCAGTCGGTGGCCTTGGAGGAGAAGTCATCCGCGCGGTCAGAGATGTTGTCAGCGAACTTCTGCTGCTCGGACTTGGTGGGCAGAGCCTGCTGAATCTTCTTGTTGGTGCGCTCCGCAGTCTTGGATGCGCGCCAGCGCAGGGAAGGCTTACCCTCGGTGTCCTGGGTCGCGATAAAGAGCGCGCCTAGCAGAGCGGTGTTGGTGAGGAAACCGTTGCGGCGGTCGTTCTTCTCCTCGGTGGTCTCAGCCTCCCAGAAAGTGTTACGGCCAAGCAGATTAGGCAGCGTAGACAATGCGAGAACTGCGGCGGAGGTACGCGGTGCCTTGCCCAGCGCAAGCGTGGAACCGGCGCCGACCTTGAGGCCGCCGATTGCGCGCGCTGCGAGCTCAGGGTCATTGGGAATGTAACCGGCGTACTGGGCCGGAACGACCTTACGCAGACGGTTGAGCACGGACTCCGTTTCCGCTACGTGGTCGGAAGCGTTACGGAGAGTATCGACACCGTCCCATACGAAAACCGAAGCCAGCATCGGGCGGGCAAACTTACGAATCATTACGTGCTCCATTCATTGAGTAAATTAATGTGCGTTAAACCAGTGTACGGAAAAATGCCGGCCCGCGGGGCGAGTCGAGCGCCCCTACTCGCCCCCGAGAGGGGAAGAATTTGGTGTCTACCAGCGGCGTTCCCACCACTCGTCGAGTTTCGGCCGTTCCTCACCAAGAGTTGTAGATTTGCCGTGGCCTGGTCGGACAATCGCTGAATCCGGATAGACGTCGAAGATGCGCTCGCTGACGTCCTTGTACAGCCTGACGAAGTCTCCCTCTGAGGTGGTCTTTCCTACGCCACCTGGGAAGAGTGAATCGCCGACAAACAAGTTCGTCGTGCCATCGATATCCACGGCAATCGCGGCCCCGCCTGGGGTGTGGCCACGCAGGATGATTGCAGGAAACTCGCGGCCGGCGAATGGAACCGTGTCCCCCTGGTGCAGATCGACGTCGACCGGTGCGGGCAATGCAGGGGAGTCCAGGAAGGAAGCATAGTGGGTGGCCCCGGTGGCCTCGATGATGTCTTTTGTTGCCCGCACGTGGTCCCAGTGGCGGTGGGTCGTCAGCAACGCGGTGATCTTCACGCCCTTGTCTGCAGCTAGTTGGAGGATTGCCGGCGCATCATCCGCGGCATCGACAAGCAGTGCTTCATCGCCGCAACAAATCAGGTAGCAGTTGTTGTCCATGTCGGAGACGGAAATACTGTGAAGGGAAAGCGTGTTATTCATGTGTCCAACCCTACGGGTAGATTCTTAGAGAGACATTTTCTACTGGCCTCGCTGACCCCACAGCGCGGGCCGATAAGAGGAGGCGCACATAGTGGCTGATCGTTTGGTCGTACGTGGAGCTCGCGAGCACAACCTCAAAGGCGTCGATATCGACCTGCCGCGTGACAAAATGGTGGTTTTCACTGGCTTGTCGGGTTCTGGCAAGTCATCGCTGGCCTTTGACACCATTTTCGCGGAGGGCCAGCGGCGCTACGTGGAGTCGTTGAGCTCTTATGCTCGCATGTTCTTGGGCCAGATGGACAAGCCGGACGTGGACTTTATCGATGGACTTTCGCCGGCGGTGTCCATCGACCAGAAATCGACGAACCACAACCCCCGTTCGACTGTGGGCACCATCACGGAGATCTACGATTATCTGCGTTTGCTGTTTTCGCGTGCTGGCACCCCGCATTGCCCGGAATGCGATGCAGTGATCGAGCGGCAGACGCCGCAGCAGATTGTGGATGCTGTTCTTGAGCTGGAAGAAAAGCTGAAGTTCCAGGTTCTCGCGCCGGTGGTGCGCAAACGCAAGGGTGAGTTCGTTGATCTCTTCGCGGATCTCGCATCGCAGGGTTACTCCCGCGTGCGCGTCGACGGCGAGGTTTACCAGCTTACCGAGCCGCCAACGCTGAAAAAGCAGATCAAGCACGACATCGACGTCGTTGTTGACCGCCTCCAGGTCAAAGCTTCCCAGAAGCAACGTTTGACTGACTCTGTGGAGACCGCTTTGCGCCTGGCTGACGGTTTGGTGACACTCGACTTCATCGATAACCCGGAGTTCACTCACACCTACTCCGAAAAAGCCGCTTGTCCGAATGGCCACGCGCTGACCATCGAGGAATACGAGCCGCGCGCGTTCTCCTTCAACGCACCCTTTGGTTCTTGCCCGGTCTGTGATGGTCTCGGTACTCGTCTCGAAGTTGATGTGGACCTGCTCATTCCAGATCCAGACGCTCCCGCGGTCGACGCCATTCAGCCGTGGCACTCGAGTCCGAACTCGCGCTACTTCGTCAAGCTCGTCGAGGGCCTGGCTAAGACCATGGGCTTCGACCCGAAGACCCCGGTTTCCGAGCTGACCAAGGAACAGCGTGACGCCCTCATCTACGGCACGGACATTGAGGTCAATGTTCGCTACAAGAATCGTTACGGCCGCCAGCGCAATTGGAATGCGCCTTTCGAGGGCGCCATTGGCTTCTTGGAGCGCAAGCTGGAGCAAGCAGACTCCGACTCCCAGAAGGATCGCCTGCTTCAGTACACGCGCCGCGTGGCGTGCAACGCGTGTAAAGGCACTCGTCTGCGCCCGGAGATCCTCGCCGTACGCCTTGAGTCCACTGCTCACGGTGAGAAGTCCATCGCGGGTTTGTCCGCGTTGTCCATTGAAAGCGCTGCAGAATTCCTGGATTCACTAGTCTTGGGTCACCGCGAGGAAATTATTGCCGGTGCTGTGCTCAAGGAGATCCAAGCCCGCCTGCGTTTTTTGCTCGACGTGGGCTTGAACTACCTGACCTTGGACCGCGGCGCTTCGACGTTGTCGGGTGGCGAGGCGCAGCGTATTCGCTTGGCTACTCAGATTGGTTCGGGCTTGGCGGGCGTCCTGTACGTCCTCGACGAGCCGTCGATCGGCCTGCACCAGCGCGATAACCAGCGCCTCATCACTACGTTGAAGCGTCTGCGCGATATCGGCAACACCCTCATCGTTGTCGAGCACGACGAAGATACGATCCGCGAAGCGGACTGGCTTGTCGACGTCGGGCCTCGCGCCGGCGAGTATGGCGGCGAGGTGGTCTATCAAGGTGAGCCAGAGGGAATCCTCGAAGTTGAGGAGTCGCTGACGGGTCAATACTTGGCCGGTAATCGCGTCTTGGCCGTGCCGGATTCGCGCCGCGAGATCGATAAGGACCGAACCCTCAAGGTTGTCGGCGCGCGTGAGAACAACCTCAAGGGCATCGACGTCGAGATTCCACTGGGCGTCCTGGTGTGTATCACCGGTGTTTCAGGCTCCGGTAAGTCGACGGTGGTCAACCAGATTCTGGCGAAGACTCTGGCCAATAAGCTCAACCGCGCTCGCCAGGTTCCGGGACGCGCCAAGCGAGTAGAGGGCGTCGAGCACTTGGACAAGCTCGTGCAGGTGGACCAAAGCCCAATTGGCCGTACCCCACGTTCTAATCCCGCGACCTACACTGGTGTCTTCGACAAGATCCGCAACCTCTTCGCCGAGACACAAGAGGCGAAGGTTCGCGGCTATAAACCTGGCCGTTTCTCTTTCAACGTCAAGGGCGGTCGCTGTGAGGCGTGCCAAGGTGACGGCACCTTGAAGATCGAGATGAACTTCCTGCCGGACGTTTATGTCCCGTGTGAGGTTTGCCAGGGCGCTCGCTACAACCGTGAGACGCTTGAGGTTCTCTACAAGGGCAAGAACATCGCTGAGGTTCTTGACATGCCGATCTCCGAGGCAGCGGAGTTCTTTGAGCCGATTACCTCGATCCATCGTTACCTCGCCACGCTTGTCGACGTCGGACTGGGCTATGTTCGCTTGGGCCAAGCGGCAACCACGCTTTCTGGTGGTGAGGCTCAGCGCGTGAAGCTGGCATCTGAGCTGCAGAAGCGAACCAATGGTCGTACCGTGTACATCCTCGATGAGCCGACGACTGGACTGCACTTCGAGGACATTCGAAAGCTGATGCTCGTCATCCAGGGGCTCGTTGATAAGGGCAACTCGGTGCTCATCATTGAACACAACCTCGATGTAATCAAGGCAGCTGACTGGATTGTCGACATGGGCCCGGAAGGAGGCGATGGTGGAGGAACCGTTGTTGCGCAAGGTACTCCCGAGGATGTTGCAAAGGTGAAAGGCTCTTATACCGGCCAGTACCTCAAGGAGCTGTTGTAAGAGGCGGCTGCGCCCTAGACAAGGCTAGAATCTTTCGATTGAAGCACGTGAGATCCTTCCAGCTGATTACATCAGCGCTGGTTATCTTCGGATTAGCAGGAGCAGTGGGCGGTTGTGACAATGTCCAAACGGCTCCTGAGGGGGACGCTCAGGGTCAAGCCTTGCAATCTGTGGAGGCTTTAGCTGGTGTGCTTAAAGATCGGAGCGCTGAGGAAGATTCGCTGCGTCTAGCTGGAGAACTGGATCGCGTGATTCGCCGTGTGGAAAAGCGCTACGGTGTCGAAGCAGGTGTTGCTATTGATGCTCAGTCTGGATCCGTCCAGCGTGGTCTGAAGGGCGAGGAGCCGACCTGGTCCACAATCAAAGTGCCGATTGCGATTGCAGCGGCGGAGGTCGGCGCGGATGAGCAGATGATAGATCTGGCAATCGAACAATCTGACAATGACGCCGCATATGCGTTGTGGACCCAGGTGCAATGGGAAACCGGTGACGCGAATGGCGCGGTTTCAGACCTGCTCGATGAATACGACGCACCAGCCAAAGTAGAGGACTCGTTTGGCTACTCCACATGGACGCTGAAAAATCAGGCTGCATTTGGGGCTTCACTTCCGTGCGTAGCTCATGCCCGCCATGTAAATGATGCGATGGACAACCTCATCGTCTACCACGACAACGGGCTCTCCGCACTGCCCGATACGCGTGCAAAGGGCGGATGGGGTCTGTCTGAGATTGATGGCATGTATACCCACCGGCAGTTCGGTGTGCGCAGCACCAAAGGTGCCGACCCGCAGAGCGTAGGGTTAGCAATCGAAGTCGTGATGCCGGGGGATGATTTCAGCAATGCTGAGTCGGCTCTCAATGCGCTAGCGAAGGGCGTCGACAAGCTTGTGGAGCAAGCCATCGAAGATGGGGCCATAAAACCCTATGCAGCGTGCAGGCGGATCTAAGCAAGTTGTGGATGCAGTCAAAAAGTGTGGGCGCGTTGCGATTTGGATATTGTATGAGCCGGTGTTAAGGTAATCAGCACTACCGCCCGTAGGGCCTTCTCCAGGAGGTCTCGGGGCACAAGCGGAGTTTCTCCCACCTGAAGCCGCGAAGTTCTTTAACTTCGAAGGATAAAGGTAAAAGGGTTGAGGTTAATACCTTAACGTTTTTATGAGAGCTCCCGGCTGCTTCTGGCAGACCGGGATTTCGTTTGTGGTCTCGGTAGGCACATCACTAACCCCCTAATCGAGGAGAACCACAATCAGCGCTGAAGCTCGCATTAATGAGCGCATCCGAGTACCCGAGGTCCGTCTTGTTGGCCCCGGTGGTGAACAGGTGGGCATTGTCCGTACTGATGATGCTCGCAAGCTTGCATACGAAGCAGATCTTGACTTGGTCGAGGTGGCACCTAATGCAAAGCCGCCAGTAGCCAAGATCATGGACCACGGCAAATTTAAGTATGAGCAGGCTCAGAAGGCTCGCGAAGCCCGTAAGAACCAACAGCAGACTGTGGTTAAGGAACAGAAGTTCCGTCCGAAGATCGATGATCACGATTATGAAACCAAGAAGGGCAATGTGGTGCGCTTCCTGGAGAAGGGTTCCAAGGTCAAGGTAACCATCATGTTCCGTGGCCGCGAGCAGTCGCGTCCGGAACTTGGTTTCCGCCTGCTGGAGCGCCTCGCCGAGGATGTCGCCGAGTACGGCATCGTCGAGTCTCGCCCCAAGCAGGATGGTCGCAACATGACCATGGTTTTTGGACCCGTCCGCAAGGGCAAGAAGTAGACCAAGCTCCACTTAGGATTTAAGGACTTAATTCTCATGAAGCAGAAGACCCACAAGGGCACCGCCAAGCGCATCAAGGTGACCGGTTCCGGCAAGCTGCGCCGTGAGCAGGCTGGCCGCCGCCACCTGCTGGAGGGCAAGCCATCCAAGCAGACCCGTCGTCTCAAGGGCACCAAGGACGTTGCACCTTCCGACGTCAAGCGCGTCAAGCGCCTGCTCGGCCGCTCCTAATTAGCGCCGAATCAACCCACTTACTAAACCCACAAAAGATTAAGGAAGTATTACTGTGGCACGAGTAAAGCGCTCAGTTAACGCCAAGAAGAAGCGCCGCGCGATTCTGAAGTCCGCTAAGGGCTACCGCGGCCAGCGCTCCCGCCTCTACCGTAAGGCCAAGGAGCAGTGGCTGCACTCCATGACTTACGCTTATCGCGACCGTCGTGCTCGTAAGTCTGAGTTCCGCAAGCTGTGGATCCAGCGCATCAACGCTGCTGCCCGTATGAACGACATCACCTACAACCGTCTCATCCACGGCCTGCGCTTGGCTGAGATCGAGGTTGACCGCAAGATCCTCGCTGAGCTTGCTGTAAACGACTTCGAGGCATTCTCCGCACTGTGCGAGGCTGCAAAGGCTGCACTGCCAGAGGACGTCAACGCTCCGAAGGCCGCCTAAGAACCGATACTTAAGGTTCTTTATCGAGCTTTATGCTCGTCAATCCCTCCACCTGATTCCATGCGAACAGGTGGAGGGATTCGCCGTTCTATGGTGACTGTGCGGAAAATGTCGCTGCGATTTTCTTAAACCGGCAGATAATCAAATCCCCATTGGCTGGGGATGATTCCCCAATTGATTCTTTCTTTTATGTGCCGAGTGATTTGTCGTGTTACCTTGACTGTGGTGTTCGGCGCAGGGGCGCTGAACTTTTTCTTAAATCTTGTCCATTTTCAGGAGCACTTTTATGACCTACCCAAACAATGGTTTTCAGCAAGGCAATGCTGGTGACCAGCCGGTAAACCCATTTGGCCAGCCACAGGGTAACAATGTTCCAGCGCAGTTCCAGGGCGGACAACCGCAATATGGCCAGGGCTATTCTGCGCCGCAGCAATTTAGCCAACCGCAATACGGGCAGGCCTACCCAATGCAACAGCAGTATGCCGTTGTAGCTGAGCAGAAGTCCTGGGTTGCCGCATGGCTGCTCGCCTTTTTCTTCGGCTACCTCGGCGCGCACAACTTCTACCTGGGGAACACCGGGCGCGCCCTCGGTCAGTTGTTGGGCTTCATCTTCGGTTGCATCACCGTGTTTGTGCTCATTGGCTTCTTTGTAGTTGGTTTCATCTCATTGTGGGCATTCGTTGAGTTCATCATGATTCTGGCCGGCGCCGGCGGATTCGACCGAGATGCGCAAGGCGTTCCGCTGCGTAAGTAGTCTTAAATAGTCTGTCGACCTTCACCCTCCATCTTTCGGGCAATGCGAGATGGAGGGTTTGTGCATTGAAAGCCTTGTCCGGGTGAAGGGGCTCAAGGTGATTGGCCTTGCAGGGGAGGGGGAGGTTCTAAGCGCCAAACCTGGCTAGTAAGGTGGTGGCCATGAACCTCGACTTTGAGAGTGCCTTTACAGAGCGCACGCCGCGCATCGTCAATGCCGCCAAATTGCACCGTGCTGCGGCCCGCAAAAAGGCGAATCAATTCATCATTGAGGGCGAAAACGCAGTCGACGCCGCAGTATCTACCGGCGCGGCCACGGACGTATTCGTGACCGAGAAGGCTGCGGAACGCTTCCAAGACATCGTCACTGCGTGTGGTTATATGGATGTCTACGTCCACCCAATCACCGACAAAGCCGCACGCCATCTCTCCGATACCGCAACCACAACCGGTCTTTTCGCACTCTGCAAGCCTGTTCTTTGGTCGGCCGGAAAGATTCTCAACGGCAAGCCAAATCTAGTATCTGTTCCAGTCCTTACCTCGGAGCCTGGCAATGCTGGAACGCTCATCCGTACTTCGGACGCTATGGGCGCCGACGGCGTCATCTTTGCAGGCGAGACAGTCGATCCTCTGGGCTGCAAAGTGGCGCGTGCCTCGGCTGGGTCACTGTTTCATATTCCCGTAGCGCGCGATCCGAACATCAAGGATGTGCTTGGGCAGCTGCGGAAGTCAGGCATGCAGATTCTGGCGACTGCCGCTGATGGGGAAGTAGATCTTGCCGAGGCCGATCTCAGCCAACCCACCGCCTGGTTGTTCGGTAACGAAGCCCATGGACTAGGGGAGTTGCAAGAAGAAGCGGACATGCGCGTGCGCATTCCGATCCTCGGCCGCGCGGAGTCGCTCAACCTTGCCACGGCAGCCTCAATTTGTTTGTATGAATCTGCCAAAGCGTTGAATCGCTCCTAAAAATTGTTTGGCATGTCACAATCCGAACGGAAAAGTGGTGGCTAACGAACGGGAGCGTTTGGCTTATGGCTATTCCTTTCCAACTTGTGTCGGTGCCCGCTGCGTAGAGGGCTAGTGAACTGCGCTAAGATAACGGGCGTTAGTTTTTCTCGCTAGAAGAAGGTACTTAAGGCACGTGTCCGATACACCTCAGATCGAATTGACCGAAGCCGCCCTGGGCGCGGCTGCCGACGACGCAATCACCGCGTTCGAAGCAGCTACCACGCTCGATGAGCTGACGGTGGCTCGCCGTGAGCACCTCGGTGAGCAGGGCTATATCCCACAAGCTCGCACGATGCTCGGCAGCCTGCCTAAGGATCAGCGCAAGGACGCTGGCCGTAACGTCAACATGGCGCGCGGTCGCGTCGAGAAGCGCTACGCGGAGATTCAGGCTGTTCTTGAGGCGGAGGCTCGTGCGGCTCAGCTCGCTGCCGAGACCGTCGACGTCACCATCCCCACCACCCGCGCCCAGACCGGTGCTCTTCACCCAATTACGGCATTGTCCGAGCGCATCGCCGACATCTTCGTCGGCATGGGCTGGGAAATCGCCGATGGTCCTGAGGTCGAGGCGGAGTACTTCAACTTTGATGCGTTGAACTTCAAGCCGGATCACCCAGCACGTACCCTGCAAGACACCTTCCATGTCTCGACTGAAGGCTCAAAGCAGGTGTTGCGTACCCACACTTCTCCTGTACAGGTACGCACCATGCTGGACCGCGATGTGCCGCTCTACATTGCTTGCCCAGGTCGTGTGTTCCGTACCGACGAACTCGACGCTACGCACACCCCGGTATTCCACCAGGTTGAGGGACTCGCAGTGGACAAGGGCCTGACTATGGCTCATCTACGCGGCACCTTGGACCACTTGGCCAAGGTCCTGTTCGGCCCTGAGACCAAGACCCGCATGCGCACCAACTACTTCCCGTTCACCGAGCCTTCTGCCGAGGTCGATGTCTGGTTCCCAAACAAGAAGGGCGGCGCAGGCTGGATCGAGTGGGGCGGCTGCGGCATGGTCAACCCGAACGTCCTCCGCGCAGTGGGCGTTGACCCAGAGGAGTACACCGGCTTTGCATTCGGCATGGGCCTCGAGCGCACCTTGCAGTTCCGCAATGGCCTTACCGACATGCGAGACATGGTCGAGGGCGACGTTCGCTTCACCCTGTCATTCGGCGTACAGGCATAAGAAGAACCCAGAAAGGACAGGAAGAAAACAATGCTTATTTCCCAGAGCTGGGTCACCGGACTGCTTGGCGCTAAGAACCCCGGTTGGAAAGTAACCCCAGAGGAACTGGACTCCGGATACGTGCGCGTCGGTTTCGAGACCGAAGGCTACGAGAATCTCCCAGAGACCACCGGCCCGCTGGTCATCGGCAAGGTGGAGGAAGTCGAGGAGCTCACCCAATTTAAGAAGCCCATTCGTTACTGCCAGGTCAACGTCGGTGACGCAAACGGCACCGGTGAGCTGCAGGGTATCATCTGCGGCGCTCGCAACTTCCGTCTCGGCGATCACGTCGTCGTGGCGCTGCCGGGTGCCGAGTTGCCGGGTGGATTCAAGATTGCTGCCCGCGAGACCTACGATCACATCTCCAACGGCATGCTGTGCTCCGCCGCGGAGCTCGGGTTCGCTGAGAAGTCCGATGGCATCATCACCTTCGGAGAGGAGTACGGTCAGTACATCGGCCAGGATGCCCGCAAGCTCATCGCCTTGGCTGACACCGTATTCGACGTCAACATCACCCCGGACCGTGGCTACGCGCTCTCGGCACGTGGCCTGACTCGCGAGATTGCTTCGGCTTTCGACCTCGAATTTGCTGACGTTGCGCAGGACCCGTCCGTTGCAGGCATCGATGTTTCTGGTGTTCCGGCACCGGAGGGGGCCCTCATCAACATTGACCTGCGTGAGGAGACCAAGGCCCAGCGCTTTGGTTTGCGCAAGGTCTCCGGAATCGACCCGAATGCCCGCACTCCATTCTGGATGGAACGCGAGCTCATGCTGTCCGGCCAGCGTGCCGTCAACCCGGCTACCGACGTCACCAACTACGTGATGCTGCTGCTGGGCGCTCCTATGCACGCGTTCGACGCCAACCTCGTTAAGGGTGACTTGGTAGTGCGCAATGCGGAAGAGGGCGAGAAGTTCGAGACCTTGGACCATGTCCAGCGCACCCTTTCCGCCGGCGACGTCCTCATCTGCGATGACAATGGCATTCAGTCCATGGCTGGTGTCATGGGTGGTACCTCCACTGAAATCATGGACGAGACCACTGATGTGTACTTCGAGTCCGCTATTTGGGACCCAATTACGGTTGCGCGTACCTCTCGCCGCCACAAGCTTTCCTCGGAGGCCTCCCGCCGCTTCGAGCGCGGCGTAGACCCGGCCATCGTTGAGGTCGCGCTCGACGTTGCTTGCGCTTTGCTCGTCGAGATTGCTGGCGGTACCATCGAGTCCGGCCGTACCCTTGTGGGCGACGTCGCCAAGCCGCAGCAGATCACCATGCGGGCCAGCAAGCCAAGCGAATACGCGGGCGTGGAGTATTCCCGCGAGACTATCGTGCAACGTCTGCGCGAGGTGGGCTGCACCGTGGAAGAGCAGGGGGAGAACCTGCTGGTCACCCCAGCTACCTGGCGTACCGACATCACCATGGATGTCGACCTGATTGAGGAAGTCCTGCGTCTCGAGGGCCTCGAGGACATTCCGACGATTCTTCCGACCCCAGTCGGCGGTCGCGGACTCACCCCGGCTCAGAAGCGTCGCCGCGCCATCGGTCATGGCTTGGCCTATGCCGGTTACGCCGAGGTTCTGCCTTCTCCGTTCATCGCCAACGACACGTTTGACGTATGGGGATTGGACGCGGACGACGACCGCCGCCGCACTGTTTCCGTGCAGAACCCGCTGGAGTCTGACAAGGCCATCTTGAGCACGACCCTGCTGCCGAACATGCTAGAAGCCATCGGTCGTAACGTCGCACGTGGCCGTGCAGATCTGGCACTGTTTGGTCTGCAGCAGGTCTCCTTCAAGCGCGCGGATTCTTCGCCGATGCCGTCCGTTGAGCAGCGTCCAGCAGACGATGTGGTCAAGGAACTGCGCGAATCCCTCCCAGAGCAGCCGCTCCATGTCGCGACCGTAGCTACCGGCAACATCGAGCATGAAGGCCCGTGGGGCGAGGGTCGTGCCTTTACCTACGCCGATGCTATTGAGTCTGCTCGTCAGGTTGCTCGTGCGGCTGGCGTCGAGATCGAGCTGGAGGCTGCCGAGCAGCTGCCTTGGCACCCGGGCCGTTGCGCTGCGGTGAAGGCAGTCGTCGACGGTGAGTCCATCATCGTTGGCTACGCCGGCGAGCTGCACCCACAGGTTCTCGAGGCGCTGAACCTTCCTGCACGCACGTGTGCAATGGAAATCGATGTCACCGCGCTGCCGACCGACGAGCTTTTCCCAGCACCGGTCTTGTCTGCGTTCCCGGCACTGCACCAGGACATCGCGTTCATCGTCGATGAGTCCACGCCTGCTGAAGAGGTGCGCAAGGTCGTCGAATCGGGCGCCGGCGAGCTTCTCGAGGCAGTAGAGCTTTTCGACGTCTTCCGTGGTGAGCAGCTTGGCGAGGATAAGAAGTCTTTGGCGTTCAAGCTCATCTTCCGGGCAGATGACCGCACTCTTACTGACGAGGAAGCTAACGAGCACCGCCTCGCAGCGGCCGAACTGGTCAAGCAACGCCTCGGCGCGGAGATGCGCGCTTAGGGGGCCTGGAACCCCAGCCGCTGAAGTTGCAGTAGAGCTAAGCCTTTCCCTCTAAGTGAGTTACTGAGGGAAAGGCTTTCTTAATGCGCTGTGTAAGGCGTCGCCGCGCTGCCACATCCTTGACGGACTGTGTCGTAGGTCATATTTTGGGGATTGTTGGCTAATGCTTCCTTGCGAGGAGTAGGGCAGATTTCATCCCGTGCTTTTTAAAGGGAAATTTTTCTGAATAACTTACGGTGCGTTGCATTATTTGCTACGGTTGGCGGCATGACGATTTCAGTAGCAATTGCAGGCGCCACCGGATATGCAGGAGGCGAAATTCTTCGCCTCCTGCTTTCGCATCCTGCGTACTTCGCTGGACAGCTGCAGATAGGCGCGCTGACTGGGCACTCGAATGCTGGACAAAAGGTCTCCGAACTCATGCCGCATCTGCCGCAGCTGGCAGACCGCATAATTGAAGAAACCACCCCAGAGGTGTTGTCCCAACACGACGTAGTTTTCCTTGCCCTCCCGCATGGCCACTCCGCAGAGATCGGGCGCCAGCTGGGGGAGAAGGTAGTGGTCATCGACTGCGCTGCTGACTTCCGCCTTCGCAACAAGGCCGACTGGGATGAATTTTATGGCGGCCAGTATGCGGGTGCATGGCCCTACGGTATCCCCGAGATTCCCGGAAACCGTGCTGCGCTCAAGGGCTCCAACCGGGTCGCGGTTCCCGGTTGTTTCCCCACCACCATTACCTTGGGGGTGCTTCCCGCTGTTGAGGGAAACCTGATTGAGCCGGCTCTCTCCGTCATTGCTATCACCGGCGTATCCGGCGCGGGCAAGAAGGCTTCTGTGGCGCAGCTGGGAGCCGAAACCATGGGCAACGTCAAGGCCTACAAGCCAGGTGGTACCCACCGGCATACCCCCGAAGTGGTGCAGAATCTGCAACCATTTACTGAGGACACAGTCTCGGTGAGCTTTACTCCGGTACTTGCACCGATGCCACGCGGCATCCTCGCAACCACAACCGCGCCTTTGCGGGACGGCGTGACCGCCGAAGAAGTCGCGCAGGTGTTCGCAGATTTCTATGCGAACGAACCATTCTGTTACGTCCTTCCCACGGGGCAGCAGCCTGAGACCCAAAATGTCGTGGGCACCAACATGGTGCACATTCAGGCCCATGTGGATCAGCGTGCACGACGTCTCGTTATCACTGCAGCCTTGGACAACCTCTGCAAAGGCACGGCAGGCGCCGCTGTGCAGTGCATGAATCTTGCACTGGGCTGGGATGAGACCGCCGGTTTGCCGCAAGCAGCACTTGCCCCTTAAGCCTGCAGGCATACCCACCTTTGGCACCTATCTACTCCAGAATCCACCCCCTATTTTCGTCTCGTATTAAGGACTAATCATGACTTCTTCGGCCACTCAGACCGGCGTTACTGCAGCAGCCGGTTTCCGCGCAGGAGCAACCACAGCGGGTATCAAGCCATCCGGTAAATCAGACATGGCTCTCGTCATCAACGAGGGGCCCAACTTTGACGTGGCAGCGGTGTTCACACGCAATCGCGTGGTGGCCTCCCCAGTTAAGGTCTCGCGGGAAGCTGTAGCCGACGGCGTCTTAAAGGCAGTGCTCTTTAACTCAGGTAACGCCAACGCCTGCAACGGCGCCCAGGGTGACCAAGATGCGCGTGCCACTGTGAGCGCCGTCGCCAAGCATCTTGCGCTCGAAAGCAGTGACGTAGCCGTGTGTTCGACCGGTCTCATCGGTGAACCTTTGCCTATGGACAAGGTCCTCAAAGGCATTGACGTGGTGGTCGAGTCAACCGGCACCAGTGCTGAGCACTCGAGCGCAGCGGCGACAGCCATCATGACCACGGACACCGTTTCCAAAGAAGCCGTGACTCGTGGCGAGGGATGGGTCCTTGGCGGAATGGGTAAGGGCGTGGGCATGATGGCCCCGTCCCTGGCCACGATGCTGGTGTGCTTGACCACTGACGCGGTGGCCAGCCCGGAGGCTCTTCAGAAGGCCTTGCAGCAAGCCTCCGACCAGACTTTCAACACCTTGGATGTGGACGGTTCCACCTCGACCAATGACACCGTCATCCTGATGGCATCGGGTGCTTCCGGCGTGGAACCCAGCCAAGAAGAGCTCAACGCGGCAGTGTTGGCAGTGTGCGCTGACATCGCGGATCAGCTCCAAGCAGACGCCGAGGGTGTGACCAAGCGCGTGCGCATCACCGTCGAGGGAACCGGCAGCGACGCACAAGCTCTCAACGCTGCGCGTACCTTGGGCCGCGACAACCTGTTCAAGTGTGCCATGTTCGGCTCTGATCCCAACTGGGGCCGCGTGCTCGCAGCGGTGGGAATGGCCGATGCTGACATGGACCCAGACAACATCTCTGTGTACTTCAACGATCAGCCTGTTTGCCTGGCCTCGACCGGTGCGCTGGGTGCTCGTGACGTCGATCTGTCCGGCGCCGACATCGATGTCCGCGTCAACCTGGGGACAGGCGGACTGGGCAGCGCGTTTGTGCGTACCACCGACTTGTCCCACACATACGTCGAAATCAACTCCGCATACAGCTCATAAAAGGAAAGCAAGGAAATAGTCATGCTTCAGGGGCTCACGAATCAAGATCGGGCCAACGTCCTGGCCGAGGCGCTGCCCTGGTTGCAGCACTTCCGGGACAAGGTCGTGGTGATCAAGTACGGCGGCAACGCCATGGTGGATGACCGACTCAAGGCGGCGTTTGCGGCCGACATGGTCTTCCTGCGTACGGTTGGCGCAAAGCCCATCGTTGTCCACGGTGGCGGCCCACAGATTAATGAAATGCTCGGCAAACTCGGCATCGAAGGCGAATTTAAGGGCGGCTTCCGCGTTACGACGCCTGAGGTTATGGACGTCGTGCGCATGGTGCTCTTTGGGCAGGTCGGCCGCGGATTGGTCAATCTCATCAACTCGCACGGGCCATATGCAGTGGGAACCTCCGGTGAGGATGCCGGCCTTTTCACCGCCACCAAGCGCTTGGTGGACATTAAAGGCGAGCTCACCGACATCGGCATGGTCGGAGACATCATTGACGTCAACCCGGCAGCGGTGATGGACATCGTCGAATCCGGGCGTATCCCGGTGGTTTCGACCATTGCGCCAGGCGCAGACGGCGCGGTTTATAACATCAATGCGGACACGGCTGCCGGCGCACTCGCCAAGGCAGTGGGTGCAGAGCGCATGGTGATCCTCACCAACGTTGAGGGCCTCTACACCGATTGGCCCAGCAGGGACTCGCTGGTGTCGAAGATTGAATGTGGCCAGTTGGAGGCCCTGCTTCCAGGCCTGGACAGCAGCATGATCCCCAAGATGGAATCGTGCCTCAATGCAGTCCGCGGGGGAGTCAGCGCTGCGCACGTTATTGACGGACGCATCGCACACGCAGTTCTCCTCGAGCTGCTGACCATGGGTGGTATCGGAACGATGGTGCTGCCTGACAACTACAAGCGGGAAGACTACCCAGCGGGCACCGTCTTCAGGAAGGACGACAACGCATGAGTAACCTAACAGAGAAGTGGGGCCAGGTCATCACCAACACCTACGGAACCCCGCCGGTGGCGTTCGTATCCGGCAAGGGCGCTACCCTCACCGACGAAGAGGGCAAAACCTACATCGACATGCTCGCTGGCATCGCAGTGAACTCGTTGGGGTACGGGCACCCAGCGGTAGTGCAGGCAGTCAGCGAACAGGTGGCCAAGGTTGGCCACGTGTCCAACCTCTTTGCAAGCGAGCCAGTGGTGAATGCGGCAGGCAAGCTCATTGAACGCATCGGTGACAGGGATGCCCGCGTTTTCTTCTGCAATTCCGGCGCGGAAGCAAACGAGGCGGCATTCAAGCTCGCACGCTTGACCGGCCGCCGCCGGATTCTCGCCGCGCACCACGGTTTCCACGGCCGCACCATGGGTTCTTTGGCCATGACTGGGCAGCCGAGTAAGCGCAAGGCCTTCGAGCCATTCCCCGGCGGGGTGGAGTTCTACACCTACGGCGACATCGACTACCTGCGCACTTTGGTGGAACAGGATCCACAAGATACTGCGGCTATCATTCTGGAGCCCATCCAAGGCGAAACCGGAGTGATTCCGGCTCCGGACGGTTTCCTCAAGGCAGTGCGCGAGCTATGCGATGAGTACGGCATCCTCATGATGGTTGACGAGGTGCAAACAGGCGTTGCACGGACCGGCGACTTTTTTGCGTTCCAGCATGAGGGCGTGCTTCCCGACGTCGTGACGATGGCGAAGGGTTTGGGCGCTGGCCTTCCTATCGGCGCGACCATCGCTAGGGGAGCTGCCAAGGATCTCTTCCAGCCCGGCAGCCATGGCACGACCTTCGGCGGAAACCCTGTATCCTGCGCCGCAGCGAACGCCGTGCTGGATGAAATCGATTCCGAGTTCCTCACTGAGGTCACCCGCAAGGGCGAAAAACTGGCAAAAGGCGTAGAAAAGTCGGGACTCGTAGACAGCACACGTGGCCGAGGGCTTATGCTTGGTGTTGTATTAAATAAGCCGGTGGCTAAGGAAGTCGTCGCGGAGGGGCTCAAACAGGGACTGATTCTGAACGCCCCAAACAAGTCCGTTGTACGTCTGACCCCGCCTTTGGTTATCAGTGACGAGGAGATCGCTTTGGCACTTGAGCGTCTCCTCGCTGTAATGGAGGTATGTGCATGAGTGTGCGGCACTTTCTAGCGGATGATGACTTGTCGCCCGCTGAGCAGGCCGAGGTCCTTGACCTCGCCCTCAAGCTGAAGGCCGAACCATTTTCAGAACGGCCACTCGAAGGCCCTAAATCAGTGGCCGTCTTGTTCGATAAGACTTCAACGCGTACCCGTTTCTCCTTCGAAGCAGGCATTGCCCACTTGGGCGGACATGCCATCGTTACCGAGACCAAGTCCACGCAGATGGGCAAGGGAGAGACGTACCAGGACACCGCGGCAGTGCTTTCGCGTTTTGTGGAAGCAATCGTGTGGCGCACGTATGACCACCACAACTTCCTCGAGATGGCTGAGACCGCCACGGTTCCCATCGTGAATGCCTTGTCCGACGACCTGCACCCGTGCCAGATCCTGGCGGATTTGCTGACCTGCCGTGAGAACTTCGGCGAGCTTGAGGGCCGCAAGGCGGTATACCTCGGCGACGGCAACAACAACATGGCTAACTCCTACATGCTGGGATTTGCCACCGCTGGCATGGAAGTGGGGATTATCGCGCCGGAGGGATTCCAACCCCAGCAGGAATTCGTCGATCGTGCACGGCAGCGTGGCTCCATCACCGTAACGGACTCGCTCGAGGCTGTGCGCGGCGCGGACGTAGTCATCACGGATACCTGGGTCTCAATGGGGCAGGAGGCTGACGGGCTCGATCGCCGTACGCCTTTTATTCCTTATCAGGTCAATGCCGACGTTATGGCAATGGCTAAGGATGATGCTATTTTCCTGCACTGCTTGCCGGCTTATCGCGGCAGTGAGGTTTCCGCCGAGGTAATCGATGGCCCGCAGTCCCGTGTCTTTGACGAGGCGGAGAATCGTCTGCATGCGCAGAAGGCTTTGCTCGTGTGGCTACTCGCTTATAACAAGGAGAACGCTTAAGACATGACCACGACACCAACCACTCGCAATGCTCGCCAGGCCAAGATCCTGGAGATCTTGGACCGCACCAGGGTGACTAGTCAGGTACAGCTTTCTGAGCTGCTCCTCGATGAAGGAATCAACATCACGCAGGCAACGTTGTCCCGCGACCTGGACGAGCTAGGTGCGAAGAAGGTTAAGCGCGATAGCGGCCGCTCCTTCTATATGGTCGGCGGCGAGCTCGAGCAGTTCGAAGACCAAGTGAACGGTCCGCGCGAGAAACTGCGCCGTATGCTTGAAGAACTGGTTGTTTCCCACGATCACTCCGGAAATATCGCAATGCTGCGTACTCCGGCCGGTGCCGCACAGTACCTCGCTTCGTTCATTGATCGCGTTGGGCTTAGCGACGTCGTTGGCTGTATCGCTGGTGACGACACTATCTTTGTTCTCGCACGCGAAGGAACAACCGGGGAAGAGCTGGCCTTAAAGCTTACTTCCCGCGCCATTTAAGTTTTATAGGGTTAGTCGTATAATATTAATTCTACTTCAGTAAAACCCACAGAAATCTGTAAAACCCACAGAAATCTACAGAATCACTCGGACGAAGCAATTCGGACGAGTAACCCTCAAGGAGATTCATCATGACTGCACGCGTAGTGCTCGCTTACTCTGGCGGACTGGATACGTCCGTCGCCATTCCGTACCTGTCCAAGATGACCGGTGGCGACGTTGTCGCCGTCTCCCTTGACCTCGGTCAGGGCGGCGAGGACATGGAGTCCGTACGCCAGCGTGCACTCGATTGTGGTGCGGTTGAGTCGATCGTCATCGACGCAAAGGACGAGTTTGCCGAGGAGTACTGCCTGCCGACCATCAAGGCAAACGGTATGTACATGAAGCAGTACCCGCTGGTATCTGCAATCTCCCGCCCGCTCATCACCAAGCACCTGGTCAAGGCTGCTCAGGAGCATGGCGGAACCCACGTTTCCCACGGCTGCACCGGTAAGGGCAACGATCAGGTCCGCTTTGAGGTTTCCTTCCGTGCTCTCGATCCTTCCCTGGAAATCATTGCTCCTGCACGTGACTACGCATGGACCCGTGACAAGGCCATCGCCTTCGCTGAGGAAATCAACCTGCCAATCGAGCAGTCCGCATCCTCGCCATTCTCCATCGACCAGAACGTATGGGGCCGCGCAGTGGAGACCGGTTTCCTGGAGGATCTGTGGAACCCGACGACAAAGGACCTCTACGCCTACACCGAGGACCCAGCACTGGGTAACGCTCCGGATGAGGTTGTCATCTCCTTCGAGAAGGGCAAGCCAGTAGCTATCGACGGCAAGCCGGTCACCGTCCTGCAGGCAATCGAGGAGCTCAACCGCCGCGCAGGTGCACAGGGTATCGGCCGTTTGGACATGGTCGAGGACCGCCTGGTCGGTATTAAGTCCCGCGAGGTCTATGAGGCCCCAGGTGCAATCGTTCTCATCAAGGCACACGAGGCTCTGGAAGACGTCACCGTCGAGCGCGAGCTGGCGCGTTACAAGCGTCTGACTGACGCTCGCTGGGCCGAGGAGGTCTATGACGGTCTGTGGTACTCCCCGCTGAAGCGCTCCTTGGATGCATTCGTCGAGTCCTCCCAGGAGAACGTCTCGGGCGATATCCGCATGGTTCTGCACGCAGGCACCGCTACCGTAAACGGTCGCCGCTCTGGCCAGTCGCTGTACTCCTTCGATCTGGCAACCTACGACACAGGCGATTCCTTCGACCAGACTGCAGCCAAGGGCTTTGTCCAGCTGCACGGCCTGTCCACCCAGATTTCTAACCAGCGTGACCGCGACGGCGGTTTCCCAACCGGAAAGTAAAAATGCACAAGACCAACGAGGGCGCACTGTGGGGTGGCCGCTTCTCCGGCGGCCCTTCCGAGGCGATGTTTGCCCTGTCCGTGTCCACTCACTTCGACTGGGTGCTGGCACCTTACGACGTCCTAGCATCCAAGGCGCACGCCAAGGTTCTGCATAAAGCAGGGCTGCTTTCCGACGCCGACCGTGAGACCATGCTTTCCGGCTTGACCGAGCTGGGGGAGAAGGTGGCCTCCGGAGAGTTCGGCCCGCTACCGACCGACGAGGATGTGCACGGCGCCATGGAGCGCGGGCTCATTGACATTGTTGGCCCAGAGGTAGGCGGACGTCTGCGTGCTGGTCGTTCCCGAAACGACCAAGTGGCTACGTTGTTCCGGATGTGGGTGCGTGACGCAGTTCGCGACATCGCTATTCAGGTCACCGACCTGGTTGACGCGCTGTCCAAGCAGGCGGCTGCTCACCCGGATGCCATCATGCCGGGCAAGACGCACTCGCAGGCCGCGCAGCCGATTCTTCTCGCGCACCAGTTGCTGGCACATGCCCAGCCGCTGCTTCGCGACGTCGATCGCATCCGCGACCTAGACAAGCGCCTTGCGGTTTCCCCGTATGGCTCGGGCGCCCTCGCTGGTTCCTCGCTGCACCTGGATCCAGAGGCGATCGCAGAGGAACTCGGCTTCGATTCCTCCGCAGAGAACTCTTTGGACGGTACTGCTTCTCGTGACTTCGCTTCTGAGACCGCCTTCGTGTTGGCTCAAATCTCGGTGGACATGTCGCGCCTGGCCGAGGAAATCATCTATTGGTGCACGCCGGAATACGGCTACGTCACCTTGGATGACGCATGGTCAACCGGTTCATCCATCATGCCGCAGAAGAAAAATCCCGACGTCGCCGAGCTGACCCGTGGCAAGACGGGCCGTCTCATCGGCAACCTATCCGGTCTGCTTGCGACGTTGAAGGCACAGCCTTTGGCCTACAACCGCGATCTGCAAGAGGACAAGGAGCCCATCGTCGATTCGGTGGCCCAGCTCAACCTCCTGCTGCCCGCTATGACCGGTCTGGTCTCCACCCTTGTCTTCCACGAAGACCGCATGCGTGAACTTGCTCCGCGTGGCTTCACGCTGGCTACCGATCTAGCTGAGTGGATGGTGCGCCAAGGTGTGCCGTTCCGAGAGGCGCACGAAGCATCCGGTGCCTGCGTTCAAATTGCAGAGAAGCGGGGAGTGGATCTGGTGGATCTCACCGACGAGGAACTCGCCGGCGTCGACAAGCGCCTGCTGCCTGCCGTGCGTGAAGTCCTCACCATTGACGGTGCTGTGGCCTCCCGCTCGACCAAGGGCGGAACCGCCGGAGTGCGCGTTGCCGAACAACGTCAGCGCGTGGACGAGCTTTCCGCGCAGTCCCGCGCGTGGGCTCAGACCCCGGTTATTCCGGCCAACTAGCCTTAACCTTGCCGGCCATCTCGAAATCTTCGGGGATGGTCGGCTTTTCTTTGTTTGTTAGTTACCTCCGAGGTATTCGCGGGCCGACGCCGCCCTCTGTAGTGCGGAGATGTAGGATGAACGCCATGAGTCTTGATCCACAACTGCTAGAGATTTTGGTCTGCCCACAAGACAAGGGCCCGTTGACCTATATCGAGGACAAAGAAGTTCTGGTCAATGAGCGTCTAGGCGTGGCCTATCCCATTGAGGACGGAATCCCAGTGATGCTCGTTGACCATGCGCAGGCTTGGCCTCCGTACTCCGCACACGAGTCCTAATTTTCAAAGCCGCAGCTTTGCGGCAAGTCCTAGTACAAGTTGCACGTGGTTCGTGTTCTTCGAGCACAACCTTCTAATCAAGAAAGTCTTTTATGAATATCATCGATGAGCTGTCTTGGCGCGGCCTCATTAACCAGTCCACCGATCTCGAGGCTCTGCGTGACGAGTGCGAGAAGCCCATCACGCTGTACTGCGGATTCGACCCAACTGGCGACTCACTGCATGCGGGCCACCTGGTGCCGATGATCATGCTGCGCCGTTTCCAGCAATTCGGCCACCGTCCGATCACTGTGGCCGGCGGTGCCACGGGCACCATTGGTGACCCTCGAGACGTGGGGGAGCGTTCCATGCTCAGCATGGAGACCATTGAACAGAATCTGCAGGCAATCCAGAAGCAGCTGCGCCGCTTCGTAGACTTTGAGGGCGACAACCCTGCGATCATGGTCAACAACGCGGATTGGACCATGAACATGTCCGTCATTGAGTTCCTGCGCGACGTGGGAAAGAACTTCTCCCTCAACACAATGTTGGACCGCGACACCGTGAAGCGTCGCCTTGAGTCTGACGGCATCTCTTACACGGAGTTCTCGTACATGCTTCTGCAGTCGAATGACTACGTTCACCTGCACCGCGAATACGACTGTGTGCTGCAAATTGGCGGTGGCGATCAGTGGGGCAACATTGTCTCCGGTGTTGATTTGAACCGTCGTATGGATAACGCCAAGGTTCATGCACTGACCGTGCCTTTGGTAACTGATGCATCGGGCCAGAAGTTCGGTAAGTCCACCGGTGGCGGCAAGCTCTGGCTGGATCCGGAGAAGACCTCTGCTTACTCTTGGTACCAGTACTTCCTTAATGCAGGCGATACTGTGGTCATCGATTACCTGCGTTGGTTTACCTTCCTCACCCAGGAGGAGATCGCAGAATACGAGAAGGCCGTGGCCGAAGAGCCATTCAAGCGCGCTGCTCAACGCCGCTTGGCGCAGGAGATGACGAACCTCGTCCATGGCGAAGACGCCACCAAGGCTGTGGAGCTTGCGGCACAAGCGTTGTTCGGCAAGGCCGAGCTGAGCGACCTGGATGAGAAGACTCTGGCAGGTGCACTCTCTGAAACCACCGTTGCAGAGATTGGTGAGGGCGAGCCGCGTACTGCCGTTGACTTGCTTGTTGCCTCTGGCTTGGCAGATTCCAAGGGTGCTGCACGCCGCACCATCAAGGAAGGCGGCGCATACATCAACAACCAGCGCGTTGAGTCGGAAGACTGGGAGCCATCCTCGGAAGACCTGCTGCACGGTGCTTGGTTGGTGCTGCGCCGCGGAAAGAAGAACTTCGCTGGCGCTCGTCTTGCGTAGCGCTCGTTAAGAGGAGTTGAACAACCCCTTCACAGCGTGCGTTGAAAACCGTCCACCATCGGTGGGCGGTTTTCGCTTTTAAGCAGGCGATTTGTCAAGTGTTGTAGCCGTGCGTATATTAATTCGAGTCGCCGCGGCAAGCGGATGACACGGAGATTAACACCGGGTTGACAAGTTCTAAACATGTTGACTAGGATGTGAACTCCAGCCGTTCGAAGGAAAGTGCTTCATAGAAGCAGTTGAATTCGATACGA